>NZ_JBLWIU010000032.1:304408-369046 GCF_048381395.1 Rhodococcus shunpengi
CCGCCACCCGCTGCTTTCACAGCTCGGTCGCAACCTGCCGCTTCACAGGTCGGTTGCCACCTGCAGCTTCACAGGTCGGTTGCCACCTTCCAGGCACTGTGGACGGCGCCCTCGATGTAGTCGACCCGACCCGCGTCCCCGACGACGCGGACGTCGATGCCCGAGCCGGCCAGCTCGTCGGCGAGCGGTGCCGCCGCCGACACCCCGGACGCGACGACGACCATCCGGGCGCGCACCGACTTCGTCTCCCCACCGACCGTGAACTCCACCGTCTTCCGCGTGATGCGCCGAACGGTCGTGTTGCGATGGACCTCGAGACCCACCTCGCGCGCGTGCTTGACGGCAGTCCACCGGCGCGGCATCGCCATCGGCACCCCGAGCTGTTGCCCCTCGGCGAGCAGGGTCACCCGGCTGCCGCGCTCGGCCATGAACTCGGCCAGTTCGAGGCCGACGAGCGACCCGCCGATCACGACGACGTCCCTCGCCATCGGCAGGAAACGCAGGAACCGTCGGCTCAGATCGCGGATCCTCCGAGGGCTCGTGGTGATACCCGCGAGCTTGCCCAACCGGCCCATCACCCGCAGCACAGGCGACTGGCCGGAGACGTCGCCCGCGCCCGTCATGAGCGCACGCATACTGTCGCCGGTGTGCACGTGCGGCAGGTCCCCGCCCGGCACGGTGGGACGCTCCCGCACCGCGCCCGTCGCGACGACCACGACGTCCGGATCCAGGGCACGGATCGATGCGGCGGTGGCCTCGGTGCCGAGTCGCACATCGATGCCGAGGCGGGTGACCTCGGCTGTGAGCCACTTCAGCAACCGTTCGTTGTCGGGGGTGGTGAGGGTCGAGAACCACAGAGTCCCGCCGATCCGGTCGCTCTTGTCCACGACGGTGACGCGGTGCCCGCGCTCGGTGGCGACCCGCGCAGTCTCGAGCCCGCCCGGACCGGCACCGACCACGACGACGTGCTTCGGCGCCGCAGTGCGGACGAACGGCACGAGCGTCTCGTTGCCCAGAGCCGGGTTGACCGCGCAGATGGGCGTGGCGTCCCAGAAGTTCTCCTGCACGCATACGTAGCAGTTGATGCACGGGCGGATCTGTTCGCTGCGCCCCTCTTTCAGCTTGGCGACGAGCGCGGGATCGGCCAGCAACTGACGGCCCATCGCGACGAAGTCCGTGACGCCCTCGGCGATCATCCGCTCGCCGACTTCCGGCAGCATGCGGCCGACGGTGATGACGGGGATGGACACCGCGCGCTTGATGACCGCGGCGTCGGAGGTGTAGAAGCCGACCTTGTCCGGCAACGGGCCGTCGGTGAAATTCGCGAACGCGTTGAGCGCGGTGCCCGTGACGTGGAGGGCGTCGGCGCCGGCCTGCTCGAACAGCACTGCGGCAGCGGCGGATTCCTCGACGGTCAGGCCGTCCGTTTCGCCGTATTCCTGCCCTGCCAGGCGCACGATGACGGCGAGGCGGTCGCCGACCCGGTCCTTGACCGCGCGGATCACCTCGCAGGTCAGCCGGGCCCGGTTCTCCAGCGACCCGCCGTACTCGTCGGTGCGCCGGTTCGTGTAGCGGCTGAGGAAGGCGCCGAGCACGTAGTTGTGGGCGGCGTGGATCTCGACGGCGTCCGCTCCGGCGGCAGCGACCCGGCCCGCTGCCTCGGCGAACATGCGGATCAGCCACTGGATGTCGGTTTCGGTGGCTTCGTTGTAGGTGGCCTGTTTGCCGCCCTGGATCGCAGCCATGCGCTGCAGCTCCTCGGGGGTGCAGTCCGCCATCGCGCTCATGTCGCTCGGCGGCTTCGGGATGCTCGGTACCAGTTGCGGACGGCCCTGCAGGGTGTCGATACGAGCGACCTTGCCGTGATGCACCATCTGCACGCACAGCTTGCTGCCGGCCTCGTGGACGGCGTCGGCCAGCGCACGGAGACCGGGGACGAACCGGTCCTCGGACAGGCCGGGTTCCTTCGTGCTGGCGCATCCCGCCGGATAGGCGACCGCGCAGCATCCGGTGATGATCAGCCCGGTGCCTCCGGCCGCGCGGGCGACGAAATGATCGATGTCGCCCTGCTCGATCTCCCCGTCCTCGCAGAGGTTCATGTCCATGGCGGGCATCACTACGCGGTTGTCCAGGGTGATCGGCCCGATGGTGCCGGGGGAGAGAAGGCGCGTATAGGTCTGGTTCGGGACTGTCACGCCCGGACGGTATGCCCGCCTCGATGTGGTCGCCGACACAATCTCGATGAGCGGGATGCGAGCTGGTCCGGCCGGGTTTCACCGAGACTTCCTCTGGTGGGCAGGGTGCTGTTAACCCGCGCGGGGCAGGCTCGGGGTCATGAGCGGACGGATGATCGTGTCGGTGTCGGGGATCCGGGACGTCACGCGTGATGTCGTGAACGACTTCGCGCGCGAGATGGATGCGCGTGGTGTGCCGTTGTCGCTGCTCGTCGCTCCCCGCCTGAAGGACCACTACCGTCTCGTGCGCGATCCGGCGACGCAGGAATGGCTGCTCGAACGACGCGAGGGCGGCGACGCGATCGTGCTGCACGGCTACGACCAGGCTGCGACGAAGCGTCGTCGCGCCGAGTTCGCCATGTTGCCCGAACACGAGGCTCGGCTGCGCCTGCTCGCGGCTGACCGCGTGCTCGAGGAGACAGGACTCCGCACGCGACTGTTCGCGCCTCCGCGGTGGGTCGCCTCGCCCGGAGCTGTGGCTGCACTTCCGCAGGTCGGTTTCCGGATGATGGCGGACGTCGCCGGAATCCGCGATCTCGCGGCGGGCACCGTGACGAGAACGCGGGTGTACGGCATCGGTGACGGTGCGAAGTCGGAGCCGTGGTGGTGCCGGGCGATGGTGATCGGAGCGTCGCGGGTCGCGCGGCGGGGTGAAGTGCTCCGGCTGGCGATCGCGGCTCCCCGGCTCGCCGAGTCCGGACCTCGGCAGGCGATCCTCGACGCCGTGGACATCGCTCTGCACCACGGTGCAGAGCCGGCCGTCTACAGTTGGCAGCGGCGCCCCGCAGGTACCACCGCGGCATGATCCCGCCGGCCTCCCGGGTGCTCCCGGTCGCGGCTTCCGCTCGGTAATGTTGGCGGCCATGGACGCTGACGTGATCGTGGTGGGGGCGGGACTCGCGGGGCTCGTGGCGGTCGGTGAACTGATCGACGCCGGTCGTAAGGTTCTGCTGGTCGATCAGGAGAACTCGAACAACATTGGTGGGCAGGCCTTCTGGTCGTTCGGTGGGTTGTTCTTCGTCGACAGCCCCGAACAGAGACGACTCGGTATCAAGGACTCCTACGAGCTCGCCCTGCAGGACTGGATGGGCACCGCCGGCTTCGACCGCGAGATCGAGGACCGCTGGCCGCGACGCTGGGCGCAGGCCTATGTCGAGTTCGCCGCGGGGGAGAAACACGCCTGGCTGAAGCAGCGCGGCCTGAAGATCTTCCCGATGGTCAACTGGGCCGAACGTGGCGGGTACGACGCTGCAGGGCACGGCAACTCGGTCCCGCGATTCCACATCACCTGGGGCACCGGTCCGGGCCTCGTCGAGATCTTCGAGCGCAAGCTCCGCGAAGGCGTCGAACGCGGACTCGTCACGCTGAAGCACCGCCACCGGGTCGACGAACTCGTCGTCACCGACGGCGCCGCCACCGGTGTGCGCGGGGCGATCCTCGAACCCACCGACGCGCCGCGTGGCGTGGCGTCCTCCCGCGCCGTCGTCGGGGACTTCGAGTTCTCCGCCGGAGCCGTCATCGTTACCTCCGGCGGTATCGGCGGCAACTACGACCTCGTGAAGAAGAACTGGCCGAAGCGGATGGGGGAGCCGCCGAAGCACATGCTCAGCGGTGTGCCCGCCCACGTCGACGGCCGGATGCTCGAGATCACCGAGAAGGCCGGCGGGAACATCGTCAACCGCGACCGCATGTGGCACTACACCGAGGGCATCACCAACTACGACCCGGTGTGGCCCGATCACGGCATCCGCATTCTGCCCGGCCCGTCCTCGCTGTGGCTCGACGCCACCGGCAATCGGTTGCCGGTGCCGTTGTTCCCCGGCTTCGACACGCTCGGCACCCTCGAGTACATCGTGAGCACGGGTTACGACCACACCTGGTTCGTGCTCGACCAGAAGATCATCGAGAAGGAATTCGGGCTCTCCGGCTCCGAGCAGAATCCCGACCTCACCGGGCGCAGCCTCCGCCTGCTGCTGCAGCGGGTCAGGTCGGGTGCACCCGGACCGGTCGAGGCCTTCAAGGAGCGCGGTGTCGACTTCGTCGTCCGCGACACGCTCGCCGATCTCGTCGCGGGCATGAACGAACTCACCCCCGAGGCGCCGCTCGACTACGAGCAGGTGCGTTCGGTGGTCGAGGCCCGCGACCGCGAGATGGACAACAAGTACACCAAGGACCTGCAGGTCGCGGCGGTTCGCTCGGCGCGCGCCTACGCACCCGATCGCGTCGTCCGCATCGCCGCGCCGCACCGGATCCTCGACCCCAAGGCCGGCCCGCTCATCGCGGTCAAGCTGCACCTGCTCACCCGTAAGACGCTCGGCGGACTCGAGACCGACCTGTCCTCGCGCGTCCTGCGGTCGGACGGGTCGGTCTTCGACGGCCTCTTCGCGGCCGGTGAGGTCGCCGGCTTCGGTGGTGGCGGCGTCCACGGCTACCGGTCGCTCGAGGGCACCTTCCTCGGCGGGTGCATCTTCTCGGGCCGGGCGGCAGGTCGAGCCGCCGCCCGCTGAACCTCCCGTCGGCGTCGACCGAGACAGCAGAGCGCGAAACGGTCGTAGGAGCGCGAAACATCCCGCGCAGACGACCGTTTCGCGCTCCGAAGCGTCAGACCTCGACTCCGTCCTCGTGCGGCAGCACGCGGAACTCGGTGCCCTCCGGCGCCATCTCGCTGTACCGGCCGTAGAAGATGCCGCGACCGTTGTCGTTGACGATGCCCTGGTGGATCGGCACGGCGACCCGCGGATTCACCGCGCGCAGGTAGTCGATCGCCTCCCAGATCTTGAGCCACGGCGCGGTCGACGGCAGGGCCAGCACGTCGACGCGCTCGTGCGGGATGTACAGCGAGTCGCCGGGGTGCAGCAGCCGCGACGGATTCTCGTCGTCGCCGACGAGGAAGGCCGTGTTGTCGATGACGGGCATGTCGGGGTGGATCACCGCGTGCCGTCCGCCGGTGCCGCGCACGGTCAGCGAACCCACCGAGAAGGAGTCGCCGGGACGCACCGCGGTCCAGTCACCGTCGAGCAGGTTCGCCGACTGCGGGTCGGAGAACAGCTGCGCTCCGGGATTGGCCTCGAGGAGCGCGGGCAGCCGGGTGGTGTCGGCGTGGTCGGGATGCTGGTGGGTCACGAGGATCGCGTCGAGTCCGGTGATGCCCTCGAACCCGTGGGAGAAATTTCCGGGGTCGAAAAGGAGCTTCGCGCCGAGGTGTTCGACGAGGATGCAGGAATGGCCGAAATGGGTCAGTTGCATGCCGTCGAGTATGCCGTCGGAAGGAGCCCGATGACCGACTACGGACAGGAACTCTGCTTCGGCAGTTTCCTCACGCCCTCCGCCGCCGACCCGGCGGGCGTCGTCGACCTCGCCGTGGTGTCGGAGCGCGCCGGACTCGACCTGGTGACGATCCAGGACCATCCCTACCAGCCGCGATTCCTCGACACCTGGACGTTGCTCGGGTGGATCGCTGCGCGCACCACGACCGTGACGGTCGCGCCGAATGTCGCGAACCTGCCCCTGCGCGGGCCGGTGATCCTTGCGCGGAGTGCGGCCTCGCTGGACCGGCTCAGTGGGGGTCGCGTCGAATTGGGTCTCGGATCGGGGGCCTTCTGGGACGCCGTCGCCGCGAACGGCGGACCGCACCGCAGCCCCGGCGAAGCGGTCGATGCGCTGATCGAGGCGATCGAAGTGATTCGCGCCCTGTGGTCGGACGAGAAGGGCGCGGCCCGGGTCGACGGCACGTACTACCGGTTGACCGGCGCGAAGCGGGGCCCGTTCCCCGCGCACGCTCTCGGCATCTGGCTCGGCGCCTACGGCAGGCGGATGCTCGACGTCACCGGCCGCTCCGCCGACGGATGGCTGCCGAGCTCGTTCGCCGCCGGGGCCGAGAAGCTGGGGGAGATGAGCGCCCTCGTCGACGAGGGCGCTCACCGTGCCGGACGTGATCCCGCCGCGATCCGTCGGCTCTACAACATCTCCGGCACCTTCGCGGACACCGCGGACGGGTCGTTCCTGCACGGGCCGCCCGAGGTGTGGGCCGAACAGTTCGCCGAGCTGACCTTGCGGCACGGGACCAGCACCTTCGTCCTCGGCAGCGACGAGCGGTCCGACCTCGAACGTTTCGCCGGTGAGGTCGCGCCCCGCGTGCGCGAACTCGTTGCTGCCGAGCGGCGTTGAACGGGGGTGACGGGTCTCGCACGAGCGGGACCTCGGCCGATGCCCGTCCCGGTGGCCACGGCCGGTAAACTGCTGGATGTCCGGTGTCCGTCCCCGGGCGCCAGCACTACTACCGAGGAGCAGCACGTGGCGCGTGTCGTCGTCGAAGTCATGCCCAAAGCCGAGATTCTCGACCCCCAGGGTCAGGCCATCACCGGGGCGCTGTCGCGGCTGGGCTTCGCGGGCGTGACCGACGTCCGTCAGGGCAAGCGTTTCGAACTCGAGGTCGACGGCAGCGTCGGCGACGAAGAGCTCGAGAAGATCGCCGAGTCGTTGCTCGCCAACACGGTGATCGAGGACTGGGCCATCCGGCGGATCGACGGTGACGCATGAGCGCACGCATCGGAGTCATCACCTTCCCGGGCACGCTCGACGACATCGACGCCTCCCGGGCGGTGAAGCTCGCCGGTGGTGAGGCCGTGAGCCTGTGGCACGGGGACGCCGATCTCAAGGGAGTCGACGCGGTGATCGTGCCCGGCGGCTTCTCCTACGGCGACTACCTGCGTTGCGGTGCCATCGCCCGGTTCGCGCCGGTGATGGGCAAGGTTGTCGAGGCCGCGCAGAAGGGCATGCCCGTCCTCGGCATCTGCAACGGCTTCCAGGTGCTGTGCGAGGCGGGTCTGCTGCCCGGCGCGCTCACCCGCAACGCCGGTCTGCACTTCGTCTGCCGCGACGAGTGGCTGAAGGTCGAGTCGAACACCACCGCGTGGACCTCACGCTACGAGGCCGGCGCCGAGATCCTCATCCCGCTCAAGTCGGGTGAGGGCCGTTACCAGGCATCGGAGAAGGTGCTCGACGAGCTCGAGGGTGAAGGTCGCGTGGTGTTCCGTTTCGCGGGCGACAACCCGAACGGTTCGCAGCGCGGCATCGCCGGCATCTCGTCGGCGAACGGCCGGGTCGTCGGTCTCATGCCGCATCCCGAGCACGCCACCGAGGCGCTCACCGGCCCCAGCGACGACGGACTCGGCATGTTCTACAGCGTGCTGGACGCGGTCGTCAACGCGTGACCGCCTGACCGGAATTTTCCGGCGAAGCCCCCATCGACCCTCCCCGGGTCGGTGGGGGCTTCGCTCGTTCCAGGGGTTCGACAATCCTCCGAACCTGATGCCTCACAGGTGTATTACAGGTATTTCATATGCAAAATACCGACCTCGAACTGGAATTACGAAATCCGGAACAACTTTCGCTAGACATGCGTCTACCGAAATGCCATGCTTTCGACCCGTCGGGCAGTCGCACATGGGCCCGCGAGCGTCGAGGAGTATCGAATGCAGTTCCAGGACAAGGTCGTCTTCGTCACCGGTGCCGCGTCGGGCATGGGTCTGGCCACCGCTGCGGCGTTCGCCGAACAGGGCGCCGTCGTCTACGGGGCGGACATCTCCGCCGAGAATCTCGAGCGCGACTTCGCAGCGCTGCCCGGAGCCCGCCCGGTTCCCCTCGACATCGCCGATCCCGATGCCGTGCGTGCCGCCTTCGCGAAGGTCGCCGACGAGCAGGGCCGTCTCGACGTGCTCGTGAACGCCGCGGGGGTCAACACGCCCAACCGCGCCGCCGCCGAAGCGCTCAACGAGGAGAACTACAAGGGCTTCACCGCGGCCAAGGAGGGCCGGCCGCACCACCCCGAGTTCATCGAGTCGGTCACCGACGAGGACTTCGACCGCGTCCTCAAGATCAACCTGTACGGGCCGTTCTACACCACCCGCGCCGCCGTGCCGCTGATGAAGAAGGCCGGAGGGGGAGCGATCGTCAACTTCTCGTCCGCCGCCGCGCTGATGTCCGTCGCGATGCCGGCCTACTACCCGGCCTCGAAGGCCGGTGTCCTCGGCCTCACCCGTGAGACCGCGACCGAACTCGCGCCCTTCGGCATCCGCGTCAACGCACTCGCCCCCGGGGCCGTCGACACCCCGCTGTTCCGGCAGACCGACCCCGAGTTCAACGAGTTCCTCGTATCCCTGCAGCCGATCAAACGGCCCGCCACCCCCGAGGAGGTCGCGCGGACCGTGCTGTTCCTCGCCGGTGAGGAAGGCGCCTACTACACCGGGCAGACGTTCTCGCCGTCCGGCGGCCTCGTCATGTGACAGCCGTACCCGCCCACCAGAACTTTTGAGAACAGGACCGTCGAAGATGACCGCCCTCGCCACCCGCGCCCTGGACCGCAAGGCCCTCACCCGCCTGACCGACGAGATCCGCCGCGACATCGATCGCGGGGATTACGACGGCGTCAACATCATCGTCGCCCGCCACGGCGAGATCGCCGTGAACGAGACCATCGGCTACGCCGAACGCGCGACCGAGACCCCGATGCGGCACGACAACGTCTTCCGCATCCTGTCGATGACGAAGTCGTTCACCAACGCGCTCGCCTACCGGGCCCTCGGTGAGGGCAAGTTGGCCCTGTCGACCCGCGTCGTCGACATCATCCCCGAGTTCTTCGGCACCGACGTCTTCCGGTCCGTGCGCAAGGACCGGATCAACCTGCACCACCTGCTGACCCACCGCTCCGGCATGCCGGCCACCCCGAACCCCGGCCTCGGTCCTGACCGCTTCGGTGTGCTCGCCGACGTCATCGAGGCGCTGTGCTCGGTGGACGTGGTCAACGAACCCGGCACCAACCTCAACTACGCGCCTTCGATCAACCACGCCCTCATGGGCGAGATGGTCCGGCGCGTCTACGGATACGAGCGCTTCCGCGACCTGGCGAAGGATCTGATCTTCGACCCGATCGGGATGACCCGCACCGCCTTCGGTCTGCCCGAGGCCTGGCGCGCCGACGCCGTGCCGCTCAAGGCGTACGTCCCCGACAACGGATGGCTCTCGCCCGCCGACATCGAGGACCTCAACGACGCCATCGGCGAGGAATCGGAGATCCCCTGGGTCGGTGCCGTGAGCACCGTCGACGACATCTTCGCCTACGCCGAGATGTTCCGCCGCAAGGGCGAGGTCGACGGTGAGTACCTCATCGCTCCGGTCGTCGTGGACCGGGCCACCACCCTGCAGACCGGCACGATGTCCAACGACCTGTACGCGGGCATCGCCGCGTCCCGTGGATGGGAGACCCCGCCCGGCAACTTCGGACTCGGATTCTCCCTGTCCGGCACCGGATCCCACGCATCCTTCTTCGGGCCGTTCACCTCGCCCCGCACCTTCGGCAACTACGGCGCCGGCTCCTCGCTGTTCTGGGTCGACCCCGAACTCGACATGACCTTCGTCTTCCTCTCGGCCGGCTGCATGGACGAGGGCGACAACGTCGCCCGGTTCCAGAAGCTGTCCACCATGGCTGCTGCCGCGGCCGTCTGAACCACACGACCCTGCAACGTTCCGGCTGCGGCCGGGATGGGAGCCCGTCATGACCCTCACCCCCGAAGCCCCGGCGCCACGCTGCCCGGTGGCACACGGCTTCGACGCTCTCGGTGACGACTACTTCGTCGATCCCGCAGCACATTTCGCGAAGTTCCGCGACGAGACGCCGGTCTTCTTCTACCCGCACCTGAATGCGTGGATCGTCACCCGCCGCGACGATGTCGAGACCGTGCTCGCCGACTGGCAGAAGTTCACCTCCGGTGGAAACTCCGGCACCATCGACGTGCCCGAACAGTTCCGCGCGATCGTCCCGCCGAACCTGATCACCCAGATGCTCGTCGGTTCCGACCCGCCGGGCCACACCGACCACCGCTTCGTCGCGCAGCGCGGCTTCACCAAGGCGCGCATGCAGGCCCTGCAGCCCGAGATCGAGGCCCGCGCGCACCGCATCATCGACCGGTTCGAGGCGAACGGCACGGCCAACCTGGTCACCGAATACGCCCTCGAGCTCACCACCGGAACGATCATGGCGCACATGGGACTCGGCTACGAGCACGACGCCATGATGCGGCAGCTCCGCGACGACTTCGCCATGATCCTCGCCTCGGCCGCCGAACCGATGGCCGAGCCGATGCGCACCCAGGTGTGGCAGCGCTACGTCGACGCCACGCTCGTGCTGCGCGGAATCATCGACGAGCGACGTGAGAACCCGGGCACGGATCTCATCTCGGACATGGCGATCGTCACCGGCAAGGACGGCGAACCGATGCTGTCGTCGGCCCAGATCGCCGTGCACCTCACGGAATTCGCGATGGCCGGCGTCGACTCGACGACGCAGGCGGTGTCGAACGCGGTGCTGTTCCTGGCGCAGAACCCCGAGGTGCTCGCCGAGGCGATCGCCGATCCGGAGCTGTGGTCGCGGGTGTTCGAGGAGACCGTGCGACGCCGCCCGTCCTCGACCTTCGCGGCGCGGCAGGCCGAGCAGGACATCGAACTCGGCGGCGCGCAGATCGAGAAGGGCGACATGGTGTGGATGGCGCTCGCCAGTGCCAACACCGACCCGGCCCGCACCGCTCGCCCGTTCGAGTTCGACATCCACCGGCCCGATCCGGAGGACCACCTCGCCTTCACCCAGGGCCGGCACACCTGCCTCGGGCAGGCACTCGCCCGCGTGCAGGGTGCGACCGCGCTGAAGGTGCTGTTCGAGCGGCTGCCCTCGTTGCGGCCCGCCACCGAGGTGCCTCTGGACTTCCTGCCGATCGCGCTGCTCCCGGTGCGCCGGACCCTGCCGGTCACCTGGGACGTCGCCGACGTCGAATGCGCGAAGACGACCGTCGCACGCCACTTCTCGCTCACCGTCCTCGAACGGCGCGAGGAAGCGGACGGGGTCGTCTCGCTGACCCTCGGTCACGCCGACGGACAGGCCCTGCCGCAGTGGAAGCCCGGCGCGCACGCCGAGGTCCGGCTGGGCGAGGGCGACGACGCCCTGGTGCGTCAGTATTCGCTGTGCTCGTCGCCGCAGGACGCGTCGCGGTGGCGGATCGGTGTGCTGCGCGAGCCCGCCTCGCGCGGCGGATCGACCTTCGTCCACGACCGGCTGCACGAGGGTTCGACCGTCACGGTCGGACTGCCGCGCAACAACTTCCCGCTGCGGCCCGCGAAGCGGTACGTCTTCGTCGCCGGCGGCATCGGCATCACCCCGATCCTGCCGATGATCGAGCAGGTCGAGGCGCAGGGCGCGCAGTGGTCGTTGATGTACGGCGGCCGCACCCGCGCGTCCATGGCGTTCCTCGGTGAACTCGAACGGTACGGCGACAAGGTCACCGTGCGTCCGCAGGACGAGTACGGCCTGCTCGACCTCGCGGGTCTGCTCGCCGAACCCGCCGACGACACCCTGATCTACTGCTGTGGTCCGGAGCCGCTGCTGCAGGCGATCGAGGCGGCGAGCACGCACTGGCCCGTGGGATCGCTGGTCACCGAACGATTCGCCGCCAAGCAGATCGTCCGGACCGAACCCGACGTCGCGTTCGAGGTCGAGTTCGCTGTCTCGGGTATCACGGCGACGGTGCCGCCCGACCGGACCGTCCTCGAGGTCGCGGAGGAACACGGTGTCCGCGCGCTCTCGTCGTGCCTCGAGGGCACCTGCGGAACGTGTGAGACGCGCATCGTCGCCGGTCGTGCCGACCATCGCGACTCGATCCTCACCGCCACCGAGCAGGAGGCGAACGAGACGATGATGATCTGCGTGTCGCGAGCGGAGAAGGGCTGCCCGAAGCTCGTGCTCGACGCCTGACCTGCAGGGGAACCCTGCCCTGTGCTCGGCCCACGGTAGGGTTCCCCGTCGGACCAGACGCAGGAGGTACGGGTGCGGGCCAAGCTGACCAGGGCCGAGCAGAAGCAGGCCACCCGCGACGCGCTCGTCGAAGCAGCGCGGGTGCTCTTCGTCGACGCCGGGTACACGGCCACGACGGCCGAAGCCATCGCCAAGGCCGCCGGGGTCTCCCGCGCAACCTTCTACCTGCACTTCCGGTCCAAGGCGGAGATCGTGCAGTCGCACATGGCGGCGCTCGAGGATCCCATCGCCGAGGCGTACGCACGACTCGACGCGATCGTCGATCCCGCACTCGACGATGTCGTCGCGTGGCTCGAGGACCACGCCGAGTTCTGGCGTGAGCACCGCCCCGAGTTCGCAAGTATGGAACAGGCGCTGTCGCACGAGGCGCTGGTGTCGGACGAGTGGTTCGCGATGCTCCGTCGGGTCGCGGAGGGGATGCGGAATCTGCTCGGGCGCCAATCGGATCCGGATGCGCGGCGGCGCGCTCGCCTCCACGTGACGTCGATGCTGATGTCGACGGACCGGAACTTCCACTTCGCGCTCGTGCAGGGACACGACGAGAACTTCCGTGAACTCGTCTCGGTGCTCGCCGAGCAGTGGTTGTTCTGTCTGCAGCGAGTGGGCTGAGACCACGCGGAGAACGGAGGCACGGAGCCGGAGAGACGGAACGAGGGACCCCGCCACCGTCCCGATCGGCTGCGGAATCCCTCGTCCCTACAACCCGGAGCTCGACCCCCCGATCAAGTCCCGGGCGCGATGTCGTCGTCATCCCCCATGCGCGACATCGCGGATCAGTCTGCCGGAGCCGAGCCGGCCTGTCCTGAGTAGGACTACCCAAATCGGGCACGTCCGTCGACGGGCGTTGCGTGTCGGTCCCCGGCAGTACTGTCGCGCCATGACAGCGACCATCGCGATGATCACCTTCGACACCACCGATCCGGCTCCGCTCGCGACGTGGTGGGCCGAGCGTACGGGCGGCCGCATCGAGCAGGAGAACGACGGCTGGTTCGTCATCGTCGCCCTGCCCCAGGGCATCCGGCTCGGTTTCCAGAAGGTGTCCGATCCGACACCCGGCAAGAACCGCGTGCACCTCGATCTCACCGCTCCCGATCTCGACGCCGAGGTCGAGCGCTTCGTGCAGGCCGGCGCGAAGGAGGTCCACCGCGAGAACATGGGCGACGACTTCCGCTGGGTGACGCTCGCCGACCCCCAGGGCAACCTGTTCTGCGTCGCCGAGGGCCACTGAGCTCGGCGCGGAGAGAGCAGGGCGACTCTTTCGGTCAGCACTCCCACTGTCCGTGATGCGAAGATGCAGTCATGTCTTCCACGCGTGCCGATGCTCGGGGTCTCTGTAATTTCGTCGACCTGTCGCCGTCGCCGTTCCACGTCTGCGCCACCGTCGCCGCGGCGCTGACCGAAGCGGGCTTCGCCGAACTGCACGAGCAGCAGGCCTGGCCCTCCGAACCGGGACGCTTCTTCCTGGTGCGCGGCGGGTCGCTGATCGCGTGGAGCACCGAGGGTGTCGCCGACGATCCGGCCGCGCCCTTCCGCATCGTCGGTGGGCACACCGACAGCCCCAACCTGCGGGTCAAGCAGCATCCCGACCTCACGTCGGCGGGCTGGCGGATGGTGGGGCTCGAACCGTACGGCGGTGCGTGGCTCAACTCGTGGCTCGACCGCGACCTCGGGATCTCCGGGCGCTTCACCGTGCGCGCGGGGGAGACGACCGAGGACGTCCTCGTCCGCGTCGACGCGCCGGTCCTGCGGGTCCCGCAGCTCGCCATCCACCTGTCCGAGGACCGCAAGGGCGTCCAGCTCGACCCGCAGCGCCACGTGAACGGCGTCTGGGGGGTCGGCACCGAACCGCGCTCGTTCATCGCGTGGGTCGCCGAGCAGCACGGTATCGACCCGGGCGCGGTGCTCGGCTGGGAGCTGATGACCCACGACCTTGCGCCGAGCGCGGTCGTCGGGCCGGGCCGCGACCTGGTCAGCGCTCCGCGTCTCGACAACCAGGGCACCTGCTACGCCGGACTGCACGCCCTGCTCGACGCCGCGGAGCACGTCGCAGCTCACGGTGGCCCGATGCCGCTCCTCGCCCTGTTCGACCACGAGGAGGTCGGCAGCATGTCCGACCGCGGCGCCTTCTCGGAACTGCTCAACACCGTCCTCGAACGGATCGTCCTGCTCCGGGGCGGCGGACGCGAGGAGTTCCTCCGCGCCCGCGCCGGCTCGATCGTCGCGTCGGGCGACATGGCGCACGCCACGCACCCCAACTATCCCGAGCGGCACGAACCCGCTCACCGCATCGCGGTGAACGGCGGACCGGTCCTGAAGGTGAACCAGAACCTGCGGTACGCGAGCGACGCGACCGGCGCCGGAGCCTTCGCGCTGGCCTGCGAGCAGGCGGGAGTCCCGCTGCAGCGGTACGTGCACCGCGCCGACCTGCCGTGCGGCTCGACGATCGGCCCGATCACCGCGTCGAGGACCGGCATCACGACCGTCGACGTCGGCGCCCCACAACTCGCCATGCACTCGGCGCGCGAGTTCATGGGCGCGGACGACGTGACGAGCTATGCGCAGGCCCTGACCGCTTTCCTGACCCCGGCATCGTGACCGCGTTCGCCCGCCCCGAAGCACCCGCCGGTGACACACTGAAGACGGTCGTGTCCGGTCGGAGAGAACGGGGGAATGCAGTGGACGTCCCGTCCTACCCCGATCATCTGCTGTCCCTCGCCGAGTGGGCGGCCCTGCCCGAATCCGACGGGCACCACGTGGAGGTGTGCGAGGGCGTGCTCGTCGCTGCGCCCGCGCCGGGGGCGGCGCACGATCACGCCGCGGTGACCTTGGCGTTGCTCCTCGACGAAAAGCTGCCCGACGAATGGTGCGCGCTCGGAGGCGTCGAGGTGCTGGTCGCGGAGAAGCCGCTGACGGTGCGGTGCCCCGACGTGATCGTCGTGGGACGCTCCCTCGTCGACGCCGACCCCGATCGGGCACCGATCTCCGAGGTGAAGCTGGTCGTGGAGGTCACCGTCGACGGCACCGCCCGCACCGACCGGGTCACGAAGTTCTCCGAATATGCGGAGGCCGGCGTCCCGCAGTACTGGATCGTCGATCTCGGCGGGCCGCCGGTGATCGCGACCTTCACGCTCGTCGACGGGTGGTACCGATTCGACGGGGAGCACTCGGGCACCGTCACCCTCGATGCGCTGGGCACCGAGGTGGCCGTCACACCGTCGGAGCTCGTGCCCGCACCGGTGAACCCCGTCGCGCCTGCGCAGCGATAGACTGATCCGCGGCAGTTCCCGCCCGGCCTGCCGTTTTCGATCCCAGAGTGAAGGGACCCGACGCCCAGTGTCACCGCACGTGGATACCGTCTCCCACGCCGCCGAAACCCCCGACGCCGCTCAGCCCTATCGGGAGCTGGGTCTGAAGGAAGACGAGTACACCCGGATCAAGGAGATCCTGGGCCGTCGCCCCACCGACGCCGAACTCGCCATGTACTCGGTGATGTGGTCCGAGCACTGCTCCTACAAGTCGTCGAAGGTGCACCTGCGCTACTTCGGCGAGACCACCACCGACGAGATGCGCGAGTCGATGCTCGCCGGCATCGGTGAGAACGCCGGTGTCGTCGACATCGGCGACGGCTGGGCCGTCACCTTCAAGGTCGAGTCGCACAACCATCCGTCGTACATCGAGCCGTACCAGGGCGCCGCGACCGGCGTGGGCGGCATCGTCCGCGACATCATGGCCATGGGCGCCCGCCCGATCGCCGTGATGGACCAGCTCCGCTTCGGCGCGGCCGATCACCCCGACACCCGTCGCGTCGTCGACGGTGTCGTGCGCGGTGTCGGCGGCTACGGCAACTCCCTGGGTCTGCCCAACGTCGGTGGCGAGACCGTCTTCGACGCCTCCTACCAGGGCAACCCGCTCGTGAACGCGCTGTGCGCGGGTGCGATGCGCGTGGAGGACCTGCACCTCGCCCACGCTTCCGGCACGGGTAACAAGGTCATCCTGTTCGGCGCCCGCACCGGTCTCGACGGCATCGGCGGCGTGTCCGTTCTCGCCTCCGAGACCTTCGACGACAGCGCCGGTGGTCGCCCCAAGAAGCTTCCGAGCGTGCAGGTGGGCGACCCCTTCACCGAGAAGGTGCTCATCGAGTGCTGCCTCGACCTCTACCGCGAGAAGCTCGTCGTCGGCATCCAGGACCTCGGCGGCGCCGGTCTGTCCTGCGCGACGTCCGAGCTCGCCGCCGCCGGCGACGGTGGCATGCACATCAACCTCGAGCGTGTCCCGACGCGCGCGAAGGGCATGACCCCGGCCGAGGTGCTGTCCTCGGAGTCGCAGGAACGCATGTGCGCGGTCGTCACGCCCGACAACGTCGACGCCTTCATGGACGTCTGCAAGAAGTGGGACGTCCTGGCCACCGTCATCGGTGAGGTCACCGACGGCGACCACCTCGTCATCGACTGGCACGGCGAGACCGTCGTCGACGTGCCGCCGCGCACGGTCGCGCACGAGGGCCCGGTCTACGAGCGTCCCGTCGAGCGTCCGGCCTCGCAGGACGCGCTGATCGCGAACACCACCGCCGGTCTGAAGCGTCCGCAGACCGCCGACGAGCTGCGCGAGACGCTGCTGAAGATGCTCGCGTCGCCGGCGCTGTGCAGCCGCAAGTGGATCACCGAGCAGTACGACCGCTACGTGCGCGGCAACACTGTGCTCGCCGAGAACGCCGACGCCGGTGTGGTCCGCATCGACGAGGAGACCGGCCGCGGCATCGCGCTCGCGACCGACGCCTCGGGCCGCTACACGCAGCTCGATCCGTACGCGGGCGCCCAGCTCGCCCTCGCCGAGGCCTACCGCAACGTCGCCGTCACCGGCTCGACGCCGAAGGCCGTCTCGAACTGCCTGAACTTCGGTTCGCCCGAGGATCCGGGCGTGATGTGGCAGTTCCAGCAGGCCGTGCGCGGCCTCGCGGACGGCTGCGCGAAGCTCGGCATCCCCGTCACCGGCGGCAACGTCAGCTTCTACAACCAGACCGGCGCCACCGCGATCCTGCCGACCCCGGTCGTCGCCGTGCTCGGTGTGATCGACGACGTGCACCGCCGCATCCCCACCGGCATCGGCCTCGAGCCGGGCGAGACGCTGATCCTGCTCGGTGAGACCCGCGACGAGTTCGACGGCTCCATCTGGGCGCAGGTCGAGCACGACCATCTCGGTGGTGTCCCGCCGAAGGTCGATCTCGACCGTGAGCGGCTGCTGTCGGAGATCCTCACCGCCGGTTCGCGCGACGGCCTGATCTCCGCCGCGCACGACCTGTCCGAGGGTGGCCTCGCGCAGGCCGTCGTCGAGGCCGCGCTCGCGGGTGAGACCGGCTGCCGCGTGCTGATCCCCGAGGGCGCCGATCCGTTCGTGACGCTGTTCTCCGAGTCGGCCGGCCGCGTGCTCGTGGCCGTACCGCGCACCGAGGAGTCGCGCTTCACCGGTATGTGCACCGCACGCAACATGCCGTGGGTGCGCATCGGTGTCGTCGACGAGGGATCCGACTCCGTCGAGGTCCAGGGCCTGTTCTCGATCCCCATGACCGAGCTGCGCGAGGTGTGGGAAGGGACCCTGCCTGCCCTGTTCGGGTAACCGTGCCGGCCACCCAGGTCGATCGGCTGGCGGCGTTCGAGGCCCGGCAGGGCCGGATCATCGCTGCGGTCACCGACTTCGGTGAGCGCCACCCCCTCACCGCACGGGTGTGGGGGTGGCTCAGCCTGGACTTCACGGGCGTCGCCTTCGCCGCGCTCTTCTTCTGCTGGTCGCTGACGCCGTCGCTGCTCCCGCGCGACTGGCTCTTCCAGGGCCTGATCGGCGGCATCAACGCCGCGATCGGGTACGGCGTCGGATGCATCGTGGGCTGGGTCGTGGCACGCTTCCTGCTCCCCGGGCGGAGGTGGTGGCCGCCGCCGCTCCCGGTCCTGCGTGCCATCAAGGTCGCGGTTCCGGTCGCGGCCGTTCTCGCGTCGCTCGTCGCGCTCGTGCTCTCCGCCGGCGAGCAACGCCAGCTCGCAGCCCTCATGGGTGTCGAGGGCACCACGACCTCGGGATATCTACGCACCATCGTGCTGAGCGTCGCGGTCGCGGCCGCCCTCATCGCGCTGTGGCGCGGGCTGCGCGACATCGTCCGCTGGGTGTCGATGCTGCTCATGCGCCGCACCCGGATGCCGCTCGGTCTCGCCCGCACGCTGGGCGTTCTCGTCGTGGTCCTCGCCACCTTCATGCTCATCGACGGCGTGCTCATCCGCGGCACCTACGCCATCGTCAACCAGGCGTTCGGCCTGCAGGACGACACCACCCGTCCCGGCGCGATCCAACCCATCGATCCCGCCAAGTCCGGTAGCCCCGAATCCCTCGCGCCGTGGGAGACGCTCGGATTCGAGGGTCGCAACTTCGTCTCGCGAGGACTCGACGCCGAGGAACTGACCGCCGTCAACGGCAGTCCCGCACCGGAACCGATCCGGGTGTACGTCGGTCTCGACACCGCACCCACCCCGGAAGAACGCATCGACCTCGTCCTCGCAGAACTCGAACGGACCGGTGCCTTCGACCGCTCGACGCTCGTCCTGATCCCCACTACCGGCACCGGCTGGGTCAATCCCACCGCGGCCCGCGCGATGGAGCTCGTCCACAACGGCGACCTGGCGATGGTGGCCTGGCAGTACTCCTACCTCCCGAGTTGGATCTCCTTCCTCGCCGACCGCGAGAAGGCCGCTGCCGCAGGCAAGATGCTGATCGAGCGGGTGCACGAACGCTGGTCGCAGCTGCCCGAGGGCGACCGCCCCGATCTGTTCCTCTACGGCGAGAGCCTCGGCACGCAGTCGGGGGAGGGCGCCTTCGACAGTCTCGCCGAGATCCGCGCCCAGATGGACGGGGTGCTGTGGGTGGGCCCGCCCAACTCCAACCGTCTGTGGCGGCAGCTCGTCGAGCGCCGCGATCCCGGCACGACCGAAGTGCAGCCGGTGTACGCGGACGGTCTCGTCGTACGCTTCGCCGACAGCCGGGAGGCGATCCACGAGCCCGACACGCCGTGGCTGTCGCCGCGCGTGCTCTACATCCAGCACGCCTCGGATCCCGTCGTCTGGTGGTCGCCGGATCTGTTGTTCTCCCGCCCCGACTGGCTGTCGGAGCCGCCCGGACACGACCGGTTGCCGCAGATGCGGTGGTTCCCCTTCGTCACCTTCTGGCAGGTCTCCGCCGACCTCACCAACGCGGCCGGCGTGCCCGACGGGCACGGCCACAACTACGGGTCGGCGGTGCTCGAGGGATGGATCGAGATCACCCAGCCCGAGGATTGGACCGAGACCGACACCGAGCGGGTGCGCATCGCCCTCGAGGCGTTCGCCGAGGACGACGGGCCCGAGAAGTGACATCGCGAGTTGCCGCTGTGAGTGGCACCGCCGTGAGCTGTACCGCTGCGGGATGCGCCGCCGCGCTGGTCGCGTGGAACAACCTCGTCCTCCCGGCGATGGATCTCGGTCCGCGCGGCACGGCTGCCGCGAACGCCGGATTCGGTGTCGTGCTCGCCGCGGCGACCCGCGCGGTCGGCGTCTCCGCAACCGAGCTCGGCTGGCGCAAGGCAGGGAAGGGCCTGCGGTGGGGGACCACCTCGGCGGTGCTGCCGGTCGCGGCCTACACGGTGATGCTCGCCGTCCCGCCCGTGCGGCGGCGGATGGCCGCCGGAGCGCGACGCGCCGACCACACCGAGTGGGTCTTCGTGCACATCCCCTTCGGCACGGTCCTGGCCGAGGAACTGATGTTCCGATCGGTGCTGTACGCCCTGGCTCGCCGCGCTTCGCGGCGGTGGCATCCGAGCCGCGCCTCGCGGTGGTGGCACCGGGTGCTGACCTCGGTCGCCTTCGGGCTCTGGCACGTCGCCCCCGCCCGGCACGCCGGGGACTCGGTGCCCGGAACGGTCGTGCTCACCGCCCTGAGCGGGGTGGTGTTCGACGAATTGCGGCGACGGAGCGGCAGTGTCGTTGCGCCGATGCTCCTGCACCTGGCGATCAACGCCGGCGGTGCCGTCGCGGTGGGCATCGCGACGAGTCCACCTCATTAGGCTGTGCTGCCATGGCACCTCGGAGACCCGTCGACCCCGCCGAACTACGCGCAGCTCTCGAACGGGTGGGTCCGTGGGTGACGGGGGAGAGCGACGAGAAGCCGCCGCGCCCCGATCTCGCCGCCGCTGTGCGGCTCAGTGCCCGCACCCTCGAACAGATCGCCCCGGGGTCGAGTGTGGAGGTGCGGGTGCCGCCGTTCGTGGCCGTCCAGTGCATCGAAGGCCCACGTCACACACGGGGGACACCGCCGAACGTCGTCGAGACCGATCCGCGGACATGGTTGCGTCTGGTGGTCGGCAGCATCGATTTCGACGGGGCCGTGGACTCGGGTGCGGTGGAGGCGTCGGGTGGGCGCGCAGCGGAGATCGGACGGCTGCTCCCGATCGCCCGACTCTGACGTTCGCCGGGGTTCACACCCGGCGTCCGGGAGGGAGCACCCCGCGCTGCCCGTAGAATGGGGGGAGCCCCGCTTGTCCAGCCTCAGGGAGCACGTCCGTGACCAGTGCCGATCTGTCGGTCCACACACGTAATCTTCTCGCCTCCACCGAACCCGAGAACGAACCCCGCGAAGAGTGCGGAGTGTTCGGAGTGTGGGCTCCGGGCGAGGACGTGTCGAAGCTCACTTATTACGGTCTCTATGCGCTGCAGCACCGCGGACAGGAAGCTGCGGGCATCGCCGTGGCCGACGGTTCACAGGTGCTCGTGTTCAAGGATCTCGGTCTCGTCAGCCAGGTCTTCGACGAGCAGACGCTCGCCGCGATGACCGGCCACATCGCCATCGGCCACTGCCGTTACTCCACCACCGGGTCCACGACCTGGGAGAACGCGCAGCCGATCTTCCGCACCACCGCCGCCGGCTCGGGCGTCGCGCTCGGCCACAACGGCAACCTCGTCAACACCGCCGAACTCGCCGAACGCGGACGCCGTCTCGGCGTGCTCGATCCCACACGGCCCGGTGCGGCGAACTCCGACTCCGACACCGTCGGTGCGCTGCTCGCCCACGGCGCGAAGGACAGCACGATCGAAGAGGCCGCGATGAAGCTGCTCCCGCAGCTGCGCGGCGCGTTCTGCCTGACCTTCATGGACGAGCACACCCTCTACGCGGCCCGCGACCCCTGGGGCATCCGCCCGCTGTGCCTCGGACGCCTCGATCGCGGCTGGGTCGTCGCCAGCGAGACCGCCGCCCTCGACATCGTCGGTGCCTCCTTCGTCCGCGACATCGAGCCCGGTGAACTGCTCGCGATCGACGCGGACGGTGTCCGCTCGTCGCGCTTCGCGAACCCCGAACCCAAGGGCTGCGTCTTCGAGTACGTCTACCTCGCGCGCCCCGACTCGACCATCGCCGGTCGCTCCGTCCACGCGACCCGCGTGGAGATCGGCCGCCGGCTCGCGAAGGAACACCCGATCGACGGCGATCTGGTCATCCCGGTGCCCGAGTCGGGCACCCCGGCCGCCGTCGGCTACGCGCAAGGCTCGGGGATCCCGTACGGCCAGGGCCTGATGAAGAACGCCTATGTCGGCCGTACCTTCATCCAGCCGAGCCAGACGATCCGCCAGCTCGGTATCCGGCTCAAGCTCAACCCCCTGCGCGAGGTGATCCGCGGCAAGCGCCTCGTCGTCGTCGACGACTCGATCGTGCGCGGCAACACCCAGCGCGCCCTGATCCGCATGCTGCGCGAGGCCGGTGCCCTCGAGATCCACGTGCGCATCGCCTCGCCGCCGGTCAAGTGGCCCTGCTTCTACGGCATCGACTTCGCCTCGCCGGCCGAGTTGATCGCCAACGGTGCGGGCACCCGCGACACCGTCGAAGAGGGGCACGACTACGACGAGATGGTCGAGATGGTGCGCCGGTCGATCGGCGCCGACTCGCTCGGCTACATCTCGATCGACGGCATGATCGGCGCCACCGAGCAGCCCGCATCCCGTTTGTGCGCTGCATGTTTCGACGGCCACTACCCGATCGCTCTCCCCAGCGAACATCAGGCGGGCAAGGACGTCCTCGCCGGCGTCGTCGACACCGATTCGGCCACCCCGACCGTGTTGGACAACGACAACGCGGACGTTCTCAGTCGGCCGTAGAAGCTGGTCGGGTACCGTAAGTGCCGCGGTCGGCACGGTTCGGCGTGCGTTTCGCATGCCCGGACGCAGGTGTGCCTGCCCGCATGTAGCCAGATTTTTCACGACAAGACACAACTCGAGGCTGGAGCCGACAACTCATGACCGAGGACGCAACCCCCGGAGCTTCCTACGCCGCGGCGGGCGTGGACATCGAGGCCGGTGACCGAGCCGTCGAACTGTTCGCCCCGCATGCGAAGAGGGCCACCCGCCCGGAGGTCATGGGCGGCCTGGGTGGGTTCGCCGGTCTGTTCGCGCTCAAGGACGGATACAAGGAGCCGCTGCTCGCGGCGTCCACCGACGGTGTCGGCACCAAGCTCGCGGTGGCACAGGCGCTCGACAAGCACGACACGGTCGGTCTCGACCTCGTCGCCATGGTCGTCGACGACCTCGTGGTCTGCGGCGCCGAGCCGCTCTTCCTGCAGGACTACATCGCCGTCGGCCGCGTCGTGCCCGAGCGGGTCGCGGAGATCGTCGCCGGCATCGCCGAGGGCTGCGTCCAGGCCGGTTGCGCGCTGCTCGGTGGCGAGACCGCCGAGCACCCGGGCGTCATGGCCGCCGACGACTACGACCTGTCCGCGACCGGCGTGGGTGTCGTCGAGGCCGAGAAGCTGCTCGGACCCGACCGCGTGCGCCCCGGCGACGTCGTCATCGCGATGGGCGCCTCGGGACTGCACTCGAACGGCTACTCGCTCGCCCGCAAGGTGCTGCTCGACATCGGCAAGATGAGCCT
This sequence comes from Rhodococcus shunpengi, assembly GCF_048381395.1. Taxonomy (NCBI): domain Bacteria; kingdom Bacillati; phylum Actinomycetota; class Actinomycetes; order Mycobacteriales; family Nocardiaceae; genus Rhodococcus; species Rhodococcus shunpengi. The sequence continues at coordinate 327,431 of NZ_JBLWIU010000032.1, forward strand.
GACGGCGCACGTCGACGAGTTCGGTCGCACCCTCGGCGAGGAGCTGCTCGAGCCCACCCGCATCTACGCCAAGGACTGCCTCGCGCTCGCCGCCGAGACCGAGGTGCGTACCTTCTGCCACGTCACCGGTGGCGGCCTCGCCGCGAACCTCGCGCGCGTGATGCCCAAGGGGCTCGTCGCCGAGCTCGACCGCACCACCTGGAGTCCGGCTCCGGTCTTCGGCCTCATCGCGCAGCGCGGACGGGTCGAGCGGGTCGAGATGGAGAAGACCTTCAACATGGGCGTCGGCATGGTGGCCATCGTGGCCCCCGAGGACGTCGACCGCGCTCTGGCGGTGCTCACCGCCCGGCACATCGACTGCTGGACGCTCGGCACGGTCCGCAAGGCACAGGACGGCGCCGACGAGCGCGCGGTGCTGCTCGGAGACCACCCGCGCTTCTGACGGGCGCGCGTCGCCCGACGCGAACACGACGAAAGGCCGGTTCCCCCAGGAAGACTGGGGGACCGGCCTTTCGGCTCACTGCCGTGTTGTGAACTCGGAAGTCACAGACTCGAAGGCTGCGGACGGTGACGAGCGCCGTCCGGCCTCGCGTCGAACGCCGACCACATCACCGACGGAGGGGGAGCCGAACGATCGGCCTCCCCCTCCGTCGGAGAGTGATTCAGGTCAGCGACGCCAGTCGTCGTCGTAGTCGTCGTCCCAACCGGAACGTTGCTCGGCGAAGACTTCGTCCCGCTGCGAGTTGGTTGCTCCGCCAGACAGCTCTCGCTGGAGGCTCTCGAAGTCGGTGGACGGCGAGCTGTACTTGAGTTGCCGTGCAACCTTGGTCTGCTTTGCCTTAGCCCGGCCGCGGCCCATGGCCAACCCCCTCGCGCTTTGACGGGGCGGCCTGGGGAAAAGTGGCGGCCCCGGTGTGTTGAGTATTTTCCTGACGCCCACTTTAGCGTGGAAACTTCGGTTGCGCCTCCACACACCCGGCTGGGCCGGTGTCCGTTACGCCTCATAACGACCCGACCTGCATGAATGCTGTTGAAATGTGATAAAGATGCCCTTCAGAACACCCCCGGGACGGCCCGGACGGTGCCGACTCGCACGCCACCGCCGAAGACCGGCGCCGACGAGAGCACCGCCAGCCGTTCGGAATCGAAGGTCGTGGCGTTCGCGGCGGCACCCGCTCCGAGGCGGTGGAGCAGGGCCGCGGTGAGCGGGAGGCGTGCCCGCTCGTGCCCGTCGTCGATCTTGAAGGCGAAGGATGTGCCGTCCGGCAGCGCACCGGCGTGGATCCCGTCGGCGCCCGCCTTGCACAGCAGGCCGCCCACCGCGCGCATGAGCTTCAGGTCGTCCTTGCCGGTGCCGGAGATCAGGAACGGATGCTCGCGCACCGCGTCGGCCACCGCGCGCTCGGGCGTGCCGGTCTCCGCCGTCGCGAGCCGCGAGTAGGCGCGGGCGAGGTTGAACAGGGGGACGGGCACGATCGGCAGGCCGCAACCGTCGATGCCGAGATCGGTGTCCTCGATGTCGCCGGTCAGCTCGAGGATGGTCTCGGTCACCAGTTGCTGCAGGGGGTGCCCCGCGTCGGTGTAGCCGTCGGTGTCCCAGCCGTTCGCCGCGCACGCCGCGAGCATCGCCGCGTGCTTGCCCGAGCAGTTCATGTAGATCGACCGCGGCGTGCGTCCGGCGGCGAGCACCTCGGCGCGGGCGAGTTCGTTGCCGGGCAGATCCGTCGGGCAGCGCAGGTCCTTCTCGGTGAAACCGGCACCGGACAGGACCCGCTCGACGGCCTCCACGTGGTCGGCCTCACCTTCGTGCGAGGCCGTGGCGATCGCGAGTTCGGCGGAGTCGCGGGGGACGAAGCCGGCGCGCAGCAGCGCGACCGCCTGCATCGGCTTGTTCGACGACCGCGGATAGATCGGCGTGTGCACCTCGCCCAGCGAGACGAGGACCTCGCCGTCCGGGTCCAGGACGATCAGCGAGCCGCGGTGGACGCACTCCCGGAAGCCCGAGCGCACCACCTCGACCAGTTCGACGCTCAACGGCTCTCTCCCTTCCGTGCCCGCCCCTCCTGTGTTCGCCCGACGAGGCGGCGGGCCTTGTCGGCGACGCCGGGAGCGATGTCGGCCTGCTGCTCGAGCATCGCGGCGACCCGCTCGTGGCCCTGCCCGGTGAACAGATCGCGCACCGTGGCCCCGTGGGAGGGGACGTGCTCGACGACGATGCGGTCACCGGCAGCCACCGGTCCCTCGGAGATCACCTTCAGGTACGCGCCGCAGTCGCCGCGAGCGACGAACCGGGTGGCCCAGTCGTCCTCCTCCGAACGGATCGCGAAGGTGCGGCAGGGGGTGCGGGGGCCGGTCACCTCGAGGAGCAGACCGCCGTCGCCGACGCGCCACCGCTCGCCGATGACGGCGTCGGTGGGGGAGAACCCGGAGACGTGCAGATTCTCGCCGAACCAGCCGATGGGCAACTCCCGGTCGAGTTCGGCGCCCCAGCGGCGCGACTCGTCCTGCGAGAAGGCGTAGACGGCCTTGTGGACGCCACCGTGGTTGGCGGTGTCGCACTGGCGGTCGCCGGTCAGGCCGAGCTCGCCGACGTGCACCGGCCCGTCGACGGGACGCTTGTCGATCGCGGTGACGGGATTACGCCGCAGTCCGGTCTCGTGCAGCGTGTGCACGACGCAGACCGCTGCGACGGTCCCCGAGGTCGCCGGCCGCGTGCCGGCCGTCTCGGCGGTCACCGGCCGCGCAATCGATCGACCGCCGCCCTTCCTGCCTGGATGCCGTCGTCGGGAGGGATGGAGTCGGGGTCGATGGACGCCGCGCACGGTCCTGCGACGAGGGCCGTGTCGGGCGTGATGGTGCGCTTGACGAGTGCGAGCGCGATCGGCCCGAGCTCGTGATGGTCGACGATCGTGCCGATGCGTCCGACCGCGCGACCTCCGGCGGTGATGTCGTCGCCCGTCTCGGGTCGTCCGTCGGCCGAGCCGTCGAGATGGAGCAGGACGAGATGTCGCGGGGGCTTGCCGAGGTTGTGGACCCGCGCGACGGTCTCCTGGCCGCGGTAGCAGCCCTTGTCGAGGTGGACGGCGCCGTGTTGCTCGGGTCCGCCGATCCAGCGGGCCTCGTGGGGGATGGTGCGCTCGTCGGTGTCGACACCGATCCGGGGACGGACCGCTTCGACGCGCAGGGCCTCGAACGCCCAGCTGCCGGCCGGACGCGTGCCGGCGTCCCGCAGGGCGGTGAAGAGCGCGGTGAGCGACTCGCGCGGCACCAGGAGGTCGAAGGAGTGCTCGGTGGGCCACGGCATGCGGCGGACGAAGCCACCGGCGGGCAGGGCGACGGCGGCATAGGACTCGGCCGGCAGCGCGTCGATCCCGAGCGCGGCGAGCACGGCGGGGCTGCCGGCGTCCGGCCCGAGGAGGCTCAGGACCGCGAGTTCGTTGCCGTCGCGGGGTTCGGCCTTCGCCCAGAACACCATCTTCTTCAGGAAGGCGAGCAGGTCGGGGCCGCGGTCGGCCTCGGTGTCGATCCACGTCACGCCGTCGAGATCGGTCTGCACGAAGTGGTGTTCGACGCGGCCGTTCGCGTCGAGGCTCAGGTTCTCGGCGGAGGTGCCGTTCGGGAGCGACGCGATGTGCTGGCTGGAGATGGTGTGCAGCCAGCTCAGGCGTTCGTCGCCCGGGATGGCGATGACGAAACGGGTGGAACGGTCGACCACGGCGGCCGAAGTGGCGGCGGCACGTTGCTCGCCGAGCGGGTCGCCGTAATGCCAGGGGAGTCCGGCATCGGGCCCGCCGGAAGGCGAGGCGACTGCGCCGGGAAGTGCGAGAAGGGCGCTTTCGGACACGATCGGAGACTCGGTCACGACACCAGTCTATGGGGAACCGGCCGACAGGTCTGCCAGTGGCTAGGCTGAGCGCCATGGCTGAGCGGGTGCTGGTGACGCTGGACGGCGAGGTGAGGGATGCGGACGCACCCCTTCTGCACGCCGACGATTTCGGTGTTCTTCGTGGCGACGGGGTGTTCGAGACGTTGCTCGTGCGAGGCGGCCGGGCGCGTGCGCTCGAACTGCATCTCGCCCGTCTCGCGGCGTCCGCGGCCGCCGCACAGTTGCCCGAACCCGACCGCGACGACTGGCGGCTCGCCGTCGACGTGGCACTCGAGCAGTGGGGCGCCGAGCAGGAAGGCGTCCTGCGCCTGGTCTACACGCGTGGTCGTGAGGGCGCCGACACGCCGACGGCCTTCCTGCTGGTGACGCCGGTGGCCGAGCGCGTCGGCATCGCGCGGCGCGACGGGGTGTCCGTGGTGACCCTCGAGCGGGGTTACTCGACCGATCTGGCACAGAAGGCGCCGTGGCAGCTCCTCGGCGCCAAGACGCTGTCGTATGCGACGAACATGGCGGCACTGCGGCACGCCGAGTCGGTCGGCGCCGACGACGTGATCTTCGTCAGCGCCGAGGGTTACGTGCTCGAGGGTCCGCGGTCGACGGTGCTCGTCGCGCGCGGCCGCACGCTGCTCACACCGCCGCCGGAGCAGGGGATCCTCCCCGGCACCACGCAGCAGGCGCTGTTCGACCTGGCCGGTGAGCGGGATTTCACGGTCCGGTACGAGCCGCTGCGCCCGGCGGACCTCGTCGTCGCCGACGGTGTCTGGTTGATCTCGAGCGTGGCCCTCGCGGTGCGGGTGCACACGCTCAACGGGTACGCGCTGATCTCGCGGGTCCAGGAGGGCGAGATCGAAAGCCTCGTGAACGAGGCGGTCGACACCGCCGGGTGAGGGAGGCGATCGACACCGCCGGGTGAGCACCGGCGGGGTGTGCCCCCGCGGGTGATCCGTATCCGATGTGACATGAGTCCGATGTGTCGGGCGACACGAACGTGTTCCACTTCGCGCAATCGCTACTACATTCGGTAGTAGCAAGGCCGGAGCAGTGCTGCCGGCGTGACTTTGCGAACGAGAACCGCAGCGTCGGCCCCGCTTCGGATTTCCGTATCGACCCGGGCCTCACCTCGGAGTGGCAATGGATGTCTTGGATCTGTCCCGGTGGCAGTTCGGGATCACGACGGTGTATCACTTCATCCTCGTGCCGTTGACGATCGGCCTCGCGCCGCTCGTCGCGATCATGCAGACGATGTGGGTGGTCACCGGTAAGGACCACTGGTACCGCCTCACGAAGTTCTTCGGGAAGATGTTCCTGATCAACTTCGCGCTCGGTGTCGCGACCGGCATCGTGCAGGAATTCCAGTTCGGCATGAACTGGAGCGAGTACTCCCGCTTCGTCGGCGACGTCTTCGGCGCACCCCTCGCCCTCGAAGGCCTCGTCGCCTTCTTCATGGAGTCGACCTTCCTCGGCCTGTGGATCTTCGGCTGGACGCGCCTGCCGAAACTCGTTCACCTCGCGACCATCTGGCTCGTCGCGATCGGCGTGAACGCCTCCGCCTTCTTCATCATCGCGGCGAACTCGTTCATGCAGCATCCCGTCGGCGCCACCTACAACCCCGAAACCGGACGCGCCGAGCTGACGAGCATCTGGGCACTGCTCACCAACAACACCGCGCTCGCGGCCTTCCCCCATGCGGTCGCCGGCGGGTTCCTCACCGCCGCAACCTTCGTCGCCGGCATCGGTGGCTGGTGGATGGTCCGCAACATGCGACGCGCCGCCGAGATCCGCACCTCCGAACCCGAGGAGGCCCAGCGACTCGAGGACGACGCGCGCGGCCTGTTCCGCCCCGCGACCCGCCTCGGCCTGATGGTCATGATCATCTCGGGCATCGGGTTGTTCGTCACCGGCGACGTCCAGGCCAAGCTCATGTTCGAGCAGCAGCCGATGAAGATGGCCTCGGCCGAATCGCTGTGCCACACCGAGACCGACCCCAACTTCTCGATCCTCACGATCGGCACGCACAACGACTGCGACGGCGTCATCCACGTCCTCGACGTGCCCTTCGTGTTGCCCTTCCTCGCGGAGGGCGAGTTCAGCGGCGTGACCCTGCAGGGTGTCGAGGACCTGCAGGCGCAGTACGAACAGGAATTCGGCCCCGGCAACTACAAGCCCAACCTGTTCGTCACCTACTGGTCGTTCCGCGCGATGATCGGCCTCGCCGCCGGTTCCGCGGCGCTGGCCCTGGCCGGGCTGTGGGTCACCCGCGGCGGCCGGGTGCCCGACCAGAAGTGGTTCTCGACGCTGTCGCTCGTCGCGATCCCCACGCCCTTCCTCGCCAACAGTGCGGGCTGGATCTTCACCGAGATGGGCCGGCAGCCCTGGGTGGTGCATCCGAACCCCACGGGTGTGGACATGATCCGGCTCACCGTCGACCAGGGTGTCTCCGACCACGCGGCCGGAACGGTGCTCACCTCGCTCATCGCGTTCACCCTCGTGTACGCGGCGCTCGGTGTGGTGTGGTTCTGGCTCATCCGCAAGTACGCGATGGAAGGCCCGCAGGAGCACGACGCGCAGCCGCCGGGCTCGAACGACGACACCGACGACACGCAGCCGAAACAGCTGTCCTTCGCGTACTAGGAGTGGGCGGACATGGGACTTCAGGAAATCTGGTTCATCCTCATCGCAGTACTGTTCACCGGCTACTTCGTCCTCGAGGGGTTCGACTTCGGTGTCGGCATGCACTTCCCGGTGCTCGGCCGCGGTAGGAGCGTCGAGGCCGACACCCGGCGCCGGGTGCTGCTCAACACGATCGGTCCGGTCTGGGACGGCAACGAGGTCTGGCTCATCACCGCGGGCGGTGCGCTGTTCGCGGCGTTCCCCGAGTGGTACGCGACCCTCTTCTCCGGCTTCTACCTCCCGCTGCTGCTGATCCTGCTCGCCCTGATCGTGCGGGTGTGCGCCATCGAATGGCGCGGCAAGGTCGACGACCCGACCTGGCGTCGCCGCTGCGACTGGGGGATCATCCTCGGCTCGTGGGTGCCCGCCGTGCTGTGGGGTGTGGCGTTCGCGAACATCGTGCGCGGCGTGGCGATCGACGCCGACAAGCAGTACGTCGGCGGGTTCTTCGACCTGCTGAACCCGTACGCCCTGCTCGGCGGTGCGACGACCGCGCTGGTCTTCGCGCTGCACGGCGCGGTCTTCATCGCGCTCAAGACCGAGGGGCAGGTCCGGACCGACGCCGTGGCGATGTCGCGGAAGCTGGCCGTGCCCGCCGTCCTCGTTGCCGGTGCGTTCGTGGTGTGGACCCAGCTCGCCTACGGCAAGGGCTGGACGATCGCACTCGTCGCGGTGGCGGGAGTCTCCCTGCTCGCGGTGGTCGCACTGACCGCCGCCGCGCGTGAGGGCTGGGCGTTCGTGTTCACCACCGTCGCGATCGCCGCGACCTCCGTGCTGCTGTTCGCGTCGCTGTTCCCGAACGTCATGCCGTCGACGCTCGACCCGTCCTGGTCGCTGACGATCGAGAACGCGTCGTCGAGCCCGTACACACTGAAGGTCATGACGTGGGCCGCAGCGTTCATGACCCCGGTCGTCCTCGCCTACCAGGGCTGGACGTACTGGGTGTTCCGTCAGCGTCTGTCGACCGACCACATCCCGCACTCGATCGGTCTGAAGATCGGCTCGAAATGAGCATGACGCAGTCCGCCGCCCCCGCCGACGCGCCCGCGCGCCGGCGGGGTCCGGTGGACCCGCGGTTGTGGCGCTACTCGGCCGCGGCCCGCGGATATCTCGTCCTGACGGTGGTCACCTCGGTGATCGACGTCGTGATGGTGGTCGTCACCGCGCTCATGATCGGCCGGGTCCTCGCGGGCGTCATCACCACCGACGCCCGGTCCGTCGGCGACTGGACGACCGAACTGGCGATCCTCGCGGCGGCGATCGTCGTGCGGGTCGCGGTGACGTGGCTGCAGTCGCGGTACGCCCACCGGTCCGCGACCCGCGTGGTCGCCGAACTCGAACACGAGGTCCTCGATTCCGCGGCGAACCTGCCTCCGCGCGAACTCGACCCGCGGCGCGACGAGATCGCGGTGGTCCTCACCCGCGGACTCGACGGACTGAAGGAATACCTCACCGGCTATCTGCCGGCGCTGCTGCTGGCCGTGATCCTCACCCCGGTGACGATCGTCGTGATCGCCCTGCACGACCTCACCTCGGCGATCATCGTGGTGATCACCCTGCCGCTGATCCCGATCTTCATGATCCTCATCGGCCTGCTCACCAAGGGCAAGGCCGACCGCACCCTGCGTGCGATGACGACACTGTCGTCGCAACTGCTCGACCTGCTCGCGGGTCTTCCCACGCTGCGTGCCCTCGGTCGCGAGAAGGGGCCCGCCGATCGCGTGCGCGAACTCGGTGACGAGCACCGCGCGACCACGATGTCGGCCCTGCGCGTGGCGTTCCTGTCCGGCACGGTTCTCGAATTCCTCGCGACGCTGTCCGTCGCCCTCGTCGCCGTGAGCATCGGCATGCGACTCGTCTACGGATCGATGCCCCTCGAGGCCGGCATCATCGCGTTGATCCTCGCGCCCGAGGCCTACCTCCCGCTGCGCACCGTCGGCAACAAGTTCCACGCCGCCGAAGACGGGATGGCGGCGGCCGACAAGGCGTTCGCCGTGCTCGACTCGCGGCCGGATGCCGCCTCCTCTCGCCGCGCCTCCTCGCGTCGCACCTCCACGGACACGACCGGCACCGACCGGGTCGCGAGCTGCGAGATCGTCTTCGACGGCGTCTCCGTGCCCGGCCGCGACGGCTGCGCCCCGCATCGACTCGACGCGATCTGCTGTCCCGGCACGATCACCGCGTTCACCGGTGCCAACGGTGCCGGTAAGTCCACCGCCCTGCTGGCGCTGCTCGGACTCGCCGAGCCGAGCGAGGGGACCGTCACCGTCGACGGCCGGCCCGTCGCGGGCGACGAGAACTGGTGGTCGCAGGTGGCGTGGCTTCCGCAGCGGCCGGTGCTGCTGCCCGGCACCCTCGCCGACAATCTGCGACTCACCGGTGTCGACCCCGAGACCACCGACCTCGACGACGTCTGCGCGGCCACCGGGTTCGACAGCGTGCTCGCCGAACTCCCGGACGGCTGGGAGACCGTCGTGGGGGTGGGCGGCACGGGCCTGTCGCTCGGTCAACGTCAGCGACTGGCGCTCACCCGCACCCTCGCCTCCCCACGCCCGGTCCTGCTGCTCGACGAACCCACCGCCCACCTCGACGAGGACACCGAGGCCACCGTGCTCGACACGCTGCGCGGTCTCGCCGCGGCCGGCCGCACGGTGGTGGTCGTCGCGCATCGTCCCACCCTGCTCGCCATCGCGGACGAGGTCGTCACCGTCCACGGGGAGGGATCCCGATGAAGGACCTGCGCCGGGCGATGGCCCTGCTCGAACTCGAACCGCGCCGGGTGCTGCTCGCCGTCCTCGCCGGTGTCGCGACCCTGGGCAGCGCGCTGCTGCTCGCCGGTCTCTCGGCGTGGCTGATCGTGCGCGCGTGGCAGATGCCGCCCGTCCTGGACCTGACCGTCGCGGTCGTCGCGGTGCGGGCGCTGGGCATCTCCCGCGGATTGTTCCGCTACTTCGAACGTCTCGCGACGCACGAGACCGCTCTGCGCGGCACCACCTCGGCGCGGGCGAATCTCTACCGGCGACTCGCGGACGGCGATCCGGCCGCCGCCCTGGGTCTCGGTCGCGGCGACCTGCTCGCCCGCACCGGAGCCGACATCGACGCCCTCGGTGACGTCGTGGTGCGCGCACTCGTGCCCATCGCGGTCGCCGCGGTGCTCTCCCTCGCGGCGGTCGTCACCGTCACCGTCATCGCTCCCGCCGCCGGCGTGGTGCTCGCAGTGGCGCTGCTCGTCGCCGGCGTGCTCGCGCCGTGGCTGTCGGCTCGCGCCGCCGCCCGCGCGGACGCGGATGCGAACGCCACGCGGACCCGCTTCACCGAGGACGCGGTCACGGTGCTGGACCACGCGGCGGAACTGCGGGTCGCGGGACGGCTCGACCCGCTCGCGCGACGGGCCCGCGCCGCGAACATCGCCTCCGTCCGGGCCACCGACCGCTCGGCGGTCCCCGCGGCGTTCGCCGACGCGGCCGCGCCCCTCGCGGTCGGCGTGAGTGTGCTCGGTGCCCTCCTCGTCGGTATCGCCGTCTTCGGCTCCGGTCCGGCGGCCATGAGCCCGACGACACTCGGCATCCTCGTCCTGCTGCCGCTGTCGGCGTTCGAGGCCACCGCCGTCCTCCCGGCAGCCGCGCAGACCCTCAACCGCGCACGCCTGGCGGCCGGTCGCATCACGGAGATGCTCGACCGTGCCGACAGGACGGTTCCGCGCGGCACCGAGCCGGCCGACGGACCCGGCCGGCTCCGTACGGTGGGCGTGCAAGGCGGATGGCCCGGCGGACCGTCCACCGAACCGGTCGACCTCGACCTGCGGCCGGGTGCTCGCGTCGCGATCGTGGGCGGCAGCGGCAGCGGCAAGACCACCGTGCTCATGACGCTCGCGGGTCTGCTCGCCCCACGCGGGGGTGAGGTGACACTCGACGGTGTCGACCTCGCGGACGTCGACCCCGCGGCCCTGCGCCGGAAGATCGGTTTCTTCGCGGAGGACGCCCACCTGTTCGACACGTCGATCCTCGAGAACCTGCGTGTCGCGCGGGGCGACGTGGACGAGGACGAGGCACTGGCCGCCCTTTGGGCCGTGGGGCTGGGGGAGTGGGTGGACGGACTGTCACAAGGCGTCCACACCGTCCTGGGAGCCGGGGCCCGCACCGTCTCCGGTGGGCAGCGCCGACGCCTCCTGCTGGCCCGGGCACTGCTGTCGCCCGCACAGGTCCTGCTGCTCGACGAACCCACGGAGCATCTCGACGACGAGAGCGCCGACCTGCTGCAGCGACTCCTCCTGGACCGCGACGCACACCTGGTCGGCCCCGAGCGCACCGTCGTGGTGGTCACCCACCGCCTGCCCGCGGATACCACCGCCGACCTGGTCGTTCGCGTCGAGAAAAATGCGTTGCCCGCCTCGTGAACGAAGCGTAGTTTCGCTGGTACACGAGGAAGGAGGTGGTCTGGAAGTGATTGATATTCGGACGCGTGAGGTGGCTACCCGCTAGCTGCTTGCCGACGACGGAATTCACCGACCGCGCGCGGCTGGCGAATCCCAGGTAGTCACCCGGCCCCCGAGCTCCCGATCCGTCCGATCGGGACCGCCGACCCACGGAGCGATCCGTCCGGCGGTGCGGCTCGGGGGCTGTTCGCATTTCGGGCAAGATCGGCGTTTCGGGTGTGCAAGTTCGTCCGTTTTGGGTACACCGGTTTGGTGCCGATACTCCAAAAAGCTCACGATTCGTTAAGATTGCGCACGTCACCGGGGGTTTTCTTCTCGTCCGCGTTCATCGCACTGCTCTTCGTCGTCGTGACGATCCTGTTCACCGACGGCGTCGATTCGATCTTCAGCACCGCATCGAACTGGATCATGACGAACCTCGGATGGTTCTACATCCTCGGTGTCACGACCTTCCTGCTCTTCCTCGTCGGAATCGCCTTCACCCATTACGGCCGGGTCCGGCTCGGGGGCGACGACGAACGGCCCGAGCACTCGACCCTGGCGTGGTTCTCCATGCTGTTCGCGGCCGGCATCGGCTCGATCCTCATGTTCTGGGGCGTCGCCGAACCGATCTCCCATTTCGCGAACCCACCCCAGCAGGACGTCGAACCGCAGTCCGTGCAGGCCGCCGAAGAGGCCATGGGCTTCGCGCTCTACCACTTCGGACTGCACACCTGGGCCATCTTCGCGCTTCCCGGTCTGGGCTTCGGGTACTTCATCTACAAGCGGCACCTGCCGCCGCGCGTCAGCTCGATCTTCGCGCCGCTGCTCGGAGGCCGCATCTACGGCCCGATCGGCAAGACCATCGACGTCGTCGCGATCCTCGGAACGGTCTTCGGTGTCGCGACCTCGGTCGGCCTGGGCACCCTGCAGATCAACGCCGGCCTCGCGCAGCTGTTCGACATCCAGGAATCGGGTTTCACTCAGATCGCGCTCATCGCGATCGTGACGGTGATGGCCGGCATCTCGGTCGCCCTCGGTCTCGACAAGGGCATCAAACGCCTGTCGAACATCAACATCGGCATGGCCGTCATGCTGCTGATCTTCGTCGTCGTCACCGGACCGAGCCTGTTCCTGCTCAAGGGCATGATCGAGTCCGCCGGCATCTACGCCGAGGCGCTGCCGCGTCTGGCGTTCTGGAACGACACCTTCGCCGACTCCGGCTGGCAGAACACCTGGACGGTCTTCTACTGGGCGTGGACCATCACGTGGTCGCCCTTCGTCGGTATCTTCATCGCCCGCATCTCGCGAGGCCGGACCATCCGTGAGTTCGTCGGCGGTGTCCTCGGCCTGCCCGTGCTGTTCTCGGTGATCTGGTTCAGCATCTTCGGCATGGGCTCGTTCCACATCGAACTCGAGGGCGAGGGTGGACTCGTCGAACGGGTCGTGGACGCCGGGGACATCCCGGGCGCATTGTTCGAGTTCCTCGGCAACTTCCCGCTCACCGGCCTGGTGTCCGGCATCGCGATCATCCTGGTGGTGATCTTCTTCGTCACCTCGGTGGACTCCACGTCGATGGTGCTCGACATGATGGCCGCCGGTCACGAGGAGAAGGCGCCCATCCACCAGCGCTTGTTCTGGGCGGTGCTCATGGGCCTGGTCGCAGCGACCATGCTCGTCGCGACCGGTAAGGACGGGCTCGACGCCCTTCAGCAGGTCATCACCGTCGTGGGTCTGCCGTTCTTCGTGATGGGCTTCATCATGATGTACAGCCTGGTGCGCGGTATCCGCGAGGACCTGGGCGAGCGGCCGGAGCCGATCACCCGGCAGTGGCCCGAGGTGCGATCGGCCGAGGAACTCGAGGCTGCCCAGGAACTACCGGCACCCGAGGTCGTCATCCACACGCGGGCCATCCCCGACGAGGGCGACGACGAGAACGCAGCCGAGGATGCCGAGGACGCCGGAGTCCACCGGGTCCATGCCGGCGAACCCGAGGCGCTCGGTGCACGAGGCAACGGCGCGCATGCCGAGAACAAGGACTCCATCGGCACGACGGTCGTCGAGGAGGACTGAGACAAGCGGACCGGGCCTGTTCCTCGAATGAGGAACAGGCCCGGTCCGTTCGGGTCGGTAGGAAGAGGTGCGGTCAGCCGATGTGGCGCGACAGGCGGGCGGACATCCGGGGCTTCAGCTCGCCGTCGGCGGTGACGCGCTCCTCGACGTAGGCGAGATCGCCTCCGTCGACGATGCCGTAGAGCCGCTTGGCGCCGCCGACGACCTCACCGGACTTGGTGCGGATCACGACGTCGGTCGCGAGCTCCCAGGAGGACTGGGTGAGCGCCGTGCCGTAGTACAGCTCGACGACGCCGGAGCTGTGCGTCAGCAGTAGTTCGAGCGTCTCGGGATCATCGCTGTCGGGCGCACCCGTTCCGGACACGCGCCAGAAACCGCTCTCGCGCCGATCCTCACCCACGTAGGCACCCGCGTCGTCGAGACGCCACGTGCGCGACTCCCATATCAGATACGGGCCGCCGTTGTGCGCGACGGTGATCTGCTGACCGAACGGATAGTCGCCGGTCTCGGGATCGTTGGCCTCGCCCTCACCGCGCCACACGCCGACCATCGGGAGGACGGCGAGCAGGGCAGGGCTCAGGTCGGGGCCGAGCCGCAGGTTCGCGGTGTCCTCGGCGCCCGGCAGCCCGGCCAGGACGGGGATGTTCAGCTCGGCGGTGACGCGAGCGCGCTCGGCGGCCCGGGCGATCGCCTCGTCGCCGCTACGCCGCGGGGCGTCCGATCCGTCGTTCGTCACGATCCGTCGGAGACCACGCGGTAGATGGTGTACAGCGCGAACCAGGTGATGAGGAGCGCCGCGGCGACCAGCAGGATTTCGAAGAAGATGACCACGCGGTCATTCTAGACAACCCCTTTTCCGGTACGACGAAGGGCTCCGCTCCTGGTGGAGCAGAGCCCTTCGACGAGGTGTTCCGGTCGGATTACTTGGCGACCGTCACGTCCACGTTGTGCACGCCGGGAGCGGTGGGGCTCACGGTGGAGGTGCCGTTGCCGGAGCTCGACAGGGCGCGGATCTTCCAGTCGCCGGGGGCGGCGAAGAAACGGAAGTCGCCGGTCGCCGAGGCGACGACCTCGGCGGTGAACTCGTCGGTGCCGTCGAGCAGGCGCACGAACGCGCCGCCCACGGGCTCACCGTCGGCGTTCAGGACGCGGCCGGTGATGACCGTCTCCTTCTCGGTGTCGACGCCGGCGGGCAGGGTCTGGGTCTGGACAGGGGCTCCGCACATGATCAGTTGACCTCCAGTTCGATGGGTGCACCGACGAGCGAGCCGTACTCGACCCAGCTGCCGTCGTAGTTCTTGACGTTCTTCTTGCCGAGGATCTCCTGGAGCACGAACCAGGTGTGGCTCGAGCGCTCACCGATACGGCAGTAGGCGATGGTCTCCTTGCTGTCGTCGAAGCCCTTCTCGGCGTACAGCTTCTCGAGGTCCTCGTCCGACTTGAAGGTGCCGTCCTCGTTGGCGGTGGTGCTCCACGGGATGTTGATGGCGCCGGGGACGTGGCCGCGCTGCTGCGCCTGCTCCTGCGGCAGGTGCGCCGGGGCGAGGATCTTGCCGGAGAACTCGTCGGGCGAACGCACGTCGACGATGTTCTTGGTGCCGATCGAGTCGATGACCTCGTCGCGGAAGGCGCGGATGGAGTAGTCGGGCTCGGCGGCCTTGTACTCGGTTGCCGGGCGGGTGACCTCGTCCTTCGACAGCGGACGGCCGTCGAGCTCCCACTTCTTGCGACCGCCGTCGATGAGCTTGACGTCCTGGTGGCCGTAGAGCTTGAAGTACCAGTAGGCGTAGGCGGCGAACCAGTTGTTGTTGCCGCCGTAGAGCACGACCGTGTCGTCGTTGGCGATGCCCTTGCGCGAGAGGAGCTCGGAGAACTGCTCACGGTTCAGGAAGTCGCGGCGCACGGCGTCCTGCAGGTCCTTGCGCCAGTCGAGCTTGACGGCACCTTCGATGTGGCCACCGTCGTAGGCGGAGGTGTCCTCGTCGACCTCGACGAAGACGGTCTTCGGCGCAGTGAGGTTCTGCTCTGCCCAGTCGGCGGAGACCAGGACGTCGGAGCGAGCCATGGGTGTTCCTTTCGGTGAGGGAATCCGGGAGGTTTCCGTGACCGGAACCCGTGCGTGGGTCCGTGCCAGTGGAGGTGTGGGATGTCGAGTTCGGTGTCCGCCGGTCAGGCGGGCACGCGACGCATTCGGGCGACCAGCGGGTGGATCCGGCAGCCGAGACACACGCCGAAGGCGGCGTTGAGCAGCGCCGCGAACAACGCGAAGCCTGCGGCCACCGAGCCCACGACGATCGCGCCGGCGAAGAACGCGACCGTTCCGACGAGGGCGAAGACGAATCCGACGAGCTGCGCGAACCGCAGCGGCTCCACCGGCTCGGTCTCGATCGGAGCACCGAGACGGGGAGCGACGAGCCTCGCGAACAGCGCACCGTACGGGCTGCGTCGCGGGCCGAGTGCCGCTCCGAGAGCGAACACGATCGTCTGCAGGGCCAGGATCACGGCCGCTGCGACGGGAGAGAAGGTGGCGACGACCAGGGCGAGGACGAGGACGCCGGTGGTGATCCACGCCGCGAAACGCGGGCCACGGACGTCGACCTGCCGGTCGGGCGTGCCGGGAGTGGATACGGACATGGGGAATCTCCTGCTGGATTCTGATTCGCTGGGCGGAGGGTGTTCATACGACCGCGGGGCGACGTATCGGTGGAGCGGCATCGATCTGCCGCAGGAGTCGGGACGAGCCCGCCGATACGTTCAGCAGGGACAACAACAGCCACCGAGGCGGCACAGATCGACTGCGCGGCGTCGGGTGAGCATCAGCTCGTGGCGGTTCTGCACGCGAGGGAGTTTAACGCACGTCACCTCGGTGGTGGACCCCCGGGATCACAACGACGCCAGGGCTGTGCGCAGGTCGTCGGCGGACGGAACGCCGGACGCGCGGAACCGCTCGCGCCCGTCACCGTCGAAGACGAAGGTGGTGGGCAGCGACAGGACGCCGAGTTTGCGTGCCAGGACGGGATTTTCGTCGAGATCCAGCTCGACCTCGCGTGCCCGACCGGGCTCGCGGTCGAGAACCTGCACGACGACGCGTCGCACTGCCGCGCACGGTCCGCACCAGGGTGCGGAGAAGTGCAGGACCACCGGTACGCCGTCCCCGACGCCCGCCGCGGCCAGTGCGGGATCCGGTTCGTGGGTGCCTGCCGAGGCGTCGGCGCCGGTGGTGCGGAACTTGCCGGAACGGGTGCGCAGGGCCGTGCCCACCGCGAGTGTGGCGACTATCACGACGATGAGGACGATCACTGCGATCATGCGGGCGTCTGCACTTCCTGCAGATCGATGACGACGTCGCGGGCCTCGCCCTCGATGACGATCCGCGAACCACGTGCCTCGACGAAGGTGGGCCGGACGCCGAAGGGCAGATTCTGTGGCTCGATCGTCGTCGTGAACAGTCCGAGCACCGCCGGCTTCAGGATGTCGGGAACCGAGAAGTCGGCGCGCCCCTCGGGACCGAAGTAGAGATCCGACGCGACGACGTGGACGCGGTCGCCGTCGAGCACCAGATCGGCCTGGACGCTGACCGTCGCCTCCACCGGTCCGACGGGCACCGTTCCGGTGAGGACGACCCCGCCGGCGGTGGTGGGCCCGGAGCCGCCGGACCCACCCGTGCCGTCGGACTTGCTCGCCGGGGGAGCGGAAACCTGCAGGTCGGGGATGCCGTAGAGCTGTCCGAGCTCGGTGGCGTCGAGCATGACGCGGCCGTACAGCAGGTCGACGGGCACCGACCGGATCGACCCGTCGAGCAGCTCACCGGCCTCGGCGTGCGCACCGATCAGATTGGCCTCGACCGTGATGTCCCCGAGCAGATCGGTGTGGACGTTGTCGGCCACGATCTCGACGTTCTCGTAGTGACCGTCGCGGGCCTGGAGGAGGAAGGGGAAGCCGTGGATGGTCACGGCCGGATCGGACTCGAGAACGCCACCCTCCCGCAGCGCACGCGAGACGCGGTATTCCGACCACGCCGCCGCGCCGAAATCGGCGAGGACCGCGAGTCCGAGCAGGACTACGAGACCGAAGATCAGTTTGCGCACGCCCACCATTGTGTCGGACGCGCCGGGTACCGGACCGCGCCCGTCCGCTCCGAGGCCGTCCACGGAATTCTCGTGCTTACATAGCGGTAACAATCGGGGCGTTACTCTGTTGCACGACGTTTACGACCCCTATCCGCGCTGGTCGCGCGAAGAACTGGAGGCCCGGTGGAGCTGCTCCTTCTGACCTCCGACCCGAATCCGGATGCGGTCCTGCCGTCCCTGGCGCTGCTCCCGCATTCGGTCAGGCCGGCTCCTACAGAAGTATCGTCGCTGCTCGAGGCCGGTTCGGCGGATATCGCCATCGTCGATGCCCGCTCCGATCTCGCGGCCGCGCGAGGACTGTGCCGGTTGCTCGGCAGCACTGGGTCGGCAGTGCCCGTCGTTGCCGTGCTCACCGAGGGCGGGCTCGTGGCCGTCAATCCCGAATGGGGACTCGACGACATCCTGCTGTCCACCACCGGGCCGGCCGAGCTCGACGCGCGCCTGCGACTGCTCATGGGTCGCTCGGGTGTCGCGGTGGGGCCGGAGAACACCGGCAAGATCACGCTCGGTGAACTCACGATCGACGAGGGCACCTACACCGCCCGCCTGCGCGGACGTCCCCTCGACCTCACCTACAAGGAGTTCGAACTCCTCAAGTACCTCGCCCAGCACGCGGGCCGGGTGTTCACCCGCGCCCAGCTGCTGCAGGAGGTCTGGGGTTACGACTTCTTCGGTGGTACCCGCACCGTCGACGTCCACGTCCGACGTCTGCGCGCGAAGCTCGGCCCCGAGCACGAAGCGCTGATCGGAACGGTCCGCAACGTCGGCTACAAGGCGGTGCGTCCGTCCAACCGCGTCGGCAAGGGTGGCAATGCCACTCCCGATATCGACGACGACGATGTGGACGACACGCTTCTCGACGACCCCCGTGCGGAGGAATCCGGCGCGGGTGACTCGGGCGCAGGAGAGTCCGGGGCACAATTCGTTCCGTGAGCACCGATACGGAATTCGTCGACCACCCGTCCGCCGACCACGCCGAAGCCGTACGCGCCGTGTTGTCGCGGGCGACGCAGACCGACGGCACCGCGCCGATCTCCGAGCAGGCGGTGCACTCCCTCGGCCGCGACGGTGCGGCCCGGCATCTCGTCGCGCTCGGAGACGACGGTGAGGTCGCGGGTTACGCGAACGTCGTGCCTGCTCAGGACGGTCATCCGGCCATGGCCGAAGTCGTCGTCGACCCGCCGCGGCGCGGGCACGGACTCGGCCGCGAACTCGTCGAGCGTGCACTCACCGAGGGCGGCGACGGCACCCGCGTGTGGGCACACGGGGACCTGCCCGCCGCGCAGGCGGTGGCGCGCCGTCTCGGTCTGGCCGGTGTCCGCGAACTCCTGCAGTTGCGCCGTTCCCTCGAGCAGGGCGATCTTCCCGCCCTCGAGGTGCCCGACTCGGTGCTGCTGCGCACCTACGACGGCCCGCAGGACGACGCCGAACTGCTCCGCGTCAACGCGGCGGCCTTCGAGTGGCATCCCGAGCAGGGGCGTTGGACGGCCGCCGACGTGGAGGAACGCCGACGCGAGTCCTGGTTCGATCCCGAAGGCCTGTTCCTCGCGTTCGATCCCGCCGAGCCCGACAGGCTGCTCGGATTCCACTGGACCAAGGTGCACCCGGCCACGGCGTCCGACCCGCAGCTCGGCGAGGTCTACGTCGTGGGAATCGACTCGTCCGCGCAGGGCAGAGGGCTCGGTCGCCTGCTCACCCTTGCGGGCCTGCACTATCTCCGCGATCGGGGTCTGCCCGGTGTCCTGCTCTACGTCGAGGGCGACAACACCGCCGCGCTGAACACCTACGGCAAACTCGGCTTCGAGCGGTTCCACGTGGACGTCGCCTACGCCCGGGCGTGACCCTCTCCGATCGGGTGGACGAACGGTGTGAAGGGTGGACTCTGCCACCCGACACGCCGATCGCGGTCAGGATTCGAGTGATGGTCGCAACACCATCGCCAGGTGTATCCGGCGTGTTCATCCGGCGTTAACCTTCGGTCGTCCGAGTGTCCACCGTCTCCTCCTAACTTCACTAGCGGGTCGAGTGCCGCAGACCCGGCGCCGGCGTCGCCCGCGCCTCGATGCCGCCGCCGCTCGGCGCCGCGGTCGTGTGAAGTTACTTCCGGAGGAGAACAGGTGAACCTCAAGCGCAATGGCGCCCTGCTCGGTGTTGTGGCCGCTGGAGCCCTCACGCTCGCCGCGTGCGGTACCGACAACAATGCCGGATCGGTCGACGTCGATGCGTCCGCGTCCGCTGCAGCCTGCGACGGCAAGTCCAACCTCTCGGGTGCCGGCTCGTCGGCACAGAAGAACGCGATGGACCAGTTCGTCTCCACCTACATCGCGGTGTGCTCCGAGAAGGGCACGAACGTCAACGTCGCGTACAACCCCACCGGCTCCGGTGACGGCCGCACGCAGTTCATCGCGAACCAGATCGACTTCGCCGGCTCCGACTCGGCGATCAAGGACGAGCAGGCGGCACAGGCCGCCGAGCGCTGCGCCGGCAATCCCGCATGGAACCTGCCGCTGGTCTTCGGCCCGGTCGCGCTGGCCTACAACGTCGAGGGTGTCGACGAGCTCGTGCTGGACGCCGAGACGGCCGCGAAGATCTTCAACGGCTCGATCACGAAGTGGAACGACCCGGCGATCGCCGCGCTCAACGAGGGCGCCGAGCTGCCCGACGCGAACATCACCCCGATCGTGCGCTCGGACTCGTCGGGCACCACCGACAACTTCCAGCAGTACCTCGAGACCGCGTCGAACGGCGCATGGACCTCCGGTGCCGGTTCGGACTTCACCGGCGGTGTCGGTGAGGGCGCGAAGGGTTCTGCGGGTGTCGCGCAGGCCGTCTCCGGCTCGCCGAACTCCATCACCTACGTCGAGAAGTCCTTCGCCGACCAGAACGGTCTGAGCATCGCGCAGATCGACAACGGCTCCGGACCCGTCGAGCTGACCGAGGAGACCGCCGGCAAGGCCATCGAAGGCGCCGAGTTCGTCCCGGCCTCCGAGGGCGACCTCACGCTCGACCTGTCGTCGATCTTCGGCAGCTCCGAAGAGGGTGCCTACCCGCTGGTACTGGCCACCTACGAGATCGTGTGCTCGGCCGGCTACGACGCCGACACCGCCGCGGCCGTCAAGTCGTTCCTGATCTCCGCCGCCAACGAGGGCCAGGAAGGCCTGTCCGAGCAGGGCTACGTCCCGCTGCCCGACGCCTTCAAGACCCGCCTCACCGAGTCGATCGACGCCATCGCCGCCGGATGACCCGCCGATCCCTCGGTCCGGTGAGTGACCGAGGGATCATCGACCCGCCCGTTCCTGACGAATACGCTGAGAAGGATTGCGAGCGCACATGAGTGACGCGCACAACACGTCGGTCTCCATCGCGACCGACGAACCGACCCGCTCAGGAACGGGCGGTGCAACCGGCATCACGGAGGACACGATCAGCACCCCACCCTCATCCCCGGACAGGGCACGCAAGACAGTCGTGCGGCCGGGAGACAGAATCTTCGGCTCGCTCGCCTCCGGCTCCGCCGTCCTGATCTCCGTGATCATCGGCGCGATCGCAGTCTTCCTCGTCTGGCGTGCCGTCCCGGCACTGCAGCGCAACCAGGTCAACTTCCTCACCAGCCGTGACTGGATCACGCAGGACATCACCGACATGGCGTTCGGTGTCCTCGACCTGTTCCAGGTGACGGTGCTCGTCTCCTTCTTCGCGCTGTTCCTCGCCATGCCCGTGGCACTGGGCATCGCGATCTTCCTCACCTCGTACTGCCCCGACCGGCTCCGGAAACCGCTGGCGTACGTCATCGACCTGCTCGCCGCGGTCCCGTCGATCGTCTACGGCCTGTGGGGCATGCTCGTCCTCGCCCCGTTCCTGCGCCCCCTCGCAGAATGGCTCAACACCACCCTCGCCTGGTTCCCGCTCTTCGCCACCGGCAGCGGCTCCATCGTGGGCGGCGGAACGATCTTCACCGCCGGCATCGTCCTCGCCGTGATGATCCTGCCGACCATCGCCGCGGTGAGCCGCGAGGTGTTCGTGCAGACCCCGACGGCCCACATCGAGGGCGCGCTCGCACTCGGCGCGACCCGCTGGGAGGTCGTGCGGACCACCGTCATCCCGTTCGGCAAGTCCGGCTACATCAGCGGTTCGATGCTCGGTCTCGGCCGCGCGCTCGGCGAGACGATGGCGCTCTATCTCATCCTGCGCACCACCTCGCAGGCGTTCTCCTGGTCGCTGTTCGACGGCGGCGCGACGATCGCGTCCAAGATCGCGCTCGGATACGCCGAGTTCAACAACGACATCCAGGCGGGCGCCTACATCGCCGCCGGTCTCGTGCTCTTCGTGCTCACCTTCGTGGTCAACGCCGCCGCGCGCATGATCGTCGCAGGAAAGAAGGACTGATCCATGTCGACCACCACCACGTCGACCACCGCGCTCTCCTCGCCGGTCAAGCCCCCGGCCTTCCAGCGGGTCAGCGGACGCCGCCGCGTCAAGGACACCGCAGCCACGGTGCTCGTCACGCTGTCGGTCGTCGTCGCGCTGATCCCCCTGGCTTGGGTGCTGTTCACCGTCGTCGCCAAGGGCCTGCCGGCCCTGATCTCGCCGACCTGGTTCACGCACTCGCTGAGCGGACTGACGTCCTCGTCGATGGGCGGCGGCATCTACCACGCCCTCGTCGGCACCCTCCTGCAGGGACTCGTCTGCGCGATCATCTCGATCCCGCTCGGCGTCTTCGTCGCGATCTACCTCGTCGAGTACGCCGGCCGGTCGCGGCTCGGCCGGATCACGACGTTCATGGTCGACATCCTCAGCGGTGTCCCGTCGATCGTCGCGGCACTGTTCATCTACGCGCTGTGGGTGTCGACCTTCGGGATGCCCAAGTCGGGCTTCGCGGTGTCGCTCGCGCTCGTTCTGCTCATGGTGCCGGTGGTCGTGCGCAGCACCGAGGAGATGCTGCGCATCGTCCCGCAGGACCTGCGCGAAGCGTCCTACGCCCTCGGTGTCCCCAAGTGGAAGACCATCGCGCGCATCGTCCTGCCCACCTCGCTCGCCGGCATCATCACCGGCATCATGCTCGCCCTGGCCCGCGTCATGGGCGAGACGGCACCGCTGCTGATCCTCGTCGGCTACGCGCCCTTCATCAATTTCGACCTGTTCGGCGGTGAGCAGGGCACCCTCCCGGGTGTCATGGTCGCCGAGATGAACAACCCGACCGACGCCGGTTCGCAGCGCATCTGGGGCGCCGCGCTCACCCTGATCCTGGTCATCGCGGTCCTCAACATCGCGGCCAAGTTGATCAGCCGGTACTCGCAGGTCGGCAAGAAGTAACCCACAGACCTCTTCTCACATCGATACACCAGTAGGGAGCCGGTAATGGCCAAGCGTCTGGATCTCAAGGACGTCAACATCTACTACGGCAAGTTCCACGCCGTGGCCGACGTGACGCTGTCCGTGCCGCCGCGGAACGTCACCGCCTTCATCGGCCCGTCCGGTTGCGGCAAGTCCACCGTGCTCCGGTCGATCAACCGCATGCACGAGGTGACACCCGGCGCCCGTGTCGAGGGATCCGTCCTCCTCGACGGGGAGGACATCTACGATCAGAACGTCGACCCGGTCGGTGTGCGCAAGACGATCGGCATGGTCTTCCAGCGTCCCAACCCGTTCCCCACGATGTCGATCCGCGACAACGTCGTTGCCGGCCTCAAGTTGCAGGGTGTGCGCGACCGCAAGACCCTCGACGAGATCGCCGAGAAGTCGCTGCGCGGCGCCAACCTGTGGAACGAGGTCAAGGACCGCCTCGACAAGCCGGGCGGTGGCCTGTCCGGTGGTCAGCAGCAGCGTCTGTGCATCGCCCGCGCCATCGCGGTCCAGCCCGACGTCCTGCTCATGGACGAGCCGTGCTCGGCTCTCGACCCCATCTCGACGCTGGCCATCGAGGACCTGATCGGTGAACTGAAGAAGGACTTCACCATCGTCATCGTCACGCACAACATGCAGCAGGCCGCGCGCGTGAGCGACCAGACGGCGTTCTTCAACCTCGAGGCAACCGGCCGCCCGGGTGGTCTGGTGGAGATCGACGACACCGAGAAGATCTTCTCGAACCCGAGCAAGAAGGCCACCGAGGACTACATCTCCGGCCGCTTCGGCTGAGCCGCCACTACCTACACGAGACCCCGACCGGATCCGTCCGGTCGGGGTCTCGTCGTTCGTATGCTTCCGCGCTCAGTGGTTCTGCGCTCGGTGGTTCTCCGGGTAGACGGTCAGACTGTCCACCTTCTCCACGAGCTGACGGATCTCCTCCTCGGTGGGGAGCTTGCCGGTCACGAGGAAGATGACGCGGCGACCCACCTCGACGGCGTGATCGGCGAACCGCTCGTAGAAGCGGCCGAGCAGCGTGACGTCGACGGCGGCTGCGACGCCGTGCTCCCATTCGCGGTCCATGAGCACGGTGAACAGGTGGCGGTGCAGATCGTCCATCGCCTCGTCCTCGTGGTGGAGGCGGGCGGCCCGGGCGGGATCACGGGTCTCGAGAATCTCCCGTGTGGCCGCACCGAGGGCGACCGCGATCCGTCCCATCTCGGCGAAGTAGCCCTTCACCTCATCGGGGAGCACGTGCTTGGGATGGCGTCGGCGGGTCGCCTTCGCGATGTGCAGTGCGAGCGCACCCATGCGGTCGATGTCGGCCACGATCTGGATGCCGCTGACGACGGCACGCAGGTCGCCGGCGACCGGACCCTGCAGGGCGAGCAGCTGGAACGCCTTCTCCTCGCAGATCGCGCCGAGTTCGGTGATCTTCTCGTGCTCGTCGATCACCTGCTCGGCGAGAGCGAGATCGGCTTCGAGAAGAGCTCTGGTGGACCGCTCCATCGCGGTCCCGGCGAGCCCGGCCATCTCCCCGAGGAGATCACCGAGTTCGCCCATCTGTTCGTTGTAGACGACGCGCATAATGGCACAGCCTACGACCTCGAGCGGTCCGAACGGCGAGCATCGGATGAACCACAGGTGAACGTCGACGGCCGAACAGTGGTGTCTACGTGCACAGATCGTCGGCGGCGTTGGTGATCGCGAGATCGGCGGGGAGCTCGACCGACGACTCCGACCGGGTCTGGATCTGCATCGGGGCGAGTGGCGTGCCCGCGGGGGTGGGAGCGACGACGGTGCCGTCGAAGCTGGTACCCAGGACGATCTCCACGATGCTGCCCAACTGGGCCGATGGAGGAGCCTCCTGCAGCACCGCACCGGGGAAAGCCGAGGCCACCGTCGCGGCGTCGGTCTCCTGGCCTTCGCTGAAGCGGATCACGGTCTGCTTGCTCGTCCCGGAGGCGTAGTTGCCGATCGAGTAGACCGGGAAGCCGTAGGCGGCGACCTCCTCGGCGGTGCCGGCCGCCAGCCCGGACAGACCCGACGCGTTCGAGACCTGCACCGACACCGTCGACGGATCGACAGCGAGCTGCGCCGGCAGCGGTTCGGCCGGGGGAGCGGCCGCGACCTCCGTCGGGTCCTCCTCCCGCTTCTCACCCGGCAGCGGAAGATCGTCGATGATCGCGGTGAAGATCGCCTTGATGTCGTCCGTGCGCGGAATCTCGTTGCCCCAGTCGTTGGTACCGGCCGTGGGGATGGTCAGGAAGGACACCGCACCCGCCTCGACGTTCTGCATCGAACGCCCGAGTTTGACGAGCGACTCCGCGTTGACGTTCTCGACGAAGGTCGCGCGGGTGAAGGCGCTGATGAAGCCGTTGAGCTTCCCGGGATCGAACAGCACCTTGTTCGACAACGTCGAGCGCAGCAGCGACGACAGGAACTTCTGCTGCCGGCTGATCCGGCCGTAGTCGCTGTTGCCCTCCTGGTCGATCTTGCGGGCGCGGACGTAATCGAGTGCCCGTTTGCCGTCGAGCGTGTGGGTGCCGGGAGTTTCGATCAAGGGACCGAGTTCGTTGTCGTACAACGGTATGGAGCTGCACACCTCGACGCCGCCGATCTCGTCGACCATCGATTCGAAGCCGGCGAAGTCGATGCCCACGAAATGGCCGATTTTCAATCCGGACATCTTCTGGATCACCTTGACCAGGCACTTCGGTCCGCCGAGGGCGTAGGTCGCGTTGAGCTTGTCGCCTTCGGCGGCCGGATACAGCTCGGAATCGTATTCGCCGGTCGCGCTGTCCCATCCGCGGCAGACCGGTCGCTCGACGTCCAGGTCGCGGGGGAACGACACCGCGACCACGCGGCTGCGGTCGGCGGGGATGTTGACGAGGATGACGGTGTCGGCACGAGCGCCCTCTGCGTCCTCGACGGTCCCGGCGCCGATCTCACCGCTCGCACCGGCGCGGGTGTCGGTGCCGATGATCAGATAGGTCTCGTCGCCGGTCTGACCGACCGGGTCGACGATGTCCTCCGATTCGGTGTCCAGCGCGGCGATCTGGGAGAAGCCGGCCTCCGTGGACCGGACGTATCCCCACACCGCACCGTTACCGAGGAGCGCGAGGACCGAGACGAACGCCACCGCTGCTCTCGCCGCGAACCTCAGACGCTTCCGCTTGCGCTGCTTGCTCTGCGCGAGCCGGCCGAGACCGGCGTTGCCCACCGTGCGGGGCCGAGCGGAGCCGTGCGCCTTCTCGTCCGTCGCCTTGTCGTCGTTGTCGTCCTCGGCGGGCGACGCAGCGCCCTCGGGGGACACCGCACCGATCTTGACGGTCGGCTGTTCGTCCGCGATCGGGGGTTGCTCTCGCGGGGGAGGTGTCTGCGGGGGTCCGACGGGGGGCGCCGGACGGGGCTCGACCGGTGGACGTGGCTCTGCAGGCGGGACCGGGCGTGAGTCCACCGGAGGCGCCGGGCGTGAGTCCACCGGAGGCGCTGGGCGTGAGTCCGCTGGAGGCACTGCTCGCGGGGGCGGGGCCGAGGGCGGGGGAGTCGGTACCGAGGGCGGAGCAGGCGGGGGGCCCGCCATCCGGTCCGACGCCTGGCTGCGCGGCGGGACGGGCTTCTCCGGCGGCCGAGTCCGGGACGGTCCCGGCGGCACGCGGGGAGCACCGGGCTGCACCGGTGGGACAACCGTGGTCGGCGGTCCCGAAGAAGTCGGCGGCACCGGAGGGCTGGGAGGTCCCGAAGGAGTCGGCACCGGAGGGCTGGGAGGTCCCGAAGGAGGCGGCACCGGAGGGCTGGGAGGTCCCGAAGGAGTCGGCGCAGCCGGAGGCGGCGTCCTGCGCGGCAGCTCCGCTCGACCGGCAGCGTCCTCGGCCGCGACGTGCCGGGCGGATTCCGGGTCGCGGGGACGAGCCGGGGGCAACGACGAGGTGGACGTGTGGGGCGGATCGGTGGGCGGATCCGACCGGGGGGACGGATCGGATCGTCGTCCCATCTTGTCGAGCAGTTCGGCGACCGTGAGCTGCTCCGGATCGTCCGAGTCCGCGGCCCGGCGGTTGCGTGCACTCTCGTGGCGACGCGAATCGGGATCGGTGTCGTCGGAGCGGTGCACCCCACCCGAGCGGCTGCGGCGGGACGAGCGGGATTCGCGGTAGCTGCTGTCGGCTATCGGCCGTTCCCAGGGAGCGCGAGGATCCGGGGATCCTGTCTCGTGCTCCTCGTCCACCGATACCTGCTCTTTCCGCGGTCGCGCCGCCTCGTCATCCGTCGTCGTCCACGTGATCGCTCACCGGCGACCGTCGCGAGGACTCCGCAATGATACTGATCGTCTGTTGCATGTGATCGTGACGCGGCTGTGTCGCACGACATCCATCGGTCGATCCGTCTGTCGTCCGGGACTACGTGCCGGGACGGGTTACCCGCCCGAGTGCATCATGTCGGCGCCCTCGGGCACGCAGGTGTCCTCGGGATCGTCGAGCCAGCCGTCGGGCAGAGCGACGCTGCTCGGGGAGCCCTGACGTCCCCGCGGGCCTTCGGCATCGGCGGGGAAGGGTACGTCGTGGTCGAGTTTGCCCAGCAGGTCGTCGAGTTCGGCGAGCGTCGACACCCGGGCGAGACCGTTGCGGATCTCCGACCCCGCAGGGAAACCGCGCAGATACCAGGCGATGTGCTTGCGCATGTCGCGCAGACCGCGATCCTCGCCGTGGTGATCGGCGAGCAGTTCGGCGTGCCGCCGCATGATCTGCGTCACCTCGCCGAGATTCGGCGGGGTGGGGATCGGGCGACCACCGAGCGCGGCGCTCAGTTCGGCGAACAACCACGGACGTCCGAGGCAACCGCGACCGACGACGACGCCGTCGCAACCGGTCTGCGCCATCATCTTCTCGGCGTCGGAGGCGTCGAAGATGTCGCCGTTGCCGAGCACGGGCACGTCGGTGACGTGCTCCTTCAGCCGTGCGATCTCGTCCCAGTCGGCCGCTCCCGAGTACCGCTGCGCAGCGGTCCGGGCATGGAGGGCAACGGCCGCGGCGCCCTCGGCGGCCGCGATGCGACCGGCGTCGAGATGTGTGTGGTGTTCGTCGTCGATCCCGATGCGGAACTTGACCGTGACCGGGACGTCGGTGCCCTCGGTGGCGCGGACGGCGGCCGCGACGATCTGCCCGAACAACCGGCGCTTGTAGGGGAGAGCGGACCCTCCGCCCTTGCGGGTCACCTTCGGGACCGGGCATCCGAAGTTCATGTCGATGTGGTCGGCGAGGTTCTCGTCGACGATCATCTTCGCCGCCGCGTAGGTCGTGTCGGGATCGACGGTGTAGAGCTGCAGCGACCGCGGCGTCTCGGTGGGGCCGAAGGTCGTCATGTGCATGGTGACCGGATGCCGCTCGACGAGGGCGCGGGCGGTGACCATCTCGCAGACGTACAGGCCCGACGTGCTGCCGGCGCGTTCGAGTTCGAGTTCGCGGCACAGTGTGCGGAATGCGACGTTCGTCACTCCCGCCATCGGCGCCAGCACGACCGGGCTGTTCAGTTCGAGCGGGCCGATACGGAGGGAAGACATGGGTACCTCTGGAAAACGTTGTGTGACAAAGAAATAGCGTGCCCGTCAGTGATGGGCTGCGGAAACGACTGTGCCCGGCACCGAAAACGGCACCGGGCACAGGATAACCTCCGCCGGACTCGGGCGGCTGTGTGCATCCGGACTCGGGCGTCCGCACACATAGGGACTCAGGCGTCCGCGCCCACCTTCTCCCGCTTGGCGGCCTCGCGGGCGAGGGAGCGATCGCGCATCTCCTCGAACCGCCCCGCCTGACGTCCCAGTTCGTCGAGGAAGTTGCCGAGCTTGTCGAGATCCTGCTGCGCCTCGCTGCCGAGATCGCGCTCGAAGATCCTCCACTTGCGCAGCACCGGCATCACGACGTCGTCGAGGTGCTGACGCAGGTCGTAGATGCCGTGCTTGGCCATGAGCACGCCGTTGCGACGGAAGTTCGGCATGCCGGCGCCGGGCATCTGGAAGTTCTCGAGCACCTCGACGATCGCGGCGAGCGTCTGCGCCGGTGCGATGTCGATCGCCGCGTCGCAGATGTTCCGGTAGAAGATCATGTGCAGGTTCTCGTCGGCGGCGATGCGCTGGAGCATCTTGTCGGCGATCGAGTCGTCGCAGGCACGGCCGGTGTTGCGGTGCGACACGCGGGTCGCGAGCTCCTGGAAGGTCACGTAGGCGACGGAGTGGAGCATGCCCGTCGAGTTGGGGGACGAGAAGCCGTTCGTCATGTGCTCCATGCGGGCGTTCTCGAGCGCGACGGGATCGACACCGCGCGTGACGACCAGGTAGTCGCGCATGACGATGCCGTGACGGTTCTCCTCCGCCGTCCACCGGCCGACCCAGGTGCCCCAGGCGCCGTCGCGCGAGAAGCTCTCGGCGATCTCCCGGTGATAGGAGGGCAGGTTGTCCTCGGTGAGCAGGTTGGTGATCATCGCCGCCTTGGCGACCTCGTCGAGCTTCGACTGCTCCGGCTCCCAGTCGACACCGCCCATCGCGGCGAAGTTCCGGCCCTCGTCCCACGGCACGTAGTCGTGGGGATGCCAGTCCTTCGCCATCGAGAGATGCCGGTTGAGGTTCGCTTCGGCCACAGGCTCCAGCTCTCGCAGCAGCTCCAGTTGAGTCAGGACTCGCGTCATGCTCTTCTACCCCTCACATCGTGTCCGTGTACTCCGCCGGCCTACGGAGGAGGGGAGCCCGGCCGTTCGTCGCCGCGGCACGCGGTGTCCGGTGGCCCCCCGTATTCGCCCGGATCACGGTACAGGTCCGGACCGTCCGACGACAGCACCGTCCCGCTCGTGACATATCACACGGACGAGCGGAACGTGCTGTTCCAGCGGGGCTCAGCGCTTGCCGCCACCGAGAAGTCCACCGAGGAGACCGCCGAGTCCGCCACCCGAGTTGCCGCCGAGCACGCTGCCGAGGACGTCGCCGATCCCACCGCCGGAGGTAGCCGATCCGCCCCCGGCGTTCTTCAGCAGACCCCCGAGGAGATCGGCGAGACCTCCACCCTGCGGGGCGCTCGCGGTGTTCGTTCCCGCGCCGCCGATCTGCTTGGCGAGATAGGACAGCACGATGGGGGCGATGATCGGCAGGACCTTGGCGATCAGATCGTTCCCGCCGGCGCCGTTCACGGAACCGAGGGTCGAGATCACCTGGTCCTTCTTGTCGCCGAAGACGTTGGAGACGATCCTGTCGCCGTCCTCGGTGTCGATCCCGTCGACGTCGACCGCGCCCTCGGCCAGGTTCGACTCGGAGTGCTTGCCCAGCGCGGAGAGCAGCGACGCCTCCCCGGTCGGGTTCTGGGCGTTGGCGTCGAGACCACCGACGAGGGTGGGGAGCGCTGCGCGGACGGCCGTCTCCGCCGTCGCGTTGTCGACACCGAGCCGCTGCGCCACCTGGTCGACGGGAATGCGGGACATCAGATCGTCGAGACTTGCCATCGTTCCTGCCTTGACTCGTGGGTGCCCCGAAGCGGCCACCCGGTGCCGAGAGAGTATCGGGACGAGGCCCGTTCCAGCGGGAGGCGTCAATCGAGCGAGGCGGCGCTCGTCGACGAACGGCGCAGCGCGATGAGGCAGCACAGCAGCGCGACGAGCGTGCCGCTGAGCAGGAGCACGGTCCCGTTCTGATTGGTCAGTGTCGTACTGCGATTGAGTTCGACGTATTCGCCGTGGGTCTGGAACAGGCGCGTCCAGAACACCGCCGCCGTCGCGACACCGATCAGCGTCCCGGCCCAGCCGACGGCCACCGAATCGAACAGTGCGGCGGCGAGGAGCAGGACCGCGGCCACGACCAGCGGTACCGCGAGGGACTCGTACAGCGGCAGACCCGGGACCGCGACTCCGGCGAGATCGCCGTCGGGGAAACCGTCGCGCAGCGCCGACAGGGGAATCTCGGTGGGTCGTATCCCGCCGACCACCGGCAACACCGACCCGATTCCCAGAGCGACGGCGGCCAGGAACAGGCCCAGGTCCACGAAACTGCGCATGTTCCTCCCCGGACGATGAACATTCGATTACCCCTGCGGCTCACCGTATACAAAGACGGGCAACCGCACCGGGTGAAATTCGCAGTGCGAAGAGACCTGCCCGAATGCACTGCCCCGAATGCGGTGGTCCGTAGGCTGAGATGCGCACGGCAGGTGCACGTACCGATCGGCGAGAAGGGTTCGAAATGACGGACATGAATGTCGACGAAGCGGGTTCGCGGAAAAGCTTGCCGCCGTGGGCGAAGAAGACCATCGCCGTGGTCGTGGCGCTGATCGTGCTCGTCATCGCCTACTACACCCTGGCGGCGTTCGTTCCTCGCTGGTGGGCGCAGCGGATCGCAAACCTCGCCGAGGGTGGCTTCGCGCGCGGAGTGCTGTGGGGTCTGCTCTTCGGCATCCTCTGCACGGCGATCCCCATCGCGCTGCTCGCATGGATCTGGCAGGTCCGCAACTGGAGGTACAGCCGCGGGCTGCAGATCGCCTTCGGCGTGCTCGCGCTGGTGGTCGCCCTGCCGAACCTCATGACCCTGGCGGTCGTGCTGGGCACCGGGAACGGTGCGCATGCGGGGGAGCGGATCCTCGACGTGGACGCGCCGGGTTTCCGCGGCGCCACGTTGATCGGTGCGATCGTCGGAGCTCTGCTCGCGGTGATCTTCGTCGTCGCGCTCACCCGCTACCGCAAGCGCGGACGTGATCTGAAGCAGGCCCGCACGGATCTCGAACAGCGCCGGATCGAGCAGGAGCGTCTCGAAGCGCGCCGTGAGGCGGAGAGGGAACTCGGCAGGAACACCGACGACGTCCCGCCCGGCTCCCACCGTCTCTGACGAAGGACCGCGCCGTCTCCGACCAGGCTGCGGAACGTTCCGGAACGACGAACGCCGGCGTCGCGTACGACGCCGGCGTTGCCGGTGCCCCCAGTAGGGCTCGAACCTACGACCTGCGGATTAAAAGTCCGTAGCTCTACCAACTGAGCTATAGGGGCATGGGCGCACAGTGTAACCACACCGCAGTGACCACACCGCATGGTGCGGTGACCACATCACAGGGTGAGCCACGCTGCGCGATCGATGATATCGGACATCCGGCGGTGCGGACGCTGCCGGTGACCAATGGAAAGAGGCCCGGGTGCCCACCCCCTGCTTCGCACCCGAGCCGGACAAAGCGTACCACTCGGTGTGTTCTGTGGAAACCCGGGCCCCGGGGGGTGGGATTTCACATTTCACCCGGTGGAACACGGCCCGGAGCCGGGATTGTGGGGGCAGACTAGAGTTGTCTCGTGGGGGAACACAGGAACGTGGAAGGCTGAATTTCCCCATGCCCCGTCAACAGGAGCGTGCGCGTCGTACGCGGGCTGCGATCGTCCGATCGGCAGCCACCGAATTCGCGCGGCGAGGTTTCGCCGCAGCATCGATCAACGCCATCCTCGAGCAGTCGAACGCGACCAAGGGTGCGATGTACTTCCACTTCGCGTCCAAGGAGGATCTGGCCCGGGCGGTACTCGACGAAGGACTCGAGCACTACCGTGCCATCGTCGGCAGGTGGATGGACGTCCCCGATCTCGACCCCTTCGAGCGGCTGCACGGTCTCGTCGGTGATCTCGGTGCGGCTCTGCACGACGACGTGGTCATCGCCGCGGAGTTCCGTCTGGTCACCGAACCCGAGTTCGCGGAGGAGGTCAGGCTGCGCGGCAGCGTCCTATGGGGGCGGGCCGGCCACCAGCTGGCGCGCGAAGCGCAGGAGAAGGGCCTGTTCCGGCCCGATGTCGACCTCCGGCGTTTCGTCGAGGCGATCGCGTCGTCGCTCGCCGGTCAGCGCTATCTCGCCGACCTCACGGCGCCGGAGACCGACGTCCGCGCACGCTTCGAGGCCTGCGTGGAGGTGCCGCTCGAGGCGATGGCGTCGGAGCAGTGGCTCGCGCAGTGGCGGGAGAAGGGCTGGCCGAGCAGGCCCGACAACGACGAATCGGCCACTTGACCTGCTGATTTGTGATTCGCGAATGCCGTGGCATAAGCTGTCCAAGCTCCCAACGGAACGCCAAACCCGTTGAGGGTGCGGTTCGGAGAAATCCGATCGGGCCCCCTTCGTCTAGCGGCCTAGGACGCCGCCCTTTCAAGGCGGTAGCGCGGGTTCGAATCCCGTAGGGGGTACGCTTCGACCTCGTCGAAGTGTGCAGTATCTTGGTGTGAGAAGTGAATATGTATGGCCCTGTGGCGCAGTTGGTTAGCGCGCCGCCCTGTCACGGCGGAGGTCGCGGGTTCGAGTCCCGTCAGGGTCGCTCCAGAGTTTCGATCGGCATTCGGTTCGGGTGCCGTCCGGCCAGGTAGCTCAGTTGGTACGAGCGTCCGCCTGAAAAGCGGAAGGTCGCCGGTTCGATCCCGGCCCTGGCCACCACGGTTGTCCGGCGAACAACCATCAATTTCATATCTTCGACCCACCGGTTGCGGTGGGTCGAGCTGTGGGAACTTCGGTTCCTCATGGCCCTGTGGCGCAGTTGGTTAGCGCGCCGCCCTGTCACGGCGGAGGTCGCGGGTTCGAGTCCCGTCAGGGTCGCTCCAGGCGAAGCCCCGGTATCACATCGATACCGGGGCTTCGTCGTCGTCAGCCGTTCGCAGGCGGTGTCTGCTCGCCGTCCCACTCGCATCGCCGATCCGCACCGGGTGCGGTCCGGCTCGCTATCGTGAGGACACAAAACATGTTCTAGTGTGTGCCCTACACAACTAGTGGACATCTGTCCGAGCGACCTGGCCCTCCGAGCGAACCCCGAGGTGGAATGTGCGCATAGCTCTGTTGTCGTACCGGAGCAAGCCGCATTGTGGGGGTCAGGGGGTCTACGTTCGCCATCTCAGTCGCGAACTCGTCGCCCAGGGACACACCGTCGAGGTGTTCTCCGGGCAGCCGTACCCCGAGCTCGACCCCGGCGTGACGCTCACGAAGGTGCCCAGTCTCGATCTCTATCGCGACGACGATCCGTTCCGCACCCCGAAACCGGGTGAGTACCGCGACTGGATCGACGTCCTCGAGGTCGCCACCATGTGGACCGCCGGTTTCCCCGAACCGCGCACCTTCGGTCTGCGCGCCGCACGACTGTTGCGCGACCGCCTCGGCGACTTCGACGTCGTGCACGACAACCAGTCGCTCGCGTCCGGGTTGCTGCGCATCGCCGAGGACCTTCCCCTCGTTGCGACGATCCACCATCCGATCACCCGCGACCGCGAACTCGATCTCGCCTCCGCGACCACCCTCCGCCGTAGGATCACGCTCCGGCGCTGGTACGGATTCCTGCGCATGCAGGAGAAGGTGGCCCGGCAGATTCCCACGCTGCTCACGGTGTCGGAGAACTCGGCCGACGACATCCGCACGGCCTTCGGGATCGAATCCGAACGCATCCACACGATCCCGCTCGGCGTGAACACGGAGGTGTTCGCGCCGCGGAAGGACGAGCGCGTTCCCGGCCGGATCGTCTGCGTCGCGAGCGCCGACGCCCCGCTCAAGGGTGTTCCCACCCTGCTCGAGGCGGTCGCGAAGCTGCGCACCGAACGCGAGATCGAACTGGTCCTCGTCTCGAAGCTCGCCCCGGGCGGCGCCACCGAGAAGCTCATCGACGAACTCGCGATCGGCGACGTCGTGCGCACCGTCTCCGGGATCGACGACACCGAACTCGCCGACCTGCTCGCCTCCGCCGAGGTCGCGGCGGTGCCGTCGCTGTACGAGGGATTCTCGTTGCCGGCCGTCGAGGCGATGTCGTGCGGAACACCGCTCGTCGCGAGCCGCGCCGGGGCCATCCCCGAGGTCGTCGGGGACGCCGGTCTGCTCGTGCCCCCGGGCGACGCCGAACAGCTCGCAGCGGGGCTCGCGCGCCTGTTCGACGACCCGGCCGAGCGTCGGCGTCTCGGCGCGAAGGGCCGCGACCGGGTGCTCGAACGCTACAGCTGGGCGGCCGTGGCCGCGCAGACCGCCGCGATCTACGACAAGGCGATCGCCGCGCATCGAGAGGGGAAGAACGGATGCTGACCGTCGACTTCGACCGCCTGGGCGTCGTACCGGGGATACGCGCTCTCGACATCGGGGCCGGCGCGGGGCGCCACTCCTTCGAGCTGTACCGCCGCGGCGCGGATGTCGTCGCCTTCGACCAGAACGCCGACGACATGAAGGCCGTCGCCGACATGTTCGTCGCGATGGAACTCGAAGGCGAGGTCCCCGAGGGTGCGCTGGCCCGGGCCGAGGTCGGCGACGCGCTCGCGCTGCCGTACGCCGACGCGACCTTCGATCTCGTGCTCATTTCCGAGGTGCTCGAGCACGTGCCGGAGGACGAACGGGCCATCGCCGAACTCGTCCGGGTCCTCAAGCCCGGTGGTGTCGCGGCCGTGACCGTGCCGCGCTGGCTGCCGGAGAAGATCTGCTGGGCACTGTCGGACGCCTACCACGAGGTGGAGGGCGGGCACATCCGCATCTACAAGGCCGACGAACTCGCCGCGAAACTCGCCGCCGCGGGTCTCACTGTCTCGGGCACCGACCACGCCCACGCGCTGCACGCGCCGTACTGGTGGCTCAAGTGCGCCGTCGGCGTCGACAACGACGACAATCCGCTGACGAAGGCGTACCACCGGCTGCTGGTCTGGGATCTCATGAAGGCCCCGTGGATCACCCGCACGGCCGAGAAGATCCTCGATCCCGTTATCGGGAAGAGTGTCGTGTTCTACCTCGAGAAGCCGGGAAACGCCGGTGCGGCGCGGTGAATCCGCGCGCGTGACGGTGCCGTCGGTGCCGGGTGTTCTGTCGCCGGAACAGAGCCTGGCGACGGGCCGGGCCATCGCGCGGATGCAGGAGCCCTCGGGAGCCGTCCCGTGGTTCCCCGGTGGGCACATCGACCCGTGGGATCACATCGAATCCGCGATGGCGTTGACCGCCATCGGTTTACGTGAAGAGGCGGACGCCGCCTTCGAGTGGTCGCGGCGGACACAGCGTGCCGACGGGTCGTGGCCCATCCAGTTCCGCGGCGACATCGTCGAGAACCACGACACCGACAGCAATTTCACCGCCTACATCGCCGTGGGCGTATGGCACCACCATCTCGTGACGGGCGATCGCGGGTTCGCCGAGCACATGTGGCCGACGGTGCGGGCAGCGCTCGACCTTGTGGTCGACATGCAGTTGCCGGGCGGCCAGATCTCCTGGGCGCGAGGCGACGGCGGAATGTTCGACGAAGCGCTGCTCACTGGTTGCTCGAGTATCCACCAGAGTCTGTGGTGCGGTCTGCGGATCGCCGACCTGGTCGGTGAGGCGCAACCCGAATGGGAGGTCGCGCTGATCCGTCTCGGCCACGCTCTGCGTCGGCACCCCGAGGCGTTCACACCCAAGCCCGAGTACTCGATGGACTGGTACTACCCGATCCTCGGGGGAGCGGTGCGCGGCACCGACGCGCACGAACGGATCCGCGAGCGCTGGTCGGATTTCGTCGTCGACGGGCTCGGGATCCGTTGCGTCGACCATCGTCCGTGGGTCACCGGAGCCGAGACGTGTGAACTGGTCCTGGCGCTCGACGCACTCGGCCACGCCGGGCGTGCCCGCGAATTGTTCGCGGC
The DNA here is from genome assembly GCF_048381395.1 of Rhodococcus shunpengi. NCBI lineage: Bacteria > Bacillati > Actinomycetota > Actinomycetes > Mycobacteriales > Nocardiaceae > Rhodococcus > Rhodococcus shunpengi. The sequence goes on from NZ_JBLWIU010000032.1 coordinate 363,562, forward strand.
CATGCAGCATCTGCGCGACCCGGACGGTTCGTACTGGACCGGTCTGGTCTACGCCGACGGCAAGCGGTGGCCGGTGGAGGTCAGTTCCTGGACCAGCGCAGCGGTGATCCTCGCCGCCGATGCGCTCTCGCGCACGACGGGAGGAAACGCGATCTTCCGGGATGCGGCGGCACCCGCCGACCAGGTGGGCGCCGACCGCTGCACCGAACGTTGCCCGGTGCTCGTCCCGTAGTTCAACTGCCGGGCAGGGATCCGACCGTGCCGGCGGTGCGTTCGAGGACGCGCAGCGAGGACGTCACCGACTTCTCGATGAACTCGCCGCTCTCCAGTGCGAGACAGTAGATCTCGTACGGAGGCCGGCCGCCGTCCTTCGGGTCGGGGAAGACGTCGTGGATGATCAGGGCGCCGCCGATGCGCACCCATCTCGCCCAGCCGTCGTAGTCCGCCCGGGCCGCCTCGCTGCTGTGTCCACCGTCGATGAACACGAACGATGCGGGGGTGCGCCAGAACGACGCCACCACAGGAGAATTGCCGACCACCGCGACGACGTGCGATTCGAGGTCGCCGTCGGCGAGGGTGTGCCGCAGCGCGCCGACCGTGTCGAGGCGGCCGGTGTGCGGGTCGACCAGCGACGGATCGTGGTACTCCCAGCCGGGCTGATGCTCTTCCGAACCGCGGTGGTGGTCGACGGTGACGATGGTGCCGCCGGTCGTCTTGGCCGCAGCTCCGAGATACACGGTCGAGCGGCCGCAGTAGGTGCCGATCTCGACGCCGACGCCGTCACCGAGATACTGCACCGCAGCCTCGTGCAGTGCGGTTCCCTCGTCCTGGGGCATGAAACCCGGTGTCGCCTCGGCGAGTTCGATCGCCTCGCGGGGCAGGGTGGTGCGGGACATCGGATGGATCTCCGTTCTTCTCGCGTGATGCGGTGTATCCCGAGTCACCCTACCGACCGATCGCGGCGTCCGATGCTCTCGGACACGACGGTGAGACTGTCGAGATCGCGGATCGCGGCGCACGACCGCTCGACCATCACCGCGAACATGCGGTCGCCGCGCTCGGTCCTCGTGGCGATCCGGCCCGTTCCGATCCGCTCGACCTGCACGTGCGTACCGTGCCACCGAGCACGGCCGAGAGTCGTTCGGGAGTCAGGTCGTCCACCGACAACTACAGATCGGTCATCGTGCGCTCCGGCCGGGGTTTGCGGGTAGAGGTGCGAAACGCTCGGGGTCGCGGGTCGTCCGCCACGCGGCGGCGACCGGGGCGAGCTCGGTGGGCTTGGCGCCGTTTCGGTGGGCGCCGCGTCGATCGGTCCGGAATGAGCACGGACCTGCGCGTCGTCCCTGAAACGGTGCAGTACCTGAGGATCCCAGCTGTTCGCACGCACGAGCACGTCACCACAGCCCTGCAGGTAGGTCGCGAGCCGTCCGGTCAGCTTCCGCGAACGAAAGATCCTCGGGCGTCGACTCGTCGACGGTCGCGAGGACCGACCAGATGCGATCTGTCGACCGGGCTACGACGGGACACGCCGTGCCGCCGCCACCGGACTCGTTGTACGGGGGACTGACGGAGATCACCGCGAATCTCCCACCTCGGCGAGCCAATGCGCGGTGATCGCTGTTTCATAGGCCATGACCACGGCTGTGGTCAGTGGATGTTCGGTATCCCGCGGTCGGCACAACGATTGGGGTCTCGGTTCAAGAACCGATTCCATCCGTTCCACAGTTCGTCGATGAGCTCGAGGAGCCGTTCACGAGAAGGCGTGAACTGGGTACTGGTTGTCATGGGCGGTGATCCTAGGAATGTGAACCGTCAGGTTCTGTGGGAGGAGGTTCTGCCCTGACCGGATGTGGCAAGACGATTTGTCGGCTGATTCGATCAGTGTCAATATTGATGGGTGTCGATTCAAACTGATAGTGGTGACCTCTGCTGCGCACCACTGGTACGGGAACCTCTGACGGAGGACTGGGCCGCAGACCTGGCCCGGATGTTCAAGGCGATCGGAGACCCGGTACGCCTACGGCTGCTCAGCCTGATCGCCAGCCATGAGGGCGGCGAAAGCTGTGTCTGCGACATCAGCCCGGCCTTCGACCTGTCCCAGCCGACCATCTCGCATCACCTCAAGGTGCTGCGCGAGGCCGGCCTGCTCGACTGCGAACGCCGTGGCACCTGGGTGTACTACCGGGTGATCCCCTCTGCCTTGGCCCAGCTGTCGGCCGTCCTGTCCCCGGAACGGGGAGTCGTGCCCGGCTCGGACTGCACCGTGGTCGACGATGCCGCGGAGGCGACGCGATGACCGCGACGAACACCGAGCACCAGGCGGTCGTCGGGAAGATGTCGACCCTCGACCGGTTCCTGGCCGTGTGGATCGGCGCCGCCATCGTCGTCGGCCTGTTGCTCGGCCGGATGATTCCCGGCCTGGGTGAAGCGTTGAGTTTCATCGAGATCGACGGCATCTCCCTGCCGATCGCCCTCGGTCTGCTGATCATGATGTATCCAGTGCTGGCGAAGGTGCGCTACGACCGTCTCGACACCGTCACCGGCGACCGCAAGCTGTTGATCTCGTCGCTGATCCTCAACTGGGTCCTCGGCCCGGCACTGATGTTCGCGCTCGCCTGGCTGATGCTGCCGGATCTGCCCGAATATCGCACCGGCCTGATCATTGTGGGTCTGGCTCGCTGCATCGCGATGGTGATCATATGGAACGACCTCGCGTGCGGTGACCGGGAAGCCGCGGCGGTGCTGGTGGCGATCAACTCGGTCTTCCAGGTGATCATGTTCGCCGTGCTCGGCTGGTTCTACCTGTCGGTGCTTCCCGGCTGGCTGGGTCTCGAACAGGCCGCCCTGGATGTGTCGCCGTGGCAGATCGCCAAGTCGGTGCTGATCTTCCTCGGCATTCCCCTGGTCGCAGGGTTCCTCACCCGGCACTTCGGTGAGAAAGCCAAGGGCCGCACCTGGTACGAGGACACCTTCCTGCCGAAGATCGGGCCGTGGGCACTCTACGGGTTGCTGTTCACCATCGTGATCCTGTTCGCGTTGCAGGGCGAGCAGATCACCTCCCGACCGCTGGACGTCGTGCGGATCGCGCTGCCGCTGCTGGCGTACTTCGCGATCATGTGGGGCGGCGGATACCTGTTCGGCGCCGCGATCGGCCTCGGCTACGAACGCACCACCACCCTCGCGTTCACCGCGGCCGGCAACAACTTCGAGCTGGCCATCGCGGTGGCGATCGGCACCTTCGGGGTGACCTCGGGTCAGGCTCTGGCCGGGGTGGTCGGACCGCTCATCGAGGTCCCGGTTCTTGTTGCGCTGGTCTATGTTTCGCTTGCCCTGCGCAACCGTTTCGCCCGCCGCGAGTCGCCACAGGTACCCACATCGAGAGAGGGCTGATCCGTGAGCGCACCGAGTGTGTTGTTCGTCTGTGTCCACAACGCCGGCCGCTCCCAGATGGCTGCCGGGTTCCTCACCGCCCTGGCCGGGGACCGGATCGAAGTGCGCTCCGCCGGAAGCGCCCCGGCCGAGCAGGTCAATCCGGCCGCGGTCGCGGCGATGGCCGAGGTCGGCATCGACATCTCCACCGAGAATCCGAAGATCCTCACCACCGAGGCGGTGCAGGCATCGGATGTGGTGATCACGATGGGCTGCGGGGACACCTGCCCGGTGTTCCCCGGCAAGTCCTACCGCGACTGGGTGCTCGACGACCCGGCCGGGCAGGGCCTCGAAGCGGTGCGCTCGATCCGGGACGAGATCGAGGCCAAGGTCGAAGCCCTCATCGCCGAGTTGACCGCCCCGTCTTCCCCGCGCTGACAGGAGGCTCTTCGATGACGACGAACGTCGATGTCGTGGTGGTCGGCGGTGGGCAGGCGGGTCTGGCTGCCGGCTACTACCTGCGGCGGGCCGGGCACCGCTTCGTGATCCTCGACGACCAGGAACGGCCGGGTGGGGCGTGGCCGCACATGTGGCCGTCGCTGCGGCTGTTTTCCCCGGCGGAATTCGCGTCGCTGCCGGGGTGGCCGATGCCGCGCTGGCCGGACGGTTTCCCGCCTGCACGGCATGTTGTGGACTATCTCACCGCCTACGAAGCCCGCTACGGCCTGCCGATCGAGCGGCCGGTGCGGGTGCAGGCGGTGCGGCGCGACGGCCCTGATCTGCTGGTCGACACCGACCGCGGGCAGTGGCGGGCGCGGCGGGTGATCAGCGCCACTGGTACCTGGCAGCGACCGTTTCGGCCGAGTTATCCGGGCATGAAGGTGTTCACCGGGCGGCAGTTGCACACCGTCGACTACCGTAGCGCGGCCGAGTTCACCGGCTCGGACGTCGTGGTGGTCGGGGGTGGCAACTCCGCGGCTCAACTCGTCGCCGAGATCTCCACTACCGCGAGAACCATCTGGGTCACCAGCCGGCCCCCGCGGTTCCTGCCGGATGGCGTCGATGGCCGGGCGTTGTTCGAGCTCGCCTCCCGCCGTGCAGTGGCCCTGGCTGCCGGACGGACCGATCCCGGCGGCATCGCCGCCCTGGGGGACATTGTGATGGTCCCGGAGGTGCTTGCCGCCCGTGAGCGTGGCGTCATGACCGCGCTGCCGATGTTCGATCGGCTCACCGTCGACGGCATCGCCTGGGGACAGCGCCACCAGCGGGCTGATGTCGTGGTGTGGGCCACGGGATTTCGGCCCGCCCTCGCGCATCTGCGGCCGTTGCGGTTGCGCGATCACACCGGCACGGTGCCGGTCGCCGGCACCCGCTCGCTCAAGGAATCGCGCCTGCATCTGCTCGGCTACGGCGACTGGACCGGTCCCGGTTCGGCCACCATCCTCGGCGTCGGCCGCACCGCCAAGGCCACCGTCGCCGACCTCGACCTCGATCTCGACCTCGACACCTGATCTGCGTGAAAGGACCTCGACCGTGAGCACACCCTCGGCGCTGTTCGTCTGTGTGAAGAACGGCGGAAAGTCCCAGATGGCCGCCGGCCTGATGCGGGCCGCCGCCGGCGACACCGTTACGGTGCACTCCGCCGGTACGAAACCCGGTGCCGGCATCAATGCCCTGGCGGCCGAAGTGCTCCTCGAGGTCGGCGTCGACATCACCGGCCAGACCCCGACACCGGTCGACCCCGACCTGGTCCGCGACGTCGATCTCGTGGTCACCCTCGGCCGCGAAGCCCACCTCGAGCCGGTGGCCGGGACACAGTTCGAGAACTGGGACACCGACGAGCCGTCCGAGCGCGGCATCGTCGGCATCGAACGGATGCGGCTGGTCCGCGACGACATCGCCGCTCGTGTCACCGACCTTGCCGACCGGCTCCGTCGCTGAAGACACCGATGTCGGCCACCCGAATCCGGTGGCCGACCTCGAGGGAAGCCGTTCAGCAGCAGGACGGTGCGGCCGAAGCCTGCTGCGTGTCCTCGGCCGGGGCGGCGGTGCCGCAGCACATGCCACCCACGGCGGTGGCCGGATCGTCGAGATGCTGTGGGCTCGAGCCGAAGGT
>NZ_JBLWIU010000033.1:0-14587 GCF_048381395.1 Rhodococcus shunpengi
TACCCGAGTAGCACCGGGCCCGTGAAATCCGGTGTGAATCTGTCGGGACCACCCGATAAGCCTGAATACTCCCTGGTGACCGATAGCGGACTAGTACCGTGAGGGAAAGGTGAAAAGTACCCCGGGAGGGGAGTGAAATAGTACCTGAAACCGTGCGCTTACAATCCGTCAGAGCCTTCGAGCAGCTTGCTGCTGGGGGTGATGGCGTGCCTTTTGAAGAATGAGCCTGCGAGTTAGTGGCATGTCGCGAGGTTAACCCGTGTGGGGTAGTCGTAGCGAAAGCGAGTCCGAATAGGGCGTCTGTAGTGGCATGTTCTAGACCCGAAGCGGAGTGATCTACCCATGGCCAGGGTGAAGCGATGGTAAGACGTCGTGGAGGCCCGAACCCACTTAGGTTGAAAACTGAGGGGATGAGTTGTGGGTAGGGGTGAAAGGCCAATCAAACTCCGTGATAGCTGGTTCTCCCCGAAATGCATTTAGGTGCAGCGTCGCGTGTTTCTCACCGGAGGTAGAGCTACTGGATGGTCTAGGGGGCCCACAAGCTTACCGAAATCAGCCAAACTCCGAATGCCGGTGAGTGAGAGCGCGGCAGTGAGACTGCGGGGGATAAGCTTCGTAGTCGAGAGGGAAACAGCCCAGATCGCCGGCTAAGGCCCCTAAGCGTGTACTAAGTGGAAAAGGATGTGGGATCGCTGAGACAACCAGGAGGTTGGCTTAGAAGCAGCCACCCTTGAAAGAGTGCGTAATAGCTCACTGGTCAAGTGGTTCTGCGCCGACAATGTAGCGGGGCTCAAGTACACCGCCGAAGCCGCGGCACTCACATGAACCCGCTGGGTCTCCACGGAGATTCAGCCAGGTGTGTGGGTGGGTAGGGGAGCGTCGTGCAGCCGTAGAAGCGCCGGAGTGATCCAGGTGTGGAGGCTGCGCGAGTGAGAATGCAGGCATGAGTAGCGAAAGACGAGTGAGAAACTCGTCCGCCGGATGACCAAGGGTTCCTGGGCCAGGTTAATCCGCCCAGGGTGAGTCGGGACCTAAGGCGAGGCCGACAGGCGTAGTCGATGGACAACGGGTTGATATTCCCGTACCCGTGTATCCGCGCCCAATGGCGAATCAGTTGTGCTAACCGTCCAAAAGGTTGGTCGTCTCCTTCGGGAGTCGACGAACTGGCTGCACGGGACCCTGATTGTAGTAGTCAAGCGATGGGGTGACGCAGGAAGGTAGCTGGGCCAGGTGATGGAATACCTGGTGTAAGCCGGTAGGGCGTGACATAGGCAAATCCGTGTCACATACAGCCTGAGAGGTGATGCGTACCCGTTGAGGGGAATTCAGTGATCCTATGCTGCCGAGAAAAGCCTCTAGTGAGTTGGTACACGGCCCGTACCCCAAACCGACACAGGTGGTCAGGTAGAGAATACCGAGGCGATCGAGAGAACTGTGGTTAAGGAACTCGGCAAAATGCCCCCGTAACTTCGGGAGAAGGGGGACCACGCCCGGTGACGATCCTAGCGGTCCGAGCTGGGGGTGGTCGCAGAGACCAGAGAGAAGCGACTGTTTACTAAAAACACAGGTCCGTGCGAAGTCGTAAGACGATGTATACGGACTGACGCCTGCCCGGTGCTGGAAGGTTAAGAGGACCGGTTAGCCATTTCGGTGGCGAAGCTGAGAATTTAAGCCCCAGTAAACGGCGGTGGTAACTATAACCATCCTAAGGTAGCGAAATTCCTTGTCGGGTAAGTTCCGACCTGCACGAATGGCGTAACGACTTCTCTGCTGTCTCGACCACAGACTCGGCGAAATTGCATTACGAGTAAAGATGCTCGTTACGCGCGGCAGGACGAAAAGACCCCGGGACCTTCACTATAGCTTGGTATTGGTGTTCGGTTCGGTTTGTGTAGGATAGGTGGGAGACTGTGAAGCTCATACGCCAGTATGGGTGGAGTCGTTGTTGAAATACCACTCTGATCGTATTGGACCTCTAACCTCGGACCATGATCTGGTTCAGGGACAGTGCCTGGTGGGTAGTTTAACTGGGGCGGTTGCCTCCCAAAATGTAACGGAGGCGCCCAAAGGTTCCCTCAGCCTGGTTGGCAATCAGGTGTCGAGTGCAAGTGCACAAGGGAGCTTGACTGTGAGACTGACAGGTCGAGCAGGGACGAAAGTCGGGACTAGTGATCCGGCACCGGCATGTGGAAGCGGTGTCGCTCAACGGATAAAAGGTACCCCGGGGATAACAGGCTGATCTTCCCCAAGAGTCCATATCGACGGGATGGTTTGGCACCTCGATGTCGGCTCGTCGCATCCTGGGGCTGGAGTAGGTCCCAAGGGTTGGGCTGTTCGCCCATTAAAGCGGCACGCGAGCTGGGTTTAGAACGTCGTGAGACAGTTCGGTCTCTATCCGCCGCGCGCGTTAGAAACTTGAGGAAGGCTGTCCCTAGTACGAGAGGACCGGGACGGACGAACCTCTGGTGTGCCAGTTGTCCCGCCAGGGGCATGGCTGGTTGGCTACGTTCGGAAGGGATAACCGCTGAAAGCATCTAAGCGGGAAGCCTGTTCCAAGATGAGGTTTCTCACCCCCTCGAGGGGGTAAGGCCCCCGGCAGACCACCGGGTTGATAGGCCGGAACTGGAAGCCCAGCAATGGGTGGAGGTGACCGGTACTAATAGGCCGAGGACTTACCACGAAGATGTTACGCGTCCACTGTGCGGTATCTGAAACAACACACACATCAGATACCGGAAATCCCCCTGCGGGAGAACCGAATCCGATGCGTGGAATATTGTTTCATAGAGTTACGGCGGCCATAGCGACAGGGAAACGCCCGGTCCCATTCCGAACCCGGAAGCTAAGCCTGTCTGCGCCGATGGTACTGCACTCGACAGGGTGTGGGAGAGTAGGACACCGCCGAACACCCGTTCCGGAAGGGGACCCACACTGTGGGTCCCCTTTCGTGTTTTCCGGGTCCTCTTCAGACCTGTCGGAGGATCCCACCCCACGGAAAGTCCTTACGCTCCAAAAGGATTTCGGGTACGGTGTGCCCGCTCCGATCGCCGGCACCCAACGGATCACGACCTCGTAACAAACACGCTCTGTTCCAGGCTATGCCCACTTATGTCGGTAACGTCCGCTCATGCACGATCGCACGGTTCGTGTGGGTTTCGGCGTGTGAGCGCCTGTCGGGGGCGTTCTCGTCGACGACGAGGAGGGGCGAGACGATGACGAATCGATCGACTACGGGTACTGCCGGCAGGTTCACGGCGGTGATCGCGGGACTGGGACTCATCGGCGCGGCCGTCACAGGATGCACGAGCGTCGACACCGACACCGAGGGCTCGACCCTCGAGCGGCTCCAGCAGGAAGGCACCGTCACCGTCGGGTTCGCCGGCGAGGCACCCTACAGCTTCATGCAGGACGGCGAGCTCACCGGCGCCACCGTCGCTCTGCACCGCGAGATCTTCAAGAACCTCGGCATCGACAACGTCGAAGGTGTGGCCACCGACTTCGGTGCGCTCATCCCCGGCCTGCAGGCCGGACGATTCGACGTCGTCAGCGCCGGCATGTCGATCCTCCCGCAGCGTTGCGAACAGGCACTGTTCAGCGAGCCGGAGTTCAACTACACCACCGCACTCATGGTCCCGCAGGGCAATCCGGAACAACTCGCCGACATGCAGTCGATCGCCGAGAGTGGCGTCCGGATGGCGGTCATGACCGGCGCGATCGAAGCGGACTACGCCTCTGCGCTCGGTATCGACGCGATGCAGGTGGCGTCTCCCCAGGACGGGATGGATGCGGTCGTCAACGGACGCGCCGACGTCTTCGCGCTGACGGGTATCTCCCTGAACTGGATGAAGCAGAACAACGAGGGTGCGCCCGTCGACGTCACCGAGTCGTTCGTCGCGGAGATCGACGGGGTGCCTCAGGTGGGCGCCGGCGGAACGGTCTTCCGCAAGGAGGACACCGAACTGCGCGACGCCTACAACGAGGAACTCGCGAAGATCACGTCCGATCCGCAGAAGTACCTGTCGATCGTCGGCGAGTTCGGGTTCACGGAGGCGGAGATGCCCGATCCGGGGCTGACGACCGAGATGCTCTGCGAGGGCGTTTCCTGATCCCGGCTGCGTCGTAATGGATTTCGGTTCCAAGATCGAACTGCTGTGGAACTCCCTTCCGCAACTGTTCGACGGTCTGCTCGTCACCGTCGAACTGACCGTGGGGAGTGCGGTCTTCGCGTTCCTGCTCGCCGTGGCCCTCGGGCTGGCGGCAGGCGCGAAGAACCTCGCCCTGCGCGGCAGTGCGCGGGTGTTCATCGAGTTCTTCCGCGGCACTTCGCTTCTCGTTCAGCTGTTCTGGTTCTTCTACGTCCTGCCGTTGTTCGGGTTCCGGCTCGAATCGATCGTGTGCGGGATCCTCGCCCTGTCGCTCAACTACGGCGCCTACGGAGCGGAGGTGGTGCGCGGTGCGATCGCCTCGGTGCCGAAGCCGCAACTCGAGGCGGCGACAGCGCTGAATTTCGGCTACTGGCAACGCATGCGACGGGTGATCTTCCCGCAGGCCTGGGCCGAGATGATCCCGCCGCTGACCAATCTGCTCATCCAGCTGCTCAAGGGAACGGCACTGGCGAGTTACATCCTCCTGCAGGACCTCACATTCCAGATCGAGCAGCTCCGTAGAGGCAGTGGCGACACCATCTTCGCGTTCGGTGTGGGGTTGGTGCTGTACTTCGTGCTCGGCTATCTGCTGACGCTGCTGATGAATGCGCTCGAGGTGCGCGCCAAGAGTCGACTCGGGACCGGTCCCACTCTGCGTGAGATCTTCGGGCTCGCCCCTGTCTTCGATCAGCCGGTAGGGGCACGCTCATGACCGTCGATTGGAGTTGGGAACGCGCGGCCGACGCGCTTCCGGTACTGCTCGAAGGGTTCCGGATCACCTTGCTGGCCACGGTCCTCGGATTCGTGGTCGCCGCGGTGCTCGGGCTGGTGGTGGCCGTCGCCCGTCGCTCGCTGCCGAAGGTCCTCGCGACGGCGTTGTCCGCCGTCGTCCAGTTCATCCGGCTCACCCCGCTCGTGGTGCAGCTGCTGTTCGTCTACTACCTGCTCCCGCAGTTCAGTGCGTTGCAGATCGGCATCGCGGTACTGGGGATCCACTACTCGACCTACATGGCCGAGGTGTACCGGGCGGGCATCGACGCGGTTCCGAAGGGACAATGGGAGGCGTGCCGCGCCCTGTCGTTGTCGCCGATGCGCACGTGGCGTGCGGTGATCCTGCCGCAGGCCGTGCGCCGCGTCGTGCCTGCGCTGGGAAACTATGCGGTGTCGCTGTTCAAGGACACCCCGTTCCTGTTCACGATCTCCGTCGTGGAGATGGTGACCGCGGCCCAGCAGTTCGGTGCGCGCAACTTCCAGTACCTCGAGCCGCTCACGCTGGCCGGCCTGATCTTCCTCCTCGCCAGCTACCCGACGTCGTTGCTCGTCCGCCGATTGGAGCGTCGCCTTGCCTATTGAGATGCACAAGGAAGCCGGTGCCGACGGCGACTCGCTGTCCGCCGCCACGTCCGACGGGTCGATGATCCGATTCGACTCCGTGGTCAAGAAATTCGGCGATCACGTGGTCCTCGACCATCTCGACTTCACCGTCGCTCCGGGGGAACGGGTCACGTTGATCGGTCCGAGCGGTTCGGGCAAGACGACCATCCTGCGCCTGCTCATGACCCTCGAGAAGATCGACGACGGTGTGGTGTGGGTCAAGGGCGAACCGCTCAGCCACGAACGCAAGGGGTCGCGCCTCGTCCCGGCCTCCGAGCGCTACCTGAGGACGATGCGCCGCAACATCGGCATGGTCTTCCAGCAGTTCAACCTGTTCCCCAACATGAACGTGATGGAGAACCTCACCGAGGCTCCGGTGCACGTCCTCGGCCGCAGCAAGGCCGACGCACGCGACCGTGCGCGGGAATTGCTCGCGATGGTCGGTCTGTCCGACAAGGAGACCGCCCATCCCACACAACTGTCGGGTGGTCAGCAGCAGCGGGTCGCGATCGCCCGTGCCCTCGCGATGGATCCGGAGATCCTGCTGCTCGACGAGGTCACCTCGGCCCTCGATCCCGAACTCGTCGCCGACGTGCTGGACGTGCTGCGGACGATCGCCGAGACGACCGACATCACGATGCTGATCGTGACGCACGAGATGCACTTCGCCCGCGACGTCTCCGATCGTGTGCTGATGTTCGACCAGGGTCGCATCGTGGAGGAGGGTCCGCCCGAGCGCATCTTCACCAGTCCCCGGGAGGAACGCACCCGCAAGTTCCTCGACGCGGTGCTGGCGGGGGAGTGAGGCCGGCCGTCAGTCCGCGAGCGGGGTCGCCAGCCGGGTCGGTTCGGAGCGGCCACGCAGGGTGATCTCCTCGCCCAGCTCCCACCGGGCGCGTTCGTCCTCCGGGGCGAGCTGCACGGTGCGGGCCGACGCCGCGACGTAACCCGGAACGGTCTTCGCGAGATCGGACAGTCTCGCGGCTTCGTTGACCGGATCGCCGATCACGGTGTACTCGAAGCGTTCCTGAGCGCCGATGTTCCCGGCGACCGCGCGACCTGCCGTGACCCCGATACCTGCGCGACACTCCGGCACTTCGTCGGCGAGGCGTCGTGCCATCCTTCTCGCCGCGCCGAGCGCGGAGCCGGCGGCGTTGTCGAGGGCGACCGGCGCCCCGAAGATCGCGAGCGCCGCGTCGCCCTCGAACTTGTTGACGAATCCTTCGGCCGCGTGGACCTCTTCGACGACGACTGCGAAGAATCGGTTGAGCAGCGCCACCACTTCGGTGGGCGGGCGACTCGCGGCCAACGCGGTGGAGCCGACGATGTCGACGAACAACACCGCGACGTCCCGTTCTTCGCCGCCGAGGACACCGGGATTGGCCAGCGCCGCGGCCGCGACCTCCCGTCCGACATGTCTGCCGAACACGTCGCGCAGCTTCTCGCGTTCGCGCAGTCCTTCGGCCATCCGGTTGAATCCCGTCTGCAACTGCCCCAATTCGGTTCCGTCGTAGACGACGACCGCGGTGTCGAAGTCACCCGACGCGATTCGCTGCATCCCGGCGCGCACCGATTCGATCGGCGCGATCGTCGACCGGATGGTGAGGAACATCAGCAGCGAGCCGGTGAGCAGACCGAGTCCGCCGATGGCGAGGATCGTGATCGCCAGTCGCGTGGGCGTGACGGGACGGATGAAGCTGAAGACCGCGATGAACAGCAGGCCGACGACGGGCACCGCGCTACCCAGGGCCCAGGCGAGCATCACCCGTCCGGTGGTGCCGGCCAGTCGCGGACGGCGAGGCGTTCCGACCTCGAGCGCGCGCGCCGCGATGGGGCGCAACGCGAAATCGGTGAACATGTACGCGAATCCGCACACCGTGACGCCGGCCAGGGTGATGGTCAGCGCGACCTTCGGGATCGTCTGTGGGTCGATGACCCCGAAACCGACGGTGAACAGGATCAACCCGATGAACCACAGTGCTCCTTGCTGGAGGGTGGTGCGCCAGGGCATCCGCAACGCGATCCGCTGTTCCTGCGGGGTGGGTGGGCGGTTCTCCAGCGCCCACCGCAGCCTGCGGAGCGTCGCCCGGGTACCGAGTACCGAACCGACCACGACGGCCGAGACCACGTAGACCGGAGCGAGGATCGCGGTCACGATGAGGAAATCGGAGCTCAGCACGGAGGGGCCCGGGATCACGACGTTGATGAGAGCAGCCACGATCAGGGCACCGACGAGATGCGTACCGATGAGCGAGAACGTCAACAGGGTCTGGATCCGGATGCGTTGCCGTCGGATCGGTTCGGCAGGCTCTCCCAGGATCGCCGATCCGAGCGGGGCCGTGCGGTGACTGCGTGCGGGCATGGTCGTTCGAGACTAGTCGAGTCGATCCTCTAGGGTGGCTGTGTGCGTCTTGTGATTGCCCGTTGCCGTGTGGACTACATCGGACGCCTGACGGCTCATCTGCCGACGGCCCGACGTCTCCTCCTCGTCAAATCCGACGGTTCGGTGAGTGTCCACGCCGACGACCGTGCCTACAAGCCTCTGAACTGGATGAGCCCACCCTGTTGGCTCGAGGAGGAGTCCGTCGAGGACGCCGAGGCCCTGTGGGTGGTCACCAACAAGGCGGGTGAGCAGCTCCGGATCACTCTCGAGGAGATCGACCACGATTCGAGCCACGAGCTCGGTGTCGACCCCGGCCTGATCAAGGACGGTGTCGAGGCGCACCTGCAGGAACTTCTCGCCGAGCACGTCGAGACCCTCGGGACGGGCTTCACCCTGATCCGGCGCGAATACCCCACGGCGATCGGCCCGGTGGACCTGTTGTGCCGCGATGCCGACGGAGCGACCGTCGCCGTCGAGGTGAAGCGCCGCGGCGAGATCGACGGTGTGGAACAGCTCACCCGTTATCTCGAACTGCTCAACCGGGATCCGCTGCTCGCACCCGTCAGTGGCGTGTTCGCGGCCCAGCAGATCAAGCCGCAGGCACGGACGCTGGCCACGGACCGCGGCATCCGCTGCCTCGTGCTCGACTACGAGGCGCTGCGGGGTACCGAGAGCACCGAGTTCAGATTGTTCTGATCGTGCCGCGCCGCAACAGATCCCGCACCGGTCGCAAGCGCGGCGGGGCGGCCGACGAATCCCCGACCTATTTCGGGGCGACGGTGCGCACCGAGAACGGTCCCGCGGGGGCCGAAGGGGAACGCTTCACTGTGCGCACCGTGCCGGGTTCGCGTGCCACCAAGCCGTACCGGTGCCCGGGATGCGATCACGAGATCGCGCCGGGAACACCCCATGTCGTCGCCTGGCCGACCGATGCGCTCGGCGGTGCGGAGGACCGGCGGCACTGGCACAGCGGATGCTGGGCGGGACGCGGGACCCGCCGCCCCACGCGACGCTGGTCCTAGCGTTCGGTCGCCGTTCGGCCGTCGCCTCAGGGAAGGTCGGCGAACGCCTTCTTGACGTCGCGGTACCACCCCATCGCTTTGATCGGGTGCCGCCAGCGTCCTTTCATCTGTTCGTGTGCCGGCTGATGGGTCGCGTCGCCACCTCGAGCGGCATCGCGCAGATGACGATCCTGTGCCTTGATGATCTCGTCGGCGGTCTCTCCGCTGAACTCCAGGTCGCAGGGGCCACCCAGCTGTCGGCAGGTCATGGTCTTCACGGCGTCTCCTCTGTCGGTGAGGGTCGGTTGCACCCGAGATACTGCGTCGAGCTATCGGCACGGTGTGTGCCGATAGCGAGAATCATGCTCCCGATTGCGGCGACCGTCAACGGCACGGAGCGTGTCGATAGAATTGCGCGTATGACCGATTCGCCCACTGGCCCGCGACGCCGCGGCGCTGCGCGCACCCGAGAGCTGCTGCACGCGGCGCTCGAACTCGCGGCCGAGGTCGGTTACGCGGGGCTGAGCATCGAAGCGGTCGCACGACGGGCCGGAGTCGGGAAGCACACGATCTACCGGCGCTGGCCGTCCATCGCAGCGCTCCTGCTCGACGCGCTCGGCCTCGTGTGGGTCAACGATCTGGATTACCGCACGGACGGGGACGTCAGGTCGGACCTGCACGAGCAGTTCGTGCGCTCGTGTCACGCCCTGTCCACGCCGCCGATCGGACCCGTCTACCGAGCCGTCATCGCCGAGGCCCAAGCGGACCCACAACTCCGGGCCACGTTGTACGAACGGTTCCTGTCCACGGTCGAACAGCGCACCTACGATCGGATCCTGCGAGCCCAGCGCAACGGTGAACTCGTCCCCGGGGCGGAGCTGGAGTATCCCGCGGAAGTGCTGTGCGGAACCCTCTACTACCGCTGGTTGTTAACACCCCGGCCTGTCGACGAGCAAGCGATCGAGGGGCTGATCGACATGTTCATGGCCGCCTACGGGAACCGGGCATAGACGGCCGCGGCCGATCGGGACCGGCGCGTCCGTTCGGCGCCTCAGCCGGCGGTGCCCGGCGCAGACGCTCGCGGCGCGGTATCGCGGTCGGCGATCGCCTGGCGCACCTCGTGGACGGCCGTGCGGATGGTGTCGCCGTAGGGATCGTCGGGGAGCGCGGACATGTGGTCCTGCCCGCGGTCGAGATGTTCCGCGGCCGCCCGGAACGACCCGAGGCGGCGGAAGTCGTCGGCCAGGTTCAGGTACAGGCTGGGATAGAAGCCAGCGACCCGGAGGGTGTCGTGGTGTCGTTGTGCGCGCCCGTCGGTGAGGGCATCGGCAGCGTCGAGGGCGCGGACATTCCAGACCAGGGACTCGGCGGGATCGTCGTACAGATCGGCGAGGTAGTGCGCGAGCGTGCAGCGATGGAACGCGTCGCCCGCCGCACCGATCCGCTCCCAGAGGGACAGCAGGTCGCGCCGGGCCGACTCGGTGTCGCCGTCGCGGCCGCGAAGGACCGCTGCGCTGATCGCATCCATCGTGGGATCGGGTGTCGAGGGGGAGGTGGACATGGTGGGGCTCCTGTCGAGGGATTCGGCAGATCGGGGACGCTGCGTCAGGAGGCACTGCTTCCGGGGGCACTGCGCGGCATGACGAGCGTGGTGAGATCCCCGTCGTCGGCCGACCGGACGGTGACCGGCAGATCGGTATCGCGCACGTCGAGCATCAGGTCGTCGCCGAGCGCATGACTCCAAGCGGGATACACGGTGACCAGGTCGAACCAGATCGTCAGCTCCGGTCCGGTGGCCGTACCGTCGAGCGGTGCCTCGTCCCCGTCGGGGAACACCAGGACCGGCCCGTCGGGGGAGGTCCGTAGGCCGACCGTCTCCGGTGCTCGCTGTTCGAGCACCGTCACCACGCGGCGTTTGCCGAGGGTGACCCGCTGCGTCACCGCGGGGAGAGATTTCAGGAGGAGGTGGTGGTCGGGGAACGGCTCGGGAAACAGACGGCAATGGAGGACGTCGCCGCTGGAGGTGCGGAAGGTGACCGCCCGCTCGTCCGCTTCGACGGTCACCGACGGACTGCGTCGGAGCCGGGAGGTCGCGAGCCGCAGGTCGTCGCCGGAGAGCGTGCCGGCCCAGGACGGGCAGGTCGGATCGGTGGGCACGAGTGTCCGGGTGGCGAGCCGGTACCGGTCGGTGGCGGTCAACCTCACGCAGCCGGACTCGGTTTCCATGTGCACGCCGTTCAGCACCGGGATGTCGGGGTCGTGACCGGTGGAGGCCGAGACCTGATCGACGGCACCGGCGAGGACGGGTCCGGGCACCGTGCAGATCGCGCGACGTGATTCGGCCCGCAGGGACGCGCCGAGTGTCTCGGCGGCCCGTCGGAGCCTCTCGGCCTCGGTGGTCATCCCGGCGACGTGCTCATCGAGCAACCTCGCTGCCTCGTCCGCGTCGGCGGCGAAGAACTCGCCGATGGCGGGCAGCGGCATCCCGATCTCCCGCAACTGCCGCAGCCGGCAGGCGCGGGAGACCTGGGATCGGCTGTAGAACCGGTATCCCGTCGACGGATCGACCTGCGCGGGGCGCAGCAGGCCGGCGTCGTCGTAGAACCGCAATGCGCTCGCGGTCAGTCCGACGAGTTCGGCGAACACGCCGATCGACATCATCTCCGGATCGGTCACCGGCCCATCATGGAGCTTCGACCGACTCGAAGGTCAAGCCCGACGGGCGGCAACCGTCAGTTGCGGACCTTGCTGGCCACGGCGGGGGAGCGACCCTGCACACCGGAACCGACCGAGGGTGAGCGATGCGGTGCCGAGGCGTTCGGCGTGCGCGGCGTGGACTGCGAGCCCTGCCCGCCGGTGTTCGGCTGCGCAGCCGAGTTCGAGCCGGATGCGGAACCGGGGGCATCGCTCTTCGGGATCCGCACCGTCCGGTCGGCCTGCGGCAGGGGCGTGGTCTTGTCGGTCTGCGGCAGCGGCGCGGTCTTGTCCGCCTTCGCGTCGGCTTCGGTGGGTGCCGGCTCCGTCGGGCTCTCGTCGTCCGAACCCTTCTCGTCGCCGCTCTGCTTGTCGGCGCCTTGCTTGTCGCCGCCCTGCTTGTCGCGCGCCGTGCCGAGGACGGTCGTGCGGGGCTCGTCGAGCGAGATCTCCCGGTCGAGCAGTTCGCCTTCGCGGTTGATCGCCGCGAGGAGGGTGGGGACGTCGTCGAGCTGCTCGCGGACGGCGTCGAGCTGGCCGAGGATGCGTCCGCGCAGCACGCGGAGTTCCTCCGTGAGGTCGCGCGCGTTGGCGACCTTCCGTTCGGACTGTTCGGTGGCGCGGCTGAGCCGTCGTTCGGCTTCCTGCGTGGCCTCCTCGACACGGCGTTCGGCCTCGGCCTTGCTCGTCCGTTCGAGTTCGTCGAGGGCTCCGAGCAGCTTCGTGCGACGCTCGGCCATCGTGATCTCGAAGTCCTGCTGCACCTGCTCGCGCTTGGCCTCGGCCTCGGCGTCGAGTCGCTCGGCCTCCGCGCGGGCCGCGGCCACGATCCGCTCGGCCTCGGCGCGGGCCGCGGTCATCGTCCGCTCGTGCTCGGCCGCGAAGGCGATGCGGGTGTCCTCGAGTTCGGCGAGCTTCTTCTCGTAGTCGCCCCGGAGGCGGATGCCCTCCTGCTCCGCCAGCGAGATCATCTCGGCGGCGTCGGCCTCGGCGCGGGCACGAAGCTCGGAGGCCTCGTCGGAGGCGAGACGCAGCATCCGCGAGATGCGGTCGCTCATACCCTCGGCGGTGGTGGGCGGCACCGACAGACGGTCGACGTCCTTGCGGAGTTCGTCGATCTCGTTGCGGGCGTTCTCGAGCTGACGGGCCAGATCGCGGGCCTGCGCGGCGGCGGCGTCGCGGTCGGTGGCGGTCACGCGCAGCTCGGCCTCGAACCGGGCGAAGTAGTTGGTCACCTCGTCGCGGTCGAATCCCTTCCGCACGATGGAGAACGGCAGGTGGCTGGGTGCGCGATCACGATCGAAGACCATGGAGACAATCTACCCGGTCCCTGCGGGTACGACCCGGGTGCGCTCCCGCCCCATCCGTCTTCGGGAGCGCACCGGAACGGCCGTCAGTGAGCGGGATGTGCTGCGGGTTCGACGAGCTCGACGAGGACGCCGCCCGCGTCCTTCGGATGCAGGAAGTTGATGCGCGAATCGGCGGTGCCGCGACGGGGTGCGTCGTACAGCAGCCGGACGCCGCGCTCGCGCAACGCCGTGGAGACGGCATCGATGTCGGAGACGCGGTAGGCGAGCTGCTGCAGGCCCGGGCCGTTGCGGTCGATGAACTTCGCGATCGTGGAGTTCTCGTTCAGCGGGGCGAGCAGCTGGATCATGGTGGACCCTTCGGGGGTCCCCGGAACCGCCAGCATCGCCTCGCGCACGCCCTGCTCCTCGTTGACTTCCTCGTGGGTGGACACGAGGCCGAGGTTCTCGGCGTACCAGGTGAGAGCGGCATCGAGGTCGGGCACCGCGATACCGACGTGATCGATGGCGGTGACGAGTCCGGAAGCGAGAACGGACGCCGCCGGAGTGGATGTGGGAGAGGTCTCGGTCATGCTCTAGACGGTAGCGGTACCGTTGAGTGCACTCCTATCGGGATTCAGGTGAATATCCGATTGGAGTTTTCCGATCACATGCCGATCTTTCGGAGGAATGTCCCGTGAGCAGTTCTGTCATCGTCGCCGGAGCCCGGACGCCCATGGGGCGCCTGCAGGGTTCGCTCAAGGATTTCTCCGGATCGGATCTCGGTGGCGTGGCGATCAAGGGCGCACTCGAACGCGCCGGTGTGGCTCCTGAGCAGGTCGAATACGTCATCATGGGCCAGGTGCTCACCGCCGGCGCCGGCCAGATCCCGGCCCGTCAGGCGGCCGTCGCCGCCGGCATCCCGATGGACGTGCCGGCACTGACGATCAACAAGGTGTGTCTGTCGGGCATCAACGCGATCGCGATGGCCGACCAGCTGATCCGCGCCGGCGAGTTCGACGTCGTCGTCGCCGGCGGCCAGGAGTCGATGAGCCAGGCCCCGCACATGCTCGAAAAGTCCCGCGCCGGCTTCAAGTACGGCGATGTGACCCTGCGCGACCACATGGCCTACGACGGTCTGCACGACATCTTCACCGACCAGGCGATGGGCAACCTCACCGAGTCGGCCAACTCGGGCGAGCGCTTCGTCTCCCGCGCCGAGCAGGACGCCTTCGCCGCCGCCTCGCACCAGCGGGCTGCCCGCGCCTGGAAGGACGGCCTGTTCGACGACGAGGTCGTGCCGGTGTCGATCAAGCAGCGCAAGGGCGACCCGATCGTCTTCGCCGCCGACGAGGGCATCCGCCCGGAGACCACCGCCGAGTCGCTCGGATCGCTGCGTGCGGCGTTTGCGAAGGACGGCACCGTCACCGCCGGTTCGGCCTCGCAGATCTCCGACGGTGCCGCCGCGGTCGTCGTGATGAGCAAGGCCAAGGCCACCGAGCTCGGCCTGAGCTGGATCGCCGAGATCGGCCGCCACGGTGTCGTCGCGGGACCGGACTCGGCCCTGCAGTCGCAGCCGGCACGGGCGATCGCCCGGGCCTGCGAGCGTGAGGGCCTCGACCCGACCGAGCTCGACCTCGTCGAGATCAACGAGGCGTTCGCCGCCGTCGGCATCGTCTCTGCCCGCGAGCTGGGCATCGATCC
>NZ_JBLWIU010000034.1:0-22869 GCF_048381395.1 Rhodococcus shunpengi
GCCGGCATCCCGATGGACGTGCCGGCACTGACGATCAACAAGGTGTGTCTGTCGGGCATCAACGCGATCGCGATGGCCGACCAGCTGATCCGCGCCGGCGAGTTCGACGTCGTCGTCGCCGGCGGCCAGGAGTCGATGAGCCAGGCCCCGCACATGCTCGAAAAGTCCCGCGCCGGCTTCAAGTACGGCGATGTGACCCTGCGCGACCACATGGCCTACGACGGTCTGCACGACATCTTCACCGACCAGGCGATGGGCAACCTCACCGAGTCGGCCAACTCGGGCGAGCGCTTCGTCTCCCGCGCCGAGCAGGACGCCTTCGCCGCCGCCTCGCACCAGCGGGCTGCCCGCGCCTGGAAGGACGGCCTGTTCGACGACGAGGTCGTGCCGGTGTCGATCAAGCAGCGCAAGGGCGACCCGATCGTCTTCGCCGCCGACGAGGGCATCCGCCCGGAGACCACCGCCGAGTCGCTCGGATCGCTGCGTGCGGCGTTTGCGAAGGACGGCACCGTCACCGCCGGTTCGGCCTCGCAGATCTCCGACGGTGCCGCCGCGGTCGTCGTGATGAGCAAGGCCAAGGCCACCGAGCTCGGCCTGAGCTGGATCGCCGAGATCGGCCGCCACGGTGTCGTCGCGGGACCGGACTCGGCCCTGCAGTCGCAGCCGGCACGGGCGATCGCCCGGGCCTGCGAGCGTGAGGGCCTCGACCCGACCGAGCTCGACCTCGTCGAGATCAACGAGGCGTTCGCCGCCGTCGGCATCGTCTCTGCCCGCGAGCTGGGCATCGATCCCGCGAAGGTGAACGTCAACGGCGGTGCGATCGCGCTCGGCCATCCGCTCGGCATGTCGGGTGCGCGCATCGTGCTGCACCTGGCGCTCGAGCTCAAGCGCCGCGGCGGCGGCGTGGGCGCTGCCGCCCTGTGCGGTGGGGGCGGCCAGGGCGACGCGCTCATCGTGCGGGTCCCCAAGAACTGACCCTTTTCTCCGCAGCACGCTCACGGCCCCGGCGCAAGCATGCCGGGGCCGTGATGTCTCTCACTGAACTACGGCTTGTCGTAGGCATTTCGGCACAATGGCCGCATGACCAACATCCTCGACGTGTCCACGCCCGCGAAACGGTTCCGGCTGATCGCGATCTGGGAAGCGGTGACCTGGCTCGCCCTCCTGATCGCCATGTTCTTCAAGTGGGTGCTCGGCTACGAAGAGGCCATCGCGATCCCGGGCATGGTGCACGGCGTGGCCGGCTTCATCCCGTTCGTGCTCATCGCGCTCCTCACGGCGCTGTCGCTGAAGTGGGATCTCAAGACGACCTTCCTCGCCCTCGTCTCGAGCGTGCCCCCGTTCGGCACGATCGTCTTCGAGCGCTGGGCCGTGCGCACCGGCCGCCTCGGAGAGCTGTCCGCTCCCGCCACCCGCGAGGACGCCACCACGACCGTCTGACCTCACGGCGACGTCCCCCGGTCCGCGCAGCACGATTCGGACCACTCGTGACAAACTGGTGGACGTGACTCGACCCGGTTCCCGTCCAGCACGTTCTGCCGCCGTCGCCGCGGCGATGTCCGGCGCGGTGGATCTCTCACCGCTCAAGGAGAGGGCCTCCGCGCCGCCACCTCCGCCTCCGTCCGGTGGCGACGGTGCCGCACCCGGTGCCATCGCCCCGATCGTGGACGTCACCGAAGCGACGTTCGAGACCGAGGTGCTGCAGCGATCGATGCAGGTGCCCGTGATCGTCGACCTGTGGGCGACCTGGTGCGAGCCCTGCAAGCAGCTCTCACCCGTCCTCGAGAAGCTCGCGAACGAAGGCAACGGTGCGTGGGTCCTCGCGAAGGTCGACGTCGACGCGAACCCGCGGATCGCGCAGGCCTTCGGTGTCCAATCGGTGCCCACGGTCGTCGCGATCGCGGCCGGCCAGCCGCTCGCCGACTTCCAGGGCGTGCAGCCCGAGCCCGCACTGCGTCAGTGGCTCGACGCCATCCAGAACGCCGTTGCAGGCAAGCTGTCGGGCCCGCCCGGCGCCGAGCCGGAGGAACAGCCCGCCGACCCGCGTTTCGAGGCCGCCGAGCAGGCACTCGAGAACGGCGACTTCGAGGGCGCCGAGGCGGCCTATCAGCTCGTCCTGAACTCCGAGCCGAACAACACCGAGGCGCAGGCCGCGCTGCGGCAGGTGCGTTTCCTGGCCCGTGCGAGCACGGTTCCCGAGGATGCGGTCGAGCGCGCCGATGCCGCTCCGAACGACCTCGAAGCCCAGTTCACGGCGGCCGACGCCGAACTGTTCGCGCAGCAGCCGGAGGCGGCCTTCGGTCGTCTCATCGAGTTCGTGCGTCGCAGCGCCGGGGACGAACGCACCGCGGCACGTACCCGGCTCCTCGAACTGTTCGAACTGTTCGATGCGGCGGATCCGGTCGTGGTGTCGTCGCGCCGCAAGCTCGCGATGGCCCTCTACTGATCCGTACCGATCCGCCCGACCGGCCGCTCACCACTCGTGGTGGGCGGCCGGTGCCGTCTCAGCGGTACCGCCCGCTGCAGGCCGCCTCGCCGCCGAGGACGCCGGTGCGGAAGGCGTCCACCCGGGCGAATCCGCTCGGCACCGTGTTGCCGTTGACGTCGCTCGCGGCCAGTCCGTCGGTGAGCAGGCCCGAGACCGCTTCGTCGAGGTCGCCGGGGGACAGCCACACGAGCACCTGGCTCGGGTCGACGTTCGAGGCAAGGGTGCTGTCCGGGCTCAGCGCGGCACTGATCACGCCCGACAAGCAGGCCGCCCGCAGCGCTGTGCGCGGCTCGGTGAGCGACTGGCCGGCCTCCTTCTGCACCGCGAGGGCATAGCGGGAGGCGACGAGCACGTAGGCGTTGTAGTCGCCGCGGACACCGGGATCGAAGCCGCTTCCCGGCGGGGCGGCCGTACCGCGCTCGCTCAGTGCCTCCATGTCGACGCCCACGGTGTTCGTCGCGGGGCAGTACGACACCGGTGAGGTGGCCCGGGCATCCGAGCATCCGAGGTCGGCGCCCGACAGATCGAGTTGCGGCAGGGCGTCGAGGTCGAAGACCTGGTGGAACGACTCGAAGATCGCCTCGACCGACTCGTCGGTGACCGGCAGTTCGCCGTCGTCGGCGGAGTTGTAGTACTGCGGCAGGTCGGCGCGACGCGACTCGATCTCGGCGGCGTCGATGCGCGCACACGAGCCGGCCCCGTCGGTGAATCCGATCTGCACGGCCGTCACCCGTTCGAAGGCCGAGCCGTGGATCGAGTCGGGGTCGTTCGGATCGGCGTCGCGGAAGAGCACCATCGACGCGAGCACGTTGTTCAACCCGTCGGAAGTGTCGAGCTGGAAGTGCGTCGACCGGCCCTCCGCGACGTGCCGCATGAATGCCCCGGCGAAACAGTCGGCCTGCTGCTCGAACACGATGCCGGGATCGTCCTCGGCGACCAGCCCCGCCGAATGCTGGACGGCGTGCCCGTACTCGTGGGCGAGGACCGTCACCGCGGCCATCGGCCCGAAGCTGTCGATGAGCTGCGGCATGAG
The DNA here is from genome assembly GCF_048381395.1 of Rhodococcus shunpengi. NCBI lineage: Bacteria > Bacillati > Actinomycetota > Actinomycetes > Mycobacteriales > Nocardiaceae > Rhodococcus > Rhodococcus shunpengi. Next base: position 3,522 of record NZ_JBLWIU010000034.1, read on the forward strand.
GTAGGTGCGGTCCCACCCGATCTCGTCGCCGCCGCTGCAGTAGGCCGCGTTGATGAAGTCGTAGGTGGGTTTACCGCAGAAACGCGGTCCCCGTCGCTCGGACGGATCCCACGACACGATCGTCTCGACCGGGCGGAAGGTGCCCCGGGCGACCGACGCGAACTCCTGACGCCAGTACTCCTCGATGTCGGCGATCGCGTTGCCGGCCAGGACGTCGACGGGACCGCCGTCGGTGTTCTCGATCTCGATGTCCGCATCGGGCACCCCGCTGCGCGGACCCGACGCCCCGGAGGTGACGGGCAGCCCCGCCACGGTGAAGGGGTTGTCGTAGATCGACACCGCCGTTCCTTCGATCCGCTGGGCGCATCCCGCCAGCAGGACGACGGTCAGTGCGGGCACCACCAGTCGCGCGAACCGGTGCGTCCGTCGCATGTCGTTGTGCTCCTGTCGTCGGGCAGCGTCACCTCCGCAACGACAGCCAGATGGCGCCGTGCGCAGGCAAGGTCACCCGAGCCGAGGCGGGACGCCCGTGCCACGAATGTTCGTCCGCCTCCACGGCGCCGAAGTTGCCCGCTCCGTTGCCCTGGTAGGCGGTCGCGTCCGTGTTGAGGACTTCCTCCCACGTGCCCGGTTCGGGCAATCCGACACGATAGTCGCCGTAGGTCGTGCCCGAAAAGTTGTGCAGGCACGCGAGCACCGAGCCGTCGCTGCCGTAGCGCAGGAACGACAGGACGTTGTTGTGCGCGTCGTTGGCGTCGATCCACGAGTATCCGCCGGGCGTGGTGTCGAGCGTGTAGAGCGCCGGATGCGAGCGGTAGATGCCGTTGAGATCGCACACCAGCCGGTGGATACCGGCGTGGAGCGGCTCGTCGAGCTGCCACCAGTCGAGCCCGCGTTCCTCGGACCACTCGGCGACCTGCCCGAACTCCTGGCCCATGAACAGCAACTGCTTGCCGGGATGCGCCCACATGTAGGCGAGCATCGACCGCAGACCCGCGGCGCGTGTGGCATCGTCGCCCGGCAGCCGCGTCCACAGCGTGCCCTTGCCGTGGACCACCTCGTCGTGGCTGATGGGAAGCACGAAGTTCTCGCTCCACGCGTACACGAGCGAGAAGGTGATCTCGTGGTGGTGATAGGTGCGGTGCACAGGATCGCGGCCGAGATAGCCGAGGGTGTCGTGCATCCAGCCCATGTTCCACTTCATGCTGAACCCGAGCCCGCCGACGTTCGTCGAGCGGGTCACGCCCGGCCAGGAGGTCGATTCCTCCGCGACGGTCACGATCCCCGGATAATGCTTGTGGACGGTGGCGTTGAGTTCCTGCAGGAACGCGACGGCCTCGAGGTTCTCGCGCCCGCCGTAGATGTTCGGCGTCCAGCCGCCCTCGGGGCGCGAGTAGTCGAGATACAGCATCGAGGCCACGGCGTCGACGCGCAGACCGTCGATGTGGAACTCCTCGATCCAGTACAGGGCGTTGGCGACGAGGAAGTTCCGTACCTCGGGTCGGCCGTAGTCGAAAACATAAGTGCCCCAGTCCAGCTGCTCACCGCGACGCGGATCGGGATGTTCGTACTGGGGGCTGCCGTCGAAGCGCGCGAGCGCCCACTCGTCCTTCGGGAAGTGGGCGGGCACCCAGTCCATGATCACGCCGATCCCGGCGGCGTGGAGACGGTCGACGAACGCGCGGAACTCGTCGGGAGTGCCGAACCGGGAGGTGGGAGCGTAGTAGGAGGTGACCTGGTAGCCCCACGACCCGCCGAAGGGATGCTCGGCGACCGGCAGCAGTTCGACGTGCGTGAATCCGGTCTCGAGGATGTACTCGGCCAGCTGATCGGCGAGTTCGACGTAGTTCAGGCCCGGGCGCCACGAACCGAGGTGCACCTCGTAGACCGCCATCGGTTCCTGCCAGGGCTGCGCCTTCTCGCGGGTCGCGACCCAGTCGTCGTCGTTCCAGGTGTAACGACTCTCGGTGACCTTCGACGCGGTCGCGGGGGGCACCTCGGTGGCGAACGCCATCGGATCGGCTTTGTCGCGGACGGATCCGTCGCGGCCGTGCACCCGGTACTTGTACAGCGCGCCCGGTTCGACACCGGGAACGAAGACCTCCCAGACACCGCTCGAGCCGAGCACCCGCATCGGGGTGGTGCGCCCACCCCAGCCGTCGAAGTCGCCGGTGACGGTGACCCCGCGTGCGCCCGGTGCCCACACGGCGAAGGACGTGCCCGTCACCGGGCCGTCCGGGGTCTCGTAGGTCCGCGGGTGGGCCCCGAGCACCTCCCACAGCCGTTCGTGCCGGCCCTCGCTCAGCAGGTGACGGTCGAGTTCGCCCAGCGTCGGCATGAAGCGGTAGCCGTCCGCGACGACCTCGACGTGATCGAACGGGTAGGTCACCACGAGCCGGTAGTCGGCGAGATCGAAGACCGGGATCAGGGCGCTGAAGACGTCCTCGCCCACGGGTTCGAGCGGATGGTCGCGACCACCGATCCGCGCGGCGACCTTCTCTGCCCCGGGGCGCAGCGCCCGGATGACCGTCCCCTCCGGATGCGGATGGGCCCCGAGCACCGCGTGCGGATCGTGGTGCTCACCGGCGGCGAGCAGGTCGAGGTCCTCCGGTCGCGGGCTGTGGCGCCGGCGCGGAACATCGGCGCCCGGCGTCTGGGGCGGCACGGTCACGACTGCCTCCTGTAGGCGAGCGTTGTGCGGGTGGGAATGCCGATCGGGGGCAGGACCAGGATGTGCGCCACCGCCCGCCACGGCTCGAGGCGCACGTAGTTGGCCTGTCCCCACGAGTACTGTTCCCCACTCACCTCGTCGTAAACGGGGAAGTGGTCGTGCCAGTCGTGTCCGATCGCCGGCATGTCGAGCCAGACCGTGCCCTGCTCGGCCCCGTAGGGGTTGAGGTTGATCACCGTGAGCACGCAGTCCCCGGTGGACGGATCGAACTTCGAGTAGGCGATCAGCGCGTCGTTGTCGACGTGGTGGAAGGTGATGTTGCGCAGTTGCTGCAATGCCGGGTGGGCGCGCCGGATGCGGTTGAGGGTGGTCAGCCACGGTTCGAGCGACTCGCCGCGCCGGCGTGCCTCGTCGTATCGGCGTGGCCGCAACTGGTACTTCTCCGAGTCGAGGTACTCCTCGCTGCCCGGTCGCACCGCGAGGTGCTCGAACAGTTCGTACCCCGAGTACACACCCCACGAGGGAGCCAGGGTGGCGGCGAGCGCCGCGCGCAGCGCGAACATGCCCGGCCCGCCGTGCTGCAGCGTCTCGTGCAGGATATCGGGGGTGTTGACGAACAGGTTCGGCCTGGCCTCGTCGGCCTTCGCAGCGATCTCGGTACCGAATTCGGTGAGCTCCCATTTCGCGACCCGCCACGTGAAATACGTGTACGACTGCGTGAATCCGCGTCGTGCGAGCCCGTACATGCGGGCGGGGCGGGTGAAGGCCTCCGACAGGAACAGCACGTCGGGATCGGTGCGCTTGATCTCGGCGATGAGCTGTTCCCAGAAGTTCGGGGGCTTGGTGTGCGGATTGTCGACGCGGAAGATGTCGACGCCCAACCGGATCCAGTGCCGGACCACACGCAGGACCTCGGCGTAGATGCCCTCGGGGTCGTCGTCGAAGTTGATCGGATAGATGTCCTGGTACTTCTTCGGCGGGTTCTCGGCGTACGCGATCGTGCCGTCGGGCAGCACGGTGAACCATTCCGGATGCTCCCGGGCCCATGGGTGGTCGGGGGCGCACTGCAGGGCGAGATCGAGTGCGACCTCGAGCTCGAGTTCCTTCGCTCGGGCGACGAAATCGCGGAAGTCCTGCTCGGTGCCGAGTTCGGGGTGGATGGCGTCGTGACCGCCCTCGTCGGAGCCGATCGCCCAGGGCGACCCGACGTCGTTCGGGCCGGCGACGAGAGTGTTGTTCGGTCCCTTGCGGTTGACCTTGCCGATCGGATGGATCGGGGGGAGGTAGACGACGTCGAATCCCATCGCCGCGATGCGTGGGAGATCGGCGGCGGCCGTGGCGAAGGTGCCGTGCCGCGGGGTTCCGTCCTCGTGCCAACCTCCGGTGGACCGGGGGAAGAACTCGTACCAGGAGCCGAACAGTGCGCGGCGACGATCGACGAACGCCGTGAACGCCTTTCCGCGGGTGACCAGCTCGCGGAGGGGATGGGCGCGGAGGATCTCGGTGACGTCGGGGGAGAAGGCCGGGGCGATACGCTCGGCCAGCGATCGATCGGACCGCAGGGACGCAGCGACCGCGAGCAGAGCGGGGCGGTTGCCGCGCGGTGCGCCCTTGGCGGCCTTCTCGAAGATCCGTGCGCCGACCTCGAGATCGTTCGCGAGTTCGGTGGCGTCCTGCCCGGCGTCCGTCTTCGCGGTGACCGCGTGCCGCCAGGTCGCCACCGGGTCGCTCCATGCCTCGACCCGGTAGGTCCACGTCCCGACGCTCGTGGGGGAGAAGGTGGCGTGGAAGGTGTCGGGTTCGGTGCCCGGAACCATCGGGATCCGCACCAGCCTGCCGGCGGATTCGGGGTCGTCGGCCGGTCCTCGGACGGCGAGTGTCGCGGCGATCGCGTCGTGGCCCTCGCGCCACACGACGGCGGAGACCGGCACCACCTCCCCGACGACCGCCTTCGTCGGATAACGCCCTCCGTCGATGGAGGGTTGTACGTCGTCGATGGCGAGCCGACCTGTCACGCTAGCTCCGTTCCGTGCGGGTCCGAGTGGACGAGCAGGGCCGATGGGGGCAACGACCGTGTCTCGAACCACCGTAATGGAGGTCGCGCCGCGGGGCTGTGCATGCGGCGGGACCCGCGAAGGATCCCCTCTGCAGCACCGAAATTATCTGTAACTCAGCGTTCACTTCAATTGATCGGACGGCAACACCCTGCTCCCTACTGTTTGTTCTGCAAGACAACAACAGCCTCCTCGGAGGCACGACGAAGGGAAGAACACATGGGTCTGGTTGCCGGTCTGATCGGAGTCGTCGGAGACCTGCTGCACCTGCTCCTCGGCGGACTCTGAGTCCACCGGCCGACGGGGGGTCGGCCACAGGAGAGAAGGCCCCGCGGTGTGCACGCCGCGGGGCCTCTCCGTGTGCCGGGCGATCCCGTCCGCGACCGGCGTGGATGCGGGCACGTGAGATCGGCCGCCCGGCCGTCACGAAGCGTCCGCGGTCGGTAGTGTTCACCCCGTGAAAGCACTGCGCCGGTTCACCGTACGAGCCCACCTTCCCGAGCGGCTGGCTGCGCTGGGAGCCCTGACGGCCAACCTCAGATGGTCGTGGCACCCGCAGACCCAGGACCTGTTCGAATCGGTCGACCCGGACCTGTGGCGCCGGTGCAGCAACGACCCCGTCCGGCTGCTCGGCGAGGTGCCGCCCGCCCGACTCGACGCGCTCGCCGAGGACGGCGACTTCCTCGCCCGGCTCGACGCCGCCGCCGCCGACCTCGAGCACTACCTCACCCGACCCCGCTGGTTCCAGGAACAACAGGAGCGCGGCACGACACTGCCCGCCGGCATCGCCTACTTCTCCATGGAGTTCGGTGTCACCGAGGTTCTGCCGAACTACTCCGGCGGTCTCGGCATCCTCGCCGGCGACCACCTGAAGGCCGCCTCCGATCTCGGCCTGCCGCTCATCGGTGTCGGCCTGCTCTACCGCTCCGGCTACTTCCGGCAGTCGCTCAGCGCCGACGGCTGGCAGATGGAGCACTACCCCTCCTACGACCCGCAGGGCCTGCCGCTGCGACTGCTCACCGAGGCCGACGGCACCGCAGCGCTCGTGCAGGTCGCCGTGCCGGGCGGACGCACACTCGATGCGCGGATCTGGATCGCCCAGGTCGGGCGCGTCCCGCTGCTGCTGCTCGACTCCGACATCCCGTCCAACGACGAGGAGCTGTGCGGGGTCACCGACCGCCTCTACGGCGGCGACCAGGACCACCGGATCAAGCAGGAGATCCTCGCCGGCGTCGGCGGTGTCCGCGCCGTGCGCGCCTACACGCGCATCCACGGCCTGCCCGACCCCGACGTCTTCCACATGAACGAGGGACACGCCGGCTTCCTCGGCGCCGAACGCATCCGCGAACTCGTCACCGGCGCCGGCCTCGACTTCGACGAGGCGCTCGCCGCCGTGCGGGCCGGCACGGTCTTCACCACCCACACCCCCGTGCCCGCGGGCATCGACCGCTTCCCGATCGATCTCGTGCGTCACTACTTCTCGGGCACCAACGGCGAGAACGAGTCGGCACTGCTGCCCGGCCTCACCGTCGACCGCATCCTCGCGCTCGGACGCGAGAGCAACCCGAACGTGTTCAACATGGCCCATCTCGGTCTGCGCCTCGGCCAGCGCTGCAACGGCGTGTCGAAGTTGCACGGCGAGGTCAGCCGCGGCATGTTCGAAGGACTGTGGCCCGGATTCGACGCCGCCGAGGTGCCGATCGGCTCGGTCACCAACGGTGTGCACGCCCCCACCTGGGCCGCGCGCGAATGGATCGCGCTCGCCAACCGCCTCGCCGGACCCGACCGGGTCGAGGAGGCCCGCGGCTGGGAACTGCTCCAGACCATCGACCGCAAGGAGCTGTGGTCGACCCGCAACACGCTGCGCGCCCAGCTCGTCGCCGAGGTGCGTCGCCGGCTGCGCGAGTCGTGGCTCGAACGCGGCGCCACCGAGGCCGAACTGGGCTGGATCGAGTCGGTCTTCGATCCGAACGTGCTCACCGTCGGGTTCGCGCGGCGCGTGCCCACCTACAAGCGCCTCACCCTGATGCTGCGCGATCCCGAGCGGCTGCGCGCGCTGCTGCTCGACGACGAACGACCCGTGCAGCTCGTCGTCGCCGGTAAGAGCCACCCCGCCGACGACGGGGGTAAAGCACTCATCCAGCAGGTCGTGCGGTTCGCCGACGAGTACGACGTACGGCACCGCATCGTCTTCCTGCCCAACTACGACATGTCGATGGCCCGCTATCTGTACTGGGGTTGCGATGTGTGGCTGAACAACCCGCTGCGCCCGCTCGAGGCGTGCGGCACGTCGGGTATGAAGTCGGCCCTCAACGGCGGTCTCAACCTGTCCATCCGCGACGGATGGTGGGACGAGATGTTCGACGGCGAGAACGGCTGGGCCATCCCCACCGCCGACGGCGTCGACGACATCCGCCGCGACGACCTCGAGGCCGCCGCGCTGTACGAGTTGCTCGAACGCTCGGTGCTGCCGCGCTTCTACGACCGCGACCCCGACGGTGTGCCGGCCCGCTGGATCGAGATGGTGCGCCACACGCTCGAGAATCTCGGCCCGAAGGTGCTCGCCTCGCGCATGGTGCGCGACTACGCCGTCGACTACTACATCCCCGCTGCCGCCGCGGCCGCGAAGGTGACCGCCGACGACTACGCGGGTGCACGGGCGCTGGCCGATTACCGGCACCGCATCGAGGCGGCGTGGCCGGGAGTGCGTGTCGCGCAGGTCGATTCGACGCCGATTCCGGACGTGCCGCAGATCGGCCTGCCGCTGGGGCTGACCGCGCACGTCCAGCTCGGCGACCTGACCCCGGAGGACGTCGAGGTGCAGGCCGTGGTCGGGCGGGTGAGCTCCGACGACACGATCGGCGACCCCGTCACCGTGCCGATGGAACACATCGGCACCGACCCGTTGGGGGAGGAGTTCACCGCGACGGTGCCGCTGCCGCTCGCCGGCGCCGTCGGTTACACGGTGCGCGTGCTGCCCAAGCACGGCCTGCTCGCCTCACCCGCGGAACTCGGGATGGTCGCGCTCCCGTAGGAGACCGGACCCGCCGGGTACTCAGCCGCGCAGACGCGTGAGTGCCCGGCGGACCACCGCCGGATCGGCCGTCTCCCAGAACGGCGGCAGCGACGCGCGTAGATAACCGCCGTACCGCGCGGTCGCCAGACGCGAGTCGAGCACCGCCACCACACCCCGGTCGTCGGTGCTGCGCAGCAGACGCCCGACACCCTGCGCCAACAGCAGGGCGGCGTGGTTGGCGGCGACCGCCATGAACCCGTTGCCGCCGCGTGCCTCCACAGCGCGCTGCCGGGCGACCAGCAGCGGATCATCGGGGCGGGGGAACGGAATCCGGTCGATGATCACCAGCGACAGCGACGGGCCCGGAACGTCGACGCCCTGCCACAGCGACAGGGTGCCGAACAGGCTCGTCGCCTCGTCGGCCGCGAACTTCTCGACCAGCGCGCCGGTCGCGTCGTCACCCTGGCACAGGATCGGCGTGTCGAGACGCTCGCGCAGCGCCTCGGTGGCGGCCTTCGCGGCGCGCATCGAGGAGAACAACCCGAGCGTGCGCCCCTCGGCGGCGGTGACGAGTTCGGCGATCTCGTCGAGGTGCGAGGGCGGCAGACCGTCGCGACCGGGTGGCGTCAGATGCTTCGCGATGTAGAGGATGCCCGCCTTCGCATGATCGAAGGGTGACCCGACATCGATCCCGTTCCACGCGAGATCGCCCTTGTCGGAAGGCGGTTCGGCACCCGAAGCGGAGGTGGTGTCGCTGCGGGCGGGTGACTGCGGTGGCAGACCCCAGTTGACCGCGAGGCCGTCGAACGACCCGCCGACCGTGAGGGTCGCGGAGGTGAGGACGACCGTGGATTCACCGAACAACCGGCTGCGCAACAATCCGCCGACCGACAGCGGCGCGACCCGCACGGTGCGGCGCACGTTGCCGCGGAACTCGTCGGCGGCGAGCCACACGACGTCGGGGCGCTGCGACGGATCGCGCTGCTCGAAGGTCGTGAGCACCCGGACCGCACAGTCGTGCACCTCGTCGATCTCCGCCAGCGCCTGACTGCGGGCCGCGGCGACCTCGGGATCGGTGCCGGGCTTGGCCGGTCCGATAGCCGTGTGCACGGCCCAGGCGGCGTCGCGGATCGAGGCCAACGCGGCCGCGGCGCCCTCGGGCAGTTCGTCCCAGCGACCCGCCGGCAGTTCTTCGAGGAACGACTCCCAGTTCTCGGCGGCACCGTCGAGCCGGTCGATCTCCTCGTCCTCGACGAGCTTGACGCAGCGCCGCGCGGCCGCCGACACCGTGCCCGGCGACAACTCGGCCGTGGCGACGTTCGTGATCCGATCGACGAGTTCGTGCGCCTCGTCGACGACCACGACATCGTGCTCGGGCAGGATCGAGATGCCGGTGATCGCATCGATCGCGAGCAGTGCGTGGTTGGTGACGACCACGTCGACCTGCGCGGCCTCGGCGCGCGCGATCTCGGCGAAGCAATCTTCCCCCACCGGGCACCGCGACTTGCCGAGGCACTCGCGCGCGGTGACGGAGAGCTGACGCCACGCCTGATCGGAGACACCGGGCGACAGGTCGTCGCGGTCGCCGGTCTCGGTGGTGGACGACCACTCCGTCACCCGCCGCACCTCGCGGCCGATGCGCGAGAGGGCGAAGGCGTCGAACAGTTCGGCGTCGGGCGTCTCCTCGGCGAGTCCGGTATGAATCTTGTTCAGGCACAGGTAGTTTCCGCGGCCCTTGAGGATCGCGAAGCGCGGGCGTCGACCGAGCGAAACGGTGAGGGCGTCGGCGAGTCGCGGCAGGTCGCGCTCGACGAGCTGCCGCTGCAACGCGATGGTCGCGGTGGAGACCACCACGGTGCGGCCCGTCTTCACCGCGTACCGGATGCTCGGCACGAGATAGGCCAAAGACTTGCCGGTACCCGTGCCGGCTTGCACGGCGAGGTGTTCGCCGGTGTCGATGCTGTGCGCGACGGCGGAGGCCATCGTCAGCTGGTTGCGCCGCTCCTTACCACCCAGCGCGTGCACCGCGGTTCGCAGCAATTCTGGGACTTCGGGGAGATCCGGCACCGGCACAGGGTATCGGTCCCCACCGTCACCTTCGGTCTGCGACCCCACTACCTGTGACTTCGGTGATATCGGTGTCGCCGGGAAGGTCGGTGACCAGCTCGACACCGGCCTCACGCATCCGCTCGAGGGCGGGGCGGATCGTCGTCTCCGACACCCCCGCGGTGTAGGGCAGCAGCACCCGAGCGCCGAAACCCTCCTCGACCGCATCGAGCGCGGTGGCCCGCACGCAGTGGTCGGTGGCGATCCCGACGATGTCGACATCCGTCACGCCGCGGTCGCGCAACCACGACACCAGCGGCGTGCCCTCGTCGTCGATTCCCTCGAAGCCCGAATAGGCCGCGTCGTCGGCCCCCTTCGAGAAGACGGCCTCGAACCGGTCCGTGCTCAGCTCCGGATGGAAGTCCGCACCCGGCGTCCCGGCCCGGCAGTGCGGCGGCCACGAGTCGACGAAATCGGGTTCGGGAGAGAAATGGTCCCCGGGATCGACGTGATGGTCGCGGGTCGCGACGATGTGCGCGTAGTCGTCACCACGCGCCTGCAGGAACAGGGTGATGTCGGACGCCACCCGCGAGCCGCCCTCCACAGCGAGCGCACCGCCCTCGCAGAAGTCGTTCTGGACGTCGACCACCAGCAATGCGCGCACGGCACTCACTCCTCACGGACGAAGCGGGTGGGGATGGCGGGATCCCCGGCCGAGAGCGTCAGGCCCTCCCAGGGCAGACGCACCATGCCCTGCCGGAGGAACTCCCGGCTCTCCTCCAGAGTAGGCAGATCGCCGACCGCCTCGCCGCCGCGGACCAACGGGATCATCAGTTCGTGGACCTGCGAACCCTCGCCCGGCGGGACCTGCTCGGCGCGGGCCGGATACACGACCTCCTCGACGAGCGTGCCCGTCCGCCGCGCGTACCGGACGGCCCGCTTCGCACCCCCTCGGGACTCCTTCGCCGCACTGCGCTTCTCGACCGCGATGCCGTCGACCTCCACGAGCTTGAAGACCATGCCCGCGGTCGGAGCTCCCGACCCGGTGACCAGCGACGTGCCGACACCGTAGCCGTCGACCGGCTCGGCGCGCAGACCCGCGATCCCGTATTCGTCGAGATCACCGGACATCATGATCTTCGTGCGGGTCGCGCCGAGTCCGTCGAGCTGCTCGCGGACCTGACGGGCGAGCACACCGAGATCGCCCGAATCGATCCGCACGCCACCGAGTTCGGGGCCGGCCACCGCGATCGCCGTGTTCACGCCCTCGGTGATGTCGTAGGTGTCCACCAGCAGAGTCGTGCCCACGCCGAGGCTCTCGACCTGGCTGCGGAAGGCGGACGCCTCGTCGCGGCCCTCCGTCGTGGTGTGCAGCAGGGTGAACGCGTGCGCGGCGGTACCCGCGGCGGGGATGCCGTACCGCTGCGCGGCCTGCAGATTGGACGTCGAGTCGAAGCCCGCGAGATAGGCGGAACGCGCCGCGGCGACCGCAGCTTCCTCGTGGGTGCGCCGTGAACCCATCTCGATGAGGGCGCGGCCGTCGGCGACACTCACCATGCGCGCCGCGGCCGAGGCGATCGCACTGTCGTGGTTGAAGATCGACAGGGTCAGCGTCTCGAGCAGCACGCACTCCGCGAAGGTGCCGCTCACCGACAGGATCGGCGAACCCGGGAAGTAGAAGTCGCCCTCGCGGTAACCGTCGATGTCGCCGGAGAACCGGAAATCGCGCAGCCACTCGACGGTGCGTGGTGCCAGGAAACCGGCTGCGAGTTCGAGTTCGTCCTCGTCGAACCGGAACGATTCGAGTGCCTCGACCAACCGTGCGGTGCCTGCGACGACGCCGTACCGCCGGCCCGGGGGAAGACGCCGGGCGAAGACCTCGAAGACGCACGGGCGGTCGCCCGTACCGTCCGCCAGGGCAGCCTCGAGCATGGTCAACTCGTACTTGTCCGTGAACAGTGCGGTGCCGGAGCGACCGGCACGGAGAATGGCTTCGGGCACCCGATCACTGTAGAGCCACGGCCTCCGAGGCGGGTTTTTCGCGGTGCCCCGACGTCGTACCCTGGGAACATGGCGCCGTGTAGTACGACCACTCCGCTCGACGTCCGCTCGACGGCCGGCCAGGCCGTTCCGGTCATGGCGGGCCAGGCCGTTCCGGCCGAGGCCGAAATCGTCGAGGAGATCGAAGCGGTCGACAGGCCATGGGTGACCGTGGTCTGGGACGACCCCGTCAACCTCATGCACTACGTGACGTTCATCTTCCAGAAGCTGTTCGGGTACAGCAAGGCCAAGGCCACCGAGCTCATGCTCAAGGTCCACAACGAGGGCAAGGCCGTCGTGTCGAGTGGTTCGCGTGACAAGATGGAACACGACGTGCAGCGTCTGCACGCCGCCGGACTGTGGGCGACGATGCAACGCGACGAATGATCCCCACAGGAGGGCCCGACCGACGTGCGGCAGTGGACCAGGAAGAACTCGCTCAGCGGCCCCAAGCTCCGGTCGGAGATGGACGCCCACGAAGCGTCGGTGCTGCGGTCGCTCGTATCCTCCGTGCTGGGCATGCTCGAGGAACGCGCCGGACAGGCCCCGCAGGACGACCTCGCGGCGCTGACCGGTCTGCGCACCGGTAACGCCACCCCGCCCGAGATCCCGGCGCTGCGACGCCTCCTGCCCGATTTCCACCGCCCCGACTCCGATTCCGTCGCCGATGTCGACGACGACGCCGCCGACCTCAACGGTGCGATGCGGAGTCTGCACGAACCGAGCATCATCGACGCCAAGCTCGCCGCCGGTGCGGTCATCCTCCGCACCGTTCCCGAAGGCGGCGGCAAGGTGGTACTCAATCCCGAACAGGCCGAAGCCTGGTTGTACGGACTCAACGACGTGCGGCTCGCGCTCGGCACCACCCTCGGCATCGACGCCGACACCCCCGACGTCCTCGACGACGACGATCCACGTGCCCCGCATCTCGACGTCTACCACTGGCTGACGTGGATGCAGGACTCCCTCGTCCAGGCACTGCAGCCGTGATCGTGCCGGGGCCGACCGATTCGCTGCTCGACGTGGCGGGTCTGAGTGTCGGTCACTGGCAGCGCCTCGACCCCGGGGTCACCGTCGGCACCCCCGAGGTTCCCGGTACGGGCGCCGCCACGGGATGCACCGTCGTGCTCGCCGACCCGTCCGCCGTCGCATCGGTGGACGTGCGCGGCGGGGGACCCGGAACTCGGGAGACCGACCTGCTCGATCCGAGTCACACCGTGCAGCGCGTCGACGCGGTGCTCCTCACCGGAGGGAGCGCGTACGGACTGGCCGCCGCCGACGGCGTGATGCGTTATCTCGAGAAGAACGGCAAGGGGATCCCGATGGGCGCGCCCGGCGCGGTCGTCCCGATCGTCCCCGGCGCTGTCATCTTCGATCTGCCGGTGGGGCAGTGGTCCGCGCGCCCGACCGCCGATTCCGGCTGCACCGCCGCGGCCACCGCCAGTTCCACGCACTTCGACCGCGGCAGTGTCGGCGCCGGCACCGGTGCACGCGCCGGGGCGCTCAAGGGCGGCATCGGATCGGCGAGCGTGCGGATCACGGACGGTCCCGCGGCCGGGGTGACCGTGGCGGCGCTGATGGTCGCCAACCCCGTCGGCTCGGTGTTCGACCCCGCGACCGGCCTGCCCTGGGGTGTCGACGCCGTGCGGGTCGAGGAACTCGGACTGTCGTCGCCCTCGTCGTCGGATCTGGCCGCGGCGCGCGCTCTCGGCAACAAGGGCACCGTCCTCAACACCACGATCGGTGTCGTCGCCACCGACGCACCGCTGTCGAAGGCGGCGTGCCGCCGCGTAGCGGTCACCGGGCACGACGGTCTCGGCCGCGCGATACGTCCCGCGCACTCCCCGCTCGACGGCGACACGATCTTTGCTCTCTCGACCGGCACCGCCGACGTCTCCGACGCCCTCCGCGACGCCCCGTCGATCCCGGCCTTCGCCGCCGAACTGCCGATCCTCGCCGCGGTGTGCGAGGTCGCGGCAGTGGTGGTCGAACGCGCGATCGTCGACGCGATCCTGTCCGCGACCTCTGTGGCCGACATCCCCGCCTATCGCGACGTGCTGCCCTCGGTCTTCGGCCGCTGACCGGGACGTGACGGCAGAATGGTGCCATGACCATTCCCAGCGGTACCGGCGCCGACACCCGCATCCGGCCGATCTGGCAACGTGCCGGCCTGTGGATCGGTGGGTTCGTCGCGATGCTCTACGGCATCGAGACCGTCGATGCCGTGCTCCCCGCCGATCTCGACGCGGCCGGTGTCGAACCCCGCACCGCCGACGGGCTGTGGGGCGTGCTGTTCGCGCCGATCCTGCACGCCGACTGGGCCCACCTCACCGCCAACACCGTGCCCGCGCTCGTCCTCGGCTTCCTGGTGCTGCTCTCCGGCATCGGGCGCGGCCTGGCCGCCACCGCGATCATCTGGGTCGTCGCAGGAGTGGGGACGTGGCTGATCGCGGGCTCGGGCGAGACCCACATCGGAGCGTCGAGCCTGATCTTCGGGTGGCTCACCTATTTGATCGTGCGCGGCGTGTTCACCCGCCAGGCGGGGCAGATCCTGCTGGGAGTCGTGGTGCTGTTCCTCTACGGCGGCATGCTGTGGGGCGTGCTGCCGAGCGAACCGTGGATCTCCTGGGAAGGGCACTTCTTCGGCGCCGTCGGCGGCGTCCTCGCGGCGTGGGCGCTGTCCGCGGACGCGCGTCGCGCCCGCCGCACCACCACCTCCGTCGTGCCGCGCTGACCACCCGCGCCGACAACCCACCGATCGACCGCGCGAAGTGGCCGAACGATCCGCGCGTCACACCTTCCCGGCCACTGTGAGTCTGCGCCGCAATACGCGCGTTGGCTTCATCGAGGGACCTTCGGCATGGCAGCATGGCTGATATGCGCATGACCGTTCTGGGGTGCTCGGGCAGTGTGGCCGGGCCGGATTCCGCAGCCTCCGGCTATCTGCTGACGGCACCGGACACCCCGCCCCTGGTCATCGACTTCGGTCCCGGCGTCCTCGGCGCGCTCCAGCGCCACGCCGACCCCGGTGAAGTGTCGATCCTGCTGTCCCATCTGCACGCCGATCACTGCCTCGACCTGCCCGGTCTGCTGGTCTGGCGCCGCTACTCGCCGTCCCCGCCGCAGGGCCGCGTCCTCACCTACGGTCCCGCCGGCACCGCCCACCGCATCGGCGTGGCGTCCGCGGAGATCCCCGGCGAGGTCGACGACGTCAGCGACACCCTCGACGTCCGGATGCTCGGCGACGGCGAGCAGATCCGGTTCGGGAGCCTGACCATCTGCCCCGGTCGCGTCCATCACCCGCCGGAGGCCTACGGCTTCCGCATCACCAGTGACTCCGGCCGCACCCTCGTCTACACCGGCGACACCGGCATGTGCGATTCGGTCGTCGAACTCGCCCGCGGCGCCGACGTGTTGCTCGCCGAGGCATCGTGGACCCACGCGCCGGGGGAACGCCCCGAGGGCGTGCACCTCTCGGGCACCGAAGCCGGACGCGTCGCAGCCCTCGCCGGTGTCGGCGAACTCCTCCTGACCCACATCCCGCCGTGGACCTCCCGCGAGGACGTCATCGCCGAGGCCAAGGCCGAGTACTCCGGACCGGTCCACGCCGTCACCGCCGGAGACGTGTACCGCATCTGAAAGACCCGTCCCCGGATCGCCTAGGCTCGGACGAGTGACGACACGAGAAGACGGCAGAGCGGACGACGAACTCCGGAACATTCGCATCACCCGGGGTTTCACCAACCACCCGGCGGGCTCGGTGCTCGTCGAATTCGGACAGACCCGCGTGATGTGCACCGCCAGCGTCGAGGAAGGCGTCCCCCGGTGGCGCCGCGGCTCCGGTCTCGGCTGGCTCACCGCCGAGTACGCAATGCTCCCCGCCGCCACCCACACCCGCAGCGGACGCGAATCGGTCAAAGGCAAGCTCGGCGGCCGCACCCAGGAGATCAGCCGGCTCGTCGGCCGGTCGCTGCGCGCGTGCATCGACCTCGCCGCGCTCGGTGAGAACACCATCGCGATCGACTGCGACGTGCTGCAGGCCGACGGAGGCACCCGCACCGCGGCGATCACCGGCGCCTACGTCGCGCTGTGCGACGCGGTGACCTACCTGCGTGCCGCGGGCAGCCTCGCCGACCCGCAACCCATCTCGTGTCAGATCGCCGCCGTCAGCGTCGGCGTGGTCGACGGACGCGTCCGCCTCGACCTGCCCTACGAGGAGGACGTGCGCGCCGAGGTCGACATGAACGTCGTCGCCACCGAGACGGGCACCCTCGTCGAGGTCCAGGGCACCGGCGAAGGCGCGACCTTCCCTCGCTCCACGCTCGACGCGATGCTCGATTCCTCGCTCGCCGGCATCGAGGAACTGTGCCGGATCCAGCGCGAGGTGCTCGCCGAGCCGTACCCGGGCACCCTGCCCGAGCCGGTCGAGGCGGGGGTCGTCAAGAAGAAGTTCGGAGTCTGACATGCGGGTGCTGGTCGCAAGTCGCAACGCGAAGAAACTGCGCGAACTGCAGCGCGTACTCGACCGCGCCGGGATCGAGGGCATCGAACTCGTAGGTCTGGACACCGTCCCGCCCTACCCGGAGGCACCCGAGACGGGGGAGACCTTCGAGGCGAACGCCGGAGCCAAGGCCCGCGACGGCGCCGTCGCCACGGGGATGCCCTGCGTCGCCGACGACTCCGGTCTCGAAGTCGACGCACTGCGCGGCATGCCCGGCGTGCTCTCGGCGCGCTGGAGCGGACGCCACGGTGACGACGAGGCGAACACCGCACTGTTGCTCGGCCAAATGCAGGACGTGCCGGACGAGCGGCGCGGCGCGGCATTCGTATCGGCCTGCGCGCTCGTGGTGCCGTCGGACGACGGATTCGTCACGACCGTCGTGCGCGGCGAATGGCGCGGCAGCATCGTGCGCGAGCCGCGCGGCGAGAACGGCTTCGGCTACGACCCGGTCTTCCTCCCCGAAGGTGAGGAACGCACCGCGGCGGAACTGTCCGCGGAGGAGAAGGACGCACAGTCGCATCGAGGACGGGCACTCGCCCAGCTCGTGCCCGCCCTCGCTGCGCTCGCCGCGAGCCGCTAGCGCGCGCCGGCCTGCGTTCCCGGTTCGGCGGGTTCGGTCGGCTCGTCGCCGCGGGAGAGTTCACCGCCCACGACGGGCCAGCCCGCAGCGACCAGCTGTTCACGGACGCGCTCGACGTCCTGCGGGTCCGGTTCCTCGTGGATCACCCCTGCCACGATCTTCCGCAGGGTGTCGTGGTCGACCTGCCGCTCCGGGTGCTCGGACGCGGTCGCCGCTGCCGTCTCGATCGCCTCGAGGAGTTCCTCGTCGGTGAGACGACGCTTGAGCACGGCGAGCAACGCGAAGTGATCCTTCGCCGGGATCCCCTCGGGATATCCCGCACGCAACCAGTCCAATACCACCCGTGGATTCCAACGCGCCATCGTCGCCTCCTCACTCACCGTCCCGCACGGACCCTTCGAACCGAAGGGTCCGGCGGAAACCCCCTGTCAGGGTCACAGGGTTCCCGCCACGATAGCGAGGAACACCTGATCCGCCCCGTCAGGGCAGTGAATGTCCCCTTTCAGGGCAGTGACATGTCCTGCAGATACGCCGTGACCATGGCAGTGAGTTCGTCGGCCACGACGTCCCGTTCCATCGGGGGACGGTCGAGAACGTAGGAGACGGCCACGTTCTCGACCGTGCGCACGAGAATCCACGCGATCGCCTCCACCGGACGGTCGCCGCGTCCGCGGAGATGGAAACGCAGCCACATGGTGAGCAGGTCGTCGATCCGCCGTTCGAAGGCGGCGAGCCGGCTGTCGGGGGAGCGCGGTAGTTCCTCGATGAGCACCCGCAGCAGGCGCGGATTCTCGGCGAGCGCATCGAGCAACTCACCCATCGTGTCGCGCACCGACACAGGGGTGGGTGGGCCTTCCAGCGCGTCCGCGAAAACGCGCGAAATGCGAGCATGCATCGCATCCGTCCAACGGTCCACCACCTCGGCGACGATGGCGTCCTTGTCCGGGAAGTACTGGTACAGCGAGCCCGGACTGATCCCCGCCACGCGCGCGATGCGGTTCGTCGAAGCTCCCTCGTAGCCGTTGTCCAGCAGAACCGTGCGTCCCGCGGCGATGATCCGCTCGACCATCGCGCGGGAGCGTTCCTGTTGCGGCGCGCGACGCCGACGCCGGTCGCTCGGGCTCATCGCCGCACCGGAAATGCGAATTGAACGCGAGTAACAGCTCGTGTGAACATCGCCTCATGGTGACACAGGAGTTGCTACGGGACGAGAGCACGTGCCCGTACCCCACGCGGTACGAGGGCAATCGGCCCCGCAACGAGCGCATCGGGAGACCGCTGAAGAAGTTCGCCCGGATCCACGAGGTGGATCAGCGCTTGCTCGACCGCATCGGCCGCAGGATGTTCGCACGCGACGAGGTGGGGGCCGCGCTCGTCCACGGTATGCGCCGCGACCGGGACGACCCGCAACGCGTCACCATGAAGCAGTTCCACCGGGCACTGGAACACGGCATCGAGTCCGTACCCGACGCTCCCGCCGCGCTGCGCGAGTTCTTCGCCGTCGTCGACACCGTCCCCGACTGGGTGGACTGGAACCTGCTCGAGCAGGGCGCACGGGCCTTTCGCCGCATGGGCCGCACCCGTAACGACGTGCTGCTCCAGCTGTCGCTCATCGGCGGCTACCGCTTCGGCGGGCCTCCGGACCTCCTCGTGGAGACCGGCGGACTCACCGGATCCACCGCCATGCGCCGCCTCGGCGAGACCCAGAAGTGGGGCACCGCCGTCGGTGAACCCGGTGGCATGCGCCGGAACGGGGACGGCTTCAAGCTCACCGTGCACGTGCGCGCCATGCACGCACTCGTCAACGATCGGTTCGAGAACAACGGCCGATGGGACATCGAGCACTGGGGACTGCCGATCAATCAGACCGACCAGGCCGCGACCCTCGGACTGTTCAACGGCACCCTCCTCCTGGGCGTCCGCGCACTCGGTTACACCGTGAGCCGCGACGAATCCCGCGCCGTGATGCACCTGTGGAAGTACGTCGGCTGGCTCATGGGCGTGGACGAGGAGTGGCTGTTCGACTCCGAACGCGAGCAGCACCGCTTCAACTACCACGTGGTGCTCGTGCAGGACGATGTCACGCCGGCGGGCGCCGACCTGTCCCGTGCACTCGTCGACGGCCAGCGCACGCTCGACTACGGGCGTTTCTCCCGGCTCCGGGGTGCCTACGAGCGACTGCGGTTGCTCAGCATGCTGCGCTTCTTCCTCGGGGAGCAGGGACTCCACGATCTGGGGCTGCCGGTCACTCCGCCCTGGGCGGTCGTCCCGGTCATTGCGACGAACATCGTCAAGTCCCAGGTGCTGAAGAGATGCGTTCCCGGACGTCGGCTGCTCGAGCACCTCGGCGACCGTGCGGCACGCCGCGAACTGGAACTGAAGTTCGGTTCTGCGAAGCCGGACGTGGGCGCCCTGCAGGTATGACGAAAGCGGCCGTGGG
>NZ_JBLWIU010000034.1:22903-48144 GCF_048381395.1 Rhodococcus shunpengi
CCCACGGCCGCTTCGAATCGAGAACTCGCGACGCGCGCCTACCGCGCAGATCAGCTCGCGTCGTGGGACGAGAGTTCGTCCCCGGCCCTGTCGTCCTCCGACCTGTCCGTTTCGTCGAGGACCCATCGCATCTCGACGATCGTGCCCTTCGGGCCGGCCGAGACCCGGACGTCGCTGGCCAGATTGCGGATCAGCGTCAGCCCGTGACCGCGTGAACGTCGGGCGTCGCTGTCGACGGCGTCGTGCCAGGAGCCGTGGTCGACGACCCGCACGACCACCTCACCCTCGTCGGGTAGATACGTCGCCTCGTAGTCGAGCGTGCCGTGCGCATCGTCCGGCGCATAGGCGTGCTCGACGGCATTCGCGAGCGCTTCATAGCTCGCGAGCAGTATGTCCTGTCTCTGGTCCTCGCTGAGGGGGAGCTTCGCCAGCCACCGCCTCGTGACGACCCGCAGGCCTGCAATCTCGGTCGGGTCGGCTCGCACACCCGACGAACGGATCTCGTCGGGAAAGAGCAAAGCTGACTCCTCGGGCGCAGACGACATGGCTCCTCGGTTCGACGGGTACGGCGGTCTACTCGGAGACGCCTTCCGGCGAGGCACCGAGGCCGACGAGCGCGTCGTCGAGCTTCGGATGGATCGCCAGGACCTCTCCGAGGCCGAGGAGTTCGAGCGGGCGTGCCGTGGCACTGCCGTGTGCCACGACGGCGAAACCGGTGCTGTCGGCGGCTCGCTTGGACAACTCGACCAACAGAGCGATACCCATCGAAGCGAGGAAATCAACCCCGCTGAGGTCGACGATCAGTCCGGAGATGTCGGAGTCGAGGAGCGCGAGGGCTTCCTGCTCGAGGAGCGGGGCACTCGTCATGTCGACTTCGCCGTTGACGGACAGCACGGCCACGGAGCCGTTGCGGGTCGTGGAAAGAGTCATATGCGGATGCGCGGTCATGGGATCGTTCACCTTGCCATCATGCAAGATCGTGCCGATAGATGCACACAACGGTCCATCGGCCGCGGCCGCGACCCGCCGTGACCACCCTGTGACCATGCTGTCGTCGAGTCTGTAATGTTCCCTTTCGAGCAGGGAGGGAGGGGCGCCGAGTGGACATGCACCGAGCGCAGAGCGAGTCGGTCGAACCACCGTCGTTGCTCCTCATCGAGGACGATCCGGGTGACGCGCTCATCGTGGAGGAACTCGTCGTCGACAGTGCCCCCGAGATGACCGTCGTGTGGGTGCAGACACTCGCGCAGGCCCGCGACGAACTCGCCACATCGGCTCCCGATTGCGTACTTCTCGACCTCCACCTGCCCGATGCGAGCGGCCTCGAAGCCGTCGCCCGTATCCAGGAAATCACCGATTCCGTCCCCATCGTCGTCCTCACCGGCCTCGCGGAGGAACAGACCGGCCTCGCCGCGCTGTCCGTGGGCGCCCAGGACTATCTCGTCAAGGGACGCGTCGAACCCGATCTGTTCGGCCGCGCCGTCCGCTACGCCATCCAGCGAAAGCAGACCGAGATCGCGGCGGCGGAACTCCAGGCGAGTCAGCTTCACGCGCAGGAGAACGCCCGACTCGAACGCGGCCTGCTCCCGTCGCCGCTCCTGCACGACGGGCAGGACTTCGACGTCGTCGCCCGTTACCGACCCGGCCGGTCGTCGGCTCTTCTCGGCGGCGACTTCTATGACGTCGTGCAGACCGGCGACGGCACCGTCCACGTCCTCATCGGCGACGTCTCCGGTCACGGTCCCGACGAGGCAGCCCTCGGCGTGGGCCTGCGCATCGCGTGGCGCACGCTCGTGCTCAGCGGGGTCGACGGTCCCCGCCGCTTGCACCAACTCGAGGAACTGCTCGTCGCCGAGCGCACGGAGAGCCGCTTCTTCGCGTCGATGACGAACCTCACGATGTGTGCCGACCGCAGCACCGTCGAGGTCATGCGGGCCGGTCATCCCGGGCTGCTGCTCCGTCACGGCGGAACCATCGACTGGGTCGAAGCGCCCGGTGGTCCCGCTCTCGGCCTGCTGCCGGGAGGGGCCACCTGGCCCGTTCACGAGTTGGATCTGCCCGAGGACGGCGCGATCGTGCTGTTCACCGACGGATTGTTCGAGGGCCATCGGGGCGACGGCCCGGAACGACTCGGTGAGGAAGGACTCCTCGAGCTCGCGCGCGAACGCGCGCATCTGCCGGCCGCCGACTTCACCGACTCGCTCATCGACGGTGCCGAGAAACTCGCGGACAGTCGGGGAGGACTGTCCGACGACGTGGCAGTCGTCCACGTGCAATGGAACAGGAAGTGATCACCACCGCATGACGAACAGCGACGCAACGGCGGAGACGGGGGACGTGCGTCGCCCTCCGTCTCGCAGGATGACGGTCCAGGCATGGTTCCTGCTCGTACTCGGTGTGATGGGTGTGCTGGTGGTCGTCGGCACCGTGGTCGGCAGCCACTTCCTCCGTGAGACGACGGAGTACTCCAACTACGTGCGCGACCGGATCCAGCCAGCTCGCGTCGAGGCATACCGGTTGCAATCGGCACTGATCAACCAGGAGACCGGCGCGCGGGGCTACATCCTCGCCGCCGATCCCGATTTCCTCATGCCCTACGAGGAGGGGCGACGTGAGGAGGAAGCCGCGGCCGCCGAGCTGCGAGCCCTCGTCGGCGACGAGGAGAAGCTGATGGCGGACCTCGAGGCGATCGAAGCGCATGCGGCGGAGTGGCGACGCGTGTACGCCGAGCCGCTCATCTCCACCGTCGTGCCGGGGGAACCGCAGTTCGTCGACCCCGCGGTCGTCGCAGCCGGCCGGGACGCATTCGACCGGATCCGGACGGCGTTGGACGTCCAGAACGCCGACCTCACACAGGCCCGAGAGGACGGCATCGCAACTCTCGAGGACACCCGCACCACGCGCGATCGCATCCTCGCCGGCATGGTGGTGGTGTTCCTCCTCACCGGTGTCGGTCTGGCCGTCCTGCTCCAGACGATCGTGGTCCGCCCGATCCAACGTCTGCGGCAGGCATCGCGCAGCGTCGTCGCGGGCCAGAACTTCGAGCGCGAAATCGAGCCCCAGGGCCCCGCCGACATCTATGCGTTGGGCCGCGACGTCGAAGACATGCGCGAGCGGATCGTGCGCGAACTGCAGGTCGCGCACGAGCGCGAGGAGCAACTCGAGAACCAGGCGACGGAACTGCGACGCTCGAACTCCGAACTCGAACAGTTCGCCTACGTCGCCTCCCACGACCTGCAGGAGCCGCTGCGCAAGGTCGCGTCCTTCTGTCAACTCCTCGAGAAGCGCTATGGCGACAAGCTCGACGAACGCGGCACCCAATACATCGCCTTCGCGGTCGACGGCGCGAAGCGCATGCAGGTGCTCATCAACGACCTGCTGACCTTCTCTCGCGTCGGACGCGTCAGCGACGCGCACGTCCGCACCGAACTGGACGTGACCCTCGACGCGGCCTTGACGAACATCTCGCAGGCGGTCGACGAATCCGGGGCGACGATCACGCGGCCCGAGTCCCTGCCGACGATCGTGGGCGATCCCACACTGATGATCATGTTGTGGCAGAACCTGATCGGAAACGCGATCAAGTTCCGCCATGAGGACCGTCCCGTCGAGATCCGGGTCGACTGCGAGGAGATCGTCGACGGGGACGACAAGTTCTGGCGATTCTCCGTGCAGGACAACGGCATCGGTATCGCCGAGGAGTTCGCCGACAAGGTCTTCGTGATCTTCCAGAGGCTGCACGGCCGGGACGTCTACACCGGCACCGGCATCGGCTTGGCGATCTGCCGCAAGATCGTCGAATACCACGGTGGAGAGATCTGGCTCGACCCGCAGTATCGGGAAGGCAGTCGATTCTGCTTTACGATTCCCAAGGCAGGCGACGACATGTCTGCAACCGAAGTCGCTCTGAAAGGGGCATCTGCATGAGCGTTTCCGGGCGGCCGATCGACGTCCTCCTAGTCGAGGACGACCCCGGCGACGAATTGATGACGCGCGAAGCGTTCGAGGACAACAAGATCGGAAACACCCTTCACGTGGTCCGCGACGGCGAGGAGGCACTCGACTTCCTCTACCGGCGCGGGGAGTACGAGAACGCCCCTCGGCCCGACCTGATCCTCCTCGATCTGAACCTGCCCAAGTACGACGGGCGGCAGGTCCTCGAGCAGGTCAAGTCCGACACCGACCTCACCGACATCCCCGTCGTCGTCCTTACCACCTCGGCAGCGGAGGAGGACATCCTCCGCAGCTACAAGCTGCACGCCAACGCGTACGTGACGAAGCCGGTCGACCTCGACCAGTTCATCCGCGCGGTGCGCCAGATCGACGAGTTCTTCGTCCAGGTGGTGCGCCTGCCGCGACGCTGAGCGCGCACACGGGCACAACGAAATCGGGCGGATCCTTCGAAAGGATCCGCCCGATTCGTGTTCGTGGAGGTTGCCGGCTCAGACGCCGAAGTCGGCCTTCACCTGCTGAGTGCGCTTGTGCTCGACGAAGAAGGACAGGAACGGGATGGTACCCGCCAGGAGCGTCCACACCGTCCGGGCGATCGGCCAGCGCACCTTGATCGACAGGTCGAAGGTGAGGACCAGGTACACCGCGTACACCCAGCCGTGCACGATCGCGATCCAGGCCGGCACGTTCTCGACACCGATGATGTACTTGGCGACCATCTCACCGGTGAGGATCAGCAGCCAGATACCGGTCGCGTAGGCGAGCACGCGGTAACGCAGCAGGGCGGACCGGATCTTCTTCCGGTCGGCCTCACTGACGACGCGCGGCGTGGTGGCTTGGCCGGACGCCTGCTCGGGGGTCGTGCTCACTGAGCGCTCCTATCGGACCTGCGCGCGAGTTGCGCGAGGTACTCGTTGTACTCGTTGATCTGTCGTGCGTCGGGATCCGCGGTTTCCTGCTCGCGTGCCTCGGCGAGCGTGCGCGGACGGGTGGGGAGAAGATCCTCGGGGATCTCGGTGGGCCCGTCCGGCTCGGACGGACGTCGTCCGCCGGTGCTCTCGGCTTCCTGCTCCTCCGCTTCGAGGCGCACGAAGCGTCGATAGGCGTAGACGCAGAAGAATGCGAAGGCAGGCCACTGGAGCGCGTAGCCGAGATTCTGGTAGGTGCCGCCCACCGCTTCGAAGGCGGTCCACTGCCAGTAACCGAGGCCGAGGCATCCGGCCGCGGCCACCAGGACCAGGATGATCAGGGCCAACCGGCGGGGAGGGCGATGCTCGGACACGCCCTCGACGGTACCCGAACGGTGCACCGACCTGCCAAGACCGGTCGGTGCACCGTGGGTGAGGTCACGTGGTGCGCGAGGGGGGACTCGAACCCCCACGTCCTATGGACACTGCGTCCTAAGCGCAGCGCGTCTGCCGTTCCGCCACTCGCGCGTCACGGACACAATACGTCACGAGGACGGCTCTTCCCTACGGAAGGTGAAGCGGCGTCGCCCGGCCCAGGTCGATGTCTGGGTGTGGCAGTTGGGGCACAGAAACCGGACGTTGTCGGGTCTCGAATCGTTGGGATTTCCGTCGATGTGGTCGACGTGGAAGACCAACGGCTGGCCGTACCAATGTGGCTCCGTGCCGCAACCCTCGCATTCGTGTGGGCGACCGGACTCGATGAGAGCCCGACGCAGCAGATGAGGTTTGGTTCGTGGCGAGCCTGCCGGTGTCTCGACCAGGATCGTGGTCCAGTGCCGCTTCACCACAGGCCCACCCTGTACGGGAGGGCGGCCGGTGAAGTGAGACGTATCGATACCGAGTGCCCTGATCCTGCGGGTCAGATGCGTGTGATGTCCTCCGTTGGGTTTGAGACCGAAGTACCGCATGACGTCGGCGAAGTTGACGCAGCTGCGAACTGCCTCTTCAAGCATCTCCTTCGTGTACTTGACCGGTCGTGTCACCGTGTCCCCGCTTCCGCCTCGATGCTCGACTCGGCTGGAGCCGCGTCGAGGGCTCGGATGGGTCGGTTGTGCCGGATCCTCCTGCCCCAGGTGGGTGTCTGGCTGTGGCAGTTGGGGCACAGGAAGCGGAGGTTCTCCGGACGGGAATCGTTCGGATTGCCGTCGATGTGGTCGACGTGCAGTGCGAGCGGCGATTTCCGCCATTCCGGACCGGTGCCGCAGTTCTCGCACCTGTGCGACCGCCCGGATTCGATGAGCGCTCGTCTGAGGCGGGCAGCTTCTCTACGGTTGGAGCCGGCCGGTGAGACCGTGAGCACCTCCGACCAGTGCAGGCGGTTCCGGGGCGGTATCCCCTTCTGGTGGGCCATACCCCGGAAGTGGGACGTGTCGATTCCATAGAGCTTGATTCGTCGGCTGATGTTGGCATGGTTGCCGCCGTCTTCCCGTAATCCGAATTGCCTCAACACGCCCGCGACGCTGGTCGCCTTCGCGACCGCCTCTTCGAGGACCTCCCGCGTGTACTTCACCCTTCTCCCCACCGTGCCCTCTGTCGAATATTTGTTCGATTGTCCCGAAGCTATCGCGGGGGTCCGACACGTTGTCGATCTTGCGATGCACGATCCGCGACGCCCGTCAACAGGTAACGATTCGATAACGAAAAACGTGAGGGATTCCTCGGGTTCATGGACGTCCACGCATCGGCGCAGCCAGGAGTGATTCGGGTTACCGACCAGTTACTTTCGAGCGAGCGTGTGAGCGAAATCACTGGTGGGAGGGGTGCCGGGCAAACTGCGTGAAACAAAACATGAGGAACCCCTCATGATTTTGTGCGAACCTTGGCGTGCCCGAACAGCGGACCACTAGTCCAGCAGCACACCGGCGCGCAGCGCTGACACACGAAGCCTCGACGCCGGGGTGTTCAGGAGAGGAACCACACGCGTGACGATCGACGAGACCACACCAGGCGACAACGGACGGAACTCGAAGGCATCACGACGCACCACCGATCGGTCCACGGCAGCCGCTCCGGCCCGTGCTCTGGTCGACAAGCTCCTCGCGGGTGAGCCCTACGCGCTCGCATTCGGTGGCCAGGGTGCCCCCTGGCTCACCTCGCTCGAGGAGCTCAGCCGCGACAACGGACTCGAACCGGTCCTCACCGACCTGGTCAACCGCGCCACCGCGCACCTCGCCCCGGTCGCGAGCGACCTCGTCGTGGTCCGCCCGACGGGCTTCGACCCCGTCGCGTGGATCCTCGAGGCCGAACTCGCCGACGAGGACGACGCGCCCGCCGGCCCCTCCGAAGCAGCTCTCACCTCTGCCGCCGTGTCGCTTCCCGGCGTCTTCCTCACCCAGGTCGCCGCGCTGCGCGCGCTCGCGAACCAGGGCCTCGACGTCGACTCCGTCGCGCCGAGCTCGGTCATCGGCCACTCGCAGGGCGTCCTCGCCGTCGAGTCCGTCGCCGCCGCCGGCCGCAAGGATGCCGAGATCCTCGCCATCGCTCAGCTCATCGGTGCCGCCGCGACCCTCGTCGGTCGCCGCCGCGGCCTGATCTCCGGCGCCGGCAAGTACCCGATGCTCGCCGTCGCCAACGTCGACCCCGAGCGCCTGCGCGCGATCGTCGCCGAGGTCTTCGAGGGCCAGGACCCCGAGCGCAGCGCCGTCGTCGCGATCCGCAACGCACGCCGTCGCGTCGTGCTGTCGGGCCCGCCCGCCGCTCTCGAGCGCGTGCAGCAGCGCTGCGAGCAGATCTCCGCCGCAGAGACCCGCGAGCGTGAGGCCAAGAAGCGCGGTGGCGCCGTGTTCTCCCCGACCTTCGAGCCCGTCGCGGCCGAGGTCGGCTTCCATCACCCCGCCTTCGCGGACGCCGTGGAGCAGGTCGCCGACTGGGCCGCCCGTTGCGAGCTCGACGCCGAGCTTGCGCGCAGCCTCGCGCAGGCCATCCTCGTCGCCCCGATCGACTGGGTCGAGCAGGTCGACTCCGCCGTCGCATCCGGCGCCTCGTGGATCCTCGACCTCGGTCCGGGTGAGCTCCTCACCCGCATGACCAGCTCGGGCCTGCGTGGTCAGGGTGTCGGCATCATCGCCGCCGCGACCCGCGGCGGTCAGCGCAACCTCCTCACCCCGGGCGCCGAGCCCGAGGTTCCGCGTGCCTGGTCGGAGTTCGCTCCGAAGCCGGTCGCGCTGCCCGACGGCCGCATCGCCGTCGAGACGGCCTTCACCCGCCTGACGGGCCGCTCGCCGATCCTGCTCGCGGGCATGACCCCCACGACCGTCGATCCGAAGATCGTCGCCGCCGCCGCGAACGCCGGCCACTGGGCCGAGCTCGCCGGTGGTGGCCAGGTCACCGAGCAGATCTTCGCCGACCACGTCGCCGAGCTCACCGAGCTGCTCGAGCCGGGTCGCGCCGTCCAGTTCAACTCGATGTTCCTGGACCCCTACCTGTGGAAGCTGCACGTCGGCGGCAAGCGTCTCGTGCCCAAGGCCCGCGCGGCCGGTGCGCCCTTCGACGGTGTCGTCGTCACCGCCGGTATCCCGGAGCTCGACGAGGCCGTGCAGATCATCTCCGACCTGCGTGAGGCCGGCATCGAGCACGTCGCCTTCAAGCCGGGCACGGTCGCGCAGATCCGTTCGGTGATCCGTATCGCCAACGAGGTTCCGGACTACCCGGTCATCGCCCACATCGAGGGCGGCCGCGCCGGTGGTCACCACTCGTGGGAGGACCTCGACGACCTGCTCCTCGACACCTACGCCGAGCTGCGCACGCGCCCGAACCTGGTGTTGTGCGTCGGCGGTGGCATCGGCACGCCGGAGAAGGCCGCCGAGTACCTGACCGGTCGCTGGTCGACCGTCTACGGCTTCCCGGCCATGCCGCTCGACGGCATCCTCGTCGGCACCGCCGCGATGGCGACTCTCGAGGCCACCACGGCTCCCGAGGTCAAGCAGCTGCTCGTCGATACCCCCGGCACCCCCGACTGGGTCGCCGCCGGCACCGCGACCGGCGGTATGGCCTCCGGCCGCAGCCAGCTCGGCGCCGACATCCACGAGATCGACAACGCCGCATCGCGCACGGGTCGCCTCCTCGACGAGGTCGCCGGTGACGCCGACGCCGTGGCCGCACGCCGCGACGAGATCATCGAGGCCCTGAACGGAACGGCCAAGCCGTACTTCGGTGACCTCGACACCATGACCTACCTGCAGTGGCTCGAGCGCTACCTCGAGCTGGCCGTCGGCGCGGACAACGGTGCCGAGTTCGACTGCGGCACCGATCTGGCGGACGTCCTCGCCGAGGCGCACACCAGCCCGTGGCTGGACGTGTCGTGGCGTGAGCGTTTCCGCGACATGCTGCAGCGCGCCGAGGCCCGCCTGCACCCCGTCTGCCGGGGCCCGATCCCGACGCTGTTCGACGACGACGCGGTGCTCGAGCGCCCGTACGCCGCGATCAAGTCTCTGCTCGCGCAGTACCCCGACGCGGGCGACGTCGTGCTGCACCCCGCCGACGTGCCGTTCTTCGTGTCGCTGTGCCGCACGCCCGGCAAGCCCGTGAACTTCGTTCCGGTCGTCGACCAGGACGTGCGTCGCTGGTGGCGTTCGGATTCGCTGTGGCAGGCCCACGATCCGCGGTACTCCGCCGACCAGGTCTGCGTCATCCCCGGCACCGTCGCCGTCGCCGGCATCACCCGCGTCGACGAGCCGGTCGGTGAACTCCTCGACCGCTTCGAGAAGGCCACGGCCGACGAGCTCGTCGCCGAGGGAGCGGAGCCCGTCGAGCTTCCCGCGCGTCGCCACCGCGACATCGCGCCGGGTCTGCTCGACGCCGTGCTGTCCTCGCCCGACGTCTCGTGGGCGGGTCGCCAGACCCGTAACCCGATCCACCGTCTCGGTGATCTGGACGAGTGGACCGTCGAGTCGGAGACCGCTGCCTCGCACGCCCCGACGGGTGCGACCCTGACGATCCTCGACGACGAGCACGTCGGCCTGCGGGTTCCGCTGGTGCGCGACAAGGCCGTCGAGATCCGCCTGACCGTGCCCGCCTCGGTCGTCTCCGGTGGCGCGCCCGTCGTCACCGAGGCCGACGCCGATGCGTCGATGTCGGCTCTGCTCGGTGTCGCCGCCGGTCAGGAACTGCCCGAGGTCAAGAAGGGCGCTGCCCGTATCACTCTGGGCTGGCTCCCGGAGAAGATCGCCGACCACGCCGGTGTCACCGGTTCGGGTCTGCCCGCGACCCTGACACCGAGCGGCAACGGTGTGCCCGATGTGCTCGTCGGTGCCTGCTGGCCGGCCGTCTTCGCCGCGCTCGGCGCCGCCCGCACCGAGACCGATCTCTCGGTCATCGAGGGCATGCTCGACCTGGTTCACCTGGACCACGCGATCGACGTCAAGAACGGTCTGCCCACCGATCCGGCCTTCCTGGGCGTCAAGGCCGAGGTCACCGGTGTCTCCGACACCGACCTGGGTCGCGTCGTCGAGGTCGACGTGGTCATCACCGCCGACAGCGGTGACGGCTCGGGCGACCGGGTGGTCGCCACCCTGGCCGAGCGGTTCGCGATCCGCGGCCGCACCGGCACCTCCGATCTCGCCGATCCGGTTCGCGCCGGTGGCGCTCTCACCGAGGCCGTCGCCGACACCCCGCGTCGTCGCCGCCGCGACGCCGTGATCGTCGCGCCGACCGACATGAGCGCCTTCGCGAAGGTCTCCGGCGACCACAACCCGATCCACACCTCCGACAATGCCGCGTTGCTCGCCGGTCTCGGAAGCCCGATCGTCCACGGCATGTGGCTGTCGGCCGCGGCCCAGCAGGTCGTCACCGCGATCGAGCAGGACGCGAAGCTGCCGGTCCGTCGCCTGACGGCGTGGACCACCCGCTTCCTGGGCATGGTCCGTCCGGGCGCGAAGATCGACGTGCGCGTCGACCGCATCGCCACCGACGGTGGAGCCGAGGTCGTCGAGGTCGGCTGCCGCGTCGACGGTGATCTGGTGATGGTCGCGACCGGCCGTATCGCCGCGCCGAAGACCGTCTACGCCTTCCCGGGCCAGGGCATCCAGCGTCCCGGCATGGGCCTCGACGCCCGTGCCCGCTCGAAGGCCGCCCGCGAGATCTGGGAGCGCGCCGACAAGCACACCCGCGAGGCGCTCGGCTTCTCGATCCTGGCCGTGGTCCGCGACAACCCGACGGTTCTCAAGGCCCGCGGTGTCACCCACAAGCACCCCGACGGCGTGCTGCACCTGACCCAGTTCACGCAGGTCGCGATGGCGACCCTCGGTGTCGCGCAGATCGCCGAGCTCAAGGAGGCGGGCGCGTTCGTCGACGACGCCTTCCTGGCCGGTCACTCGGTGGGTGAGTACAACGCGCTCGCCGCGGTCGCCGGTGTGCTGCCGCTCGAGGCCGTCCTCGAGGTGGTCTTCCAGCGCGGCTCCGCGATGCACGCCCTCGTGCCGCGCGACGAGCACGGCCGCTCGAACTACCGCATGGCCGCGATCCGGCCGTCGCAGTTCGGTGTGGACGATGCGGACCTGCAGGCCTTCGTCGCCGGTGTTGCCGAGGAGACCGGGGAATTCCTGGAGATCGTCAACCTCAACCTGCGCGGCTCGCAGTACGCGATCGCCGGTACGGTCGCCGGCCTCGAAGCCCTCGAGTCCGTGATCGAGCGCAAGGTCGCCGAGTTCGGTGGCAAGCGCGCGTTCATCCTGGTCCCGGGCATCGACGTGCCGTTCCACTCGACCGTGCTGCGCGGCGGTGTCGACGACTTCCGCGAGCGTCTGCTCGCCCTGCTGCCGCAGGAGATCGACCCGAACATCCTCATCGGCCGGTACATCCCGAACCTCGTGCCCAAGCCGTTCAACCTGGGCCGCGAGTTCATCCAGGAGATCGCCGACCTGGTGCCGTCGCAGCCGCTCGCCGACGTCCTCGCGGACTTCGACAGCTGGTCGGCCAAGCCGGTCGAGCTCACCCGCGTGGTGCTCGCCGAGTTGCTGGCCTGGCAGTTCGCGTCGCCGGTGCGCTGGATCGAGACGCAGGACCTGCTGTTCGCCGACGAGGCCGACGGTGGTCTCGGTGTCGAGCGGTTCGTCGAGGTCGGCCTCGGTGGCGCGCCCACCGTCGCGAACCTCGCGTCGCAGACGCTGAAGCTGCCCGGTCGTTTCGGTCAGCCCGTCGAGGTGCTCAATATCGAGCGCGAGGCGTCGATCGTGTACTCGACCGACACCGATCCCGCTCCGGTCGAGGACGACGAGCCGGCCGCACCGGCCGCCGACGCCGCGCCTGCCGCTGCTGCGGCCCCGGCACCCGCCGCGGCTCCCGCTGCGCCGGCCGGTGGCCCGACCCCGGACGACATCGCGTTCAAGGCCGCCGACGCCACCAAGGTGCTCATCGCCCTGTGGACGAAGCTGCGCCCGGATCAGATCGGTCCCGCCGACACGATCGAGGCGCTGTGCGACGGCGTGTCCTCGCGCCGCAACCAGCTGCTCGTCGACCTCGGTTCCGAGCTTTCGCTCGGTGCGATCGACGGTGCCGCCGACGCCGACATGGGTGCCCTCGCCGGCACGGTCGACCGTCTCGCCCGCACCTACCGCCCCTTCGGCCCGGTGCTGTCGGACTCGATCAACGATCATCTGCGCAAGGTGTTCGGTCCGTCGGGCAAGCGTCCCGCCTACGTCGCCGACCGCGTCACCAAGGTGTGGGGTCTGGGCGAGGGCTGGGCGTCGCACGTCACCGCCGAAGCTGCTCTCGGTAGCCGCGACGGTTCGTCCGTCCGCGGCGGCGACCTGGGCGGCCTGAGCGACGGTGCCCTCGCGGATGCTGCTTCGGTCGACAAGCTGATCGACGCCGCCGTGCAGTCGGTGGCCTCGCGTCGCGGAATCGCCGTGTCGATGCCGTCCGCCGGGGGCGGCGGGGGAGCGACGGTCGACGCCGCTGCCCTCGGCGAGTTCGCCGAGCAGATCACCGGTCGCGACGGGGTTCTCGCCAGTGCCGCCCGTCTCGTGCTCGAGCAGCTCGGCCACACCGAGCAGGTCTCGGGCCTGGCCGACAAGGCCGACGACGAACTCGTCGACCTGGTCTCCGCCGAGCTCGGCTCCGACTGGC
Source organism: Rhodococcus shunpengi (assembly GCF_048381395.1). NCBI lineage: Bacteria > Bacillati > Actinomycetota > Actinomycetes > Mycobacteriales > Nocardiaceae > Rhodococcus > Rhodococcus shunpengi. The sequence continues at coordinate 35,887 of NZ_JBLWIU010000034.1, forward strand.
CGCGTCTGGTCGCTCCGGCATTCGACGAGCGCAAGGCCGTCCTGATCGACGATCGCTGGGCCACCGCCCGCGAGGACCTGGCGCGCGTCTGGCTCGGGGAGCAGCTCGAGGTCGAGCGCTTCACCGGTGCAGGGCGGACCGTGGCTGCGCACGCCGAGTTCTGGGGCCGCAAGGCCACCGAGGCCGGTCGTACGGAGCTCGCGCAGACCTACGCCGCGATCGCCGAGACCGCCGTCGTCACCGAGGGTGCCGAGTACGCGGACGAGGTCGCCGTGGTCACCGGCGCCAGCAAGGGCGGTATCGGCGCAGCCGTCGCCGCGAAGCTGCTCGCCGGCGGCGCGACGGTCGTCGTCACCACGTCCTCGCTGAACGACAGCCGCCTGGGCTTCTACAAGGAGCTGTACGCACGCAACGCTCGCGCCGGTGCGGCCCTGTGGGTGGTTCCCGCGAACATGGCGTCCTACAGCGACGTCGACGCCCTGATCGAGTGGATCGGCACCGAGACCGTCGAGGTCGCCGGTGGCGCGAAGAAGCTGATCAAGGACGCGCTCACCCCGACGCTGCTCTTCCCGTTCGCCGCGCCGCGCGTGGCGGGTTCGCTCGCCGACGCCGGTGCGCGCGCCGAGATGGAGATGCGGGTGCTGTTGTGGTCGGTCGAGCGACTGATCGCCGGACTGTCGAAGATCGGGTACGACCGCGACGTCGACACCCACCTGCACGTGGTGCTGCCCGGTTCGCCGAACCGCGGCAAGTTCGGTGGCGACGGTGCCTACGGTGAGGCCAAGGCCGCACTCGACGCGATCATCAACCGGTGGAGCGCCGAGCGCACCTGGGCCGAGCGCGTCACCCTCGCCCACGCCCTCATCGGCTGGGTGCGCGGCACGGGCCTGATGGGCGGCAACGACCCGCTGGTCGAGGCTGTCGAGGCCGCCGGTGTCCGCACCTGGTCGACCGACGAGATGGCCGGCGAGCTGCTGAAGCTGGTCGGACCGGAGGCCACGCGTCTCGCTGCCGAGGCTCCGCTCGTCGCGGACCTGACCGGTGGGCTGTCCGAGGTGGACGTCGACCTGCCGGCGCTCGCGAAGCAGGCGCAGGAGGCGGCCGACGCCGTCGAGGAGGACGAGGACGACACCGCGACCATCGCGGCGCTGCCCGAGCCTCCGCGTGCCGAGGAGCTGCCGACCCCCGAGTGGGGCACGGTCACCGCCGACCTCGCCGACACGGTCGTCATCGTCGGTGCCGGTGAGCTCGGCCCCTACGGCTCCGCTCGCACCCGCTTCGAGATGGAGGTCGACGAGGAACTGTCGGCCGCCGGTGTGCTCGAGCTGGCGTGGGTCACGGGCCTGATCGGCTGGGAGAACGATCCCAAGCCGGGCTTCTACGACACCGAGACCGGTGAGCTGGTGCCCGAGGCGGAGATCGCCGACCGCTACCACGACGCGGTGGTCGAGCGCTGCGGCATCCGCCGCTACGGCGACGACGGTGCGATGATCGACAACACGGCTCCGCTGCTGACCTCGGTCTTCCTCGACAAGGACCTGTCCTTCGTCGTCGGTTCCGAGGCCGAAGCCCGCGCGTTCGTCGACTCCGATCCGGAGAACACGGTTGCGTCGGTCGACGCCGAGTCGGGCGACTGGACGGTCACCCGCAAGGCCGGCACCGAGATCCGCGTGCCGCGCAAGGCGAAGCTGACCCGCACGGTCGGCGGCCAGATCCCGACCGGCTTCGACGTCACCAAGTGGGGCATCCCCGCCGACATGGCGGACTCGGTGGACCGGGTGGGTCTGTGGAACATCGTCACCACGGTCGACGCCTTCCTCACCGGTGGCTTCACCCCGTCCGAGCTGCTCCGCTGGGTGCACCCGTCGATGGTCGCCAACACGCAGGGCACCGGCATGGGTGGCATGTCCTCGATGCGGTCGCTGTACATCGACACGCTGCTCGGCGAGTCGCGGGCGAACGACATCCTGCAGGAGGCTCTGCCGAACGTCATCGCCGCGCACGTCGTCCAGTCGTACGTCGGTGGCTACGGCGCGATGGTGCACCCGGTCGCGGCGTGCGCTACGGCTGCGGTCTCCGTCGAGGAGGGCGTGGACAAGATCAAGCTCGGCAAGGCCGACCTGGTCGTCGCCGGTGGCTTCGACGATCTCGGTATCGAGGGCATCGTCGGCTTCGGTGACATGTCCGCGACCGCCAAGTCGGAGGACATGCAGGCCAAGGGCATCAGCGATCGTCGCTTCTCCCGCGCCAACGACCGTCGTCGCGGTGGATTCGTCGAGTCGGCCGGTGGCGGCACCGTCCTGCTCGCCCGCGGCGATGTCGCGCTCGAGATGGGCCTGCCGGTGCTCGGTGTGGTCGCCTGGGCCGGATCGTTCGCCGACGGTGTGCACACCTCGATCCCGGCGCCCGGCATCGGTGCGCTCGGTGCGGGTCGCGGTGGACGCGAGTCGGGTCTGGCGAAGGAACTGCGCAAGCTCGGTCTCACGGCCGACGACATCGCGGTGATCTCCAAGCACGACACCTCGACCGCCGCGAACGACCCGAACGAGGCCGAGCTGCACGAGCGTCTGGCCGGTGCGCTGGGCCGCAGCGAGGGCAACCCGATGTTCGTGGTCTCGCAGAAGTCGCTGACCGGTCACGCCAAGGGCGGCGCCGCCGCCTTCCAGCTGATCGGCCTGTGCCAGGTCCTCGCGCAGGGTGTGGTTCCGCCGAACCGCAGCCTCGACTGTGTCGACGAGAAGATGGCGGAGTTCGAGCACCTCGTGTGGCCGCGCACGCCGATCCGGTTCGGCGAGCAGCTCCCGCTCAAGGCGGGTCTGCTCACGAGCCTCGGCTTCGGGCACGTGTCGGGTCTGATCGCGGTGGTCCATCCGCAGGCGTTCGTCGAGGCGATCCCGGCCGAGCGCCGGGAGGCCTACCTGGCGAAGGCTGCCGAGCGCACCGTCGCCGGCAAGCGTCGCCTGGTGGACGCGATGACCGGTGGAGCGTCGCTCTACCAGCGGCCTGCGGATCGTCGTCTCGGTGACGATCACGTGCCGGCTTCGGCCACGCGTCAGCTAGAGGCGGACATGCTGCTCTCGCCGGAGGCCCGCCTCGGTGAGGACGACGTGTACCGCTCCGGTCTGCCCGGCTGCAAGTAGGCACGGGTCTCGGGATGGGAGTTGCGGGTGTCGGGTTCGACCTCGTGTCGGTGCCGGAGTTCGCGGAACAGCTGAGTCGGACGGGAACGACGATGCTGGCGAACTTCACACCGGGTGAGCGTCGCGACGCGAACACCCGCAGCTCCGATCCCGCCCGTCACTTCGCCGCCCGGTGGGCGGCGAAGGAGGCGGTGATCAAGGCGTGGTCGGCGTCGCTGTTCGGCAGCCCACCGGTGCTACCGGAGACGATCCATCAGCAGATCGAAGTGGTCTCGGACGCGTGGGGTCGCCCGAGCATCCGGCTGCACCGGCAGGTCGCCGAGAAGCTGACCGGCGTCCGGATCCATGTGTCGTTGACCCACGACGGTGACATGGCCGGCGCGTTCGTCGTCCTCGACGAGGTCGACGGCCGACGTACGTAGATGTGGGGAATCAGGCCGAGGGAGCGCGAGCTTCCTCGGCCTGATCCGTTTCGGTGTCCCGCCGGTCGGCCTGTTCGCGTACGGATCCCTCGCGTTCCTCACGGCGTTGGCGTCGCTTGGCCTGAGCGCGTGAGTCCTGTTCGGCGATCTGCAGATAGGCGACCATGATGCGCTTGAGTTCGACGACGGCGTCGGCATGGGTCTGGTCATCCTGCACCGAGAAGTTGAGCATCGAGTACACGATGTGGACGAGCACCTCGGCCATGAGCTTGCGGCGCGGTCGCGGGGTGTCCGGGGTGAGCGGTGCCAGCATCCGCGCGACCTGCTCGGCGAACTCGCGTTCGTGGATGGCGCCGGTGGCCCGGGTGGACGGGGTGGACTGCATCGCGAGCCACACCTCGCGGCGGGACGGATCGGTGGTCCACAGTCCGGCGAGGTGGTCGACGAAGCTGTTGAGGAAGCGCAACCAGTCGACGGACGGGATCTTGCCATTGAACTGGGCGAGCTCGCTCTGGACGCCGACGAGGTCCTGCCGGTTGAGCTCGCACACGATCACGTACTTGTTGGCAAAGAACTGGTAGAGGGTGCCGATGGGGACGTCTGCGCGGGATGCGACCTCCTCACAGGTGAACGACTCGAAGCCGACTTCGGTGAGCAGTTCACGCGAGGCGGCCAACAGGGCGTCGAACTTGCGGCGGCTCCGCTCCTGGGTGGGCCGCCGACGCGGCACGAGCTCCTGGGGCTCGGCCTGAACCTCGAGCGCCGGATCGATCCGGCGCGGGGCGCGGCGGCCGTTCGTTGCTGACTCCACGCGCCCAGGCTAGCCGGACGTCCGTGCTTTCCCGAATACTTGATGTGAGTCAGAGTGTCACAAACCGGGCAGCCACAGGTCACCGCGCGGTTCGATGCCGGAACAGTGCGGTGGCGGCGACCAGGCCGATCGCGGTGAACGCCGCGCACCACCCGACCGCGACGATCGCGGACGACCCGATCCCGGTGCCGGTGAGCAGCCCCCGGACGGTCTCGATCACCGGGGTGACCGGCTGATGCTCGGCGAAACCGCGCAGCCATCCGGGCATCGTCTCGGGCGGGACGAACGCGCTGCTCACGTAGGGGAGGAAGAGCAGGAAGAAGGTGAACCCGCTCGCGGCCTCCTCGTTTCCTGCGAGCATCCCCAGTGCGGCCGAGACGGCGGAGATCGCGAGGACGAACAACGCGATGACACCCACGGCGGCCACCCATTCGACGAGACCGGCGTCGGGCCGGAATCCCATGAGCGCGGCCACCACGAACACCACGACGGTACTGGCGAGATTGCGGACCAGGCTCGCGACGACGTGCCCGGTGAGCACGGCCGAACGGGCGATGGGCATGGACCTGAACCGGTCGACGATGCCGCGGTGCATGTCGGAGGCGACCGCGACGGCCGTCTGCGCTGCCCCGAAGGACGCCGACAGCAGCACGATGCCGGGCACGACGTAGTTCAGATAGTCGGTGCCGGTGTCGATCGCGCCGCCGAAGACGTAGACGAACAGCACGAGCAGCAGGACCGGCAGCGCGAGTCCCATGAGCAGCGCGTCGGGGCTGCGGAGCATCCGTCGCAGGTTCCTGCCGGTCACGGCGGCGTGGTCGCGCGCGGCGAAGCGGAGCGGGGTGGGGTGTGCGAGGAGTGTCACCGGACGACCTTCGTTTCGTCGCTGGAGCCGGTGAGGGTGAGGAAGACGTCGTCGAGGGTGGGGGAGTGCAGCCCGAACTTCTCGACGGGCACCGCTTCGGCGGCGAGGCGCTCGAGCAGGGCGGCGACGTGGGGCAGGTCGCCGCCGGTGTGGACCTGCAGTGTCAGTGCGGCCCGGTCGATCTCGCCGTCGAGCACCGACGCCGCGTGGGCGAGGTCGGCGTCGGTGGCGAAACGCAGCTCGAGATATCCCCCGCGCACCAGCGACTTGAGTTCGTCGGGTGTGCCCTCGGCGACGATCCGGCCGCCGTCGAGGACGGCGATGCGGTCGGCGAGCCGGTCGGCCTCCTCGAGGTACTGGGTTGTCAGGAAGATCGTGACGCCGTCGTCGGCGAGTTCGCGGATCGCCTCCCACATCACCAGGCGGCTGCGCGGGTCGAGGCCGGTCGTGGGTTCGTCGAGGAACAGTACCTGCGGGGATGCGACGAGGCTCATGGCGATGTCGAGGCGTCGCATCGTGCCACCCGAGTACGTGCCGGCGCGACGGTCGGCGACGTGCCCGAGATCGAAGCGTTCGATCAGGTCGCGGACGCGGCCGGGAATCGCGGCCGACGGCAGGTGCGCGAGGCGCGCAGCGAGACGGAGGTTCTCCGTGCCGGTGAGGAGGTCGTCGATCGCGGCGTACTGGCCGGTGAGCGCGATGTTCTCGCGCGCGGCGTGGGCGCGGGCAGGAAGGGGCAGGCCGACCACCGTGACGGTGCCTGCGTCGGGGCGCAGCAGGGTGGTCAGGACGCGGACGGTGGTGGACTTGCCGGCGCCGTTCGCGCCGAGTAGTGCGAAGACGGATCCGGGCTCGACCCGGAGGTCGACACCGTCGAGAACGGTGGTCGGGCCGAACGACTTGCGTAGGCCCCGGACGTCGATGGCAGGAACGGGACGAGTCATGACATCTCCCTAACTGTGTATGCCATATACCAATGTGTATAGCGTACACAGTTTTAGGATGGCGGCAAGACCCGAATTCTGGAGGAGCATGAGCAGTCCCGAGCCCGGCGATCCGCTGCCGCAGAGTGTGCAGCTGGCATGGGGTTTGAGCGACAGTGGCACCCGCGGTCCGCGACGGGGGCTCACCCTCGAGCAGGTCCTCGACGCGGCGATCGAGGTGGCGGGCGCCGAAGGGCTCGACGCGCTCTCGATGAGCCGGGTCGCCAAGCATCTGGGTTTCACCACCATGTCGCTGTACCGCTACGTGAGCAACAAGGACCAGCTCGTCGAACTCGCGTGGGACCGCGCGATCGGACCGCCTCCCGAACTACCGGCCGTAGGCGAGTGGCGGGAACGGCTCGACGCGTGGGCGATGGCCGAGTACCGGAGTCTGCGCGCGCACAAGTGGTTGACGCAGTACCCGATCCGCACGGCGCCGTACTATCCCAACAACCTGCTCTGGCTCGACGCCGGACTCGACGCGCTGTCCGCCACGCCGCTCGACGAACCTGCGAAAGTGCAAGTGGTGACCATGATCTCGCTCTACGCCATCGGTCGCGCACGCTTCTCGTGGGAGCTCGGAAGCGATGCCGCGGACGACCCGACCGACGCCCCGGCGATGCTGCGGCGCATCCTCGACCCGGGGAAGTACCCCTCGGTGCTGGCGGCGGTCGAGGGCGGTGCGTTCGACCCCGACGAGAGTGACGCCGACGACGAGGCAGTATGGCACGAACAGGACTTCCGTTTCGGTCTCGAACGACTGCTGGACGGAATCGACGTACTCATCCGACGTGCGGAGGACGGATCATGACAGCGACAGACACCGACGCGACACAGCGCATCCGGGAACGGATCCGGGAGGCGATGCCCGCCGCGCGCGACGACCTCGCGCAGCTCGTCGCGTTCCGCTCCGTCGCGGATCCGCGCCAGTTCCCGGTGGAGGAATGCGTCGGTGCGGCGAACTGGGTGCGGGATGCCTTCGCCGAGGCGGGAATCGAGAACGTCGAGACGGTCGAGACCGCCGACGGCTCGCTCGCGGTGCTGGGCCACACACCCGCGCCCGAGGGCGCCCCGACGGTTCTGCTCTACAGCCACTACGACGTTCAGCCGCCCGGCGACGAATCGCTCTGGCACAGCGAACCGTTCACGCTCACCGAGCGGGACGGCCGCTGGTACGGCCGCGGCGCCGCGGATTGCAAGGGCAACGTCGTCATGCACCTGCTCGCGCTGCGGGCCCTGCGCGCGGACGGCCCGCTGCCCGTCGGTGTCCGCATCGTCATCGAGGGCTCGGAGGAGATGGGCGGCGCCGGCCTCGACCACCTCGTCGCCGAACGACCTGAACTGTTCGACGCCGATCTCATCGTCATCGGCGACAGCGGCAACGCCGAGGTCGGCCGTCCCACCCTCACCACGACGCTGCGCGGCATCGCGAACGTCGACGTCCACATCGAGACGCTGAGGGGCGAAATCCACTCCGGGATGTACGGGGGAGCGGCACCCGACGCGCTCGCCGCGCTGATCCATCTGCTCGGCACCTTGCGCGACGAGCACGGCAACACCGTCGTCGACGGACTGGACTGCACCGCGACCTGGGACGGCGTGCCCTATCCCGAAGACCGTTTCCGCACCGACGCGGGCGTGCTCGACGGTGTCTCGCTGCCCACCTCCGGCACCGTCGCCGACGCGGTGTGGGCGCGACCGGCACTGACCGTCCTCGGGATCGACGCCCCGCCCGTGGTCGGATCGGCCGCGGCGGTCGTGCCGCGTGCGTCCGCGCGCCTGAACCTGCGCGTGCCGCCCGGCATCGACGCCCGTACCGCCCAGGACGCGCTCGTCGCCCATCTCGAGGCCCACGTGCCGTGGGGAGCGCATCTGCGCATCGACCGCGACGTCCTCGGCGAACCCTTCCGGGTGGCCACGGACGGTCCCGGTTACGCCGCGCTGCGCACCGCGCTCGAGACCGCCTACGGCCGGGAGGTCGGGACCGCCGGGCAGGGCGGCTCGATCCCGCTGTGCACCGCGCTGCAACGCGCCGTGCCGCGGGCCGAGATCGCCCTGATCGGCGTCGAGGAACCGCGCTGCGTCATCCACGCGCCGAACGAGAGCGTCGATCCCACCGAGATCGAGAATCTCGCCGTGGCCGAGGCGTTGCTGCTGACCTCGCTGGCGCCGCGGTAACGCCGCCGGCCGGGCTGCCGGGCGTCAGACGGACAGGTCGCGGCGCAGCTTCGCCACGTGCCCGGTCGCGCGGACGTTGTACTGCGCGACCTCGATCTTCCCGTCCTCGTCGACGAGGAAGGTCGAGCGGATGACGCCGGTGACGGTCTTGCCGTACATCTTCTTCTCGCCGAAGGCGCCCCACGCCTGGAGGGTGGTCTTCTCGGGATCCGACAGCAGCGGGAACGTCAGCTCTTCGGCGTCGCGGAACTTCGCGAGCTTGGCCGGCTTGTCGGGCGAGACGCCGATCACCTCGAGGCCCGCTTCGTTCAGTTCGGCGAGACTGTCGCGGAAGTCGCACGCCTGCTTCGTGCATCCCGGGGTGCTCGCGGCGGGGTAGAAGTACACGATGACCTTGCGTCCGCGATAGTCCGACAGCGACACCTCGTTGCCGTCGGCATCGGGAAGAGTGAAATCGGGTGCGGGATCACCGGGGGCGAGTCTGCTGTTCTCGGTCATGAAGGCGACAGTAGTGGACCGTGCAGCCATTCCCGGTGCGCGTCCATTACCGTGGTCGCAGCACACTGCAGCGACCTTCTGGAGGACACGTGGCTAGGGACACCGAGGACATCGAGCGGGAGATCGAGAAAGCCCGCAATCAGCTCGCGAGCACACTCGACGAACTGAGCGTCCGCGCCAACCCGAAGAATCTGGTGGCGAGCACGAAGCAGACCCTCATCGCGAAGGTGAACCAGCCGCAGGTGAAGAAGTACGCAGCGATCGCGGCCGGCACGGTGGTCGGATTGCTGGTGCTGCGCAGGATCCTGCGCTGACCCATCCGCTCCACCGCGTGACAGGAGGGCACCCACGTCGACTCGGCGTGGGTGTTCCTCGTTCCGGGGACGGAGCCGCCGCGAGAGCGTCGTCGGCCGTGAACGACGAAGGCCGGACACCGTTTCCGGTGTCCGGCCTTCGTGTTGTGCGCCATCAGGGACTCGAACCCCGAACCCGCTGATTAAGAGTCAGCTGCTCTGCCAATTGAGCTAATGGCGCGTGGCGATGTGTCTCCCGGTCGCCGTCCGGGCGACGTGGAGGACGGTGTCACCGCCAGAACGAAGGCCGGACACTGGGTGTCCGGCCTTCGTGTTGTGCGCCATCAGGGACTCGAACCCCGAACCCGCTGATTAAGAGTCAGCTGCTCTGCCAATTGAGCTAATGGCGCTTGACGATCTGTTCCCGGGATGCCGTCCCAGCAACGAAGAGAACATTACACACCGTCGCGCGACGCGCCAAATCGCCTGGTCAGGATGTTTTCTGTAAGGTCGTCGATGTAACGGATCGGACGGTCGGAGCGATTGTCATTCGAACGTTACCGACGTACGGGGGAGTCGCGTCGGGTCGGCCGCAAGAGGGGCTGGCATCATCGTGTCCGGTGTTGTGACGTGCGTTTTCGGTGCCTTGGGGGAGGCGGGATCGGAGTATGGAAGTGGCGGAATCGAGTGCGGGGAACCCCCGGGGTCGTCGGGTACGGGGAATCCTCGGAGTGGTCGTCGTCGGCGTTGTTGCGTTCGTCACGGGATGCGCCGGCGGTTCGGGAACGGGCGCCGAGGAGGTGCCCATCGATTCCAATCCCGTGGCCGCGCTGATCAAGCCGACGGTGTCGTCGAGTGTCGCCGACGGCTCGGTCGGCTTCTCGCCGATCGATCCGGTGACGGTCTCGGTGGTCAACGGCAAGCTCGACTCGGTGACCCTGCTCAATCCCGCAGGCGAGCCGGTGCAGGGCGAACTCGCCGCGGACGGACTCACCTGGGTGAACACCGAACCGCTCGGCTACAACCGCTCCTACACGCTCGAGACCGTCGCGTACGGGCTCGGTGGCGCGACCACCTCGACGGCGTCGTTCACCACGTCGTCCCCGGCCAACCTCACCCAGCCCTACGTGCTGCCCGGTGAGGGTTCGATCGTGGGCATCGGTCAGCCGATCGCCGTGCAGTTCGACGAGAACATCCCGGATCGGCTCGCGGCCGAGGCGGCCATCACCGTCACCACGAACCCGCCCGTCGAAGGCGCCTTCTACTGGGTCAACAACCGCGAGGTGCGGTGGCGCCCGGAGAACTACTGGGTGCCCGGCACCGCCATCACCGTCGACGTGAACGTCTACGGCAAGGATCTCGGCGACGGCCTCTTCGGTCAGTCCGACGTCCACTCGTCCTTCACCATCGGCGACGCGGTGGTCATCACAGCGGACGATGCGACCAAGCAGGTCACCGTCACCCGCAACGGCGTCGACGTCATCACGATGCCGACCTCCTTCGGCAAGGACTCCACGCCCACGCCCAACGGCGTCTACATCATCGGCGACCGGTTCGAGTCCATGATCATGGACTCGTCCACCTACGGCGTGCCTTCCGACTCGGCGCAGGGTTACCGCACGCCGGTCGAGTGGGCGACGCGGATGTCCTACAGCGGCATCTTCTTCCACTCCGCGCCGTGGTCGCTCGGCGACCAGGGTGTGCGCAACGTCAGCCACGGCTGCCTGAACCTCAGCCCCGCCAACGCCAAGTGGATCTTCGACAACACCAAGCGCGGCGACATCGTCGTGGTACGCAACACCGTGGGCGGTACTCTCCCCGGAACGGACGGACTCGGTGACTGGAACATCCCGTGGTCGACGTGGAAGGCCGGCAACGCTGCGGCGTGACGGGTGAAGGGGGATCGATGACCGTTCGGGGGAGATGGTTGCGCGCTGCCTGCTGCGGTGCCGTACTGCTCGCAGCCCTGACACCGACGGGGGCCGCGGCCTCGCCGGTCGCGTCGTCGACCGCACCCGCACCGGGTTCGGTGGTCTCGCAACAGCCGCTGCCCGACGAACTGTCGGTGCCCGGTGCCGCGACGGCCACCAAGCTCGAATACTCCACCGAGTGGCGGTCGGGTGAGCCGACCGTCGCCACGGGCGCGTTGTTCCTGCCCGAGGGCGACGCCCCCGAGGGTGGCTGGCCCGTCATCGCATGGGCACACGGCACGACCGGCGTGGGCGACGACTGCGCACTCACGACCCGCACGCCGCGTTCCGATCTCGAGCGGACCTATCTGCAGCACTGGCTCGATTCCGGGTACGCGGTGGTCTCCGCCGACTTCCCGGGTCTGGGCTCCGAGGGGCTCCACCGCTATCTCGACGGCCCCAGCGCCGCGAACAGCATCGTCGACATCGTCCGGGCCGCCCGCGACGGCGGGGCGCCGCTGTCGGAGAGCTGGATCGTGATGGGGCAGTCGCAGGGAGGGCACGCGGCGCTGCACACCGCCGCGATCGCGACCTCCCGCGCTCCCGAACTCGACTTCCGCGGAACGGTCGCCACGGGCGCCCCGGCGAACCTCGAGCGGGCCTTCACGATCGGTGTCCCGGGCTTCCCCGATCCGGGCCTGTGGGGCCTGGTCAGCTTCAGCGGGTATATCTTCGCCGGGCTGCGCGACGCCTACCCCGAGGCCGACGTCGAGGGCTACCTGACCTCGATCGGCCGTGAGGTCGTCGATCGGGCCGAAGAGCTCTGCTACGACGATCTCGAGGAATCGGTGCGCGACATCCCGGTCGGGGAGCTGCTCGCGCGCCCGCTGGCCGAGGGCCCGATGCCGGCGCTGCTGGCCGACTATCTCGCCGCGCCGGCGGACGGCTACGACCGGCCGGTCTTCCTCGCGCACGGCATCCACGACGTGATGGTCCCGTTGCCGCTGTCCGCGGCGCTCGCCGCCGAGATGAAGGCCGCAGGGGCGGACGTCGACTACCGCGTCTACATGGCCGGGCACTACACGACGGTGGAGCGCTCCCGGGCCGACGTCGACGCCTTCGTGACGCGCTCGTTCGAATAGGCCGGCCTCGCGCGCC
>NZ_JBLWIU010000034.1:48198-121138 GCF_048381395.1 Rhodococcus shunpengi
CCCCGGTTCGGCGCGCGAGGAGCCGCTGTGCGTGAGGAACCGCCGTGCGTGAGGATTCTCCGGGAACGAGAAAACCCCCGATCGGAAATCCGATCGGGGGTTCTCTTCGGGGTGAGTGACGGGACTCGAACCCGCGACAGCCAGGATCACAACCTGGTGCTCTACCAACTGAACTACACTCACCATCGCATTCGCCGGCAACCTCTCGGTCGCTTGCGCCTGCGGTACAGATACTAGCCTGACGAAGACGAAAAAGACGAATCGGCTGGTCAGGCCGGTCCCAGGTCCTTCACGACGGCCGCGAGGTCGGCGGGAGTGGGGCCGGGAGGCGCCACGAAGGCCGTGCGCCGGTAGTAGCGCAGTTCGCGGATCGACTCCTTGATGTCCGCGAGCGCCCGGTGCGACAGCCCCTTCTCCGGCTGACCGAAGTAGATGCGCGGATACCAGCGCCGGCACAGCTCCTTGATCGAGCTGACGTCCACCATGCGGTAGTGCAGGTAGTTGTCGAGCTCGGGCATGTCGCGGGTGATGAACGCGCGGTCGGTCGCGATGGAGTTGCCGGCCAGCGGCGCCGTGCCCGCCTCGGTGACGTGCTCGCGGATGTACGCGAGGACCTGTTTCTCTGCTTCGGCGAGGCTCACCGTCGAGCGGCGCACCTCTTCGGTGAGGCCGGACCGCTCGTGCATCTGCTGCACGACCTCCGGCATGTCGGCGAGGGCGTCGTCATCGGCGTGGATCACGATGTCCACGCCCTCGCCGAGCACGTTGAGATCACTGTCGGTGACCAGAGCCGCGATCTCGATCAATTTGTCGCTGCCGAGACGCAGCCCCGTCATCTCACAGTCGATCCATACGAGTTTGTCCTGCACGACAGACAGACTATCCATCGACGCCGCACCCACGAGGCGCGGCGTCGACGGTCCGGGACGAAATGTGCACCGTCACGCCTTCACGGCGACGGTGCGCGGCGCGGCCGGGCGGGCGGGACGACGTGCCGCCGGAGTGTACTGCCGCTCGAGGGTTCGGCCCTCCGAGGTCACGTCCGGGGCGGTGAACCGCCCCTCCGGGGTCACGTCAGGGGCGGTGAAGCGCCCCTCGGCGGTCACTTCCGGGGCTGTGAAGTCGTGGCTCAGGAAGGACTCGGGGGAGTCGTCGACGATCTCCATCCACGGCGCCGGCAACGGCGGAGCGACGGTGCCGGTCAGCGTCGAGGCATAGCTGTTGTTGCGGTAGCCCATGATGTCGCGCTTCTTGTCCTGCTTCCACTGCTTGAACACCTCGCCCTGGCGTTCGACGTGGAACTCGGGGTAGTCGGTGCGGTCGACGAGATCGCGAATGTAGGCGGCCTGGAAGTCGATGTCCTCCACCGGCGACGACAGCTTCTCCTCGCGAGCCCGCCAATGATCGATGTCCTGCTCGCGGGTGTCGAAGTCGGGCAGGGCGACGCGGCCGAGCATGAAGTCGCGTGCGTACCAGGCCTGCGCGTCGAACATGTTGAACGTGAAGTACTGGTCCTGCGCGCCGAGGTACATCAGCTTCGGGTTGCGCTGGAAGAAGATGCCCTTGTAGATGTCGCGTGGGTAGAGCCGGTTGCCGGTGCGCAGTGCGAGTTCGTCGGGCAGGAACGGGTAGTGGTGCTTGTACCCCGTGCACAGCACGATGGCGTCGACCTCGCGGGTGCTGCCGTCACGGAAGTGGGCGACCTTGCCGTCGACGTGGGTGAGCAACGGCACCTCGGAGAACTGCTCGGGCCAGTCGTGACCCATCGGTGCGCTGCGGTAGCTGAAGGTGACCTGCTCGGCGCCGTACTTGATGCACTGCGTTCCGATGTCCTCGGCCGAGTAGCTGCTGCCGACGAGCAGCAGTCGCTTGCCGGCGAACTCGCGGGCGTCGCGGAAGTCGTGGGCGTGCAGCACGCGTCCCGGGAACCGGTCGAGGCCGTCGAAGTGGGGAACGTGCGGGGTGGAGAAGTGTCCGGTGGCGACGACGACGTAGTCGAACTCGTCGGATTCCAGCGCGCCCCGGTCGTGGTTCATCACCGTCACGGTGAACTTCTGTGTCTCGTCGGACCACTCGACCCACCGCACAGCGGTGTTGAACCGGATGTACTTGCGCACGTCGCTCTTCTCGACGCGACCCATGATGTAGTCGAGCAGGACGGCCCGCGGCGGGTACGACGGGATGGGACGTCCGAAATGCTCCTCGAAGGAGTAGTCGGCGAATTCGAGGCATTCCTTCGGGCCGTTGGACCACAGGTAGCGGTACATGCTCCCGTGGACGGGCTCACCGTTCTCGTCGAGTCCCGTACGCCAGGTGTAGTTCCACATTCCTCCCCAGTCGGGCTGCTTCTCGTAGCAGACGATGTCGGGGATCTGCTCCAGACCGGCCTTTCGGGCTGCTTCGAAAGCGCGCAGCTGCGCGAGTCCACTGGGACCTGCTCCGAGAATGGCGATCTTGGGCGTCAATGTGTTTCTCCTGTGTTCGTCGAATATGTCGCGTAGTTCGTTGCTAGCACACGTCGTTGTTTTTGCGAACGATCCTCGCGTCGTCGACGACGAGGATTCTCTCGGAGAAATCGCAGGTCAGCACGGTTCGCGAAGCGGCAAACCTCGTCGCCGCTGTTGTGATCGGAATCACTGTAATGCGACAATTCTGGCGCCCGATAGAAATGGTCCTTCCGTGGGTTCGACGGCCCGGTACCGTCGCGGTGGGCGAGGTCGAGGCCGGAGGGGGCGAGCATGACCGACAAGCCGGAGAACACTGCCGCGACCATCGCGGCCGGGTACGAGGTGATCGGCGAGGCGCTGGAACTGGGCGCCGTCGTGCTCGACGGCGTCGCCGATCCCGAGGCGCCGGTGCGTATCCCGCTCGCCACACTCGATCGTCACGTGCTGGTCGCCGGTGCGACCGGCACGGGCAAGACCAAGACGCTGCAGGTCATGGCGGAACAGCTGTCGGCGGCGGGGGTTCCGGTGGTGATGGCCGACATGAAGTCCGACCTGTCGGGTCTGTCGGCCGCCGGTGAGCCGGACGATGCGGTGATCACCCGTGCGGCCGACACCGGCGACGAGGACTGGACGCCCACAGGACATCCCGTGGCCTTCTACTCGCTCGGCACCGACGGGGTCGGTATCCCCGTCCGCGTCACCGTCACCTCGTTCGGGCCGCTCCTGCTCTCGAAGGTCCTGGGGCTCAACGCTACTCAGGAATCCACCCTCGGGCTGATCTTCCACTGGGCCGACCGCAACGGCCTGCCGCTGCTCGATCTCGCCGACCTGCGGCAGGTGATCCGGCACCTGGCGAGCGACGAAGGGCGCGGCGCACTCGACGACCTCGGCGCCGTGTCGCCGGCGACCGCGGGGGTCATCCTCCGTGCGGTCGTCGACCTCGAGAACGCGGGCGGAGACGGATTCTTCGGCGAACCCGAACTGGAGGTCGAGGACCTGCTGCGGGTGATCGACGGTCAGGGCACGATCAACCTGTTCGAGTTCGGCGACGAGGCCACCCGCCCCGCCCTGTTCTCGACCTTCCTGATGTGGTTGCTCGCCGACCTGTTCCAGTCGCTTCCGGAGGTCGGCGACGTCGACACCCCGCGGCTCGTGTTCTTCTTCGACGAGGCGCATCTGCTCTTCACCGATGCGTCGAAGGCGTTCCTGCAGCAGATCGAACAGACCGTGAAACTCATCCGGTCCAAGGGCGTCGGGGTGGTCTTCTGCACGCGGTCGCCCACCGACATCCCGCGGAGTGTGCTGTCGCAGGTCGGAGCGCGGATCCAGCACGCGCTGCGCGCCTTCACGCCCGAGGACGAGGCCGCGCTCGCGGAGGTCGTGCGCACCTTCCCGAAGACCGACGCCTACGACCTCGCCGACGCTCTGACCGGCCTGGGGACCGGTGAGGCGATCGTGACGGTCCTGTCCGAGCTGGGTGCGCCCACGCCCGTCGCCTGGACGCGCCTGCGACCGCCGCATTCGCTGATGGGCACGGTGGGGGAGAGCGCGATGCGTGCGTCGGCGCAGGCGAACCCCCTCTACGGCAAGTACGGCCGCACCATCGATCGTGAATCGGCCTACGAGAAGCTCACCGCGTCGGTGGTCGGGGCGACCGACGTCGAACCCGTCCCGGACGTGCCGCTGCAGGCGTCGGACGATGCCGGGGTGTCGGTCGTGGAGCAGGTGCTCGGCAGTGCGGCGGTGCGCAGTTTCATCCGGTCGGCGGCGTCCGCGGCCGGTCGGGAGATCGGCCGGAGCCTCTTCGGCACGGGACGCCGCCGACGGCGGTGAAGGACTGCTTCAGCAGGCGGTGGCCCGTCAGTTGCCGCCGAGCTTCTTGTAGAAGGCGCCGGCGATCGGGGCCGAGATCGACCGCGGCGAGAACTGACCGGCGGCCGACATGGCCTTGCTGATCACGCCGGGCACGATGCGCATCCGGTTCGCGGCGAGCGCGTCGAGCGAGACCTTCGCGGTGTGCTCGCTCGAGATCCACAGGAAGTCCGGAACCAGCTTGTCGACGATCGACGCCTCGGCCGGGTCGGGTTCCTCGGTGCGGACCGGGCCGGGGGCGAGCAGCGTGACGTGCACGCCGGTGCCCTTGAGTTCGCCGCGCAGCGACTCGGAGAAGGTGTTGACGAACGCCTTCGTCGCGGCGTAGGTGGCGTTGTTCGGGATCGGCATGTTGCCGGCGGCCGAACCCACCATGAGGATGGCGCCGGAGTTCCGCTCGACCATCTGCGGCAGCACCGCGAGGGTGAGGTCGTGCACGGCGACGGCGTTGAGCTCGACCTGTGCCCGCTCGTAGGCCGCGTCGAGTTCGGCGACCGCACCGAAGGTGGCGATACCGGCGTTGTTGCACAGGATGCTGATGCGCCGACGTCCGAGTTCGTCGACGAGCGGTGTCCGTGCGTCGCGGTCGGACAGATCGCACGCGCGCACCTCGACGGTCACGCCGTGCTTCTCGCGCAGGGTCTCGGCGAGGGCCTCCATCACCTCTCCGCGACGGGCGACCAGGATCAGTGAGTGGCCGCGGGCGGCGAGTTCGGTTGCGAGGGCCTCGCCGATGCCGGAGGACGCTCCGGTGACGACGGCACGGGCATCGGGATGGGGATTCGGCAGAGTCACAGTGGGTCAGCGTAGCGGCAGGCACAGGAGCGGCGACCGGGCCCGCCTTCCGGTCGTGCGGCCGAGTCGTTCGGTGCCACGCGACGGAGTCGTTCGGTGCCACGCGACGGAGTCGTTCGGTGCCACGGCAGCTCCGGAAGCCTAGGCTCCGGGGCATGAATGCGTTCACGGACACGGCGAGCGGGGCCGGGGAGGCCGCGACACGTCGTCAGGTCGTCTCGTGGGGTCTGTGGGACTGGGGTTCCGCGGCGTTCAACGCCGTGATCCTGACGTTCGTGTTCTCCGTCTATCTCACCGATGCGGTCGGCGACGACCTGCCGGGCGGGATCTCGGCGAGCACCTGGCTCGGATGGTCGCTCGGTATCGCCGGGTTCGTCATCGCCGTGACCGCGCCGGTGTCGGGTCAGCGGTACGACGCCGCCGGGCGACGGAAGTGGTCGCTGGGCATCCTCACCGCGGTCACCGTCGCGGCGATGGCGGCGATGTACTTCGTGCGCGACGACTACCACTATCTGTGGCTCGGCCTGGTCCTGCTCGGTGTGGCGTCCGTGATGGCCGAGCTCGCGCAGGTGCCCTACAACTCGATGCTGCGTCAGGTGTCGACGCCGGACGACATCGGACGGGTGTCGGGTTTCGGTTGGGCGATGGGCTATTTCGGTGGCATCGTGCTCCTGCTGCTGTGCTACACCGGGTTCATCGCCGGCGACGGCGACACCCGCGGTTTCCTCGGGGTGCCCACCGAGGACGGCACCAACATCCGGCTCGTCGCGCTGTTCGCGGCCGTGTGGTTCGCGGTGTTCGCCGTGCCCGTGCTCCTCGCCGTCCCGGAGAAACCGGTCGCGCGTGGCGACGTCGCCCGCCGCGCCGGTTTGGTCGAGTCCTATCGCGTGCTGTGGCGCGACCTGACGGAGTTGTGGCGGGCGGATCGTCGCACCATCTGGTACCTCGGGGCGTCGGCGTTGTTCCGGGACGGCCTCGCCGGTGTCTTCACCTTCGGCGCGGTCCTCGCCGTCACGGTCTACGGGATCGGAGCGGGCGACGTGCTGATCTTCGGTGTCGCCGCGAACGTCGTGTCCGCGGTGGGCGCACTGGTGGCCGGACGCGTCGACGACCGGGTCGGACCCAAGGCGGTCATCGTGGGTTCACTTGTCGCCATGATCGCGACCGGCATCGTCCTGCTCGTGGTCTCGGGTCCGACGATGTTCTGGATCTTCGGTCTGGTGCTGTGCCTGTTCGTCGGCCCCGCCCAGTCGTCGGCGCGCACCTTCCTGGCGCGACTCACTCCACCGGGCCGGGAAGGGCAGATGTTCGGTCTCTACGCGACGACGGGACGCGCGGTGTCGTTCCTGGCACCGACGCTGTTCGGGTTCTTCGCGTGGTGGTTCGGCACCGACCGGGCAGGCATCGTGGGATTGCTGATCGTGCTCGGCGCGGGCTTGGTGGCGTTGCTCGCCGTGCGGGCTCCCGAGACGTCCGAGACGGTGTGAACCCGCTCAGTCGGTGATCGTGGCCAGCACCTGGTCGGCGGCGTTGCGGTGCCCGGCCGCGTTCGGATGCAGCGGGATCGATCCGGCGGTCGGCTGCAGACCGGCCATCCACCGGGTCTCCGGATCGGCGCACGCGTCGTGGTCGCGGCTCGACTCACGCAGGTCGACGTAGTCCGCCTCCGCGGCCTCGGCCTGTTCACGCATGACGGTGTTCAACCGGTCGATCTTCGCCTGCAGATAGGTCGCGTCCTCGGGCCACATCCGCTGTTCGGGGAAGCATCCGCCGTCGCGGATCCCGGTGGGGTAGCCGACGAGCACGATGCGTGCCTCCGGGGAGCGCCGGCGGATCTCGTCGATCACCGTGGTGTAGACGGGCGCGAAGGCGTCGATGGCGGCGTCGACACGGTCGGTGCCGTCCGGTGCGTTCGTGATCGCGCACGACGTGCCCTCGGGCGGTGCCGAGAGATTGACGCACCCCAACGCCAGTTGGACGAGACCGATGTCGTTGCCGCCGATACCGACGGTGACGAGTTCGGTGTCGGGGCGCAGCGCGTCGTACTGCGGTGGCACCGTCGCGCCACGGAAGGTGGTCTGCGGCATCGCGAAGTCGAGGGAGGTGGCGGCACCGCACGACGCGTCGACGAAGTCCTCGATACCGAGATCGGTCGCGACGAGGGTGGGGTAGTTGCTCGCCGACCGCCCGCACGGATCACCTTCGGTCTGCGGCGGGATGCCGGGCCCGGAGGTGAACGAGTCTCCCAGGGCGACGTACGACGCGTAGTCCGCAGCCGGGGCCGTGTCCTCCGTGTCGGCGCAGGCGACCGTGCCCACGGTCGTGAACGCGATTGCGGCGCAGGCGATGACACCCGACCGTCGGAGGAGTCTCGGCATCGTCACAGTGGACCTCGCAATCCGGTGGGTAGATGTTTCCGAGGCTACAGGTGTGCCGGTGACCGGGACGGGCGCCGAACGCGGCCGCTCGGGTCAGGCCTTGAAGTAGACGATCTGGTGCGAGGTCGCGAGGAGAACGCCGTCGCGTCCCCACAGTTGTGCGCTCTGGTCGAAGAAGCCCTGTTCGAAACGATTCGCGCGTGCGGTCGCGAGTACGGGGTTGTCGGATTGCGCGGCAACGGTCTCCGGGTCCGCGTGGAAGTAGACGGTCATCGAGACCGTGCCGGCCGGCAGCACCCGGCCCAGACGAAGGAAGGCGCGGGGGTAGAAGATGTCGCACATCGCGGTGAGCGAGGCGAAGTCGAGCGGGCGCGACGGGACGTCGCGGACCCACAGCGTCGACGTGGAGTCGGCGACCTCCGTGCTGCCCTCCTCGGGAACGACTCCCGCGGTGTACCGCATCTCGTAGTTGCGTGCCCACGCGATGAAGTCGGGCAGCGGTGTCGGCTCGAGCGAGTCGGGTGCAGGGGCGGCCGGCGCCTGCAGTTCGGTCGACGACCAGGTGGGGCGACGGAGACCGAAGACGGCCGTCGCGGTGGTGGCGACCTCGCCGTCCTGCGACAGTTCGATCGACCAGTGCTGGGTGGTCCGGTTCGTGCGCACCGGTCGCACCGCGATGTCGAACGGTCCGTCGGCGATGGGACCGGCGTAGTTGATCGTCAGGGACAGCGGCATGCCGAGGACGTCCGGGTGTCGTTCGACCGCTCGGAGGAGAGTCGCGGCGGTGATGCCACCGAACGGACCGACCATGTTCGCGTAGGCGGGGTGCGTGTGCCCTTCGGTGCGGTCGTCCCGGACCTCGAACAGGTCGACGGCAGCGTCGAAGACATGAGTGGTCACCGAGACGTCGGTCATGGCAGGGTCTCCTCGAAAATGGTGTCGCCCAGCGTCGGATCTGTACGACTACGTACATAGAATATGGGTGACAACCACCACTGCCGGAGGAACGGGTGAGCGCTGCAGAACGGCGGGACGGACCGCGCGCTGCGATGATCGCCAGCGCGATCGCGCTGATGAGCGAACGAGGTGTCGCGGCCACGTCGTTCCGGGACGTGCTCGAGCACAGCGGGGCGCCGCGCGGCTCCATCTACCACCACTTTCCCGGCGGCAAGGCCCAACTCGTCGAAGAGGCCACAGACCAGGCCGCGACCCGGATCGAGCGGTCGCTGACGGCGAAGGTCGACGGTCTCGGCGTGGTGGAGACGGTGCGCGCCGTCGTCGACCTGTGGCGCGAGGGCCTCGTGGCCACCGACTACGTCGCGGGATGCCCGGTGGTGGCCGCAGGTCTCGGGACCGAACCGCGGGCGCGTGCACGAGCAGCGGAGGCCTTCGACACCTTCGTCGACGTCGTCGCGCGGTCCCTGGTGGCCGACGGCGTCGGCGCGGAGCGTGCGCGGTCGTTGGCGAACCTGGTCATCGCAGCTCTGGAGGGCGCACTGGTGGTGGCCCAGGCGCAGCGCAGTCCGGCTCCGCTCGATGCGGTCGTCGCCGAACTCGAGGTGCTGCTCGCCCCGGTCGTGGGCTGACGGAAGCCGCGGTGGGCGGGCTCTCAGCCGTTCCGCCGCCGCGTGATCGCGTTCGCGATCTCGTCCGGGGCCTCCTCCGGAATCCAGTGCGAGACGTCGGGCAGGACCACGAAGTCGTACTCGGCGTCGACGAACTCGCCGCACCGTTCGGCGCCGGCGCGGCCGATCGCGATGTCGGCGGTGCTCCAGATGTAGGTCGTCGGGACGCGGACCGGGGGAGTCGAATCGAGATCCCGCGTCATGGCGCGATACCAGTTCAGGGCGGCGGTGAGAGCGCCCGGCGCGGACATGGCGGCGACGTAGTGGTCGACCGAGTCGTGGTCGACGGCGGAGGTGAACATCGCCCGCAGGCGCCGCGCGTCGTCGGCGAGGAGGAGGTCCTCCGCCTTGCCCTCCTCGCGGAAGAGCCCGATGTAGGAGGAGCGTTCGCGCTGGTCGGCGTCCTCCCGCAACGCCCAGCCGTAGGCAGCGAGGTGGGGGACCGAGACCGCGGTCAACGCCGAGACGCGGTCGGGATTGTGGGCGGCGAAGTACCACGCCACAGCGGCGCCCCAGTCGTGCCCGACGAGGTGGACGCGATCGAGCTCGAACTCGTCGAGCAGGCCGAGGACGTCGCCGGCGAGTGCCGGCACCCCGTAGTGCTCGACGCCGGTCGGCCGGGCACCGGGGGAGTATCCGCGCTGGTCGGGGGCGATCACGCGGAAACCGCGCTCGACGAGCAGGCGCGCCACCGGCGTCCAGCTGCGTGATGTCTCGGGGAAGCCGTGCAGGAGCACGACGGGTGTGCCGTCCCTCGGACCCGCCACACGCACGTCGAAGGTCAGGTCGTCGTAGGTGGCGGGTTCGGTCGATGCCATGGGAACCACGTTACGGAAGGGGAGTGTCTGCGACAGGATTTCCTGTCCACCTCGACGAACCGGCGTCACCCCGACCCGTCACCGGTCGTTCGACGTCCGTCGCGGCCGCCACGCCGCCGCGCCCAGCAGGATCAGACGCATCTGTTTCTCCGCGCGCGTGACCACCTCCGATTCCTGCGCGCTGCCGGGACGTTCGACGGCGAGCAGGTCGAGGACGAAATCGAGCATCGCGGTCACCAGCAGGTCGGCGGCCATCTCGAGATCGTCGAAATCCCAGTCCTCGAGTCCTGGGGAGCGACCCAGGTCGGCGGCGAGTTCGCTGGTCAGCAGGCGCAGTTCGACGGAGATCGCGGCGGCGACCTCGGGAACGCCGCCGTGGCGTTCGCGTGCCAGGAACCGGAAGGCCGCTTTGTGTGCCCGTACCTGCTGGACCAGCACGTCGAGGGATTGCCGCGCACCTGCCGGGCCGGGTGTGCGACGCGCGTCGCGCAGCAGGCGCCGCAGCACCCGCATCGTGTCCGCGGCAAGGGCGACACCGAGCTCGTCCATGGACGAGAAGTGCCGGTAGAACGCCGTGGGCACGATGCCCGCGTGACGGGCCACCTCCCTCAGGCTCAGCCCGCCGAGTCCCCGGTCGGCGGACAGGTCGAGGGCGGCGTCGAGAAGCGCCTGACGTGTGCGTTCCTTGCGTTCGGCGCGTGTGGTCGGCGGAGGTACGGAAGCGGTGGACACCCCCCGAGTCTAGGCACGACGTTCCGCGCGGTGTCCGTACATCTGTGTCGGCAGTCACATCGGGGTTGACAGGCAGGTGTGTCCGGCTGTCACACTGATTTCAGTGCACATTCGTTCACTGAGCACGCAGAGGTCTACCGAAAGGCGGACAGACATGATCGTGCGCGACCGTCCGACACCCGTCCCGCGCCCGGGTTCGTTGCGGAAACTGCTGGTGGGAGCACTCGGGATGCTGTCCTATCCGCATCACCCGGACCGCTACCTGGAACTCGCCGACCCGCTTCTCGTCACGTCGGCGAACTATGCCCGGATTACAGATGTGGACCGAAGTGCCACCGATTCGCTCACGGTCACGGTGCGCCCCGCGCAGCCGTGCCGACCCCTCCCCGGGCAGTACGTGACCGTGTCGGTCCGCGTCGACGGCGTGCGGCACACGCGCTGCTACTCGCCGACGCTCGTCGACGCGGGGTCGAAGCGCCGGCCCGATCTGCGGTTCACCATCGGCAGGCATCCCGAGGGCACCGTCTCGCGCCACCTCCACGACCGTGCGCAGGTCGGAGACGTCGTCGAACTCGGGTCTCCCGTAGGCGAGTTCGTGCTGCCGAGTCCGCGTCCCCGACGCCTGCTGTTCGTCGCCGCGGGCTCCGGGCTGACGCCGGTGCTGTCGATGCTGTCCGGTCTCGTCGCCGAGGGGTACGACGGGTCCGCCGTGCTGCTCTACTACACCCGCACCCCCGGACACGTTCCGCGCCGCGCCGAGCTCGAGGCGCTCGCGGACCGGCCCAACATCGAGATCGTCCACGCCCACACCCGCTCCGACGACGGGATGCTGCAGGGGCGGTTCGACCGCAGTCACCTCGCGGCCGTCGCACCCTGGTACGCCGACACGCCCACCTTCGTGTGCGGTCCGGCGGAGATGGTCACGAGCATTCGCGAGGTCTACGCGGAGCGGGGCGCCGAGACCATGGTGAACACCGAGGAATTCGTCCTCGCGCCTCCGGTCGTGTCGACGGACGATGCCGGCGGTGAGATCTCATTCGCCGAATCCGGAGTCGTTGCCGAGAACACCGGGTCGACGCTGCTCGAGCAGGCCGAAGCGGCCGGGCTCACGCCCGAACACGGATGCCGCATGGGCATCTGCCACAGCTGCACCGCCGTCCGGCTGTCGGGGTGCACGCGCGACGTGCGTACCGGCGACGTCGATTCGGAACCCGGCCGCCGCATCCGGATCTGTGTCAACGCCCCGGTCGGCGACGTCGCCGTCGAACTCTGAACCGACCGGTGGACACCACCGAAACCATTGGAGGACATCATGTTCGGATTGTCCCTACCCACTGTCCCCTTCCTGCCCTTCCTGTCCGGCCGCAGTTCTGCGGTCGAGAACGAACCGCTCGTCCTCGACCACGACAGTGTCGAGGAGATCGGCCGCGAACTCGACGCGCTGCGGGAGCAGACGCTCGCATCACTCGGTGACGAGGACCGCGAGTACCTCTACCGGATCATCAGGGCGCAGCGCGGATTCGAGATCGCCGGTCGCGGTCTGCTCTTCGTCGGATTCCTCCCGCCCGCATGGGTCGCCGGTGTCGCGGCGCTGAGCGTGTCGAAGATCCTCGACAACATGGAGATCGGGCACAACGTCATGCACGGTCAGTACGACTGGA
The DNA here is from genome assembly GCF_048381395.1 of Rhodococcus shunpengi. Taxonomy (NCBI): domain Bacteria; kingdom Bacillati; phylum Actinomycetota; class Actinomycetes; order Mycobacteriales; family Nocardiaceae; genus Rhodococcus; species Rhodococcus shunpengi. Next base: position 60,527 of record NZ_JBLWIU010000034.1, read on the forward strand.
TGCGGGAACCGTCGCTGAATTCCCGTGTCTTCGAATGGGACACGGTGTGCCCGTCGGACCAGTGGCGACACTCGCACAACTACGTGCACCACACCTACACCAACATCCTGGGCCAGGACCGCGACATCGGATACGGGATCCTGCGCATGGACCCGGCCCAGAAGTGGCATCCCTACTATCTCGGCAACCCGGTCTACGCGACCGCCCTCATGTTCCTGTTCGAGTGGGGCGTGATGATGCACGACGCGGAGGTCGACCGGATCGTCGCCGGCAAGCGGTCGTGGCGCGACGTGATCCCGATCGCGAAGGGATGGTGGCGCAAGGCCCGCCGTCAGGTGATCAAGGACTACATCGCGTTCCCGCTGCTGAGCGGCCCGATGTTCGTCCCGACCCTGCTGGGCAACGTCACCGCCAACGTGGTGCGCAACGTGTGGGCGTACTCGATCATCTTCTGCGGCCACTTCCCGTCCGGCGTGCAGTCCTTCACCGAGGAGGAGACCGCCGACGAGACCCGTGGTGAGTGGTACGTCCGGCAGATGCTGGGCAGCGCGAACATCACCGGTTCCCCGCTGTTCCACATCATGTCCGGCAACCTGTCGCACCAGATCGAGCACCACCTGTTCCCTGACCTGCCGGCGCACCGCTATCCGGAGCTCGCCCCGAAGGTCAGGGAACTGTGCGACAAGCACGGACTTCCGTACAACACCGGTGGCCTCACCGCCCAGGTGACGTCGGTGTGGAAGAAGATCTTCACGCTTGCTCTCCCGCCCGGCTGGTTCGCGCCCGAACCGGAGTCGCAGGTGATCATCCAACGTCGTCGCTCCACCGATCGCCGGCTCGACGATGCGGGTACCCTCGCGGACGACACGATCGAGGGGGTCGACCATGGTGGGAAGATTCGAGCGTAACAAGGACACGATCCAGGAGGTCACCGAGTCGGCGGCCACCCACGTCGGCGCAATCGCGGGGATCATCACCGGAGCGGTCCGCGATGTCACCCGTGAGATCGGTGAACTGATCACCGACGCGATCGAGATGCGGGAGGCTGCTCGCGCGGCGCGCGACGACGAGGAACGCGGAGAAGGGCCGGCGACGTCGGATCGTCGCTCGGCCCCTCCCACGGAATAGCGGATCGGAACAGCGGATCGAGTTCCTACCGCGCGGGGACGCTCGAGGTGGTGCGGGTGACGAACCCGGCCACCTCGTCGCGCATCTCGCCGCTGCGCGGCACCGCACCCGACATCCAGAAGGCGCCGTGCACGAGCCCGTCGAACCGGCGGATCGTCACGTCCACGCCGGCCTCGCGTAGCCGTCGTCCGTAGAGCTCACCTTCGTCGCGGAGCACCTCGTTCTCGGTGGTGATCACCAGGGTCGGTGGCAGGCCGTCGACACCGGCCGCGCGTGCGGGAAGCGCATACGGAGTATCTGCGTCCTCGGGTGAGGTGAAGTACCGGTCGAGGAACCAGTCCATGTCGGCTGCCGTGACGATGTACCCCTCGGCGAACTCGTGGCGCGAGGGCAGGTCGGCAGCGCGGTCCAGCGCCGGGTAGATCAATACCTGTCCGCGCAGCGCCGGTGCGCCTTCGTCACGGGCCCGCAACGCGACTCCTGCTGCGAGGTTGCCACCGGCGCTGTCGCCCATCACCACCAGGTTGTGCGGGTCGCCGCCGTGCTCGGCGATGTGCGCGGTGACCCACTGCAACGCAGCCCACGCGTCGTCGGCCGCTGCGGGGAACGGATGTTCCGGCGCCAGGCGGTATCCCGCGGTCACGACGGTGGCCCCGGTCGCGCGGGCGACCGCCCGCGCCGGTTCGTCCACGACGGTGAGGTCACCCGCGACGAACCCGCCGCCGTGGAAGTAGAGCACCACCGGACGCGGCCCGGTGTCGGCCCCGGGGGTGTAGATCCGGAGGGGGAGACGGGTGCCGTCGCTCTCGTAGTGGGTCTCGTCCACACGCTCGACGTCCTGCGGTGGGAGTTGGAGGTCGGTGAAGGTCGCGATCGTCGCGCGGACCTGATCGACCGTCATCTGCGAGAACGACGTGAATCCTTGCTGCCGAAGTCCTGCGATGAGGCCGGCGGCGTGGTCGTCGAGTGCCATGGGTGGTTTCCTTCCGGGAGGTGGGGGAATTCGGTGCTCTACGAGGCGGCCGGGACGGTGGCTCGTGCGGGGGCGAGGTCGAAGCCGACGTAACCGCCGTCGACGACCTCGGCGCAGACCTGCCGGTAGGTCGGGGCACCACCGAGGTAGACCATGCAGGCACGCGGTTTGCCGGGGATGTTCGCGCCCATGTACCACGAGTCGGTCTGCGGCAGCAGCGTCTGCTCGGCGATCTCGGTGGTGGTGCGCACCCAGTCGGCTTCGGCGTCGGGGGTGGGTTCGATGACGTCGAGATCGTGTGCGCGCAGGTACGCGATCGCGTCGGTCGCGAAATCGACGTGGTCCTCGATCGCCAGCGGCATGTTGTAGAGCACCGAGGGCGACTGCGGTCCTGTGATCGTGAACAGGTTGGGGAACTCGTTGCTCATGATGCCGAGATAGGTGCGCGGCCCGTGTGCCCACCTGTCGGCCAGGCGCACACCGTTGCGGCCGCGGATGTCCATGGCCATGAGCGGTCCGGTCATCGCATCGAAGCCGGTCGCGAGCACGATGGTGTCGACCTCATAGGTGTGGTCGCCGACGCGCACACCGGTTTCGGTGATCTCGCTGATCGGGGTGCTCTTCACGTCGACGAGGTGCACGTTGTCGCGGTTGTAGGCCTCGTAGTAGTTCGTCTCGAGCGGGGGACGTTTCGTGGCGTAGGCGTAGCCCCGGGGTGCGAGCGTGTCTGCCGTGGCAGGGTCCTGCACCCGCTCGCGGATCCGTTCGCGGATGTACTCGGCGGCGGTGTCGTTGGCCTTCCTGTCGAAGAGGATGTCCTGGAAGCTGTCGATGAACAGGCGGAACCCGCCCGCGTTCCAGCGTTCGTCGAACACCCGCCGACGCTCGTCGGCATCGACGGCGAGCGCCGACGGCTGCACCTGGTCGAACGGAACACCCAGGAAGTGATTGCGTGCGGCCTCTCGCAGTTCGGGGTAGACCTTCTTGGCATCGTCGAGCACCTGCGGGTCGAGCGGGCCGTTCCCGAGTGGGGTGGCGAACTGCGGTGTGCGCTGGAAGACCACCAGTTCCGCGGCCTGTTGCGCGATCAGAGGGATCGCCTGGATCCCACTGGCGCCGGTGCCGATGATCGCGACGCGTCTGCCGTTGAAGTCGACGGGTTCGTGCGGCCAGTTACCGGTCAGCAGCACCTGTCCGCGGAAGTTGTCGATGCCTCCGAACTCGGGCTTCTTGGGGACCGAGAGGTTGCCGGCGCCGGAGATGAACCACCGGGCCGTCACGGTCTCGCCGGTGTCGGTACGGACCGTCCACCACGAATTGTCGTCGTCCCAATGCACACCGATCACCCGCGTGCCGAACGTGATCGTCTTCCGAAGATCGAAGCGGTCGGCCACATGGTTCAGGTAGCGGAGGATCTCCGGTTGCCCGGCGAACTTCTCGCTCCACTGCCATTCCTGCTGCAGGTCCTCATCGAACGAGTACGAGTAGTGGATCGACTCGATGTCGCAGCGGGCGCCGGGATAGCGGTTCCAGTACCAGGTGCCACCCACATCGTCGCCGGCCTCGAAGACCCGCACGGACATGTTCATCCGGTCGCGCAATCTGTGCAGCGCGTACAGGCCGGCGAAACCGGCTCCTACGACGACGACGTCGGTGTCGGGGGTGATGGAGGAAGTGGTCATCTGTCCTGGCTCCTCGGTATCGGGGATGTGGCTCCGGCGGGTGAACCGAAGGTCTGCATCGACGATGACGTGGATCACACTCATGGACTCGGGGTGAATTACCCCATTCGATACCTGTGTTGGCCGTCACACGACCACCCGGGTATGTTGGGCCCACTATCTCTGAGAAGCGTGACGATGGAATCTGCCCTGCCGGAATCTGCGCCACCCCGCACCGCGGGGCCCACCCGTTCGGTGACGACCTTCGTCGGTCGCCGTCGCGAGATCGACGAGGCCCGGTCGTGTCTCCAGCGGACCCGGCTGCTGACGATCCTCGGTCCGGGCGGAGTGGGGAAGACCCGGGTGGCCGAGGAATTGGCGGTGCGTACCTCGCGGGCGTTCCGTGATTCGTTCCGCTGGATCGATCTGGCGGTGGTGCGGGATCCGGAGTCCGTTCCCTCGGCTGCGGCGGCCGCTCTGGGCGTGACCGACCAGTCCACCAGACCCGTGATGGACAAGATCATCGATCGTCTCCGCGACCAGCACATGCTGATCGTGGTCGACAACTGCGAACACCTGATCGCGACCGTGGCCGACTTCGTCGCTGCCGTCCTCGGTGATGCACCGGAGGTGCGGATCCTCGCAACGAGTCGTGAGCCGCTCGCGGTGGCAGGGGAGACGGAGTATGTGCTTCCACCTCTGACGACACCGGAGGGATCGACGGGGAACCGGGCGGCCGATCTCGAGCGGTTCGAAGCGGTGGGTCTGCTTGCGGAACGGGCTCGGCAGGTGGTCCCGGACTTCGAGGTGACCGATGACAATGCCGATGCCGTGGCGCAACTGTGCATCGCGCTCGACGGCGTGCCGCTCGCTCTCGAACTCGCGGCCACCCGGCTGCGTTCGTTGTCTCCGGCACAACTCGTCGACCGACTCGATCGTCGTTTCGCACTGCTCACCGGAGGCAGTCGCGTGGCGGTGCCACGGCAGCAGACGTTGCGCGCCCTGATCGACTGGAGTTACGAACTGTGCTCCGACGCCGAGCGGACGCTGTGGGCGCGGTTGTCGGTGTTCACCGGCAGTTTCGACCTCGAAGCCGCGGAGACCGTTTGCGCCGACGACGATCTGCCGAGCGAGCAGGTCATCGACCTGCTCGACAGGTTGATCGCGAAATCGCTTGTGGGTGTCGATCGTTCGTCGTCGGTGTTGAGATACTCGCAATTGGTGACCGTGCGCGAGTACGGACACGAACTGCTCGACGCCCGCGGGGAACGCGAGCAGCTGTACCGGCGGCATTGCGAGCACTATCTCGACCGTGCCCGCCGCTGCGCCGAGAGCTGGTACGGGCCGAGACAATCCGCCCTGCTGTCGTCGATGCGCGCCGACCACGCGGATTTCATGGCCGCGCTCGACCGGTCGATCCGGGACGACGAGGAACTCGCCACGGGGGCGGCACTCGCCGTCGCGCTGCGCTATCACTGGATCGCGGGCGGCTACCTGTCCACCGGGCGGGCCCGGCTCGAACGACTCCTGCAACGACTTCCGCTCTCGAGCAGCGAGCGCGGCAACGTGCTGTGGGTGACCGCGTGGACGGCTCTCATCCAGGGAGATCGCGACGGAGCGGCGGTCCACCTCGACGAGTGTCGTTCGATCGCAGACGAATCCGGCGACGTACGGTTGCGGGCTCATTGCGATCACTGGAGCGCTCTGCACGCACTGTTCTGCGGGGCGACGGCCGAGGCGATCGACCTCTACCTCCGTGCGGCCCGGGTGCATCGTGCGCACGGCGACCACGCCGCCCACCTGACCTGCCTGTTCCAGCTGGCGATGGCGCAGACCTACGAGGGGCGACTCGACGACGCCCTGGAGACGTGCGCTCGTGTCGTCGAGATGGCGGATCAGCACGGCGAGCGGTGGAACAAGGCCTATGCGCTGTGGGTCTCGGGACTCGCCCATTTCCGTCTCGGGCGCCTCGACTCCGCGGTCGACGCGGCGAACGGTGCCCTGGCCGTACAGCGCGACTTCGAGGACAAGATCTGCACGGCGCTGTCGCTCGAGTTGCTGGCCTGGTCGGCCGGCGCCGAAGACGATCCGGAGAAGGCGGCACGGCTGTTCGGGGCCGCACGGACGGTGTGGCAGCGCCTCGGTACGACGATCGCAGCATTCGGACCGCATATCGAGCAGGACTCGATCGCAGCGGAACGTCGCCTCCGGGACAAGGTGGGCGAGACGGACTCCGTCGGATCGCCTCACCCGCAGTCCGGCACGACCATCGTCGATCTCGTGGACAGCGCGTTGGAGCCGAGGAAGTCCTCGGGGAGACGGGCCTCGCGTGCTCCGGTCTCCGAACGGCGGCACCGCGGTGGAGGCGAGTCCGCCTCCCGGACATCCCCACTGACGAAGAGGGAGCAGGAGATCGCGGGACTCGTCGCCGGAGGTCTGAGCAATCGCGCGATCGCCGACCGGCTCGTGATCTCACGCCGGACCGTCGACGGTCACGTCGAACGGATACTCGACAAACTCGGCGTGCACTCCCGCACACAGGTCGTCTCGTGGTTGCACGGCCACGAAGCGCCCCGGGTTTGAGCGAGCAGGGCGGCGATCCGGATCAGGACCGGGCCGAGGCCGACTCCCGGCGTGCCGCGGGTACCTTCGTGATCATCGTGAGCACGACCGATACGAGCGCGATGATGCCGATGGTGGTGTAGGCGAGGGTGTAGGCCTTGTCGTCACCGAGGAGCGTGGACGCGATGATCGGGCCGATGATGCCGCCGATGCTCCACCCGATGAGCATCAGGCCGTAGATGGCGCCGGCGTTGCGGACGCCGAAGAAGTCGCCCGCAGTGGCGGGCATGGTGCCGAATGCGCCGCCGTAGCAGAGATAGATGATCGCGGCCAGGATCGAGAACAACACCACGCCGGTGGCATGCGGCAGCACGATCAGGCACACGCCCTGCAGTACCAGCAGTGCGGTGAAGGTCTTCATCCGGCCGATGCGGTCGGAGATCGCCGCCCACACGATCCGGCCGGCGCCGTTGAAGATCGCGAGCACGCCCACGAGGGCCGCCGCGCCGGAGGCGCTGAAACCGGCGATGTCGGACGCACTCGGCTTCGCCTGCGAGATCAGGGAGATGCCGGCGGTCACGCACAGGGTGAGGATGGCGGTCAGGAGGTACCACTGGGGCGTGCGGAGGGCCTCGCCCTGGGTGTACTCCTTGCCGCGGTCCGCTCCGCCGCCGTCGCGGCCGACGGGGTCGAAGCCCGGCACGGTGTACCCCTCGGGCGGGTTGCGGAAGAGTGCCGCACCGGCCAGCGACATCACGAGGTAGGCGATACCCAAGGGCAGGAAGGCGCTCGTGGGGTCGTCCGGATTCCGGTCGATGAGCCACTGCGCGACCGGCGAGGTGAGCACGGCGCCGAACCCGAAGCCGCCCACCGCGAGTCCGGTGATGAGACCGGTCTTGTCGGGGAACCACTTCTGCAGCATGGCGATCGGGACGATGTACGCGAAGCCCAGCCCGAAACCGCTGATGATGCCGTACCCGAGGATGAGCAGCCAGTAGTCGTCGGCTCCGTCGGTGAACGAGGCGAGGAGGATGCCGAGCGCGTAGATGATGCCGCCGATCAACGCGACGACCCGGGGACCTTTCAGGTCCTGCAGTCGGCCACCGAGATAGGTGCCGATGAAGATCATGCCGATGGTGACGGTGAACGGCAGTGAGGCCCGGACCGTGCTCAGTTGCCAGGAGTCGGCGCTCTCGAGGGCTCCGCCGAAGACCGACCACGCGTAGACCGCGCCGATCGAGAACTGCAGCAACAGACCCCCGGCGACGAGGAGCCAGCGGAAGCTGCCCGGAGGCTGTGCCGTCGCGGCGTCGCCGTGTGGTTCGCGCGTGGGCTTGCCGGAGTCCATGCGTTCTCCTTCGTCCTGCCCGCGAGCCGGATCTCAGCTGCGGTAACGAACGGGTTCCCCGCGATCGACTCGTTCACGCTGGGGAACGACGGTGTACTTGGGATCCTTCGCCGACGCGATGCCGGCCTCGTAGACTCCGACTCGCGTGCACAGCGAACCGACCATGAGTGCGGCACCGGACACTGCCGACACCATTCGATTGCGGCGGCCGACGAGTGCGCCGAGCGCGCCGGCCACCGTCAATGCCTTACTGGCCTTCATCAGTCGCCCGGGGCGGCCCTGGTGGAGCGTCTCGGCCGACAGGCCCATCGATTTCTCCATCTGCTGCTCGGTCGCGAGTTCGACGAGCGCACCGCCGACGGCGAAGGCGCGCGCCGGCCCGGCCTCGGCGACCGGCGCACCCAGCAGTCCGAGACCACCCGATGCGGCCGCCGCCGACCCACAGAACACGAAGGGGATTTCCTTGTAGGCGGAGTGCCAGGCAGGGGTTGCGGTGTCGGACAACAGGACTCCGGTGTAGGCGGCGACCGGCGGTGCCGTCAGCGCACCCACGATCCCGGCGGGCCGGCCGAGGGCGAGCAGCAGGCGCACCGGTCCGCGCTTCCATCGGGCGGGGAGCATCTCGGCGATCTCCGCGACCGCCGCGACGCCCGCGAACGGACCGTGCAGCGACAGGATCCACGTCCCGACCGACATCGGGGAGGTCGGTTTGGCGACCCGCAGCATGTTGAGGAAGCGGCTCGGTTTGCCGAGATCGTGGACCAGCGCACCGACACTGACGAGCAGCGATGTGAGCGAACCGAATCGGGCAACGCGACGGAGGGCGGGCCGCCCCGTGAGATCGGCACCCGCAGCGAGCAGCGAACTGCCTGCGGCCACGCCGCCGGTGAACAGATAGATCGCGATATCGTGTTCCCACGGAGCCGGTTTCACGATCTGGCGTCCGTAATAGGACTCGAAGTCGGCCTCCGGCACCATCACCCGGTCGCCGCCGCGACCACCTCCGGACCGGCGGGGGTTGCCCGGGCTGCCGCCGTGCTGCACCTGGGTCATCAGCGCCTCCTCAGGAAGGACGCGGCGGCGCCCGCCAGCATCGCGACCGCTGCCACGGCGGCGCGGGTCCACATCTCCGGCAGATCCTTGGTCGTCACCACCGGATCCGGCGGCAGGCCGTAGACCTCCGGTTCGTCGAGGAGCAGGAAGAAGGCGCCGGTCCCGCCGACCCCGTCCTCGGGATCGTTGCCGTAGAGCCGTGCCTCGCTCACGCCGCGCTCGTGCAGCGCGGCCAGCCGTTCCTCGGCGCGAGCGCGCAGTTCCTCGACGTCGCCGTACTGGATCGACTCCGTGGGGCACGCCTGCGCGCAGGACGGGGTCTGGCCGTCGGTGAGCCGGTCGTAGCACAGCGTGCACTTCTGGGCGATACCGACCTTCGGGTCGCCCTCCGGACCCTTGCGGCGGTCGATGACGCCGTACGGGCAGGCGGCCACGCAGTATCCGCAGCCGTTGCAGATGTCGTCCTGCACGACCACCGTGCCGAACTCGCTGCGGAACAGCGACCCGGTCGGGCACACGTCGAGGCACGCCGCGTGGGTGCAGTGCTTGCACACGTCCGAGGACATCAACCAGCGGAAGTCCGGCTTCTCCTCCTCCGGAAGTTCCGTCGGGGTCGCGCCGACGGTCGGCATCCCCAGCGAGACCGGGGGTTTCGACTCCGCAGGGCGCTCGATGAAGGCGACGTGCCGCCACTGGTTGGCGTTGAGCGAATGACTGTTGTCGTACGAGGTACCGAGCATCGCGAATGCGTTCTCGGGGACGTCGTTCCACTCCTTGCAGGCCACCTCGCAGGCCTTGCACCCGATGCACACACTGGTGTCGGTGAAGAAGCCCTTGCGAGCCGGCGGATCCTCGTACCCGGCATCGGGTGCCGGGTCGATCGGTCCGAAGAAGCTGTTGGGGCCGGTCACTCGTCCTCCTCCGGGGCACGTGGGTCGTCCGGGGCCTCCGGGGCACGGGGGTCGTCCGAGGCCGTATCGCCGTCCGGGACGGTCACGATGGGTGGGTACACGTGGTCGGTTACCCCGGCCCGCCGCGCATATCCCTCGACGTACTCCCGCAGTGCCGTTCCGGACGGTCGGCGTCCTGCCCGGACGTCGCACGTACCGACCTTGGTCTCCTGGATGAGCACGTTGGGGTCCAACGTGATGCCGAACAGATCGTTGGTCGAGTCGCCGGTCACCATGCCGCCGCTGCCCCAGTGATAGGGCATCCACACCTGGTGGACGGTCCGTCCCTCCACCTTCAGCGGGCGCAACCGCTCGGTCACCAGGACCCGGCCCTCGATCGCGGAGCGGGCGGTGACGACGTGGCACCAGCCCATGTGCTCGAGTCCGCGTTCGGCCGCCAGGGCAGGGGAGACCTCCACGAACATCTCCGGTTGCAGTTCGGCGAGATGTTCGAGATAGCGGCTCATGCCGCCGGCAGTGTGGTGCTCGGTGAGGCGGCTCGTCGTGAACACGAAGGGGAACACGTCGACGTGGTCCTCGGGCGGTGAGGGGTTCATCGGGTTGTCGTCGCGGCGGTACTCCTTGCGCGTCGGGTTGGCCTGCTGCGCGTAGAGCGGGTTGCGGAACGGCGACTCCACCGGTTCGTAGTGCGTCGGCATCGGACCGTCGACGAGCCCCTGCGGCACGTAGAGGGCACCCTTGCCGTCGCCCTGCATGATGAACGGATCGATCCCTTCGAGCGCCTCGACACCGTCGGCGCCTTCGGGGGAGCGGTAGCTCGGCGGCTTCGTCTTCTCGAAGTCCGGAACATCCGCACCCGTCCACTGCTGCGCGTCGTCGTCCCACCACACGTAGGCCTTGCGTTCGCTCCACGGCCGGCCCTCGGGGTCGGCGGAGGCCCGGTTGTAGAGAATGCGGCGGTTCATCGGCCACGCCCAGCCCCACTCGGGAGCCACGAACGACTGCTCGTGCCGGGACTTGCGCCGGTTGGCCTGGTTGACGCCGTCGGCGTAGACCCCGGTGTAGATCCAGCAGCCACCGAGGGTGGAGCCGTCGTTCTTCATCTCGGTGAACGACGACAGCGGCCGGCGGGTCGCGACGTCGTAGCCGTTGATCTCCATGAGCACCGCGTCGGCACTGGGCTCGTCGTACTCGCCGTGCACGGGGTAGTCCCACGCCAGGTCGAGCAGCGGCCGGTCGCGCTCGTCGGTCGACTCGGCCAGACGCTCCCGCATCATGCGGCCGAGGTGGTAGAAGAACCACAGTTCCGAGCGGCAGTCCTCCGGTGGTTCGACGGCCTTCTCCCGCCACTGCAGCATCCGTTGGGTCTGCGTGAAGGTGCCTTCCTTCTCGGCGTAGGAGGCCGCCGGGAAGAGGAACACCTCGGTGGGGCACTCCTCGGTCACGATCTCACCGGTCTCGATTTCCGGGGAGTCCTTCCAGAAGTTGGCGCTCTCGATCTCGAACAGGTCGCGCACCACGAGCCAGTCGAGGTTCGCCATCCCGAGCCGCTGGGCGCGCCCGTGGGCGGAGCCGACGGCCGGGTTCTGCCCGAGGAGGAAGTAGCCCTTGACCTTTCCGTCGATCATGTCGAGCACCGAACGGTAGGTGCCGTGGTCGCCGGTGATCTTCGGCATGTAGTCGAAGCAGTAGTCGTTGTCGGCGGTCGCCGCGTCGCCCCAGTAGGCCTTGAGCAGGTTCACCGCGTAGGCGTCGGCCTTCGACCAGAAACCCTTGCTGCCCGGGTTGCGCACGCTGTCGACCCAGTCCGTGAACGAGTGGTGCTTGTTCGCGTCGGGCATCGGCAGGTAGCCGGGCAACAGGTTGAACAGCGTCGGGATGTCGGTCGAGCCCTGGATGCTGGCGTGACCACGCAGCGCCATGATGCCTCCGCCGGGGCGGCCCATGTTGCCGAGCAGCAGCTGCAGGATCGCGCCGGTGCGGATGTACTGCACACCGACACTGTGCTGGGTCCAGCCCACGCTGTAGACGAGCGCCGTCGTCCGCTCCCGGCCGGAGTTCTCGGTCCACGCGCGGCAGACGTCGAGGAAGTCCTCCTGCGAGACGCCGCACACCTGCTCGACCACCTCGGGGGTATAGCGGGCGAAGTGCCGCTTGAGCACCTGGTAGACGCACCGCGGGTGCTGCAGCGTCTCGTCGCGCCTCGGATGACTCGACGTCTGCATGCCGTGGGACTCGTTCTGCAGGCCCGCGGCGGTCTCCCGGTGCTCGGCGTGCTCGTCGGAGCCGTTGGCCTGCGACTTGTGCAGGTCGCCGGATTCGTCCTCCACGTCGTACTGCCAGCTCGTCGGATCGTAGGTCCGCTTCTCGGGGTCGAAGCCCGAGAAGAGCCCGTCGAGATCGTCGGTGTCCTCGAACTTGTCGCTGACGAGCACCGCGGCGTTCGTGTAGTTGACCACGTACTCGCGGAAGTCCAGCTCGTTGCTCAGGACGTAGTTGACGATGCCTCCGAGGAAGGCGATGTCGCTGCCTACCCGGATCGGGACGTGCTTGTCCGCCACTGCGCTGGTACGGGTGAAGCGCGGATCGATGTGGATGACGCGGGCACCACGCTTCTGGGCCTCCACGACCCACTGGAAGCCCACCGGGTGGGCCTCGGCCATGTTGGAACCCTGGATGATGATGCAGTCAGCGTTTGCAAGGTCGGCCGTGTAGCCGGTGGCGCCGCCGCGTCCGAAGCTGGTCCCCAGACCGGGGACGGTGGCGGAGTGTCATATGCGGGCCTGATTCTCGATCTGGACCGCCCCCATCGCTGTGAACAGCTTCTTGATGAGGTAATTCTCTTCGTTGTCCAGCGTGGCACCGCCGAGGCTGGCGATACCCATCGTGCGCCGGACACGGTGGCCCTTGTCGTCGAACTCCTGCCAGGTCTCGCGGCGGGTCTTCAGCACGCGGTCGACGACCATCTCCATAGCCGTATCGAGATCGAGGTCTTCCCATTCGGTGCCGTAGGGCCGGCGGTAGCGGACCCGGGTTTCGCGCAGCTCGCTGGTGACGAGGTTCTTGCTTGCCGAACCCTTGGGGCACAGTCGCCCGCGGTTCACCGGGCTGTCGGGATCGCCTTCGATCTGGACGACCTGTTCGTCCTTGACGAAGATCTTCTGTCCGCATCCGACAGCGCAATAGGGGCACACGCTGCGGGCGACACGATCGGCGGTGGAGGTGCGCGGTTCGATCTCCTCGGTACGACGGGACCGTGCGGCCTTGCCGCGCCCGAGCAGATCCTTGCCGAGGAACTGGCGCAGGACGGGCCAGGGGAGGGACGTGTCCTTCTCCGCCATCGGTGCTCCTTTCCTGCGCTCTCGTTCCGAAGCTACCGTCTACCCCCGGTTCGTGCCGGTTAATCCGGGGCAGGTGTGTCGGCATGTCCGACGATGAACGGGGTCAGCGCACCCGGATCGCGTGTTCGCCCGCGGGGACCACCTCGCCGATGACCGGATGGCCGGGCAGCTCACCGACGACCAGCAGGCCGCCGGACGTCTGGGCGTCGGCGAGCAGGAGCAGTTCGTCGTCGTCCACCTCGGAGTCGACCGCGTCGCGTACCCAGTCGAGATTGCGCCGGCTCCCGCCGGGGACGAATCCCTCCGCGAGCGACTCCCGCGCCCCGGCGACGTACGGCACGGCCGCGGAGTCGATCACGGCGGTCGTACCGCTGGCCCGCATCATCTTCATCAGGTGCCCGAGCAGACCGAAACCGGTGACGTCGGTGGCGGCTCGGACACCGGCCTCGTGCGCGAGTTGCGCCGCCTCGCGGTTGAGAGTAGTCATCAACGCGACCGCTTCCTCGAAACGCTCGCCGGTGGCCTTGTGTCGGTTGTTCAGGATGCCGAGACCGAGCGGCTTGGTGAGAGTCAGCGGCAGGCCGGGCGTGGCAGCGTCGTTGCGCAGCAGGCGATCCGGATCGCCCAGACCGGTCACGGCCAGCCCGTACTTCGGCTCCCGGTCGTCGATGCTGTGCCCGCCGGCGAGATGAGCACCCGCCTCGGCGCACGCGTCGGCGCCACCGCGCATCACCTCGGCGGCGAGTTCGAACGGGATGAGTTCGCGCGGCCAGCCCAGGAGGTTGACCGCGATGATCGGCGTGCCACCCATCGCGTAGACGTCGGACATGGCGTTGGTGGCGGCGATCCGTCCCCAGTCGTAGGCGTCGTCGACGACCGGGGTGAAGAAGTCGGCCGTCACGATGACGGCCCGGCCACTCCCGTCGGGCGTCGGTTCGATCCGGACCGCGGCACCGTCGTCGCCGTTCTCCACGCCCACCAACAGTTCGCCGGCGGCCCGTCCACCCTGCAGACCGCCGAGCACCCGTTCGAGTTCACCCGGCGGAACTTTGCATGCGCAACCGCCGCCGGCGGCGTACTGGGTGAGTCGGATGGCGCCCTCGGGAAGGTCGACGTGTGCGGTCATGAACCCAAACATACGGGCGAGTCGTAACCGAGGGCCCGACTTCGGTTAGGGTGAGCGCGGAGGTGGTTCTCGTCTGGTGACGGTCGCGGTCTTCAAAACCGTTGTGGCCCAGTATCTGGGCTGGGCGGGTTCGATTCCCGTCCGCCTCCGCCAAAAGTTTTCGTCGACCGTGGGATGGGGAGCGCGTGCCGGATCCGAGACGGGACGTTCCCCGCACCGACCAGGTCCTGGCCGATCCGCGCCTGCGAGAGGCCGTCGACCGGCTCGGCGCCCGACTGGTCAAGCAGACCGTCGTCGTGGCCCAGCAACGGTGCCGCGACGGCGAGATCGCGCCCGATGCCGTCGCCGACGTCGCGGTCGCGTCGCTGCCGCAACAGGCGACCACCCTGCGCCGCGTCGTCAACGCGACCGGCGTGGTGGTGCACACCAATCTCGGTCGCGCCCCGCTGTCCCGAGCGGCGGTCGAGGCCGTGTCCACCGCGGCGGGTGCCACCGACGTCGAACTCGACCTGGCCACCGGCCGGCGCGGACGGCGAGGACGCGGCGCCCTCGAGGCGCTCGCCGAACAGGTACCCGACGCCGGCGGCGTCCACGTCGTCAACAACGGTGCCGCGGCTCTCGCCCTGGTCACTCGGGTGCTCACACGCGGTGGTCGCTCGATCGTGATCGCACGGGGCGAACTGGTCGAGATCGGTGACGGCTTCCGGATCCCGGAACTGCTGGAATCCGTGGGCGCGACGCTGCGTGAGGTCGGCACCACCAACCGCGTGCGCCTGAGCGACTACGCCGCGGCCGTCGACGACGACACCGCCTTCGTCCTCAAGGTGCACCCCTCGAACTTCACCGTCAGCGGCTTCACGTCGTCGGTGTCGGTCCGGGAACTCACCGGGCTCGGACCGCCCGTCGTGGTCGACATCGGATCCGGTCTGCTCGCGCCGCATCCGCGGTTGCCGAACGAACCCGACGCCACCACCGCGCTGCGTGCCGGCGCCGACCTGGTGACCGCCTCGGGCGACAAGCTCCTCGGCGGCCCGCAGGCCGGCCTGCTGCTCGGGCGGGCCGAACTCGTGGAACGTCTGCGGCGCGACCCGTTCGCGCGGGCGCTGCGCGTCGACAAGCTCACCCTGGCCGCTCTCGAAGCGACCCTGACGGGACCGATGCCACCCGTGGCGGCGGCGCTGGCCTCCCGCCCGGAGGATCTCCGTGCCCGCGCACAGGCGATCTGCGTGGCGTTGCCACCGGAGTGCGACCCCGAGGTGGTCGACTCCGACGGCGTCGTCGGGGGCGGCGGCGCCCCGGACGTCGTCCTGCCGAGCGTCGCGATCGCCCTGCCCGAACACCTCGCACTCCCGTTGCGGCTCGGCGAGCACCCCGTCGTCGGCCGCGTCGAACGCGGCCGGTTGCTGCTCGACCTGCTCGCGGTCGACCCCGCCGAGGACGGCGAGTTGATCGACGCCGTGACGCGCGTGGCTACTCGCGAAGGATCCTGATGCACGTCGTCGCGACCGCCGGGCACGTCGATCACGGCAAGTCGACGCTGGTCGAGGCGCTCACCGGTGCAAATCCGGACCGGCTCGCCGAGGAACGGCGACGAGGACTGACCATCGAGCTCGGCTACTGCTGGACGTCCTGGTCCGAGGTGGGGGAGGTCGCCTTCGTCGACGTCCCCGGACACGAGCGATTCCTCACGACGATGCTCTCCGGAGTGGGATCGGTCCCCGCCGCGCTGTTCGTGGTGGCCGCCGACGATCCGTGGATGCCGCAGGCGGCCGAACACCTCGCAGCGCTCGACGCGCTCGGCGTTCGTCACGCGGTCGTCGCCGTCACCCGCGCCGATCTCGCCGATCCGGGACCCGCGGCCGCGCGGGCCGCGGCGGAGGTCGCCCGTACGAGTCTGGCGGGGGCTCCCGTCGTCGCTGTGAGCGGGCGGACCGGGATGGGCCTAGACGATCTCCGGGGCGCCCTGACGAGGATGGTCGCCTCGCTTCCGGACCCCGATCCGCAGGCCGACGTCCGGCTCTGGGTGGATCGCCGGTTCACCGTGCGTGGATCCGGAACCGTCGTCACCGGAACGCTTCCCGCGGGCACGGTGCGCGTGGGGGACACCCTCGCGCTCGGGGACACACCGCTGCGGGTCCGCAGCCTGCAGGCACTCGGTCGCGACCGGACCGCGGTAAGTGGCGTGGCCCGGGTCGCCCTCAATCTCACCGGCCGGGTCGACGACCTGGGACGGGGCGGTGTGCTCGTCACGCCCGGCGCGTGGCACCACACCTCCGTCGTCGACGTGCGGATCAGCGGCGACGACCGGCCGCCCGTCGCTCCGGTGCTGCACATCGGTGCCGCGGACGTCGGTGTCCGGTGCCGTCCGCTGGGCGACGATCTCGTCCGGCTCACCCTCGACTGCCCGTTGCCCCTGCGGATCGGCGACCGCGCCCTGCTGCGCGACCCGGGCCGCCGGATGATCTGGCGGGCCGACGTTCTCGATCCCGATCCACCCCGATTCCGGCGTCGCGGCGCGGCGGCACGCCGCGCGTTGCAACTGGCGGGGGCCGACGGGACGCCGCGCCTGGCCGACGAACTCGCCCGCCGCGGACTCCTGCATCGGCAACGGTTGCGACAGTTGGGCATCCCGCTCGAACGGGGAGAGCACCTGACGGTCGGGCCGTGGCTCGTCGCACCCGGCCTCGCGAAGGCCGTCGCCGACCGGCTGCCCACACTCGTGCAGGCCCACGCCCGCGCCCACCCACTGGATCCGGCGGCCCCGTTGACGGTGCTGGCGTCGCAGCTTCGTCTTCCCACGCCCGACCTCGTCCGGGCGCTGGTGCGACCTCCGCTCGAAGTGGTCGGGGGACGGGTGATCGCTCCCGGTGCCGACGGTCTACCGCCGAAGATCCGCAAGGCCGTCGAGCAGGTGCGCCGCGATCTGTCGGCCGCTCCGTTCGCGGCTCCGACCGCCGATCGCCTGCGCGAGCTCGGCCTCGACGACCGGGCCCTCGGCGCGGCCGAACGCAGCGGACGGTTGTGGCGGGCGGGCCCGGGCATCGTCCTGCTCCCCGACGCCGCCGACACGGCCGTGGAACTGCTGGACGAATTGGACCAGCCGTTCACGACCAGTGCCGCGCGCGAGCGGCTGGGAACGACACGGCGGGTGGTCCTGCCGTTGCTCGACCGGCTCGACAAGGCGGGTCGCACACGCCGGCTCCCCGACGACCGCCGCGAGATCGTCCGCTAGAACAGCCGTCCCCGCCCTCCCCGAGGCGAGGATTCTTCACCCGAAACACGAAGTGCGGGTNTACCGAACTCGTCGGTACCCGCACTTCGCATGAAGAATCGGTCGTCAGATGACGCACGGTGCGAACACAGCGTCAGATGACGCCCAGTGCGAACATGGCGTCGGCGACCTTCACGAAGCCGGCGATGTTGGCGCCGTGGATGTAGTCGCCCGGCTTGCCGTACTCGGCGGCGGTCTCGACGCACCGGCCGTGGATGTCGGCCATGATGCCGGCGAGGCGCTCGTCGGTGTAGTCGAAGTGCCACGAGTCGCGCGAGGCGTTCTGCTGCATCTCCAGCGCGGAGGTCGCCACGCCACCGGCGTTGGCGGCCTTACCGGGCGCGAAGGCGACTCCGGCGTCGCGGAAGACGCTGATGCCGCCCGGGGTGGTGGGCATGTTGGCGCCCTCGGCGACGATCTTCACGCCGTTGTTGACGAGGGTCTTGGCCGACTCCTCGTCGAGCTCGTTCTGCGTGGCACACGGCAGTGCGACGTCGCAGGGCACGTTCCAGATGTTACCGCCGGGGAAGAACTCGGCGTCGCCGCGCTCGTCGACGTACTCGGAGATGCGTCCGCGGCGGACCTCCTTGATCTCCTTGAGGAGAGCGACGTCGAGGCCCTTGCGGTCGACGATGTAGCCGGAGGAGTCGGAGCACGCGATCGCGGTGCCGCCGAGCTGGTGGATCTTCTCGATGGCGTAGATCGCGACGTTGCCCGAACCCGAGACGACGGCGGTGCGGCCCTCGAGCGAGGTGCCGGCGGTCTTGGCCATCTCGTTGACGAAGTAGGCCGCGCCGTAACCGGTGGCCTCCTTGCGCACCTGCGAACCGCCCCAGGTGAGGCCCTTGCCGGTGAGGACGCCGGACTCGTAGGAGTTGGTGAGGCGCTTGTACTGGCCGAACAGGTAGCCGATCTCGCGGCCGCCGACGCCGATGTCACCGGCCGGGACGTCGGTGTACTCACCGATGTGGCGGTGCAGCTCGGTCATGAACGACTGGCAGAAGCGCATGATCTCCTGCTCGGAGCGACCCTTGGGGTCGAAGTCCGAGCCGCCCTTGCCGCCGCCGATGGGCAGGCCGGTGAGGGCGTTCTTGAAGATCTGCTCGAAGCCGAGGAACTTGACGATGCCGAGGTTGACGCTCGGGTGGAAGCGCAGGCCACCCTTGTAGGGGCCGAGAACGCTGTTGTACTGCACGCGGAAGCCACGGTTGACGTGGACGTTGCCCTGATCATCGATCCACGGCACGCGGAAGATGATCTGTCGCTCCGGCTCGCACAGGCGCTCGATCAGGCCGGATTCGAAGTATCCGGGGTGACGCTCGAGCACGACATGCAGAGACTCGAACACTTCGGCCGCAGCCTGGTGGAATTCGGGTTCACCTGCGTTGCGGGCCTTGACCTGCTCGTAGATCTCTTCGATGCGGTCCGATGTCGACACGCCCACCTACCTGACTCTGTGAGGATTCTGTAACAAGGGTTTTACGACGAAAACTATAGGGTGTGGCCCTTAGCATGTGTTAGCCCGCCTCCAAGGTGGGATGAGAAACACACGGTCCGAACGGCCTGTCCGTCGGGTGGATTGCCCGGTTCATCGGTACGATGTGCGACCCCGCGGCGGGCACTGCGCCGACGGTCGGAGGTGCCCCCGGCAGGACTCGAACCTGCGACCTAGAGATTAGAAGGCTCTTGCTCTATCCATCTGAGCTACGGAGGCGCGGCCAGAATCTTAGCGGGTGCTTCCTGTGGTCGCCGCACACACCCTCGTACCCGCCGGGATCAACGCTCGAGCGTGCTGCCGCGTTCGTCGTCGGGGCTCGATTCGCCCCGGGGAATGTCCACTCGACCGGTCTTGAACCGCTGGATGAGATGGTCGATTCCGACACCCAGGACCACTGCGACGCAGATGGCGACCGCGGCGCCGAACAGGGGCTGCGATTCGAACCAGCCGCCGACGAGACGCCCCACGAACGCCGAGTACAGCGCCCAGGTCGTACCGCCGAGAATCGTGAGCGGCACGAACTTCTGTCGCGGGTAGCGGGTCGCTCCGGCCGTCATGTTCACGGCGATCCGACCGATCGGGATGTATCGCGCCGTGAGGATCACTGCGGCGCCGCGCTTGTCGAGTCCGCGCCGCGCCCACGCGAAGGCGGCCTGCGCCTTCGGGCGGCGCATCCACCGGAACCGTTCGGTGCCGACCTTCCGTCCGATCGCGTAGGCGATGTTGTCGCCGATGATCGCGCCGAGCGCCGCCAGCACGATGACGATCCACAGATAGGGACGTCCCGTCGAACCCGAGAGGGACGACAGGGTGACCAGGACGGTCTCGCTGGGCACCGGTGGGAAGAAGCCGTCGAGCGTGCACACGGCGAAGAGCAACGGGTAGACCCACAGGGCTGCGGCCTGGCCGATGATGAATTCGTTGATCACGTCCATGGATATGCGTGGTGCTCCCGTCGCGTCGGCCGGTCGGCTCCTTCCACGCTATCCGCTCGCGCCGCCGAGAGCTCCTGACGAGGACGGTCGGCTCTCCACTCGCCGCCCCGGACATGGGGGTTCGGTCCAGATCGTCCGTTTCGCCCCACGGATCGTGGCTCGGGACTAACCTGGGCGCCGAAGGGGGAAGTGCGGACGGATCGGCGGGGGACAACCGATGCGTCCGCCCGAGGGTGGGAGTTCTTCATGCAGGTTCCTGGCCCGTTCGAATACGCGCGCGCAACCGGAGTGGAGCACGCCGTCGAGTTGCTCGACCGGCACGGAGAAGGTGCCCGCGTCGTCGCCGGCGGACACAGCCTTCTCCCGATGATGAAACTGAGGCTCGCGAATCCGGAATACCTGATCGACATCAACGACCTCGGGGACGAACTCGACCACATCACGGTCGAACCCGAGGTCGTTCGCATCGGTGCCCTCGTGCGCCACCGTCGACTGCTCGAATCCGACGAACTCGCCGGCATCTTCCCGATCTTCCGGGACGCGGAGAAGGTCATCGCCGATCCGGTCGTCCGCAATCGCGGGACGCTCGGAGGGTCGATCTGCCAGGCCGACCCCGCCGAGGACCTGTCGACGGTCTGCGCGGTGCTCGGTGCGACATGCGTCGTCCGCGGGCCGGCGGGGGTGCGCGAGCTCGCCTTCGACGACTTCCATCTCGGTGCCTACGAGACGGCCGTCGCTCCGAACGAGTTGCTCGTCGAGGTGCGACTGCCGCGGAAGGGCACCGCCTCCAGCGCGTACGAGAAGGTCGAGCGTCGCGCGGGGGACTGGGCGGTGGCCGCGGCGGGCGCCGCGCTGTGGATGTCGGACGACGGACGCATCGCCGACGCGCGTGTCGGGCTGACGGCGGTGCGCGCCGACGAGGCGGCGCTGTCGAGGGTGTCCGAGCTGTTGCGCGGCTCGCCGGTCTCGGAGGAGTTGTTCCGCGAGGCGGGAGCGGCGGCCGCGTCGGCATGCGATCCCGAGACCGATCAGCGCGGCACCGCCGCCTACAAGCGTCACCTCGCATCGGAGTTGACGGTGCGGGCCCTGCGCCGATCCGCCGAACGTCTCGGCGTCACCGAAAGGGTGTGAACCGATGCAGATCTCGATGACGGTCAACGGCGAGAGTGTCACCGCCGACGTCGAACCCCGGACACTGCTCGTGCACTTCCTGCGCGACCACCTCGGTCTGACCGGAACGCACTGGGGATGCGACACGAGCAACTGCGGAACGTGTGTCGTCGCCGTGGACGGCGAGCCGGTGAAGTCGTGCACCACGCTGGCGGTCATGGCCGCCGGCCACGAGGTGCTCACCGTCGAGGGACTCGAACGCGACGGTGTCCTCGACCCCGTGCAAGAAGGCTTCGTGCGTTGCCACGGACTGCAGTGCGGCTTCTGCACCCCGGGAATGATGATCACCGCGCGGTCCCTGCTCGACCGCGATCCCGACCCCGACGAGGCGACCATCCGCGAGGCGATCTCCGGGCAGATCTGCCGCTGCACCGGCTACACCACCATCGTCCGGTCGGTCCGGTGGGCCGCCGAACACTCCTCGAAGGCGCAACCCACGGAGGTGTCGTGATGACCGCGGTCGAACCGGACACACGTCCGGAGGAACAGGACAACGATCGCAAGCCGTGCGGACACGGCCGGATGCTGCGCAAGGAGGACCCGCGGTTCGTGCGCGGCCGCGGCAACTACGTCGACGACGTCCGGCTGCCCGGCATGCTGCATCTCGCGGTGCTCCGATCGCCGGTCGCGCATGCTCGCATCAACGGCATCGACACGTCCGCCGCCCTCGCGCACCCGAAGGTGCGGGCGGTGATCACGGGCGCCGATCTGGCCGAGAAGGGGCTCGCCTGGATGCCGACGCTGTCGAACGACGTACAGGCCGTGCTGGCCACCGACAAGGTGCGCTTCCACGGTCAGGAGGTCGCCTTCGTCGTCGCCGACGACCACTACTCGGCGCGCGACGCCCTCGAACTGATCGACGTCGACTACGAGATGCTCGACCCGGTCGTCGACGTGCGCACGGCCCTGTCGCCCGAGGCACCGGTGATCCGGACCGATCTCGACGGCAAAACCGACAACCACTGCTTCGACTGGGAAGCCGGCGATGCCGCGGCGACCGACGCGGTCTTCGCGAAGGCCGACGTCGTCACCCGGCAGGAGATCGTCTATCCACGCGTGCATCCCGCGCCGATGGAGACCTGCGGTGCGGTCGCCGACTACGACCGGATCTCCGGGAAGCTGACGCTCTGGTCCACCACGCAGGCCCCGCACGCCCACCGCACGCTGTACGCGCTGGTCGCGGGTCTGCCCGAGCACAAGATCCGCGTCATCTCACCCGACATCGGCGGGGGATTCGGCAACAAGGTCCCCATCTACCCCGGCTATGTCGGGGCGATCGTTGCCTCGCTGGTCACCGGGCACCCGGTCAAGTGGATGGAGGACCGCAGCGAGAACCTCATGAGCACCGGCTTCGCGCGCGACTACATCATGGTCGGCGAGATCGCGGCGACGAAGGAAGGCCGCATCCTCGCGATCCGGTCGCGGGTCCTCGCCGATCACGGCGCCTTCAACGCCACCGCCGCCCCGGTGAAGTATCCGGCCGGCTTCTTCGGTGTGTTCACCGGCAGCTACGACATCGAGGCCGCCTACTGCCACATGACGGCCGTCTACACGAACAAGGCACCCGGCGGCGTCGCCTACGCCTGCTCGTTCCGCATCACCGAGGCTGTGTACTTCGTCGAACGGCTCGTCGACTGCCTCGCCCACGACCTCGACATGGACCCCGCGGAACTGCGCCTGAAGAACCTCCTGCGCCCCGATCAGTTCCCCTACACGAGCAAGACCGGCTGGAAGTACGACTCGGGCGACTACGAGACCACCATGCGCAAGGCCATGGACATCGTCGGCTACGACGAACTGCGCCGCGAACAGGCCGAACGCCGCGCGCGGGGTGAGCTGATGGGTATCGGCATGTCGTTCTTCACCGAGGCCGTCGGAGCCGGTCCGCGCAAGGACATGGACATCCTCGGTCTCGGCATGGCCGACGGATGCGAACTACGCGTCCATCCCACCGGCAAGGCCGTCGTGAGGTTGTCGGTGCAGTCGCAGGGACAGGGGCACGAGACGACCTTCGCGCAGATCGTCGCGGAGGAGATCGGCATCCCGCCCGACGACATCGACGTCGTGCACGGCGACACCGACAACACCCCGTTCGGGCTCGGCACCTACGGAAGTCGATCGACACCGGTGTCCGGGGCGGCCGCCGCGCTCGTCGCGCGGAAGGTGCGCGACAAGGCGAAGATCATCGCCGCGGGCATGCTCGAGGTCTCGGTCGCCGACCTCGAATGGGAGAAGGGCCGCTTCCACGTGAAGGGCGACCCGGGAGCGTCGGTGACCATCCAGGACATCGCGATGCGCGCCCACGGCGCCGGCGACCTGCCGGAGGGTCTCGAAGGTGGTCTCGAAGCGCAGATCTGCTACAACCCCGAGAACCTCACCTACCCCTACGGGGCCTACTTCTGCGTCGTCGACGTCGATCCCGGCACCGCGCAGGTGAAGATCCGCCGGTTCCTGGCGGTGGACGACTGCGGCACCCGCATCAACCCCATGATCATCGAGGGTCAGGTGCACGGCGGCATCGTCGACGGGATCGGCATGGCCCTGATGGAGATGATCGCGTTCGACGAGAACGGCACCTGCCTGGGCGGTTCGTTCATGGACTATCTGATCCCCACGGCCCTCGAGGTGCCGACGCTCGAGACCGCGTTCACCGTCACCCCGTCGCCGCACCATCCGATCGGCGCGAAGGGCATCGGCGAATCCGCCACCGTCGGTTCGCCACCCGCGATCGTCAACGCGGTCGTCGACGCGTTGAAGCCGTTCGGCGTCCGGCACGCCGATATGCCGCTGACGCCGTCGCGGGTGTGGGAGGCCATGCAGGGCCGCGCGACCCCGCCGATCTGAGCGACGCGACCGGAGGATGCCAGTGGAGCGATCGGAGGACGGGGACATGGATCTCGCGGTGCGGGCGGAGCAGTTGCGCAGTGAACGACGACCGTTCGTCGAAGCGACGGTCGTGCGGGCGCAACCACCGACGTCCGCACATTCGGGCGACCGGGCACTCGTCCTCGCCGACGGCACGATCGAGGGGTTCGTCGGCGGGCAGTGCACCGAGAGTTCCGTGCGCGAAGCGTCCCGCACGGTGCTCGCACGAGGGGAGAGCATGCTCCTGCGGGTGCTGCCCGCCGGGGCCGGCGAGTTCCCCGACGCCCCGGGAGCGACGATCGCGGTCAACCCGTGCATGTCCGGTGGGGCCACCGAGATCTTCCTCGAACCGCGGATGCCCGCGATTGTGGTGGCCGTCTTCGGGGACTCGCCCGTCGCCGAGGCCGTGGGCGACTTCGCGCGGCGCGTCGAGTACTCGGTGGAACCGATCCGGGGGACGCGCGTGCCCGCCGAGGCGTCGGTGGTGATCGTCGCGAGCCACGGGGGCGACGAGGCGAGTGTGATCCGTGCGGCTCTGGATGCCGGGAGCCGATACGTCGGCCTGGTCGCGAGTCGCACCCGGGGTGCCGCGGTGCTCGACGAGGTGGAGCCGACCGACGAGGAGCGTGCCCGCATCCACACCCCGGTCGGCCTCGACATCGGTGCCCGCACCCCGGCGGAGATCGGTTTGTCGATCGTCGCCGACATCGTGCGGGTCGCGCGCAGCGGTGGGTTGGCCCGATCCTCCGAGGAGAGCGCGCAACGCATCGAGGTGCCGAGGGAGACGGGCCCGAAGCCGCGCACGGCCGTCGACCCGGTGTGCGGGATGACCGTCACGGTCACCGAGTCGACCCCGCACCTCGTCGTCGCCGGGCGGACGGTGTGGTTCTGCTGCCCGGGCTGCCGCCGCCGCTACGAGAAGGACGACGTGGCGTGAGCGATCCGTCGTCCCCGGGCATCTTCACCGACGTCGACGACGTGGTCGCCAGGTTCGACGACCACGACCATCTGCTCGATCAGGGCACCGCCGCCGCGATCCACCTCGCGGTCGCGCTGGGCCGACCACTGTTGCTCGAGGGCGAACCCGGGGTCGGCAAGACCACCGCAGCGAAGGTCCTCGCGCAGATCCTCGGTAGCCCGCTGATCCGGTTGCAGTGCTACGAGGGACTGTCGGTCGCCGAGGCCCTCTACGACTGGAACTACCAGCGTCAACTGCTCGCGATCCGGCTCGCCGAAGCGCGCGGCGAGGTTCCCGCCGAGGCCGACCTGTACTCCGAGGAGTATCTCCTCGAACGCCCGATCCTGCGCTGCGTCCGCCATCGCGGCGACAGACCCGCCGTCCTGCTCGTCGACGAGATCGACCGCGCCGACGACGAATTCGAGGCGCTGTTGCTCGAATTCCTGGGGGAGTTCGCCGTCACCGTCCCGGAGCTCGGCACCCTCACCGCGACCCGCCCGCCCGTCGTGGTGCTCACCTCCAACCGGAGCCGCGACCTGCACGACGCACTGCGAAGGCGCTGCCTGTACCACTGGATCGACTTTCCCGACCGTGCCCGCGCGGTGGCGATCCTGCGTCGCACGGTACCGTCGGCGAACGCCGCGCTCGTCGAACGTGCCACGGATTTCGTCGCGGTGGCCCGCGGGCTCGATCTCGACAAGGCGCCGGGGATCGCGGAGACCATCGACTGGGTATCGGCCCTCGCGGCGCTCGGCGTCGCCGACCTCGTCCGGCCCGAAGCGGCGATGTCGCTCGCGGCACTGGCGAAGACTCCCGACGACGTCGATGCGCTGGGGGAGGCGCTGACCCGGTTCGTCTCCACCGAGGTGTCGTGAGCGCTCGGTTGCTTCCCGGGGTCGATCACGCAGCCTTCGCGGTCGGACTGGTCGACCGGCTCAGGTCCGCCGGGATCGTGGTACCGGCGGACGGAGCGGCGACCCTCACGCGTGCTCTGCGCGTATGCCCCCCGAGCACCCGGAGCCGTTTGTACTGGACGGCGCGGCTCACGCTCGTCGACCGGCACGAGAGCCTCGCCACCTTCGACGCGGTGTTCGACCGCATCTTCGGCGATGCTCCGCTCCCACTCGACCCACACGCCCGCCGCACCGGGCCGGAGGACGACGGCCCGCGCGCGGCGCCCACGACGGACGCGCCCCGCCGCATACGGGACGCTCCGGCCGGCGGCCACGACGTCCCATGGGTCACCCGGACCGTCGTCGAATCGGCGGAGGGGGAGCGGGCGGCCGATCGGCCCGGCCGCGAGGTCGCGAGCGCACTGGCGGCGATCGCCGACCAGCGGTTCGACGACCTCGACCCCGCACGACTCGCACTGCTCGAATCGTGGATCGAGGAGGCCGGGGTCCGATGGGCCACCCGCCGCACCCGTCGCCGGGTCGAACGCCGCACCGGTCGCGTCGACGTGCGGGCGAGCATCGCCGCCTCGCGCAGTACCGGGTTCGAGCCGCTCCGGCTGATCCGCACCCGCCCCGATCGACGGCGGCGGCGGATCGTCGTCTTCTGCGATGTCAGCCGGTCGATGCGCCCCTACGTCGGGGTGTATCTGCATCTCGTCCGTGCTCTTGCGCACACCGGAACGGCCGAGGTCTTCGTGTTCTCCACCACAGCGACGCGTCTGACCCCGGTCCTGCGGCACCGGTCGGTGGAGCAGGCGATCGACGTCGCCAACGAGCGTGTGCGGACCCGGTTCGGGGGCACGCGCATCGCCGGATCCCTCGCCGAGGTGGTCGCCTCCCATCACGGACACCTGCTGCGCGGAGCGATCGTCGTCGTCGCGTCCGACGGTTGGGACAGCGACGATCCCACCGCACTCGCCCACGTCCTGGCCAGGATCCGGCGCCGCGCCCACCGGGTGGTGTGGCTCAACCCCCGGGCCGGGCAGTCCGGATTCACACCCTCCACCGGGTCGATGTCCGCGGCGCTCCCGCACTGCGACGCGATGGTGGCGGCCGACACACTCCTCGCGCTGCAGCACGCCGTCGACGTCGTCACAGGCACCGCTACCGGCCCCGGAGGGCTCCGACGGCGTGTCGTAGGTCATGGCGTGGACGTCCTACCCTGGTAGGCATGGCAACATCCGAGCTCGCGTCTCCCGCGCAGCCTCCGGCGCCCGCCCCTACGAGGGGAAACCCGCCGGCACTGCTGATCCTCCTCGGCCTCCTCGCCGCCCTCGTCGCGGCGTTCGCGGTCGGGCTGTCCGCTGCGCAGGCTCTGGTGTTGCTCGGCATCCCCGACCCCGGTCCGCTCACCACCTACGGTCTGCCCGCGGTCCGCGCGATCTCCGAGATCGCGACCGTCATCACCATCGGATCGCTGTTCTTCGCCGCCTTCCTCGTGCCCCCGCAACGAGGGGGTGTGCTCGACGTCGGCGGCTACCGCGCCGTGCGGACCGCGGGCGTCGCGGCGACGGTGTGGGCGGTCACGGCGGCGCTGATGGTGCCGCTGACCCTGTCCGACACCTCCGGCAGCCCGCTGAGCGAGGCGATCCGGCCGGAGAACCTCTTCTCGGCGCTCGGTCAGGTGGAGGCTGCGTCGGCCTGGGCCTGGACGACGGTGCTCGCCCTGATCACCGCCCTGCTGATCCGGCTCACGGTGCGCTGGTCGTGGACGCCCTATCTGCTGCTGCTGTCGGTCGTCGCACTCATGCCGATCGCCCTGACCGGGCACTCATCGTCGGGTGGTTCGCACGACATGGCGACCAACAGCCTCGTGCTGCACCTCGTCGCGGCGTCCGTCTGGGCGGGCGGGTTGTTCGCCCTGCTCGCGCACTCCATGCGGGGCGGTGAGCACACCGACATCGCGGCCCGGCGGTTCTCCTTCGTCGCCGGACTCGCCTTCGTCGTCATGGCCGTCAGCGGCGTCATCAACGCCGCGGTCCGCATGTCGTTCGACGACCTGACCACGACCACCTACGGCAGGCTGCTGCTCGCGAAGATCGTCGCGCTGGTCCTGCTCGGCATCTTCGGCTGGGCGCAGCGCCGCCGGGCACTGCCGGCACTCGAAGCCGACCCCACCAGCCGGTCCGCGCTCGTGCGGTTCACCCTCGTCGAGGCGTTCGTCCTCGCCGCGACGATCGGTCTGGCCGTGGGACTCGGCCGCACGCCCCCGCCGCCGCCGGCTACGGTGCCGACGATCCAGGAGGTCGAGCTCGGCTACCAGCTCGACGTACCGCCGTCGTTCGTGAGCCTGTTCTTCGGGCAGTGGCGTTTCGACCTGATCTTCGGCACGGCTGCTCTCGTGCTCGCCGCCGCCTATGCAGTCGGACTGTGGACGCTGCGCAAGCGCGGCGACTCGTGGCCGATCGGCCGCTCGATCGCCTGGTTCTCGGGCTGCTTCGTGTTGTTCGTCGCCACCAGTTCGGGCGTCGGGATGTACTCGCCGGCGATGTTCAGCGTGCACATGGGCGCGCACATGGCCCTGTCGATGCTCGCCCCGGTGCTCCTGGCGCTCGGCGGGGCGATGACCCTCGCCCTGCGTGCGTTCAAGCCGGCCGGACGCAACGCCCCTCCCGGACCGCGCGAATGGATCCTCGAGTTCCTGCACAGCCCGCCGTCGCGCTTCTTCACACATCCGATCGTCGCGTCGGTCATGTTCGTGGGCGGCTTCTACGCCCTGTATCTCGGTGGGATCTTCACCACGTTCATCGACAGCCACACCGCGCACGTCCTGATGAACCTGCACTTCCTGCTGAGCGGCTACCTCTTCTACTGGGTGGTGATCGGCGTCGACCCGTCGCCGCGCGATCTGCAGCCCGTGACGAAGCTGGCCATGGTCTTCGGCTCGCTCCCGTTCCACGCCTTCTTCGGCGTGACCCTCATGAGCATGGGCACGGTGATGGCCGAGAGCTACTACCGCGGCCTGGCACTGCCGTGGAACTACGACCTGTTCTCCGATCAGAAGGTCGGCGGCAGCATCGCGTGGTCGGCCGGCGAGATCCCGCTCGTGCTCGTGATGCTCGCTCTGCTCGTCCAGTGGTCGCGCAGCGACCGGCGCACGGCGCGACGTGTCGACCGGGCCGCCGAGCGTGACGACGACGCCGATCTCGCGGCACACAACGCGATGTTCGCGGAGCTGGCGCGCCGCGACCACGAGGGTCGCTGACCGCACCCGCTCCGACGCGCACATCTCGTCGCGCCACGCCGAAGCGGACCGACGAGATGTGCACGTCCGAGGGAATCAGGCGGCTGCTGTCGTGCGGGTGGGGGAGCGCTCGGCGCCGATGCGCGCCACCACGGTGGCCACGACCGCGATGACCGCGGCTGTCACGGCGGCGACCGCTGCGGGAGTGGACACCAGACCGCCGTCACCCGTGCGGGCGACCGCGATCCATGCCAGACCCCACACGAGCGCACCGGTCACGGCCAGTCGGCCCCGACCTGCCGTCGCGAGGACCACGGAGACGGCGGCGACGACGGCCAGCACGATGATCGCCCACACGTCGGCTCCCCAGCCGAACGGATCGATGTCCTCGTAACGCAGCGCCGCGGCGGTGTTGGCGACGGTCGCCACCGACACCCAGCCCAGGTAGACGAACATCGTGCCGTCGACGACCACCGCTTCGAGCCTGCTCGACGGCAGGACGCGCGTGAAGATCAGGAACACCCGGACGAGCACGGCGAGCAGCGCGACGATCACCACGACACTCAGCCAGACCTGATCGAACTGGATCGCCGTGATCCACGCTGCGTTCAGCAGCATCGACGCAGCGATCCACCAGCCCGCGGCGCGTTGACGCGCGTCGGTGTGGTTCGCCGGCAGTGCCTGCCACACCGCGAGCGCGAGCAGACCGGCGTAGATGAGGGTCCAGATCGAGAAGGCCGGGCCTCCGGGCGCGACCGCCGTGGAATCCGCCGACAACGCACCACCTGCAGCTTCCGCGACCGGCGTCCCACCGGCCGCACCCGAACCGAAGAACGACACCACGACGGCAAGCGGAGCGCTCACCGCCACGGCCACGACGCGGGCGATGTCGCGCCCGGTGCGGGTCGCGGGGGATGTGGCGGGCGCGGATCCGTGGGAATGGGATGTCATGCCTGGAGGGTGCCCGTCCTGCGGATCACTCAATCCCGATCCGGCGAATCGGACGAATGCGAACGCACCGGCCGCACGACCCGTATCGTCCACGACGTGACCCGTACCGCGCGTGTCCCGGCCCTGCTGCTCACCTGTGCACTGGCACTGCTGACGCCACTCCTCGCACCTCCCGCGGTGCACGCGAGTCCGGCACCGGGGGCCGTCGTCGACACGCCGGGGACCGTCGTCGATGTCGCCCCGCTCGAGCTCGGGTTGTCGCTACCCGGCGCGTCCTCGGCGCGGGCCCTGACCTACACCACGCGGTGGCGCAGCGGCGCTCCCACCACCGCGACCGGGGCGTTGTTCCTTCCCCACGGCACGCCTCCCGAGGGAGGGTGGCCCGTCGTCGCGTGGGCGCACGGCACCGTCGGCCTCGACGATTCGTGCGCACCCTCGCGGTTGCCGCGTACACCGCGCGACACCGCCTATCTCGACCACTGGCTCGGGCAGGGTTACGCCGTCGTGGCAGCCGACTATCCGGGTCTCGGGTCGGACGGGTTGCACCGTTATCTGGACGGACAGAGCGCCGCGAACAGCGTCATCGACATCGTGAGGGCGGGACGCGCCGTCGAACCGTCGCTGTCCGACCGCTGGGTCGTGATCGGGCAGTCCCAGGGCGGGCACACCGGCCTGCACACCGCGCGCGCCGCGACCGCCCGGGCACCCGAACTGGACTTCCGCGGGACGCTCACGACCGGCGCCCCGTCCAACCTCGAGTACCTGTTCCCGCTCGGATTCCCGGGCCTTCCCGATCTCGGTCTCGACGGACTCACCACCTTCGCCGCCTACATCTTCGCGGGCCTGCGCGACGCCGATCCGGCCCTGGACCTCGACGGATATCTCACACCCCTCGGACGGGAGATCGTCGACGCCGCCGAACGCCTCTGCTACGACGACCTGAGCGACCGGTACGGCGAGGTCGGCGTCGGTGAGGTCCTCGCTCGACCGCTGAGCGACGACCGGTTCCGTGCGGCGTTCACCGACTACCTGGCCGTGCCGACCGCCGGATACGACCGGCCGCTGTTCCTCGCCCAGGGCCTGCGCGACGCGACGGTGCCCGCGCCCCTCGCGTTCACACTGATCGCGGACCTGTGGGCCGGTGGCGCGAACGCGCAGTTCAGGACGTACCCGACAGGGCATTCGGAGACGATGTTCGCGTCGCTACCCGACACCACGGGCTTCGTCGCGGAGCTGCTGCACCCCTGACAGCGGGAGCTGCTGTGACCCCGGCAGCGGAGCTGCTGTGACCCCGGCAGCGGAGCTGGTGTGACCCGGCCGGAGGCTCCGGCACCTGCCGGACTCCGGCGCCGGCCCCACCTGTCGTGTTCGCACGATGTGGGTTATCGACGGTCGCCCGATACGCTGGTGGTCATGGCGGAGTTCATTTACACGATGAAGAAGGTGCGCAAGGCGCACGGTGACAAGGTCATCCTCGATGACGTCACCATGAGCTTCTACCACGGCGCGAAGATCGGCGTCGTCGGACCCAACGGCGCGGGCAAGTCGTCGATTCTCAAGATCATGGCCGGGCTCGATCAGCCCAGCAACGGCGAGGCCTTCCTCGATCCGGAGGCCACCGTCGGCATCCTCCAGCAGGAGCCGCCCCTCAACGAGGAGAAGACGGTCAAGGAGAACGTCGAGGAAGGCCTCGGCGAGATCAAGGTCAAGCTCGACCGCTTCAACGAAATCGCCGAGCTCATGGCCACCGACTACTCCGACGAGCTGATGGAGGAGATGGGCAAGCTCCAGGAGGAGCTCGATCACGCCAACGCGTGGGATCTCGACTCGCAGCTCGAGCAGGCCATGGACGCGCTGCGCTGCCCTCCGCCGGACGAGCCCGTCACCCACCTCTCCGGTGGTGAGCGCCGCCGTGTCGCGCTGTGCAAGCTGCTGCTGAGCAAGCCCGACCTGCTGCTCCTCGACGAGCCCACCAACCACCTCGACGCCGAGTCGGTGCTGTGGCTCGAGCAGTTCCTCGCGTCGTACCCGGGCGCCGTGCTGGCCGTCACGCACGACCGGTACTTCCTCGATCACGTCGCGCAGTGGATCTGCGAGGTCGACCGCGGCAAGCTGCATCCCTACGAGGGCAACTACTCCACCTACCTGGAGAAGAAGGCCGAGCGCCTCGAGGTGCAGGGCAAGAAGGACCAGAAGCTGCAGAAGCGGCTCCGCGAGGAACTCGAGTGGGTCCGCTCCGGCGCCAAGGCCCGGCAGACGAAGAACAAGGCGCGTCTGGCCCGTTACGAGGAGATGGCTGCGGAGGCCGAGAAGCACCGCAAGCTCGACTTCGAGGAGATCCAGATCCCGACGCCGCCGCGTCTGGGCAACGTCGTCGTCGAGGTCGAGCACCTCGACAAGGGCTTCGACGGCCGCGTCCTGATCAAGGACCTGTCGTTCACGCTGCCGCGCAACGGCATCGTCGGTGTCATCGGCCCCAACGGTGTCGGCAAGACCACTCTGTTCAAGACGATCGTCGGTCTCGAGGAGCCGGACAGCGGCACCGTCAAGGTGGGCGACACGGTCAAGCTCAGCTACGTCGACCAGAACCGCGCGAACATCGATCCGAAGAAGACGGTCTTCGAGGTGGTCTCCGACGGTCTCGACTTCATCGAGGTCGGGCAGAACGAGATGCCCTCGCGTGCCTACGTGAGCGCGTTCGGTTTCAAGGGCCCCGATCAGCAGAAGCCGGCCGGTGTGCTGTCCGGTGGTGAGCGCAACCGCCTGAACCTGGCGCTCACGCTCAAGGAGGGCGGCAACCTGATCCTCCTCGACGAGCCGACCAACGACCTCGACGTCGAGACCCTGTCGTCGCTCGAGAACGCGCTGCAGCAGTTCCCGGGCTGCGCCGTCGTGATCTCCCACGACCGCTGGTTCCTCGACCGCACCTGTACCCACATCCTGGCGTGGGAGGGCAACGTCGCAGAGGGCCAGTGGTTCTGGTTCGAGGGCAACTTCGAGGCCTACGAGGCGAACAAGATCGAGCGCCTCGGTGCGGACGCCGCACGTCCGCACCGTGTCACGCACCGGAAGCTCACGCGTGACTGAGCCTGACGGGCACCGGCACTACCGGTGCCCGATCGAGGTGCGCTGGGGCGACTCCGACCGGCTCGGACACGTCAACAACGCCAAGGTCGTCGAGTACCTGCAGGAAGGACGCATCAAGTTCTTCCTGAGCGAGTTGCCGTCGCGCGACGCAGTTGTCGTCCGGAAGATGGACGTCGAGTTCCTGCGGCCGCTCAAGGACTCGTCGGCACCGATCGAGGTCGAGACGGCGGTGCTGCGTCTCGGCACGAGCTCGTTCACGGTGCGCCAGACGATCCTCGACCGGGAGGGCGCGGTGTGCGCCGTCGCCGACACAGTGCTCGTCGGCTTCGATCCCGAGACCGATACGTCCCGGCCGTTGACCGACGAGGTACGGGCGGTGCTCGACCGGCACCGCGCCGTCGCGCCCACCGGCTGAGCCGGTACATCGTGTCGGCCGGCCGAGCCGGTTACCGACCCGCCGGTTCCGACCCCCCGACTGCGCGCCGCGGATAGGCTCGATCACGAGTCCGTCCGCGGCGCGCGGTGTATCCGCCCGATAGAGCAGGAGGGGTGTCGATGGCCGATCCGGCTGTGGCGCAGACAAATTCAACGGGCAGTGATACTCCCCCCGAGGCAGTCCTCGAGCGGATCTATCAGGGCTCCGGAGAATTCACCACCGACCACGGCGCGGCCGCGTTCGAGCACGTCCGCCTCGGTCGCCGCCGCGCACCGGACACCGCTGTCGTCGGCGTGCGCCGCACCGACGGCATGGGCGTCGCCGTGCAGATCGTCACCGACGACATGCCGCTGCTCGTCGAATCGGTGCTGGCACTGCTCTCCCGGCTGGGCGTCTCGGTGGGGACGGTCATCCATCCCGTCCTGTCGGCGCGTCGCACTGCCGACGGCGACCTCGAGAGCCTGGCCGACGAAGGCGGACGGGCCTCGGGCGGAGCCGCCGAATCGTGGATGCACATCGAGCTGCGTGGGCCCGTCGACGACGAGTCGGTCGAGGAGATCGATCACGGCCTGCGGCGCGTGTTGTCCGACGTGCGGCAGGTGGCGTCGGATTCCGCGGAGATGCACGCCCTGCAGCGCGACCTCGCGGACGCGCTCGACGACCTGGCCGCCGATCCGCCCGCGCAGTACACTGCCGACCAGCTCACCGAAACCGCCGAGCTGCTGCGATGGTTGAGCGGCGGGAATTTCACACTGCTCGGCTACCGCCGATACGACTTCGTACCCGACGGCGGCGCCGACCATGTCCGTGCGACACCCGTACCCGGCAGCGGCAGGGGAGTGCTGCGCACGGACGCCTCGGTCGCGGACCCGCTCGACCTGCCCGGTGAGGTCGGCACGGGCCGCCGCCCGCTGCTCGTGCTCACCCAGGGCGCGCTTCCCGCCACCGTGCACCGGTCCGTCTACCCGTACTTCGTCGGCGTCGCCCGGCTCGACGCCGACGGCGCGGTCGTCGGAGAGGACCGTTTCCTCGGTGTCCTCACGGTGACCGCTCTGCACGAGAACATCCTCGACATCCCTGTGGTGTCGCGCCGGGTGCGGGAGGTCGTCGCGCGGGCGCGGGTCGAACTGTCGTCCTACAGCGGTCAGGCGATGCTCGAGATCATGCAGACGGTGCCCCGCGCGGAACTGTTCTCGATGGACACCGACACCCTCTACGAGACCGTCACCGCGGTGGTCGACATCCGCCGGCAGGTGCGGTTGTTCGTCCGCGTCGACACCTACGGGCGATACATCTCGTGCCTGGTCTACCTGCCGCGCGACCGCTACACGACGAAGGTGCGCGTCGCGATCCAGGACATCCTGTTGCGCGAGTTCGGCGGCGGCGTACTCGACTACACCGCGCGTGTCTCCGAACGCGACCTCGCGTTGCTGCATGTGACCATCCGGTTCTCCGGTCGCGCGCGTCGCGAGGTGGACACCTCCGAGGACAACCGTCTGCGGATCCAGGCGATGCTCGCGGAGGTGACCCGCAACTGGGCCGATCGGCTCGGTGAGGCGGCGGCCGCGACCGGCGATCTCGATCCGTTGCTGGTGCAGCGGTACTCCGAGGTCGTGCCCGAGGCGTACAAGGAGGACTTCGGCTCCGAACGCGCCCTGGACGACCTGCGGCGTCTGGAAGCGCTCGACTCCGGTGATCTCGACACGCACCTGTACCGGCCGGGATCCGACGATCCGTTGTCGTTGCGCTTCACCCTGTACGTCGCGGACGAGACGGTCACCCTCGGCCGTATCCTCCCGGTGTTGCAGAGCCTCGGCGTGGAGGTCGTCGACGAGCGACCCTACCGGCTGCCACGATCGGACGGGATCGACTGCTGGATCTACGATTTCGGGCTCTGCCTGCCCGAGGACATCGAGCCCGACATCGTCGAGACCGATCCGACGCTGGCGGGTCGCCTCACCGACACCTTCACCGTGGCATGGCGGGGTGCGGTCGAGACCGACCGGTTCAACCAGCTCGTGCTGCGCGCCGGGCTCACCTGGAGGCAGGTCGTGCTCGTCCGGGCCTACGCGAAGTACCTGCGCCAGACCGAATTCCCGTACAGCCAGTACAACATCGAAGGTGTGTTGCTCGGCGCCCCGCGCACCGCGGCCCTGCTCGTCGGACTGTTCGAGTCCCGGTTCGATCCGGAGAATGCCTCCGCCGAACGCGAACAGCAGATCGCCGAGGAAATCACGACCACGATCGCGGAGGTGACCGCACTGGCCACCGACCGCATCCTCCGCGGACTGTTCTCCCTGATCCGTGCGACCCTGCGCACCAACTTCCACGTGGCCGGCGGGATCGGGCACGAGCGTCCGGACGGCCGGGCGTTGTCGCTCAAGTTCGAGCCGCGGCGGATCGCCGAACTACCCCAGCCGCGACCGGCTTTCGAGGTGTTCGTCTACGCCCCGGCCGTCGAGGGCGTCCACATGCGGTTCGGTCCCGTCGCCCGCGGTGGTCTGCGCTGGTCGGACCGCCGGGAGGACTTCCGCACCGAGGTGCTCGGCCTGGTCAAGGCGCAGGCCGTGAAGAACGCGGTGATCGTGCCCGTGGGGGCGAAGGGCGGCTTCGTCGTCAAGCACTCGCCCCGTCCGACCGGCGACGCCGAGGCGGATCGTCGTGCCGTCCGCGAGCGCGGCGAACGGTGCTATCGGCGCTTCATCGCCGGTCTGCTCGACATCACCGACAATCTCGATGCTGCCCGCAACGAGACGGTCCCGCCGCAACGGGTCGTGCGTCACGACAGCGACGACCCGTATCTCGTGGTGGCCGCGGACAAGGGCACGGCGTCGTTCTCCGATCTCGCGAATTCCGTTGCAGCGGAATACGGTTACTGGCTCGGCGACGCGTTCGCCTCCGGTGGTTCCGCCGGCTACGACCACAAGGAGATGGGCATCACCGCGCGCGGTGCGTGGGAGAGCGTCCGGCGTCACTTCCGTGAACTCGGATCCGACCCGCAGACGGACGATTTCACCGTGGTCGGCATCGGCGACATGAGCGGCGACGTCTTCGGCAACGGCATGCTGCTCAGCCGGCACATCAGGCTCGTCGCGGCCTTCGACCACCGGCACATCTTCCTCGATCCCGATCCCGATCCGGAGCGGTCGTTCGAGGAGCGGCGCCGGTTGTTCGAACTGCCGCGATCGTCGTGGAAGGAC
The DNA here is from genome assembly GCF_048381395.1 of Rhodococcus shunpengi. Lineage (NCBI taxonomy): Bacteria > Bacillati > Actinomycetota > Actinomycetes > Mycobacteriales > Nocardiaceae > Rhodococcus > Rhodococcus shunpengi. The sequence continues at coordinate 97,138 of NZ_JBLWIU010000034.1, forward strand.
TACTCGGCAGAGCTCATCGCGGCCGGGGGTGGGGTGTGGGACCGGACGGCCAAGTCGGTGCCCGTCGGCCCCGAGGCGCGGGCGGTGCTCGACCTGCCCGACGATGTCACGGAACTCCCACCGCCCGAATTGATCCGCGCGATCCTGCGCGCACCCGTCGACCTGTTGTGGAACGGCGGCGTCGGCACCTACGTGAAAGCGTCGACGGAAACCCATGCGGACGTGGGGGACAAGAGCAACGACGGCGTGCGCGTCGACGGGCGGGAGCTGCGCGCCCGAGTCGTCGGCGAGGGCGGCAATCTCGGTGTCACGCAACGCGGCCGCATCGAGTTCGCCCGTGCCGGCGGAAAGATCAACACCGACGCGATCGACAACTCGGCCGGTGTCGACAGCTCCGACCACGAAGTCAACATCAAGATCCTCCTCGACGCCATGGTGACCGCCGGTGAGCTCGCGGCGGAGGACCGCAATCCGCTGCTCGCGTCGATGACCGACGACGTCGCCGAACTCGTTCTGGCCGACAACATCTCCCAGAACGCCGTGCTCGGACTGGAGCGGGCCGTCGCGCCGTCCCTGCTGGGAGTACACCGTCGTCTGCTCGCGGCCCTCGAACTCGATCGCGGACTCGACCGCGACCTCGAGGCCCTGCCCGACGAGGCCGAGTTCGACCGTCGTGAAGCGGCGGGGGAGGGATTGACGTCGCCGGAGCTGTCGCAGCTCCTCGCCCACGTCAAACTCGCCCTCGTCGACGACCTGCTCGCCACGGACCTGCCCGACAGCGAGACCTTCGCGGCGATCCTCCCCGCCTACTTCCCGTCCGCGCTGCGCGAGCGGTTCCGGGCCGGGATCCGGGCGCATCCGCTGCGCCGGCAGATCGTCGCCACCATGCTGGCCAACACCACCGTCGACAACGGCGGCCCCACCTACGTCTACCGGCTCGCAGAGGAGGCCGGGGCGACGGCGACCGACGCCATCCGCGCCTACGCCGCCGTCACCACCATCTTCGGGTTACCGGCCCTGTGGGACGAGATCCGGACCGCCGGGCTGCGCGTCGACATCGAGGACGACCTGCTGCTCGAATCCCGCCGCGTGCTCGACCGGGCGTCGCGCCGGCTCCTCGCCACGCGGCCACAGCCCCTCGCGGTCGGGGCCGAGATCAGCCGCTACCGCGACGCATTCGCGCGTCTCGCACCGCGGGTCGCGGACTGGATGCGTGGGCACCACGCCGAGGACTTCGTGCGCCGCACCCGTCCGCTCCTCGAGCGGGGAGCACCAGAGGAGCTGACGGGCGTGGTCTTCCGGCTCCTCGACCAGTTCCCGCTGCTCGACGTCATCGACATCGCCGACATCGAGCAGCGCGACGAGGCGGAGGTCGCCGACCTCTACTACGCCCTCGACGCGCGACTCGGCGTCGACCGCCTGCTCACGGCGGTCTCCGGTCTCGAACGGGGCGACCGCTGGCATTCGCTGGCGCGACTCGCGCTGCGCGACGACCTGTACGGCTCGTTGCGTTCGATCGTCCTCGACGTGCTCGCCGGCGCCGAACCCGGGGAATCGACCGAGGAGATGATCGAGGACTGGGAGTCGTCCAACGGATCCAAACTCGTCCGTGCGAGGGCGGCGCTCGACGAGATCTTCGCGTCTGGAAGTCTGGACCTCGCCACCTTGTCGGTGGCGGCACGACAGATCAGGGGCATGGTGCGCACGGGCGCATCCGATCGGAGGTAACGAGTGAGCGGTGCGGGCGAACAGTTCGGTTTCCACACCGAGGTGATGGTGCGGTGGTCCGACATGGACGTCTTCCAGCACATCAACCACGCGCGGATGGTCACGCTCCTCGAGGAAGCACGGATCCCGTGGCTGTTCGCCGACGGTCGCCCCACCCGCGACCTGCGCGAAGGTGCCGTCATCGCCGACCTCCACGTGCGCTATCGCGGTCAGCTGCGCCACGACGACGGTCCGCTCGACGTGCTGATGTGGACCGAGAAGGTGCGGGCCGTCGACTTCACGATCGGGTACGAGGTGCGGCCGAGCGGTGCTCCGGTCGACTCGGCGCCGGCGGTGGTCGCGTCCACCCAGATCGCGGCGTTCGACATCGAGACCCAGCGCCTGCGCCGACTCAGCAACGACGAACGAGAGTTCCTGCGGCAGTGGCAACGAAACTGACGGTGGCACCGCAAGTGACGAGGGCGACGTGACCGACGACCGGATCCGGCACGCAGAGCGCCTCCTGACGCTCGCCGGCCCCGACGACAGCGTCGATCTCGCCGCCTTCCTGGCCCGGGCCGCGCGTCTCGACGAGGCCGCGGTGGTGCGGTTGCGTCGCCGCGGCGACGGACTGCTCGGCGTGTGGACACGTACCGGTTTCGAGGTACTCGCCGGACGCGTCGTCCGCGGAACCGTGGCTCCGGCCGACACCTGCGTGGCCGCCGAATCGCTGCGCGCCGCGCTCCTCGCCGGGTCCGAACCGCGCACCCAGGTCGACCCGGGCTGGGCGATGGATTCCGCCTGGCGCGGCGCACTTCCGCCCGACGACGGTTACGTCCACGTCGACGACGTGCCGGCCCGGATCCTCGTCGAACTCGCGCAACGCGGCGTCGCGCTCACCCGCGAGCACGGCGCGCAAGGGCCACCGGCGTCGTTGCTCGCCCAGGAGGTTCTCGAGGTGAGCGGCGCCGGGACGACCGTGGGCGTGCCGATGCGCATGGTGTTCGCGCTCGGTGCGATGGGCTTCGTGCCCGGTGCCGGTCGTGACAGCGTCGACTCGACGGACATCGATCCCACCGAGGTGGTCCGGGTGCGGGCGCACGCCACCTGGATGCGCCTCGACGCCCGCTTCGGGTCGGTCTACCTGCGACGCGGCGGCGGGCTCGGTCTGAGCGTCCTCTGACGAGGTCTCACGCCAGCCAGGCGGCGGCGTCCGGCGGCAGTGCGTGTCCGGTGAGCGGCGCACTCGCGAGCAGCACCTCACCGGGAGGCAGATCGACCGCGACGTCGCCGGCGTTGAGCACACAGGTCAGGCCGTCGGAACGGCGGAAGGCCAGGCACCCCGCCGGGCTTCCGTACCAGCCGATCTCGCCGCCTTCGGCCCGCCTTCGCTCCGTGCTGATGGGTCGCGTTCGCTCCGTGCTGATCGGTCGCCTTCGCTCCGTGCGGATCTCGATCGCCCGGCGATACAGCGAGAGCGTCGAACTCGCATCCTCGAGTTGCTTCTCGACGGTCAGGGCCGACCACTCCGGGGGCTGGGGCAGCCACGCCGACCCGGCGGAAGTGAATCCGAAGGGGGGTGCCTCGCCTTCCCACGGCAGCGGCACGCGGCATCCGTCGCGTCCGCGTTCGGTGTGGCCGGATCGTTCCCAGACCGGATCCTGCAGCACCTCCTCGGGCAGGTCGACGTTCGGCAACCCCAGTTCGGCACCGTTGTAGACGAACACGGCTCCCGGGAGGGCGAGGGCGACGAGGATCATCGCGCGTGCCCGTGCGAGCCCGACCTCACCGTCTCCGTACCGCGTGACCTCGCGGTCGACGTCGTGGTTCGACAGCGTCCACGTCGGTGAGGCCTGCACCGACGTCACCGCCGCCAGGCCCTTCTCGATCGCGTCGCGGACGGCGTCGGCGTCCCAGTCCGACAGCGTCAGGTGGAAGTCGAAGGCGAGATGCAGTTCGTCCGGGCGCAGGTACTCGGCGAACCGTTCGTGGTCGTCGACCCAGATCTCACCGATCGCCACCGAGTCGGGGTACTCGTCGAAGACCCGCCGGATGCGGCGGTGGATGTCGTGCACCTCGGGATTGTTGAACCGCGGGTCGGCGGGGGAGTGCCCGAGCAGTTCGTTGGTCTCCCACCCGTCGTGGTCGGGAAGATCCGCGGGCTTGGCCATGCCGTGGGCCACATCGATGCGGAAACCGTCCACGCCCCGGTCCAGCCAGAACCGCAGGGTCTTGTCGAGATCCTCGACGACCTCCTCGTCGTCCCAGTTCAGATCGGGCTGCCCGGGAGCGAAGACGTGCAGATACCACTGACCGGGCGTGCCGTCGGGTTCGGTGATGCGGGTCCAGGCCGGCCCGCCGAAGACGCTCGGCCAGTTGTTCGGTGGCGCGCTGCCGTCCGGTCCGCGCCCGTCGCGGAAGTGGAAGCGCCGGCGTTCGCGGCTGCCCGGCCCGGCTTCGAGCGCGGCCCGGAACCAGCGGTGCTCGACGCTGACGTGGTTCGGTACGAGGTCCATCACCACCCGGATGCCGCGGGCGTGGGCGTCGGCGACCAGCGCTTCGAGATCGGCGATGTCCCCGAACAGCGGGTCGATGTCGCGGGGGTCGGAGACGTCGTAGCCGTGATCGGCCATCGGCGAACGCATCACCGGGTTGAGCCAGATCGCGTCGACACCGAGCAGTTCGAGATAGCCGAGGCGGCTGCGCACACCCGCGAGGTCGCCGATGCCGTCACCGTTCGCGTCGACGAACGAGCGTGGATAGACCTGGTAGAAGACCGCGTTGCGCCACCACGACGCCGTCGGGTCGCCTCGTCCGGAGGTCGGTGCTGCGGGGTGGGCCACGAGAGTCATCGTGTCAGACGACAAGGCGAAAGGCAGGGCGAACGGTGCCCGCGGCCGTTCCGTCCGGACCGGGTCGCATGATAGGACGAACGGCATGAATACGACATCGATCGTCGCGGTCCGGCTGGACGACGTGGAGCTGCGCGACGACCCGATCAATCCTGCGTGGATCCGCGAGGGTGCCCCCGTGGCACGCAGCGGTCAGTGGGCGACCAGCGCCGACCGCACCACCACCACACACGTGTGGGACTGCACGGCCGGTCGCTTCGACTGGCATTTCGGCGTCGACGAGATCGTCCACATCGTGGAGGGCTCGGTCGTCGTCTCGTCCGTCGACTCCGAGCCGCGCACCTTGCGTGCCGGGGACGCGGCGCTCTTCCGAGCCGGGACCACCGCTCTGTGGGAGGTCCCCGAATACGTGCGCAAGCACGCCATTCTGCGTCGTCATCTGTCTCCGGCGGCGCGGTTCACCCAGAAGGTGGAGGACCGCCTGCGCCGGATACTGGGCCGCTGACCCCGGACACGCCGACTCCTAGATAGGGGAATTCATCATCGAGTCGGCCGCCATGTTCATGTAGTCGACGAGCTGCCGACGGTGCTCGTCGTCGAGCGTCTTCTCGTCGATCGACGCGATCGCGGTGTGCATGCACCGCAACCAGGCGTCGCGCTCGAGCGGCCCGATCCGGAAAGGATGATGACGCATGCGCAGCCGCGGGTGGCCCCGTTCCTCGGAGTAGGTGCGCGGGCCGCCCCAGTACTGCTCCAGGAACATCCGCATGCGCCGTTCGGCCGGACCGAGATCCTCCTCGGGATACAGGGGCCGGACGATCTCGTCCCGTGCGATCTCCTCGTAGAACCGTGCAGTGAGCCGGCGGAACGTCTCGGCGCCACCGACCGCCTCGTAGAAGGTCTGCTCGTCACTCATCTGTATTCGTTCACCGTCCCTCTCGACCGTCCATTGTGCCCGCTCCCGACCGCACACCGCCCGACGAGCTGTGCCGGGCGGGACCGTCACCGGATGTTCACCGGCCCGACCTGGACCGGTCCGCTGATTCGGGGTGCGATTCGGGAGCATCCGTGGTCCACTGTTCCCAGTCTTTTCGGAGGTCGTATGAAGCACAGCAGCAGCTCGCATCGACAACTCCCGCCCGCGGACGCCCCTGCAGGGGTGCCGGGGGCTACCACACTGCGCGTGGTGCACGACAGCACCGCGACGGTACCCGACTGGTTGAAACGTCGAGTCTTGCTGCTCAACGCCACCTACGAGCCGCTCACCGCCCTGCCCGCCCGCAGGGCCGTGGTCCTGATGGCCGGGGGCAAGGCCGATACCGTGCACGACGATCCGCTCGCCCCGCTCGTGCGGTCGGCCGAATGGTCCGTGCAACTGCCGTCCGTGATCCGTCTGCGCAACTACGTGCGCGTTCCGTATCACGCCCGGGTGCCGCTCACCCGGGCCGCGCTCATGCACCGCGACCGGAACCGGTGCGCTTACTGCGGAGGCAAGGCCGAGACGATCGACCACGTCGTGCCGCGCAGCCGCGGCGGCGAGCACACCTGGGAGAACTGCGTCGCGTGCTGCGCGCCGTGCAACCATCGCAAGGCCGACAAGCTGCTCACCGAACTCGGATGGACCCTGCGTGTGGTGCCGAATCCGCCCAAGGGTCGGCACTGGCGCCTGCTCGCGACCCTGCCCGAGTTGCACCCCACCTGGCTGCCCTATCTGGGGGAGGGCGCGGCCTGATCGGGTCGTTCTCCGGGGCGTATGAGGCCTTTCGGGCCCGGCTGGGCTAACGTTTGGCTGTGAGCATTCTCGAGACAACCCTGATCTTCGTCGGCATCCCGCTGCTGATCGTCTTGGTCTTCGGTGGGCTGTCCTTCGTCATGAGCAAGTACCCGGGCTCCACGCCGTCGGACGACCCGTACACGCTCGACCGGAAATGGGAGCACGGACCGCTCCTGTGGACCGCGACCGACGAATCGACCCATCCCTGGAAATACCCGCATCATGGTCACGGTCATGCCGCTCTGACCTCGGCGGAGCTGATCGGAGGTACCGCAAGTGGCAAGTGGTGACGTGATCCAGCGTCCGGCCGTCGCGCCGGAGAACCTGCCGCACGGTGCGGCACTCACCGCGAGCGGACGCATCTCCGCCGTGCGCGGTCTCGGGCAGGCCTTCACGGGTGCGCCGTTCAAGGACCGCGACCTCATCACCCTCGACGACACGCTCACGCACGCGATGCGGATCACCAACGTGCGGTTCACCGTCTACATCGGTGACGACGTGAATCCGGCTGCGGCGACCGACGCCCTGATGCCGACGACGCCGGACGCCGACAACTCGGTCCTCGTGGCCGTCTTCCCGAACCAGCGGAGCATCGAGGTCCGCTCGGGTCGCACCGCCGCCGACCGCGCCACCGACCGGGTGCTGCAGCTCGGCGTCACCGCGGCCGTGTCGTCCTTCGGTCAGGGGAATCTGCTCGACGGCATCACCAGTGCTGTCCGCGTCATCGCGAACGCCATGGTCGCTCCCTGATACGGAGCCCACGAACCATCTGTGGCCCGCTGCCACTCCGTGAAGGAGAGGCAGCGGGCCACAGTCGTCTCATGTGGGCACCGCCCACAGTCGTTCGGTGAGGTCGGTGCGTCAGGACACGTCGAACGCGCGTGCCTTCAACGAGCGCACGACCCCGGCGCGACCCTCGACGACGAGTCGCCGCAGGGCCGGCGGATGGTCGTCGGCGAGGAACTCGTCGGCTGCCGCCACCGACTGCTCACTGATCGACCACGACGGGTAGAGCCCGATCACGACGGTCTGCGCGACCTCGCTCGAACGGCGTTCCCACACTCCCGGCACCTCCGCGAAGTACCGCGCGACGTACGGCTCGAGCAGTTCGCCCTGACCGGCCGGGGCGAAACCGCCGATCACGGCGCGCGCCGTGATGTTCGGGACGCTGTCGTCGTGCACGACCGTCTGCCACACCTGTTCCTTGACGGCCTCCTGCGGACGGGCCGCGCGGGCGGCCGCCGCCTGGCGGGCACCCGCAGCCGTCGGGTCGCGTTCGGCCTCCGCGTCGATGAACGGCGACTCGACACCCTCGGCGTCGACCTCACCCGCCGCGGCGAGCGCCTGGACGATCCGCCAGCGCAGATCGGTGTCGACCGTCAGCCCGGGCAGGCCGACTGTCGCCGGATCGGCGCCCAGCAGCTCCTCGAGCACCTCGGTGTGCCAAGGCGACAGGTACGCGGTGGTGAGCGCGTTGACGAACGCGAGCTGATGGTCGGAGCCGGCCTCGGACTCGCGGGCGAGCTCGAGCAGGCGGTTGGCGAAGTCCGCCCGGCCCTGCTCCGCGGCCCAGGACGGGTCGGCGTAGCTCTCCAGCGCGGTGTGCGCTTGCATGAGCAGACGCTGGACGACACCGACCTCGGTCTCGGCGGCGATCCCGCGCTGCACGAGGGCGACGAAGTCGCGCGCCTTCATCTCGGCCTGACGGGTCATCTCCCACGCCGCCGACCACACCAGGGTGCGCGGCAGCGACTCGGCGATGGCGCCGACCCGGTCGATGACGGTCGCGAGCGACTCCTCGTCGAGCCGCACCGAGCAGTACGTCAGGTCGTCGTCGTTGACGAGCACGAACGCGCCGCGCGGTACACCCACCAGATCGGGGACCTCGGTGCGCTCGGCGGCGTCGACGTCGATCTCCACGCGGTGCGTGCGGACGAGCTTGCCGGAGCCGTCGTCGTCGTACACACCGATCGCGAGGCGGTGCACGCGGAACTCACCGGCGCCGGGCTGGGCACCTTCCTGCACCACCGCGAAACGCGTGAAGCGTCCCTGGTCGTCGACCTCGAAGTCCGGTCGCAGGATGTTCAGGCCGGTGGTCTTGAGCCATTGGGCACCCCAGTCCGACAGGTCGCGGCCGGAGGCCTTCTCCAGCGCGGCGAGCAGGTCGTCGAAGGTGGCGTTGCCGTAGGCGTGGTCGCGGAAGTACTCGCGCAGGCCGGCGAGGAAGGGCTCCTGCCCCACATAGGCGACGAGTTGCTTGAGCACCGACGCGCCCTTGGCGTAGGTGATGCCGTCGAAGTTGACCTCGACCGCGGCGAGATCGGGGATGTCGGCGGCGATCGGGTGTGTCGACGGCAGCTGGTCCTGCCGGTAGGCCCACGACTTCTCGACGTTCGCGAAGGTCGTCCACGCGTTGGTGTACTCGGTGGCCGAGGCCTGGCACAGCACCGACGCGAACGTCGCGAACGACTCGTTGAGCCACAGGTCGTCCCACCAGCGCATGGTGACGAGGTCGCCGAACCACATGTGCGCCATCTCGTGCAGGACGGTCTCGGCGCGGCGCTCGTAGGAGTAGCGGGTGACCTTGGACCGGAAGACGTAGTCCTCCAGGAAGGTCACCGCGCCGGCGTTCTCCATCGCCCCGGCATTGAACTCGGGCACGAACAGCTGGTCGTACTTGCCGAAGGCGTAGGGAATCCCGAAGTTGGCGTGGTAGAAGCCGAAGCCCTGCTTGGTTTCGGTGAACAGCCGGTCGGCGTCCATGTACTCCGCGAGCGACGCTCGGCAGAAGATGCGCAGCGGGATCGTGCCGTGCTCGTCGGTGTACTCGTCGGACCACACCGCGTACGGACCGGCGATGAGCGCGACGAGATAGGTGCTCATCCGCGGGGTGGTGCGGAAGATGTGCAGACCCGGCTGCGCGGCGGCGGTCTGCACGGTGTCGGCGTTGGAGATCACGGCCCAGTCCTGCGGCGCGGTGACCTTCAGGTCGAAGGTGGCCTTGAGATCGGGCTGGTCGAAGCACGCGAACATCCGCTTGGCGTCGGCCGTTTCGAACTGCGAGTACAGGTACACCGCGTCGTCGGTGGGGTCGACGAACCGGTGCAGGCCCTCGCCGGTGTTCGTGTACAGGCAGTCGGCGTCGACGACGAGTTCGTTGTGGGCGGCGAGCCCGGTGAGGGCGATGCCGGTCTCCTCGGAGTATCCGGACACGTCGACGGGTTCGCCGTTGAGGGTCGCCGAGTGCACGGTCTTCGCGATGAGGTCGATGAACGTCGAGGCGCCCGCGGTCGCGTCGAATCGCACGGTGGTCACCGACCGGAAGGTCGTGGTGCCCGGCGCGCCGGCACCGTCGGTGAGATCCAGTTCGATGCTGTAGTTGTCGACGGACAGGATCGCGGCCCGTTCGGCGGCCTGCTCGCGGGTCAGATTCGGTGGTGCCACGGGAGAACTCCTTCTCACGACGGAATGTCGGTCGGCGTCCATCCCATCATGATCGGCGAACCCTCACGGAGCGACGTCGGACAACGGCACCGTGGTGTCCGTCAACCGGCCGACGTCGACGGGCCGCCCCGAGGCGATGAGAGCGCGGATGTCGTCCCCGGCATCCCAGATGTTGACGTTCATCCCCGCCCGGACGTGCTGCTCGTCGTCGAGCCAGAACGCGAGGAACTGCCGGTCCTGCACGTCGCCGCGGGTGACCACCCGCGCGTCGCGGGGAGCGAGCCCGACGTATTCCATGCCGAGGTCGTACTGGTCGGTGAAGAAATAGGGGAGCCGGACGTAGGTTGCCTCGCGGCCGAGCATCGTCGCGGCCGCGACGGCCGGCTGGTTCAGGGCGTTGGCCCAGTGTTCGACGCGTACCCGGGTGCCGAGCAGCGGGTGCTCCGCCGAGGCGATGTCGCCGACGGCCACGATGTCCGGATCGCTCGTCCGCATCGAGGCGTCGACGAGCACGCCGTCGTCGACCGCGAGCCCGGCGTCGCGGGCCAGGTCGACATTCGGGCGCGCCCCGACCGCGACCAGCACGGCGTCGGCGGGCACCACACTGTCGTCGCCGAACCGGATGCCGCTCGCGCGACCGTCGTAGGCGACGATCTCGCGCACCGAGGTGTTCGTCCGCAGATCGACCCCGTGTGCGCGGTGCAGGTCGGCGAACACCGCGCCCATCTCCTCGCCGAGTGCACCGAGCAGGGGTTGCTTCGCGGTCTCCGCGATCACCACCCCCGCGCCCCGGCCGCGGGCGTTCGCGGCGATCTCCATGCCGATCCATCCCGCGCCGATGACGGCCAGCCATCCCGCATGGTCGGTCTCGCCCTGGATCGCGGTGAGCAGCGCATCGGAGTCCTCGACGGTGCGCATGACGTACACGCGTTCGGCGTCGGCTCCGGGAATCGGGACCGTGCGGGGCGTCGAGCCCGTTGCGAGAGCGAGCTTGTCGTAGTGCAACGTCGACCCGTCGGGCAACGTCACCGTGTGGGCGGCCGGATCGATCGCGGTGACCTTCGTGCCGAGCAGCAGTTCGACGCGGTGGTCGCGGTACCAGTCGCCGTCGTGCACCGTGAAGTCGGCGAGTTGCTTGCGTCCGGCGAAGTAGTCCTTCGACAACGGCGGTCGCTCGTAGGGCAGGTGCTCCTCCGCGCCGATCAGCAGGATGCGCCCGGGAAAGTCGCGGGCGCGCAGTTCCTCTGCCAGCTTGGCACCGGCCAGACCCGCGCCGACGATCAGAAACGTTTCCTCACCCGACATCGTGGTGCCTCCACTGTGATGCGTGCCGGACCTGCTTCCCGGCTCCGACGTTACGGCTACCGCCCGCACTACGGCCCGGTTCAGGAAGAATCGTCGACGGAACCGCGTTGAACATGCTCGTAGTTGTCCGGCCCGTACGAATTTTTGTGAGGAGATCTCTTGAGCGACCTGACTGCCGCGTCCACGACCGGCAAGGACACCGCCGACTTCTGGTTCGATCCGTTGTGCCCGTGGTGCTGGATCACCTCGCGCTGGATCCTCGAGGTCACGAAGGTACGCGACATCGACGCGCGTTTCCATGTCATGAGCCTGGCCGTGCTGAACGAGGGGCGCGACCTGCCGGAGGAGTACGCCGAGCTGATGACGAAGGCGTGGGGCCCGGTGCGCGTCGCGATCGCCGCAGCGCAGAAGTACGGCGACGACATCCTCTCCCCGCTGTACACGGCGATGGGCACCCGCATCCACAACGAGGGCAACAAGGACTTCGCGGACGTGATCGCCGCGTCGCTCGCCGAACTCGACCTCGATGCCTCGCTGGCCGAGGCCGCCGACAGCGACGCCTACGACGAGGCTCTGCGCACGAGCCACCACGCCGGCATGGACAAGGTGGGCCAGGACGTCGGTACGCCCACCATCCATGTCAACGGCATCGCCTTCTTCGGGCCCGTCCTGTCGAAGATCCCGCGCGGCGAAGAGGCCGGCAAGGTGTGGGACGGCGTGGTCGCCCTCGCGTCCTACCCGCACTTCTTCGAACTCAAGCGCAGCCGCGACGAGGAGCCCGACTTCTCCTGACCGAGTGCGGCCGTGGCGCTCGGTAGAGTGCCACGGCGTGTCGAACGATCATGTGGTCCGGCCGGCGACGGTGCACGATGTCGAGAAAGCGACGGCAACGCTCGGACGAGCGTTCCGCGACTATCCGTTCACCCGCTACACCGTCGACGGCCGGGACCACGAGACCCGGGTCCGCGACCTGCAGGGGCTCTTCCTCACCGAGATCGGCATGCGCTGCGGCGAGGTGTGGGTCTCCGATGACGTCGATGCGGTGGCCGTCTGGACGACGCCCGGCTCCACCGGACTCGAGGAGGCGTTCGTGTCCGTCGCCGAGCGGGTGACGGAACTGCGAGGCGATCGTGCCCACGCCGCCGAACTGGCCGAGCAGGCCACCGCGGAGCTGCAGCCGAGCGAGCCCGCGTGGTTCCTGGCCACGGTGGGCGTCGATCCCGCCTCGCAGGGGCGCGGCCTGGGACGGGCCGTCCTCGAACCAGGACTTCGCGCGGCCGAACGGCAGGGGGTCGCGGCCTGTCTGGAGACCTCCTCGGAGGCGAACGTCGCGCTCTACGAACGTCTCGGATTCGTCGTCACCGGTGTCGTGGAGCTGCCGGACGGCGGCCCGAAAGTCTGGGCGATGCGCCGCTGACCTGCCGGGGCGGGGTTCGCCACGCTCGGGACCGAAGGTGGCAACGCTCCGCCGTACAGACTTGTGCTCACCCCGAATTCAATTCTCGGCTTCGGGTCGGGCGCGGACTACCGTGATGCATCATGGCTGTCCCCGTACCCTGCTCGTCACAACCAGCGCGTCGCTCGCGCCGGAGGTGACGCGATGACCACCTCACGCACCGCGACCCGCCTCGCCGACACCGACGAGGCCCTGCGCGTCGCCTCCGCGCTCGCCGACGAGTTCGCGGCCGGCGCGTCACGTCGTGATGCCGAACGGGAACTGCCGCGCGACGAGATCCGCGCGCTCGCGGCCTCCGGACTGCTCGCGGTGACCGTGCCCACCGAATACGGCGGCATCGCCGCTCCGTACGAAGTGGTCGCCGAGATCTTCCGGATCCTCGCCTCGGCGGATCCGAGTATCGCCCAGATCCCGCACTCGCACTTCACCTTCCTCGAGGCGATCCGATCCCAGGGCAGCGACGAGCAGAAGCGCTTCTTCTACGGCGAGGTGCTCGGCGGTGCGCTGTTCGCCAATGCCCAGAGCGAACGCGGGTCGCGTGCGGTGAACATCGACAGCACGGTGCTGCGCCGGCAGAGGGACGGCTACGTCCTCACCGGCCGCAAGTTCTACAGCACCGGTGCGTTGTTCGCCGACTGGATCGCGGTGCGCGCCAGTCTTTCCGACGATCCGGACGCGACCGACGCGTCGACCCCGAAGGCCGTCGCCTTCGTCCGGCGCGAGACCGCCGGACTCACGGTCGTCGACGACTGGGACGGCATGGGCCAGCGCACCACCGCCAGCGGCACCGTCACCCTCGACGACATCGAGGTCCCCGACGCGGCGGTCGTGCCGTACACGCCGATCTTCGAAGCGCCCACCACCTACGGCGCCCAGGCGCAGCTGCTGCACTCGGCGATCGACGTGGGTATCGCGACCGGCGCGCTCGCCGAGGCCGTCGTCCAGGCAGGTCGCGCGCGCCCGCACTTCGAGGCGGATGTGGAACGCGCAGTGGAGGATCCGCTGCTCGTCCAGATCGCAGGGGAGGCCACCGTCACCGTCCGAGCTGCCCAGGCGCTGCTCGCGGAGGCGGGACGGGCCGTCGACCGCGCACGTGCGAATCCGACCGCGGAGACCACCGCCGCGGCCTCCATCGAGGTCGCGACCGCGAAGGTCGCCGCGACCCGCGCCGCCGTCGAGACCGCGAACATCCTGTTCGAACTCGGCGGCACCCGCAGCGCATCGGGAGCCGCGAACCTGTCGCGCTACTGGCGCGACGCCCGCACCCACACCCTGCACGACGCGACCCGGTGGAAGCTCCAGCACATCGGCCGGTGGACCCTCAGCGGCACCCACCCGCCGCGCTACGGCGTGCTCTGACCCGCCCCCGGCGGGGTGTGCTCCGACCCGCCCCCGGCGGGGTGTGCTCCGACCCGCCCCCGACGGTCCACGGTTCGGATCTCGTTGATTCTTATGGTGGGCAGGAGGTAGGTCCCGGACTTGGATGAACACATGTCGACCGAACGCATCGCCGATCAGACCACTTTCGCCTACTGGGTGCCCAACGTCAGTGGTGGCCTGGTCACCTCGGACATCGAACAGCGCACGAGCTGGGACTACGAGTACAACGTCGAGCTCGCCCGTACGGCCGAGAACAACGGCTTCGAATACGCACTGAGCCAGGTGCGGTACGAGGCCAGCTACGGCGCGGAGTTCCAGCACGAGTCGACGAGTTTCAGCCTCGCCCTGCTGCTCGCGACCGAGCGACTCAAGGTCATCGCCGCCGTCCACCCCGGTCTGTGGCAGCCGGCCGTGCTGGCCAAGCTCGGCGCGACCGCCGACCGGCTGTCCGGTGGCCGGTTCGCGGTCAACGTCGTCAGCGGATGGTTCAAGGACGAGTTCACCCATATGGGTGAGCCGTGGCTCGAGCACGACGAGCGCTACCGGCGCAGCGCCGAGTTCCTGCAGGTGCTCCGTAAGATCTGGACAGAGGACGAGGTCGACTTCCGCGGCGACTTCTACCGGATCCACGACTTCACACTGAAGCCGAAGCCGGCCAACACCCCCGAGCGCCCGAACCCGGAGCTGTTCCAGGGCGGCAACTCCACCGCCGCCATCGCCAACGGTGGCCGGTACGCCGACTGGTACTTCAGCAACGGCAAGGACTACGACGGCATCACCGCCCAGATCGACGAGCTGCGCGAGGTCGCCCGCACCCACGACCGCGAGGTGAAGATCGGGCTCAACGGGTTCATCATCGCCCGCGACACCGAGAAGGAGGCCCGCGACACCCTCCGGGAGATCGTGGAGAAGGCGAACAAGCCGGCCGTCGAGGGCTTCCGCAGCGCCGTCCGACAGGCCGGCTCGTCCACGGGCGACAAGAAGGGCATGTGGGCGGACTCGACCTTCGAGGACCTCGTCCAGTACAACGACGGTTTCAAGACCCAGCTCATCGGTACGCCCGAGCAGATCGCACACCGCATCGTCGAATACCGCCGTCGCGGCGTCGACCTGATCCTCGCCGGCTTCCTGCACTTCCAGGAGGAGGTCGAGTACTTCGGCAGAAACGTGCTGCCGATCGTGCGCGAACTCGAGGCCGAGGAGGCCCGCGAACCCGTCGGCGTCTGACACACCGACCGGCCTCGTTAGACTCGGCCCATGCGCGTTTACCTGGGAGCCGACCACGCGGGCTTCGAACGGAAGAATGAGATCATCGAGCACCTGAAGAAGAACGGCCACGAGCCGATCGACTGCGGTGCGTTCGAGTACGACGCCCTCGACGACTACCCGGCCTTCTGCATCGAGGCTGCGCGGCGCACCGTCGCCGACAAGGGCAGCCTCGGCATCGTGCTCGGTGGCAGCGGCAACGGCGAGCAGATCGCCGCCAACAAGGTGCCGGGTGCGCGCTGCGCCCTCGCCTGGAGCGTCGACACCGCCAAGCTCGCGCGCGAGCACAACAACGCGCAGCTCATCGGCATCGGTGGCCGCATGCACAGCCTCGAGGAGACCCTCGCGATCGTCGACGCCTTCCTGTCGACCGAGTGGTCGAACGAGGAGCGTCACCAGCGCCGCATCGACATCCTCGCCGAGTACGAGAAGACCGGCGAGGCCCCGGCAGTTCCCGGCGCGCCTGCCTGATCCGTGCCCGAAGGACACATCCTGCACCGGCTCGCCCGGCTGCACCACGAGTGGTACTCGGGTGCGCCGGTGCGGGTGTCCAGTCCGCAGGGGCGGTTCGCCGACGGTGCCGCCGCCGTGAACGGGCGCGTCCTGACCCACGCGGACGCGTGGGGCAAGCATCTCTTCCATCACTACGAGGGCGGTCTCGCCGTCCACGTGCATCTCGGTATCTACGGTGAGTTCACCGACCGCGCATTGCCGCTCGGCGAACCGGTCGGACAGGTACGGATGCGGATGATCGGCGCGCGCCACGGCAGCGACCTGCGAGGTCCGGCGGCGTGCGAGGTGCTCACCCCCGGCGAGGTCGAGGCGATCGAGGCCCGACTGGGTCCCGACCCACTTCGTCCCGACGCCGATCCCGAGCGGGCGTGGCGTCGCATCGGCAGATCACGCACCGCGATCGGGGCGCTGCTCATGAACCAGGCGGTGATCGCCGGGGTCGGCAACGTGTACCGGGCCGAAGTGCTCTTCCGTCACGGCATCCACCCCGAACGTCCGGGAAACAAGCTGTCCCGCAGCGAATTCGACGCGATCTGGGTCGACCTCGTCGAACTGATGAACGTCGGTGTGGAGCACGGGCGCATGCACGTCGTGCGACCCGAACACGACCACGGCGCACCGGCCTACGCCAAGAACAGGCCCCGGACGTACGTCTATCGCCGTGCCGGCGAACCCTGCCGGATCTGCGGGACTCCCGTTCTGCACTCGGTCATGCAGGCGCGAAACCTGTTCTGGTGCCCGGTCTGTCAGCCCAGCTGACCCGACTCACAAGACCCGACTCGGAAGACCCGGATCAGAAATCGAAGCCCCCGAAATCGAATCCGCCGCCGTCTCCGCCACCGAAGTCGCTGCCCCCGAAGTCGTCACCGCCTCCGTACTCGTCACCGCCTCCGTACTCGTCGCCCCCGCCGAAGTCGTCGCCCGTACCTGTCTCCGCCGACGGATCACCGACACCGGATTCGAATGCCTGCGCGTCGTAGGGGACACCGGCCATCCCGGCGAACATCGTCGAGAAGAGCAGCATCGAGCCGACGCCCCACGCGCCCGCGACCAGGGCGGGCTTCCACCACGGCTCCGAATACCAGCCCGCAGGGACGGGCCGGCCCGCGACGCGGCCACCGGGGTAGTAGTTCGGCGTCGCGGAGGACGGTGACGGCGACGCGGCGATGGTGCGGCCCTCGAAGTCGACGGTGCGCTTCTCGGTGACCTCACCGGCGGACTTCTGTCCGTCGAGCGTCGGGATCTCCGGCCCCGGGTCCATGCCCATCGCCAGTCGCGCGGCGCGGATGTAGTACAGACCTTCGAGCGCGGTCTGTTTGGCGAGACGCGCCTGCATCGGCGAGTTCGCTTGCTCGATCTGGGAGCCGGCGGCGGTGAAGCGCTCGGAGGCGTCCGCCAGCGCCTGACGCGAGGCGTCGTCGGTGCCGGTCAGGTTGTAGATCTGGCCGCCGAGACGCTCGATCGCCTGCCGTGCGTCGGCCTTGGCGTCGTCGAGGGTGACGGTGCGGTGACGGGTGGTGCTCTTCTGGGAGCGGGAGACGAAGTACACCACGGCACCGACGGCGGCGAGGATGAGCAGAAGTTCCACGGCCGATCCTTCCGGTGGGGGAGGGTCCTGTCCTCCAGCGTACCGACGCGGGGAGTCACTCCCCGAGGACGGCGCGCATCCCTTCCTGCAGGCACGAATCGAACGAATCGCGGTTGGGGACGACCGTGGGGTCCACCGCCAGGCCCATGCAGCAGGTGTCGCGGTAGGACATCGCCGACGCGGTCATCATCGCGCCGTCGGCCGCACCGAAGCCGTAGTACCGCTCGATCTTCGCGCCGCCGACGTAGAGCGGCGCGTGGGAACCGGGGAGCGTGGACACCACCACGTCCCGCGGACCGACGGCGATGCCGGCCTGTGCACCGGCGGAGGATGGGAACGAGATGTCGATGCGCCGCATGAGATCGACCGCGTCCATCGCCTGGAGGTCGGCCGCATCCTCGGGTGCCATGGGCACCGCCCCGCCGTCCGGCCCGGGGACGACGACGCGCAGGCCGTCGATCGAGCGACCGTGTCGCCGTCGGTACTCGCTGCACGCGAGGAGCATCGCAGCGGAGAACCCGCTCGACACGCGACAGCCCGCGCGTTCGCAGGCGTGACGCAGGGCGGTGAGATCCGCGTCGAGTACGTGCAGTCGCGGGGCGCGGGGTGCGGGCTCCTCGCGGTCGCAGGTGCGTCCGAGCAGGGCGTTGATCAATCCGGTGCCCAGCGAGGTGAACACGTGTGCGGCGGTGCGGAACGACTCGGCGCTCTGCTCGGATACCGATTTCGCCCACGACAACATGGAATCGGACTGATCGGGCACCAGAGCGGAGCCGAGGTGGCGGAGACGGATCACCAGCGCCGACTGGCCGCCGTCGAGGCCGTCGAGCAGGGTCAGTTCCCAGCGCGGGTGCCGGAGACCGGCGGGGTCGGGTGCGGTCCGGGCGTAGGTGAGTACCTCCTCGAAACTCGCCGGGGCGGGCAGTGCGATCCGCTCGAGATGCCAGGGTGGATCCGAGTCCGGATGCCCGGTGCGTCGCGGCGGGTCGAGACCGAACGGAAGTTCCACCACCCGGTGCCGGAAGCTGGGCGATTCGTGGTTGCCCGGCGCGAGCACCGCCGCGACCCGATCCCAGTCCGGGGTGGCGTCGAGAAGGACGGCGGCGACGACCGAGGAGCCCGGTGAGCAGTCCCGGGCGAGGTCGTCGGAGGTGTCCTTCACAACAGGGACGGTCTCATATCGTGAACGACCCACACCTGCGCTTGACTCTTGCTTTGCACTATCGAGTCGAAAAGGTGACACGTCGTTGCTGGATTCGGGATGACCCCACGTGCCGGTCCTCACCTCCGTGCTCGCCCTTTCCAACGTCCGACGGCCACTGCGCCCAGACCCGCCGCGGCGATCCACGGTGCACC
This sequence comes from Rhodococcus shunpengi, assembly GCF_048381395.1. Lineage (NCBI taxonomy): Bacteria > Bacillati > Actinomycetota > Actinomycetes > Mycobacteriales > Nocardiaceae > Rhodococcus > Rhodococcus shunpengi. Next base: position 115,779 of record NZ_JBLWIU010000034.1, read on the forward strand.
CGAGACGAGCGGATCGAGCCACTGGTGATTGACATCGGCACGCGAACTCCGACGTCGCGACGCCCCACCGTGCGCGGTGATCTCCGCCCGGAGGCCGCTCTCGGTCACCGGATTGTCGGGACGGCCCTGCAACAGCGCCCGCACCCGGCTCTCGGCGACGTCGATGCGGTCGGCGCCGATCAGGAGCAACCAGTGCGCGGCGCGACCCTCGCTGTACCGGCGGTAGGCGTGCCTGCGCACCACTCCGGACAGTCCCTTCAGCGGCGCCGTGGTGCCGAAGACCGGCGTGACGAAGGCGTGCTCGATCGAACGTTCGCGGGTCTCGTGTCCCGGCTGGCGTTCGGGGAAGTCCCAGTGCGCACCGGTCGCCTCGGGCGCGAAGCGTTCCTTCGGCACCGACGGACGGTCGCGCGGATCCAGGTCGACTCCCCACCCGGGGATGCGGGCCCGCAGCTGGTCGGGGGTCTCGGGCGGTTCGGGCTTGCCCGCGGTGTAGGCCATGGTGGTCCTCCTCAGCTCCCGTCGGCGACGATGATCGGCTTGATGCACCCGTCGAGCTTCGACGAGAACATGTGGTAGGCCTCCGCGATGTGTTCGAGCGGGACGCGGTGCGTGACGATGTCGTTCGGTTTCAGGTAGCCGTTGCGGACGTGTTCGAACAGTCTCGGCCACTGACGTTTGACGGGGCACTGGTTCATCCGCAGCGTCAGGCCCTTGTTGAGTGCGTCGCCGAACTTCACGGCACTGAAGATCGGGCCGTAGGCGCCCATCACCGAGATGGTGCCGCCCTTGCGGACACCGTCGATGGCCCAGTTCAGCGCGACCGGCGAGCCCCCCTGCATCTTCAGCTTCGCGGCTGTGACGTGTTGCAGGAAGTTCCCGTCGGCCTCTGCGCCGACGGCGTCGATGGCGACGTCCGCCCCGAGATGACCGGTGATCTTCTTCAGGTGGACGACGATGTCGTCGTACTCCGCGAAGTTGTAGGTCTCGGCGTGCGCGAAGGTCCGGGCCTTCTCCAGTCGGTACTCGAGATGGTCGATCACGATCACCCGGCCGGCGCCCATGAACCAGGCGGACTTCGCCGCGTACAGGCCCACCGGTCCGGCGCCGAAGACCACGACCGTGTCGCCCTCGACGATGTCACCGAGCTGTGCACCGAAGTAGCCGGTCGCGAGGGCGTCGGTGAGCATCAGGGCGTCCTCGCCGTCCATCCAGTCGGGAACGATGGTGGGGCCGACATCGGCGAACGGCACCCGCACGAACTCGGCCTGGCCGCCGTCGTAGCCGCCGCAGGTGTGCGAGTAGCCGTAGATGCCGCCGACCGCGGTGGCGTTGGGGTTGACATTGTGGCAGTTGGAGTAGAGGCCGCGCGCGCAGAAGAAGCACGACCCGCAGAAGACGTTGAACGGGACCATGACCCGGTCGCCGGGTTTCAGGCTCTGCACCGACGGCCCGACCTCGTGGACCACCCCGACGAACTCGTGACCGAAGGTCGTACCGACGCGGGTGTCGGGCATCATCCCGTGGTAGAGGTGCAGGTCGGAACCGCAGATCGCCGCCAACTCGACGCGCACGATGGCGTCGTTGGGGTGCTCGATCCGGGGAATGTCCTTCTCTTCGACGCGGACCCGATAGGGGCCGCGATAGACCATCGCGCGCATAGGTGCTCCCTCGTCGTGCTCGTGTGGTCGCGAATACCCGAGGGAAAGTGCTCCAAACGGCAGGTCGTGGGATCAGAGCGCCGGGACGTCCGGGGCGGGGTGGACGCCGCCGGACAGAGGAGGAGTCTGCGGTCCGTCGACGAACGCCCGGCGCAGGGCATCGACGACGTCGGCGACGGCGTGACGGCGGGTGAACGCGCGTCGCTGCAGCATCGCCCCGGTGCCGCGGGCGAGGATCGCCTCCCACATCGCCACCGCGCACCGGCGGTCGCCGGTCTCCTCGAGTTGGGGGCCGATGTGGCGGAGGAATGCGCGGAAGGACTGCTGCGCGGTGGTGGGCCGCCCGGTGAACACGTCGACGGCACGTCCGGTCGGCCCCTCGCGCGCGGCACACAGATAGGCGGCGTGGACGACCTCGTCGGCGACCGGGGGAGCAGCGGTGCCCTCCCGGACCTCGCGTTCGGCGTTGGCGACGAGCGCGCGGACGAGCATCGCCAGGAGAACCGTCTCGTCGACCGTCGCCGGGACGTCGCTCACCCGCACCTCTACGGTGGGCAGATGCGCCGAGGGACGTACGTCCCAATAGACCATGCCCGGATCGAGGATGTTGCCGCTGTCGATCATCATGGCGACGATCGCGTCGTAGTGCTCCGCCGACGTGAAACGTGGGGGAGGGCCCGCGCACGGCCACCGGGAGGCCATGATCGCCCGCCAGCTGGCGTACCCGGTGTCGCGGCCCCGATGGAGGGGCGAGTTGGCCGTCGCGGCCAGCAGGGTGGGCAACCACACGCGGACGTGGTTGCACACCAGGACGGCGGTCTCGCGGTCCGCGACACCGACATGGACATGGCAGCCGCAGACCTCCTGCTCCTCGACGAGACGTCCGTACCGCTCGGCCATCGTCCGGTAGCGCGGCACATCCGTCACGGACGCGAGCTGTTGGAGTATGGGCGACACACCCGACGCGAGCAGACCCACGTGCGCCTCCCGCGCGGCCGCGGCTGCGATGGTCCGGCCTTCGACGACACGCGCGCGCAGTTCGGTCGAGCTGTGGCAGACCGGTGTGTTCACCTCGACCTGGGTGCGTTTGAGCTCGTAGTCCAGGTCGAGTCCGAGTCGGGCAGCGGCGGCCACGACGAGGTCGTTGCTCGCGGTGAGCCGTTCGGAGGTGGGGTCGACGAGGAAGAACTCCTCCTCGACGCCGACGGTCGGAGCGGATGTCGGGAGGCCGTGTCCGGCGCCCGCGGCGGCCGCAGGCGATTGGGGATTCGGTCTGTGCCACCGAGGCATCGTTGCCTCCCTGCATAGCGAGGCGCCGTCGGTACAGCCGGCGCCGTCGGAGACGCCGGCGCCTTCTCGACCGACCGCTGACCTACGGGGGTGAGACGACGATACTCGGATTTCACACCGGAGAACTGGGTTCGGTGGGGGACCGGGGACCGACCGGAGCCGTTCCCGACTCCGGCCGGCCGGAGGTGGGGCGAGGCCGGTTCCTCGACACCCCCTGCGGTGTCATCCGACGACGCCCCACCGGTTCGCGGTCGCGTCCGCTCGGGGGACACGACGGGGATGGCGACGCGGTGGTACGTGCGGTCGTCGGAATGCGGGTGGGCAGGGCCGGCCGGAACGGAACCGACACGGAGGTCGATGTGACCGACGGTAGTGAACCGTCGATGTCACAGACGGTGGCGGACTGCAGCCGAGGTCGCATTCGGACGACCTGTGGTGGGGCTGCTTCTCAACCTCGACGGCATGATGACACCCCTCGGGACGATGTGTCCAGAAATGTGCATGTCACCTGCCGGAAACCGGACGTCGGGGGATCGGTCCGGAACGACGAAGCCCGCCGGTGCTGTGCGCACCCGGCGGGCTTCCTCCGTGGAGGGGATGACGGGAATCGAACCCGCGTAGCCAGTTTGGAAGACTGGGGCTCTACCATTGAGCTACATCCCCGTTGCGGCTGCGGCGCCGGTGTCGACCGGTGCTGCGGCTTGCGAGATGAGACTGTACCGGACCTCGCTTTGGATTTCATAATCGGGGGGCCGTAGGATTCTGCGATGGGTCCCGCGGTCGGATGCGGTGCCTTCACGACCGGGATGTGGCGCAGCTTGGTAGCGCATCCGCTTTGGGAGCGGAGGGTCGCAGGTTCGAATCCTGTCATCCCGACCAGATCGAACAGCGTCAGCGCGCTCAGTAGTGACACGAACGACCGACAAGAGAGCACGACAGAAGGAGCATGTCCGTGAAGAGCACCGTCGAGCAGCTGAGCCCGACGCGAGTCCGTATCAATGTTGAGGTGCCCTTCGAGGAGCTCCAGCCTGATTTCGACCGCGCTTTCAAGGCCCTCGCCGGCCAGGTCCGCATCCCGGGCTTCCGCCCCGGTAAGGCTCCTCGCAAGATCCTCGAGGCCCGCGTCGGCCGTGGCGCCGTTCTGGACCAGGTCATCAACGAGGCCATCCAGAGCCGCTACAGCGAGGCCGTGACCGCGAACGACGTCAAGGTCATCAGCCAGCCCGAGATCGACGTCACCAAGCTCGAGGACAACGTCGAGCTGGCGTTCACCGCCGAGGTCGACGTCCGTCCCGAGATCACCCTCCCCGATTTCTCCGAGATCGCCGTCACCGTCGATCCCGTCGAGATCACCGACGAGGACATCGCCGAGCAGATGCTGTCGCTGCGTCAGCGCTTCGGCACCCTGACGGGCGTCGAGCGTCCGGTGCAGGACGGCGACTTCGTCTCCATCGACCTGTCCGCGACGGTCGACGGCAACGAGGTTCCCGAGGCCGCCACCGAGGGCCTGTCGCACGAGGTCGGCTCCGGCCAACTCATCGACGGACTCGACGAGGCGATCATCGGCCTGTCCGCCGGCGAGTCGAAGGAGTTCACCTCCACACTGGTCGCCGGCGAGTACGCCGGTAAGGAAGCCGTCGTCACCGTCAAGGTCAACACCGTCAAGCAGCGCGAGCTGCCCGAGGCCGACGACGAGTTCGCGCAGCTCGCGAGCGAGTTCGACACCATCGGCGAACTCGAGGCCGACCTCCGCGAGCGCGTCCAGCGCGTCAAGCAGGTCGAGCAGGCCGGCCAGATCCGCGACAAGGTCCTCGAGGTTCTCCTCGAGACCGTCGAGATCCCGGTTCCCGAGGCCGCCGTCCAGGCCGAGGTCGACAGCGCGCTGCACGACGCGATCCACGAGCTCGATCACGACGAGACCAAGCTGAACGAGCTGCTCGAGGCTCAGGGTACGAGCCGCGAGGAGTTCGACAAGGAAGCACGCGAGTCCGCCGAGCGTTCGGTGAAGACCCAGCTGCTCCTCGACGCGATCGCCGAGGCGGAGAACACCACGGTCGAGCAGCAGGAGCTGACCGAGCGCATCTTCTTCCAGGCGCAGCGCTACGGCATTCCGCCGGAGCAGTTCATCCAGCAGATCAGCCAGGCCAACCAGCTCGGTGCCGTCTTCGCCGACGTCCGCCGCGGCAAGGCACTCGGCACCGTCGTCGATCGCGCCAACGTGACCGACACCACGGGTGCGACCGTCGACACCGCCGAGCTGTTCGGCACCAAGAAGGACGACGACGCCGAGGGCGAGAACGCCGAGGCGGAGACCACCGAGGACTCGGCCTCCGAGTAGTCGGACGACCCACGGAGATTCGAAACCCCAGGGGCACGAATTTCCGCTTTCAGCGAAGAGGGGCGGCACCG
>NZ_JBLWIU010000034.1:121145-145468 GCF_048381395.1 Rhodococcus shunpengi
GGCATCCGGTGCCGCCCCGTTTCGTTAGTGTCAGTGTCAGCAACCCACGATCGACGAGAAGGCAGGTACCCGTGACTCCTCAGAATCCGGCGACATCCATCGGTCCCGCGATGACCTCGGCCACCGCTGGGCTGAACCTCAGCGACTCGGTGTACGAACGCCTGCTCCGCGAGCGCATCATCTTCCTGGGTACCCAGGTCGACGACGACATCGCGAACAAGCTGTGCGCTCAGATCCTTCTGCTGTCGGCCGAGGACCCCACCCGCGACATCTCCCTGTACATCAACTCGCCGGGCGGTTCGGTCACCGCCGGTATGGCGATCTACGACACGATGAAGTTCGTCGAGTGCGATGTCGCGACCTTCGCGATGGGCCTCGCCGCCTCGATGGGTCAGTTCCTGCTCTCCGCCGGCACCAAGGGCAAGCGTTACGCGCTCCCGCACGCGCGGATCATGATGCACCAGCCGTCCGCAGGCATCGGTGGTACGGCGAGCGACATCGCGATCATGGCGGAGCAGTTCGCACACACCAAGCGCGAGATGGCCGAGCTCATCGCAGAGCACACGGGCCAGTCGGTGGAGCAGATCACCAAGGACTCCGACCGCGATCGCTGGTTCACGGCGCAGCAGGCGCTCGAATACGGCTTCGTCGACCACGTCGTCTCCCGGGCGCAGCAGGCCGGCGGTACCGCCAACTAGGTCCCGGCCCGATCTGCCCTCACACCACCGAATTCTTGGAGAAGCGATGACCAACATGTTCGATCCGCGCCAGCTCGGCGGCGCAGCTCCTGCCTCGCCCGCGAGCCGCTACATCCTCCCGTCGTTCATCGAGCACTCGAGCTACGGCGTCAAGGAATCCAACCCGTACAACAAGCTGTTCGAAGAGCGCATCATCTTCCTCGGCGTCCAGGTCGACGACGCGTCCGCCAACGACGTGATGGCTCAGCTGCTGGTGCTCGAGTCGCTCGATCCCGACCGCGACATCACCATGTACATCAACTCGCCCGGTGGTTCGTTCACCTCGCTCATGGCGATCTACGACACCATGCAGTACGTCCGCGCCGACATCACCACGGTGTGCCTCGGTCAGGCAGCCTCCGCCGCGGCCGTCCTGCTCGCCGCCGGCACCCCCGGTAAGCGCCTGGCGCTGCCCAACGCTCGCGTGCTCATCCATCAGCCCGCGACGGGTGGCATCCAGGGTCAGGTCTCCGACCTCGAGATCCAGGCCGCCGAGATCGAGCGCATGCGTACCCTCATGGAGAACACGCTCTCGAAGCACACCGGCAAGGATCCCGAGCAGATCCGCAAGGACACCGATCGGGACAAGATCCTCACGGCGGAGCAGGCCGTCGAATACGGTCTGATCGACCGGGTCCTCGAGTACCGGAAGCTCTCGGCCCAGAAGTAGAACGTCGCAGGCGGTTCCGGGAGACACGGTGTCTTCCGGAGCCGCCGACGCCGGGACTGTGATCGTCGACACATGTTGTGCTGTACAAATATGACCGGAAACGCGCAGAACCGGTCGACCTGCGCGCCGACATCCGGGTACGGTCGATCAAAGGGCCCGCTCCCCGGGACCGCCCCGTGTGGTGGTTGCGGGACCGGTTGCACGCACACGAGGAAGTAGGGACCTGACTGATGGCACGTATCGGTGACGGCGGAGATCTGCTCAAGTGCTCCTTCTGCGGAAAGAGCCAGAAGCAGGTCAAGAAGCTCATTGCGGGCCCCGGTGTCTACATCTGCGACGAGTGCATCGATCTCTGCAACGAGATCATCGAGGAAGAGCTGGCCGAGACCAGCGAGGTCAAGCTCGACGAGCTGCCCAAGCCGGCCGAGATCCGCGACTTCCTCGACAACTACGTGATCGGCCAGGACGCCGCCAAGCGCACGCTGGCCGTGGCGGTCTACAACCACTACAAGCGCATCCAGGCCGGCGACAAGGGCCGAGACTCCCGCGGTGAGACGGTCGAACTCGCGAAGTCCAACATCCTGCTTCTCGGCCCCACCGGTTGTGGCAAGACCTACCTCGCGCAGACGCTCGCGAAGATGCTCAACGTGCCGTTCGCCATCGCCGACGCCACCGCACTGACGGAGGCCGGCTACGTCGGTGAGGACGTCGAGAACATCCTCCTCAAGCTCATCCAGGCCGCCGACTACGACGTCAAGCGCGCCGAGACCGGCATCATCTACATCGACGAGGTCGACAAGATCGCCCGCAAGAGCGAGAACCCGTCGATCACCCGCGACGTGTCGGGCGAGGGCGTGCAGCAGGCGCTGCTGAAGATCCTCGAAGGCACCCAGGCATCCGTCCCGCCGCAGGGTGGCCGCAAGCATCCGCACCAGGAATTCATCCAGATCGACACCACGAACGTGCTGTTCATCGTGGCGGGTGCGTTCGCCGGTCTCGAGAAGATCGTCTCCGATCGCGTCGGCAAGCGCGGCATCGGATTCGGCGCCGAGGTGCGGTCCAAGGCCGAGATCGACACCACCGACCACTTCGCCGACGTCATGCCCGAGGACCTCATCAAGTTCGGTCTGATCCCCGAGTTCATCGGTCGTCTGCCGATCCTCGCGTCGGTGACCAATCTCGACAAGGAATCGCTCGTCCAGATCCTGTCGGAGCCGAAGAACGCTCTGGTCAAGCAGTACGTGCGCCTGTTCGAGATGGACGGCGTCGAACTCGAGTTCTCCCAGGACGGACTCGAAGCGGTCGCCGACCAGGCGATCCTCCGTGGCACCGGCGCCCGCGGGCTCCGCGCCATCATGGAGGAGGTGCTCCTGCCCGTGATGTACGACATCCCCAGCCGCGACGACGTCGCCAAGGTCGTGGTCACCGCCGAGACCGTGAACGACAACGTCCTTCCGACGATCGTTCCGCGCAAGGCCGATCGGGAGCGTCGCGACAAGAGCGCCTGATCCTGCGAGATTTACGACGAGCGCCCCGGCACCAGAGTGCCGGGGCGTTTTTCGCGAGAACTGAACATGTGATCCGGAACCATTCCGTTGAATGGAAGTGGTGCAGCTCACCGGAGGGATGGCATGGGACATTGGAGTCGTCCCTGTTCCGCGTCGAAAGGACTTCGATGTCGCTGAATCTTGCGGATCTGTTCGAAGCAATCGTCGATGCCGTACCCACGCGCACAGCGCTCGTGGATAGGGACAAGCGGCCGACCTACTGCGAACTCGACGCGGATGCGAATCGTCTCGCCCGGCATTTCGTTCGTGCGGGAGTTCGCCCGGGGGAACACGTCGGTCTGTACATGCGCAACGGCAATGAATTCGTTCGGGCGCTGCTCGCGTGTCTCAAGATCCGCGCAGTACCGATCAATATCGACTTTCGTTACGCCGACGCGGAACTGGCCTACCTGATCGGCAATGTGGAGCTCGCGGCCATGGTTCTCGATGGTGATTTGGCCGGGCATGCGGCTGCGGTCCTTCCGCGAACACCCACCGTGCGGCATGTCGTCACCGTCGGGGAGGCATGCGATGTGGCATGGAAGGACGTGACGGTAGTCGACGTCGACGAGGCGACGAGCGGGGAGTCTGCAGAGCGCGGCTTTGCTGCGCGAAGCGGTGACGACCTGTTGATCGTCTACACCGCCGGGGCGGTGGGTCTGCCCAAGGCCGTGATGTGGCGGAACGAGGACTTCTTCCACGCGGCCTTGTCGGGAGGTAGTCCCTTCGGGGCACACCACGCCGATGGGGCAACAGTCGTGTCCGTCGTTTCCAGCATTCCGCAGATGACCTGGATGCTCACCGGCCCCTTCGTACACGGTGCTGCCCTGCAGAGTATGTTCAGCGCCTTCTGCCTCGGAGCAACCCAGGTATCGATGCACGGTTTCGACCCCGTGGAGGCGCTGACGCTCGTCGAGCGTGAACGGGTGATGACGATGACCGTTGTCGGTGACGCCGGCGCCCGTGCCCTCGCCGACGCGATCGCGGTGTACGGCTCGGAGTTCGATCTGAGCTCGTTGTTCGTGGTCGGTTCCGGCGGTGCGCTGTTCTCGCATCCCGTCCGCGAGCACTTGACTGCTTTGCTCCCCAACGTGATCGTGCGCGACAACTTCGGTTCCTCGGAGTCAGGCATGGACGGCGAAGTCACCGTCGGTGAGGACGGAACGGTACGGCTCACGCCCACACCGGCGGTACGGGTGGTCGACGAGCAGCTGCGTCCGATCGAGCCGGGCTCGGGTGCCGTCGGATATGTCGCCCGGTCCGGGCACGTCCCGCTCGGCTACTGGGGCGACCCTGTGAAGACGGCCGCGACCTTCCCCGTTGTCGACGGGGTCCGTGTGTCGATTCTCGGGGATATGGCCCGGGTGGAGGGCGACGGCACGATCATCCTGCTGGGTCGGCGCGGTTCGGTATCGGGTGGTGTCGGAGGAAGAGGGCGGCGCCCCTCGAACGGTCGCGGTGTGCAAGCTCCGAGGGGCGCCGCCGAAGCGAACGTCGCTCACGTCAGCCCGGTCTGAAGGACCGGGTGGTCTGTTAGTCGCTGAAACACGTCGCTCAGTCGACGGCCAGCGCGACCTTCTCGAGTTCCGCGATGCTGTAAGCGGCGTAGGTCTCGTACGGGCCGCGGCCGGTGAAGTACGACGAGAGCTGCTCGTCGAGTTCCTCGACCGTGAATGCCGAACCGGCTGCGTCGAAACGGTTCTCGACGGTCGGCGCCGCCATGAGCGCGACCATTTTTCCGTACACCACGAACACCTGTCCGGTGATCTCCGAGGACGCCGGCGAGGCGAGGTAACGCACGAGGGTGGCCACGCGCTCCGGCGCCAGGGGATCGAGTCCGGTCGTGGCGCCGGCCTCGCCGAAGGCCTCCGCGGTCATCGCGGTGCGTGCGCGGGGGCAGATCGCATTCGCGGTGACGCCGTAGCGCGCCAGCCCCTGCGCCGTGGACAGTGTCAGTGCCGTGATGCCTGCCTTCGCAGCGGAATAGTTCGGCTGTCCGGCGGAACCGAAGAGGAAGGCCTCCGACGAGGTGTTGACGACGCGGCCGTAGACCGGTCCACCCGCAGCCTTGCTCGCCTGACGCCAGTGCACCGCCGCCGCATGTGAGGTGGCGGCATGGCCCTTGAGGTGCACTCGGATCACGTCGTCCCAGTCGGACTCGGTGAGGTTGAAGATCATCTTGTCGCGGATGATGCCCGCGTTGTTGACGAGGATGTCGAAGGACCCGAATGCCTTGACCGATTCCTCGACGAGGCGACCGCCGAGAGCCCAGTCGGACACGTCGCCGGTGACGGCGATGGCCTGGCCTCCCGACGCGACGATTTCCTCTGCCACCTCGTGCGCCGCGTCGCCCATGTCGTTGACGACGACGGCGGCGCCTGCCTCGGCGAGGGCGAGGGCTTCGGCGCGGCCCAGGCCGGCCCCGGCGCCGGTCACGACCGCCGCGCGCCCGGCCAGACTTACGGATTCACCCATGGAACGTCTCCTGTTCGATTGCGGCGGTTCGTCAGTGCACCGCGCCGGAATTAGTATTCATTCTAGTCTGGAGCCGTACGCGATCCGGGGACGCCGACGGTCTCGGTGGCCGGGATCGAGCGGACCGCCGACCGGCTTGCCTGGAACGTTCGTCGGCGACGGTGGTTCGAGATCACGGCGGACGAGGGAGGGAGGGCCGGGCATGCCCAGGGTTGCGGAGGTGCGCGATGCCGCCGAACCGAATTCGGCGGAACAACACGCGCGATACGACAGGATCCTCGACGCGGCAGCACAATTGGGGGCAGCGAAAGAGCTCGAACGGGTCCGGATGCAGGAGGTCGCCGAACTCGCCGGTGTCGCCATCGGAACCCTCTACCGCTACTTCCCGTCGAAGACGCATCTCTTCGTGGCGGTCATGGTCGACCGGATCGACCGAATGGGAATTCGGTTGTCCAGTCGGCCACGGGCAGGCGGTTCCCCGGCCGCCTCCGTCTACGACGTGTTGCTGCAGGCCACCCGGGCGTTGGTGCGCGCACCGTTGTTGGCGAACGCGATGATCCAGTCCGCGGCCTCGTCGAACGCCGCCTCTGTTCCGGACGCGGCGAAGATCGATCGGCACTTCGACGGACTGCTCTTGGCCGCGGCCGGCATCGCCGAGCCGACGGTCCGGGACGCGACCGTCGTGCGTCTCCTGGTGGCCTTGTGGTTCGGGCTGGTCCGGTCGGCCCTCAACGGGCGGATGTCGATTCCGGAGGTCGAATCCGACCTGCGTGTTGCGTGCGATCTGCTGTTGGTGGATCTTTCCGTCGCCGGGAACTGAGCCGGCGGGTTTCGCGGAGCTTCCACAAGGGTGGTCCCGGTCGGTGGGACGGCGCGGTAATCTGCGACCCTCGTCACTAGAATAAATTTCAATATCGTCGAGCAGTTGGGAGCAGGCATGAGCAAGGTCGTCATCGTGGAGGCTGCGCGGACACCGATCGGCCGCCGACGCGGTCAGCTGGCCGGGGTCCACCCCGCGGTGTTGCTCGGTGCCGCCCAGAAGGCCGTTCTCGACCGCACCGGACTGCCTGCCGACCAGGTCGGTCAGCTCGTCGGAGGCGCCGTCACCCAGGCGGGGGAGCAGTCCAACAACGTGACCCGCCAGGCCTGGCTCCACGCAGGTCTCCCGTACACGACCGCCGCGACGACCATCGATTGCGCATGCAGTTCGTCGCAGCAGGCGGTCCACATGGTGGCCGGACTGATCGCGTCCGGGCAGATCGACGCGGGAATCGGATGCGGTGTCGAGGTCATGAGCCGGGTGTTCCTCGGCCAGGCCAACGCACCGGGCACCGGCAACCCCTATCCGGACGACTGGTCGATCGACATGGGCGACCAGTTCACCTCTGCCGAACGTATCGCCCACAAGCGCGGCATCAAACGTGACGATGTCGATGCTCTCGGACTCGAGTCGCAGCGTCGCGCCGCAGCCGCGTGGGCCGAGGGGCGCTTCGACCGCGAGATCGTCCCGGTGCAGGCGCCGATCGTGACCAAGGAGGGCGAGCCCACCGGTGAGATCGCGACAGTGACTCGTGACGGCGGGCTGCGTGAGACCACCGCCGAGGGGCTGGCGGGCCTCCGCCCGGTCATCGAGAACGGAATCCACACAGCAGGCAACTCTTCTCAGGTCAGCGACGGTGCCGCCGCCGTGCTGCTGATGAGCGAGGACAAGGCGCGGGAGGCGGGCCTGCGGCCCCGGGCCCGGATTCTCGCCTCGACGCTCGTCGGTTCCGACCCGTACTACCACCTCGACGGCCCCGTCGACGCGACTCGCGCGGTACTCGAACGCACCGGAATGTCCTTGTCCAACATCGACATCGTCGAGATCAACGAAGCCTTCGCTTCGGTCGTGTTGTCCTGGGCGCAGGTCCACGGGGCCGACATGAGCAAGGTCAACGTCAACGGCGGCGCCATCGCGCTCGGCCACCCCGTCGGTTCCACCGGCTCGCGGTTGATCACCAGTGCCCTGCACGAACTCGAGCGTTCGAACCGCTCGACGGCGCTGGTCACGATGTGTGCGGGTGGCGCGATGGCCTCCGCCACCATCATCGAGCGCATCTGACGCCGGACATTCTGCTATCCGAAGGGACCCGATCATGACTCTGGGATTGAGCGACGAGGACCGCGAGCTCCGCGATTCCGTACGCGGCTGGGCGGCACGGCACGCCACACCCGACGTGATCCGCACGGCCGTCGAAGCGAAGACGGAAGCCCGCCCGACGTACTGGAGCTCGTTCGCCGAACTCGGCATGCTGGGATTGCACCTGCCCGAAGAGGTCGGAGGCGCCGGTTTCGGTTTGCTCGAAACAGCAATCGTCGCAGAGGAACTCGGACGGGCCATGGTGCCCGGCCCGTTCCTTCCGACCGTGATCGTGTCCGCCGTCCTCGACGAGGCCGGCCGTCGCAGCGAACTCGATGGGCTCGCGGACGGTTCGCTGTTCGGTGCGGTCGCCCTGCAGCCGGGGGACCTGCGCGTGGAGCGCGACGGCGATTCCGTCACGCTCTCGGGAACCTCCGGTGTCGCCCTCGGCGGCCAGGTCGCGGATGTGTTCCTGCTCGCGGCCGACGACGGTGGTGAGCGGGTCTTCGTCGTCGTGACCCGTGACCGGGTCGAGGTCACGAACCTGCCCAGCTACGACGTGATCCGCCGCAACGCCGAGATCACCGCGAGCGCCCTGACGTTGTCCGACGGGGACGTGCTGAGGTCGGACTCGCATCGGATCGTCGATATCGCCGCGACCTTGTTCGCCGCCGAGGCCGCCGGTCTCGCGGACTGGGCGACCACCACCGCTGCGGACTATGCGCGGGTCCGCAAGCAGTTCGGCCGCGTCATCGGACAGTTCCAGGGTGTCAAGCACACCGTCGCCCGGATGCTCTGTCTTACCGAACAGGCCCGGGTCGTGGCCTGGGACGCCGCGCGAGCGCAGGCAGAGGACGCGGCGGACGACGAGTCATCGCTTGCCGTGGCGGTCGCCGCGTCCATCGCCCCCGAGGCCGCCTTCCAGGTCACCAAGAACTGCATTCAGGTGCTCGGCGGCATCGGCTACACCTGGGAGCACGACGCGCACCTGTACATGCGGCGCGCCCAGTCGCTCCGGATCCTGCTCGGCTCCACGGCGTCGTGGCGGCGCCGGGTCGCCCACCTCACGCTCGACGGTGCCCGCCGCGTGCTGAGCGTCGATCTTCCGCCCGAGGCGGAACGGATCCGCGCCGACGTCCGTGCCGAACTCGAGCCGGCGAAGTCGCTGGAGAACGCAGCGCGGAAGGCGTATCTGGCGGAGAAGGGCTACACCGCTCCTCATCTGCCCGAACCATGGGGCAAGGCCGCCGACGCCGTCACGCAACTCGTCGTCGCCGAGGAACTGCGCGCCGCCGAACTCGAACCGCACGACATGATCATCGGCAACTGGGTGGTGCCGACCCTGATCGCGCACGGCAGTACCGAGCAGATCGAGCGATTCGTCCCGCAGTCGCTGCGCGGGGATCTCGTGTGGTGTCAGCTCTTCTCCGAACCCGGCGCCGGGTCCGATCTCGCGGGCCTGTCCACCAAGGCCGTCAAGGTGGACGGCGGATGGAGGCTCGACGGTCAGAAGGTGTGGACGTCGATGGCGCGGGTCGCGGACTGGGGCATCTGCCTCGCCCGCACCGACGCGGAAGCGCCCAAGCACAAAGGCCTGTCCTACTTCCTGATCGACATCAGGAACACGGAAGGCCTCGACATCCGGCCGCTGCGGGAGATCACCGGCGAAGCCCTGTTCAACGAGGTGTTCCTCGACGGTGTGTTCGTGCCGGACGAGTGCCTCGTCGGCGAGCCCGGGGACGGATGGAAGCTCGCTCGTACGACCCTCGCGAACGAACGCGTCTCCCTCTCACACGATTCGACTTTCGGTGCCGGCTGCGAGACTCTCATGGCGCTCGCGAACGGCATGCCCGGCGGACCCGACGACGAACAGCTCACCGTTCTCGGCAAAGTGCTCGGCGATGCCGCGTCCGGTGGCCTCATGGGGCTGCGCACCGCTCTCCGCTCGCTGGCCGGTGCACAGCCGGGTGCCGAGTCCTCCGTCGCCAAACTCCTCGGCGTCGAGCACCTCCAGCAGGTCTGGGAGACCGCGATGGACTGGGCCGGTACTGCGTCGTTGCTCGACGACCAGGACCGAACTTCGGCCACCCACATGTTCCTCAACGTGCAGTGCATGTCCATCGCCGGTGGGACGACCAACGTCCAGCTGAACATCATCGGTGAGAGGCTTCTCGGCCTGCCCCGCGATCCCGAACCCGGAAAGTGACGCCCATGCCCATCGATACCGATGTCGCGCTCTCCGCTGCGCCCACCGTCCGCGACGCCTCGTGGACCGAACGCGATGTGATCCTCTACCACCTCGGTCTGGGTGCGGGTGCCGACTCGCTCGATCCCGCCGAACTGCGGTGGGTGTACGAGAAGGACCTGCGGGTCCTGCCGACCTTCGCGATGGTCGCCGGTCAGGGTGTCTCCGCCGGTGCGGTGACACCGGCCGGACTGAGCCTGCCGGGAATCGACATCGACCTGCGCAGGATCCTGCACGGTGGCCAGTCCGTCACCGTGCACGCCCCGATCCCGATCTCGGGTTCGGCGACCGTCTCGTCTCGCATCTCCGATGTGTGGGACAAGGGCAAAGCCGCCGTGATCGTGCTCGAGCAGTCCGCAGTGGACGCCGACGGAAACCCGTTGTGGACCAGTGCGATGCAGATCTGGGCGCGCGGTGAGGGAGGTTTCGGCGGAGACGCCGGGCCCGATGTGTCGAACGCAGTGCCGGAACGGGACGCCGACAAGACCCTGGTGTCACCTACGAGCACGCAACAGGCACTGGTGTACCGGCTCAGTGCCGACATGAACCCGCTGCACGCCGATCCCGAATTCGCGAAGGCGGCCGGTTTCGATCGGCCGATCCTGCACGGACTCGCCTCGTACGGTGTCGTGTGCAAGGCCGTCGTCGACGGTGTGCTCGACGGAGACCCGACCCGGGTCCGGTCGTTCTCGGTCCGCTTCGCCGGCACGCTGTACCCCGGGGAGACGATCGAGACGGCGGTCTGGCGAGACGGCGACACCCTCACCCTGCTCGCCACATGTCCCGAGCGCGACGGGCAACCGGTGCTCACCCACGCCACGATGGAGATTCGATGAGAGTCGACCCGGACACCCACCCCGTCGTCGGACACGCGCCCGACGGTACGGTGCTGACCTCGGCACCGCAGGACACCGCCGTCGACCGCGCCACCGCCGCCGCGCGGCGCGTGGTGGACGCGTTGCTGCGCACCGACCGTGGCAACGCGAATCTCGAGCGGGTCGCCGAAGAACTCGACAATATCGCCGAGCACCTCGAGGAACACGCCCCCGAAGTGCGGGAGCGACTGATCGACATGTGGCACGGGGAGGGTGTCACCCGGCACGATCCGGTCACCGGGCCGGAGAACGCGCTCGCTCCGCCGCTGGTGCTCGCCGGTCGCGAAGACGGATCGGTGGAAGGCGTCGTCGAACTGACCTTCCCGTACCAGGGCCCGCCCGGGCACGTGCACGGCGGAGTCTCCGCCCTCCTGCTCGATCACACTCTGGGTGTGGCGAACGCCTGGGCCGGGCGCAGCGGCGCCACCGCACAGCTCAATGTGCGGTACCACCGCCCGACCCCGCTGTTCGAGCCGCTGACGATCACCGGTCGTCTGGTCGAGCAGGACGGCCGCAAGATCAACACGGTCGGCGAGATCAGGACCGCGGACGGCACGGTGTGCGTCTCCGTCGAGGCGCTGTTCATCGACAGGACGGTTCCCCGTCCGCGCTGACGGCCTGCACCGCACACGCCGTCGTATCGGAAAGGAACGGCATGGGGAAATTGGACGGGCGGGTGGCGATCGTCACCGGCGCCGGGATGGGAATCGGCCGCGGCGTTGCCGGCGCGCTGGCCCGTGAGGGGGCGAGCGTCGTCGTCGCCGAGGTCGACGAGGAAGCCGGGGCGGCCACCGCACGGTGGATCACCGAGAAGTGGGGGACGGCGGCACATTTCGTATCGACCGATGTCACCGACCGAGAACAGGTGCACAACGCGGTGGACACCGCCGCGCGGGAATTCGGGCGCCTCGACATCCTGGTCAACAACGCCTGGCGGTCACTGGGCTTCGCGCGTATGGAGAACACGCCCGAACACAGCATGCAGGCCGGGTTCGACATGGCGGTGATGGCCGCGTTCTGGGCGATGCAGCGCGCGTATCCGGAACTGGCCCGACACGGCACCGGTCGGGTCATCAACATGTGCAGTCTCAACGGCGTCAATGCGCACATGTACTCGGTGTCGTACAACGCGGCGAAAGAGGCGCTGCGCAGCATGACTCGCACGGCGGCCCGAGAGTGGGCACCGAAGCAGGTGTGCTGCAACGTGATCTGTCCCGGCGCGCAGAGTGCGGCATATCAGCGGGTCGCGGAGGCGGACCCGCAGATGGCAGCGACGCAGGCCGCAGCGAACCCGATGGGCCGTATCGGCGACCCGCTCGAGGACATCGGTACCGTCGCAGCCTTTCTCGCGAGCGACGACTCCCGCTATCTCACAGGCAACACGCTGTTCGTCGACGGCGGTAGCCACATCAACGGCGTGCAGTGGGCGCCGAACGTGGACTGAAATCCCAACGGAGGATTCATGCTCTCTCGTACTTCCCGGCGCCTGGTGGCAGCACTCACCGCAACGGCGATGCTCGGTATCACATCCTGCGCGGACTCCGGTGACGACACCGAGGAGACTTCCGGCGGGCCGGGCTCTCTCGTCACCGAACGTACCCTCACCGGTGCGGCGGCGATTCCCAGCGCATCGCGCACGCATCTGATCACCTATCTGTCCGAGGGGGCCGACCGGCGCCCCACGCTCGTGTCGGGCACCGTCGCGATCCCCGACGGTGAGGCCCCCGACGGGGGCTGGCCCGTGATCAGCTGGGCACACGGCACCACCGGGGTCGGTGACGCCTGCGCACCCTCCGCCGACACCCCCGGCGGTCCGGCCCATTCCTACGTCGGCAGGACCACCGCCATGCTCGACCGGTGGGTCGCCGACGGCTACGCCGTGGTCCAGACCGACTACGAGGGCCTCGGAACACCGGGCGAACACCCGTACATGAACGGAGACAGCGCGGCTGCCGCTGTCGTCGACATCGTGCGTGCGGCTCGGCAACTCGATTCCGGCATCGGCACCCGATGGGTCGCGATGGGACACAGCCAGGGCGGACACGCCGCGCTGTATGTGGCGGCACACGGCGAGGAACGCGCACCCGAACTCGAACTGCAGGGCGCGGTCTCCTTCGCCCCGGGTAGCCGCACCAGTGAGACCGCCGAGTACTACGCGACCGCCGGTCCCGCGATCGGTCCGGCGCTCGGATTCCTCCCGGTGCTGCTGCTCGGAGCGCAGGCGGCGGACCCGAGCATCGACGCCGACGCGATGCTCACCGACGCGTCGCGACCTCTGCTCGAGGCCGCGCGCACCGGATGCATGGACGACGTTCGCGAGGTGGCGAGCACGGTCCCGGTGGATCAGGTGTTCGCTCCGGATGCGGACCTCGAGCCGCTCCGCGAGTACTACGCCGGCCAGGAGGTCGAACCGCTCACCCTGACGGTGCCGACGCTCGTCGTGCAGGGAACCGACGATGCACTGGTGTCGCGTCCGGTCACCGATCAGGTGACCGCTGCACTGTGCGACAACGGAGCCGACCTGACCTATCGGGTGTACGAGGGGGCCGACCACCGCGCGGTACTCGAGGAGTCCTTCGGCGACGTGCGGGCGTTCGTCGACGGAGTACGCGCGGGCGAGGCGCAGGACGGCACGTGCGATTGATGCCGTCGATCAGTCGGTCTTGATGCGTTCGGGGACGGTGTAGATGTTCATCGTGTCGCCGCGGAGGAAGCCCACGAGGGTGAGGTCGGACTCCGCGGCGAGATCGACGGCCAGCGACGACGGCGCCGAGACCGCCGCGAGCACGGGGATCCCGGCCATGACCGCCTTCTGCACGAGTTCGAACGAGGCGCGTCCGCTCACCATGAGCACGCTGTGCGAGAGCGGAACCCGGTTGTCGGTCAGGGCCCAGCCGATCACCTTGTCGACGGCGTTGTGCCGGCCGACGTCCTCGCGCAGGGCCAGCAGCGCCCCGTCGGGGGTGAACAGCGCGGCCGCGTGCAGACCGCCGGTCGACTCGAAGACCTGCTGGTGCCGACGCAGCGTGTCGGGCAGTTCGGTGAGGGTGTGCGTGCCGATCGAGGTGGTGCCGGCATCCTTCAACGGATAGCGGGTGCGCGTGCGCACCTCGTCGAGCGAGTTCTTCCCGCACACCCCGCACGCGGAGGTCGTCGTGAACGCGCGTCGCCCCGTCCCTTCGGGGACGGTGACGCCGGGGGCGAGGGCGACGTCGAGGACGTTGTAGGTGTTGGCGCCGCTCTCGTCCACGCCGTCGCAGTAGCGGACGGCGGCGATGTCCTCGCGACTGCCGATCATCCCTTCGGCCAGCAGGAAGCCGTGGACGAGGTCGACGTCGTGCCCGGGGGTGCGCATCGTGATGGTGAGCGACTCACCGCCGACCCTGATCTCGAGCGGTTCCTCGACGGCGAGGGTGTCGGGACGTCGCGTCGCCCTGTCCGCAGTGATGCGCAGTACCGGACGACGTGTCGTGACCCGTCCCATCGTCTACCTCCCAGATGCGTGCAGCGGTTCGAGCCGTCGTTCCCACGGAACCCCGGCAGGGCAGGGATACCCCGGCGGTGCTGGTTGTGCACACCGGGGGACGCGGCGCCTCGTCCTCCATACTGCCTGCCCGCATGCAACGGCACCCCTGTCCTGAGAACTGCGGTGGCGTTACACGAAGTTCACCCGCACCTCGCAGGGACATTACAGAGTGGGTCCACTCTCAGGGGACGGTGATGAATGCGGGTCACCGACTGACGTAGGGGTCGTGAACCCCGGGATCGAACAGGGTGGACTTATATGGAACAGGCACTCGCGGCCGCCGATACCGCCTGGGTTTTGGCGGCGTTCACAGCAGTCGTACTGATGGTTCCGGGCCTGGCGCTGTTCTACAGCGGCATGCTCGGAGTCAAGAGCGCGCTCAACATGATCATGATGGTGTTCGGTGGATTCGCCGTCACCGCCGTCCTGTGGGTGCTGTTCGGTCCGGCCGCCGTGCTCGGTGACAGCGTCGGGGGCCTCGGCCTCATCGGCGATCCCTTCACCGACATCGGTCTCGGGTCGCTGCTCGAGGAGAACCCGGACGGAGGGATGCCCGCCGCCCTGACCGCCGCCTTCCACCTCCTCTTCGCGGGCATCACGGTGGCGATCATCGCCGGTGGAGTCGCGGACCGGATGAAGTTCTCGGCGTGGCTGGTGTTCTCGGGCATCTGGGTCGTCCTCGTCTATTTCCCGGTCGCGCACTGGGTCTTCGCCTTCGACGACGAGGAAGCGGGCACGAAGGGCGGATGGATCGCCAACACGCTCGCCGCCCACGACTTCGCCGGCGGCACCGCCGTGCACATGAACTCGGGTGTCGCGGCGCTGGCACTCGCCATCGCGCTCGGTCGTCGCCGCGGATTCCCGCACGTCGCCCGTCCCCACAACCTGCCCCTCGTCGTCCTCGGCGGCGGAATCCTGCTGTTCGGCTGGTTCGGATTCAACGGCGGTTCGGCGGGCGGCGCCAACCACATGGCCGGTGTCGTCGTCCTCAACACGCTCGTCGCCGCGATGGCCGGCCTGCTCGGTTGGCTGCTCGTCGAACGCATCAAGGAGAAGCACGCGACGACGCTCGGTGCCATCTCGGGCGTGATCGCCGCACTCGTGGGCATCACGCCCGCCGCGAGCCTCGTGTCCCCGCTCGGTGCCCTGCTGATCGGCGTGGTCTCCGGTGCCGTCGGCTGCTTCGCCGTGAGCTGGAAATTCCGCATGGGCTACGACGACTCGCTCGACGTCGTCGCCATCCACCTCATGGGCGGCGTCGTGGGCACCACCCTCATCGCCTTCGTCGCGACGGCCGCCGCGCCGGCCGGCGTCGACGGTCTGTTCTTCGGTGGTGGGATCGATTTCCTCGGACGCCAGATCGTCGCGATGGCTGCGGTGTTCGCCTACTCGTTCGCGGTGACCTTCCTGATCGCGAAGGCGCTCGACAAGATCATGGGCATTCGGGTCGACACCGAGACGGAGATGCGGGGCATCGACGTCCCGGTCCACGGGGAGACGGCCTACGTGATGGACTCGTTCTCGCCGACCGGCCCGTCGACGCTGCGCCCCGAGGTGTTCGCCGAGGACCGCGACGTGATCGTGCCCAAGTCCTGACCGACGAGTTTCCCCGACCGAACGGCAGGAGCCCTCACCGCACCGCGCGGTGAGGGCTCCGTCGTGTTCACGGCTGGTGGTTGTCGGGATACGCCGTCACGGCGAGGAACCGGATGGGCAGCTTCAGCAGCTCGTTCGGTCCGTGTAGTCCCTCACCGTCGAGGAGCAGGGCATCGCCCGGTTGCAGGTGGTACTCGGAATCGCCGTGGCCGTAGAGCATCTCGCCTTCGAGCATGTACAGCAGCTCGGTGCCGGGATGCTGGAAGAGGGGGAAGACCTCGCTTGCGTCGGTGAGGGTCACGAGCACCGGTTCGAGCCGCTTGTGCTGCCCACGCAGTGCGCCGAGCAATTCGTAGTGGTGGCCGACCCGCGTACCGCGACCGACGATCTCGGCGCCGTGCCCGTTCTTGGTGAACACCGCGTCGCGGTGCGCGTCCGCGCCCCGGAAGAGCGAGGTGACGGGGACGTCGAGGCCGGCGGCGAGGCGCGCGAGAGTCGACAGGCTGCACGACGTCTGGGCGTTCTCGATCTTCGAGAGCATCGCCTTGGAGATCCCCACCTTGGCGGCCATGTCGCCGACGGACAGACCGCTGGCCAGCCGCAGCGACCTCACCTGGTGGGCGATCGCGCGCTCGAGATCCACACCCGTCGGGGTGCCGCGCGGGACTTCGCGTCCGGAATCGTCGTACAGGACGGGACGATCTGGGCTGGCCATATCATCAGCGTAGCGTGTGTCCACCGGTGGTGAACGCCGCAATGCGGACACGGCGGTGCCCTCCACGATCCGGACGACAGGGATCCGGCCGGGTCCGTGGAGGGCACGCGCGCTGGGAGGTCGGGATCAGCGCATCTCGCCGGCGCCCTCGTAGGGGTTGAGGCTCAGGAGCAGATCACCCTCCTCGAAGCGGGAGAAACGGAAGTCGTCCGGGTTCACATTCGGAAGGTCGGTCTTCCCGTCGATCAGCAGGTCGGCGACCAACTTGCCCACCGCGGGGGAGATCTTGAACCCGTGCCCGGAGAATCCGGTCGCCAGGAACAGGCCCTCGACCGGTGCCGGACCGATGACGGGGTTGTAGTCCTCGGTGACGTCGTAGGCACCGACGTACGAACTGGTGATCCGTGGGTCCGGCATGTCGGGAAGGCGGTTGCCGAGCTTCATGATGTTCTTCTCGATCGTCGAGTCGTCGGCGCGGTTGACGTACTTGTCCGGGTCGATGTACTCCGGCGCCTGGTGATCGGAATTGCCCACCAGCAGTTCACCGTTCGGCTCGCGGCAGATGTACTGCAGGCCCGCCAGATCGGACAGCACGGGCACCTCCGGGGTCGGGACGCCCTGGTCGACGAGAACCAACTGCGCGCGCTGCGCCCGGACGTCGATGTCGACGCCGACACCGGCGACGAGTGCCGGAGTCCAGGGGCCTGCGGCGACGATGACCTGTTCGGCGTGCACTTCGGAGCCGTCGGCGAGGGTGACGCCGTAGACGCGGCCGGCGGCGTTCTGCAGTAGCGACACCACCGGGGTGCTCTGCCGGATCTTCACGCCCATCCGGCGGGCTGTCGCTCCGAACGCCATGCCCGCCATGTAGGCCTCGCCGCGACCACCGAGCGGTTCGTAGGCGAACAGGGCGAAGTCGTCGAGGTGCAGGCCCGGCCACAGTTCGGCCATCTTGTCGTGGGTAATGAGTTCGGTGGCGATACCCAGGCCCTGCATCATCTCGATGTTCGCTTCGAGCGGCTTGAGGTTGTTCTCCGCCACACCGACGACGTAACCGCACTGGCGGAACGCCATGTCGTCGCCGAAGATCTCGGTCGCCTTGGTGAAGATGTCGACGCCGTACCAGGACATCGCAGCCAACGACGGGGTGCCGTAGTGACAGCGCACGACACCGCTGGACTTGCCGGTCATGCCGGAGCAGAGGGTGTCGCGCTCGAGGACGAGGACGTCGGTCTCGCCGCGGTCAGCGAGGGAGTAGGCGATGGCCAGGCCTTCGAGGCCGCCGCCGACGATCAGAAACTTGGTCGTGTCCGTCACCTGAGGATCCTTTGTTCGGTCGGCCTCCGAATCGGGGAGGTCGGTGGGGGAGTCGATGTCAGAGGGAGGAAGTCGGTTCGATGCGGACCAGCAGTCCGGTGGCCGACGAGACTCGTAGCGTGATCGCCTCGTGGCGGATCAGGACGCAGTCCCCGGGCCCGGCCCGTTCCGTGCCGGCCTGTACGGAGCCCGATCGCACGTAGAGGGCAGTGACTCCGCCTGCGGCGGTGTCGAAGGCCGTGTCGAGCGTGAGATACCCGACGGCCGCAGTGGCGGCCCCACGCGCGGTTATGACATTGAATGCGCTGGTCGCGCCTCGGGGGATGCAGCGGGGTGCGTCCTCACCGGCGAACGGGTGCGGATGCCACGGATCCAGCGAACGAAGTCCGTGGCCCGAGTGGAGGTCGACACCGTGCTCACCGACGACGGTGAAGATGCGGTCCCTGCCGGGGAAGGCCGAGAACTCGCTGGGATCGGATCCCAGATCGGCCACGCTGATCCGCCACAGCGGGCGTCCGGCGGGGCCGCGAGGTCCGGTCGCTACCTCCTCCGTGGTCCCGGCGCCGTTGCGCCAGAGCGTCCGCCGTCGGTCGCCCGAGCGGATCACCTGCACGGCCACCTAACTGCCCGTCGTCCAGTCGGCCATGATGTCGGCCAGTGCCTGCGCTCCGATATTGCAGTCGTCGGCCTCGGCGAACTCGTGCGGTGAATGCGAGACGCCGGTGGGGTTGCGCACGAACAACATTGCGGTGGGCACTTTTTCCGAGAGGATGCCGGCGTCGTGCCCCGCCTGGGTGGGGAGTACCGGGATGTCACCGAGATGCGACAGCGCGCGGCGCAACCGTTCGCGCGGCCCGGCCGGGAACTCGACGATCGGGGTGATCGATTCGGCGAAGACATCGAGCCCGATCTCGTCGGGCAGGCAGTGCTTGAGGGCCTCGGCCTCGATGTCGGCGACCAGCATCGTCAGGGTTTCCTCGTCCGCGGCGCGGGCGTCGAGCCATGCCTTGATTTCGGATGGAATTGCGTTGGCCCCGTTGGGCAACACCTCGAGTTTGCCGAAGGTGGCGACCGCGCCGGCCGCCGCGGCACACGAGCGGGCGCTGTGCACCGACGAGGCGTAGGCGAGCATCGGATCGCGACGGTCCACCAGGCGCGTAGCGCCGGCGTGGTTGGCCTCACCGGTGAAGGTGAACTGCCATCGTCCGTGCGGCCAGATCGACGACGCGACCGCGACCGGCGCGTCGACGAGGTCGAGTGCCCGGCCCTGTTCGACGTGCAGTTCGACGTACACCCCGACCCGGTCGACGAGCGTGGGGTCGGCACCGATGTGTTCGGGCACGCGACCGGCACGGGTCATGGCCTCGGCCAGGGTGATTCCGTCGCGATCACGCAGACCGAGCGCACGCTGCGGAGCGAGCGCACCGGTGGTGAGCTGACTGCCTACACACGCCACACCGAAGCGGGCACCTTCCTCGTCGGAGAACGCCGTGATCGCGATCGGCACGGTCGGCACGATGCCGCGCTCACGGACCAGATCGACTGCGGCGAACGCCGAGACCACGCCGAGTGGGCCGTCGAACGCTCCGCCGTCGGGCACCGAGTCCAGGTGCGAACCGGTGACGAACGCGCCGGTCGGATCGCCCGTCCACCCTTCGGGAAGCCACCAGGCCCACAGGTTGCCGTTGCGATCCTCTTCGACGTCCATACCGCGCTCGGCGGCGCAGCCGCGGAACCATTCACGCAGAGTGAGATCGGCGTCGCTCCAGGCGAATCGGCGGTAGCCCCCGGTCGTCGGATGCTGTCCGACGTCCAGGATCGATGCCCAGAGCGTGTCGAATGCGGTCATGTGGTGTGTCCTCTCGGGAAGTGCGGTGGCAGGCCTGTCGCCACGGTCAGAAGGTGCTGCGGCCGGGGATCCAATCGGTTCCGGCCAGGGGCACCCGCGCCATCGCGGCGGCCTCCATCGTGACGGCGACGAGGTCCTGCGGTTCGAGATTGCGCAGGTGCGACTTGCCACACGCGCGGGCGATGGTCTGCGCCTCCATGGTGAGCACCCGTAGGTAGTTCGCCAGGCGGCGGCCACCCTCGACCGGATCGAAGCGGGCCTGCAGGTCGGGATCCTGCGTGGTGATACCGGCGGGGTCCTTGCCGTCCTGGAAGTCGTCGTAGAAGCCGGCGGCCGAGCCCAGCTTCTCGTATTCGGCCTGGTACTTCGGATCGTTGTCGCCGAGGGCGATCAGCGCGGCCGTGCCGATGGCGACGGCGTCGGCTCCGAGGGCCATCGCTTTGGCGACATCAGCGCCCGAGCGGATACCGCCGGAGACGATCAGCTGCACGCCACCGGACGTGCGGTGCACACCCATCTCCTGCAGGGCCTGCACGGCCTGGGGGAGCGCGGCGAGGGTCGGGATGCCCACGTGCTCGATGAAGACGTCCTGGGTGGCGGCGGTACCACCCTGCATGCCGTCGACCACTACGACGTCGGCGCCGGACTTCACGGCGAGCTTGACGTCGTAGTAGGTACGGGTCGCACCGACCTTGACGTAGATCGGCTTCTCCCAGCCGGTGATCTCGCGCAGTTCGAGGATCTTGATGGCGAGGTCGTCGGGGCCGGTCCAGTCCGGGTGCCGGCACGCGCTGCGCTGATCGATGCCCACCGGCAGGGTGCGCATCCCCGCGACCCGCTCGGTGATCTTCTGTCCGAGGAGCATGCCGCCGCCACCGGGCTTGGCGCCCTGGCCGAGCACGACCTCGATGGCGTCGGCCTTGCGCAGGTCGTCGGGGTTCATGCCGTATCGCGACGGAAGGTACTGGTAGACGAGGTGTTTGGACTGTCCGCGCTCCTCGGGGGTCATGCCGCCGTCACCGGTGGTGGTGGACGTGCCGACCTCGCTGGCACCACGTCCGAGAGCCTCCTTGGCACGGCCGGACAGCGCGCCGAAGCTCATTCCGGCGATCGTGACCGGGATGTCGAGGTGCAGCGGGTACTTCGCGTTGCGGTCGCCGAGGACGACGTCGGTCTCGCACTTCTCGCGGTAACCCTCGAGCGGGTAACGCGACATCGACGCGCCGAGGAACAACAGGTCGTCGAAGTGGGGAACCTTGCGCTTGGCGCCCCAGCCACGGATGTCGTAGATGCCGGTCGCGGCGGCACGCTGGATCTCGTGGATGACGTTGCGGTCGAATGTGGCCGACTCACGCAGTCCAGGCTGGAAGGTCATGGAATTCTCCTCGGGGTCGAGCGGCGGAAGAACGTCGGGGCGTCAGTACGCCGAAGCGTTGTCGACGTGGAAGTGGTAGAGCTGACGGGCCGAGCCGTAGCGGGTGAACTCGGCCGGGTCGGCGTCGAAACCGGCCGCGTCGAGCAGTTCCTGCAGTTCGACGATGTGCTCGGGGCGCATCTCCTTCTTGACGCAGTCCGCGCCGAGCGAGGCGACGCTGCCCCGCACGTAGATCCGTGCCTCGTACAGCGAATCACCCAGGGCCTCACCGGCATCGCCCAGGACGACGAGTCGGCCGGCCTGTCCCATGAAGGCGCTCATGTGCCCGATGTCGCCGCCGACGACGATGTCGACGCCCTTCATCGAGATGCCGCAGCGTGCGGCGGCGTTGCCTTCGATCACCAGCAGCCCGCCGTGGGCGGTGGCACCGGCGGACTGCGAGGCGTCGCCGGTGACGCGCACGCTGCCCGACATCATGTTCTCGGCGACACCGACGCCGGCGTTGCCGTCGATGGTCACGTGGGCGTGCTGGTTCATACCGGCGGCGTAGTAGCCGACGTGGCCGTCGATGCGGACGTCGATCGGCCGGTTCAGGCCGCAGGCGAGTGCGTGGGCGCCCTGCGGGTTCGCGACCTCGACCGAAGCCGGGGCCTCTGTCGCGTGCAGTGCCGCATTGAGTTCGCGGGTGGTGGTCGTCGCCAGATCGTAGGTGGCGGTCGGGAGCAGGGTGTCGGTGGTCATGATTACCTCCGTGGAACGGGGTCGGACAGCGGAATCGGGGGTTGTGGCGACCTTCAGCGTTGCCACACGTAGACCCGGTCCGGTTCGGGTTCGAAGATGCGGGCGTCGGCGATGCCGGGAAGTCCTGCCAGAGCGCGGAATTCCGAGGCCATGGCGACGTAGGCGTCGCACTCGGCGACGATCGCGGGCTTGCAGGCGATCGGATCGCGCACCACGGCGAAGGAATCGGATGTCGACACCAGCAGGGTGTAGAACCCGTCGAAACGTTCGCCGAGAAGGCGCAACGCCTTCTCGAGATCCGCGCCCTCCGCCAGGTGCTTGGCAACGAAGCGCGCGCCGACCTCGGTGTCGTTCTCGCTGTCGAAGACCACCCCCTCGTCCTCGAGTTCGCGCTTGATCGACAGGTGGTTGGAGAACGAGCCGTTGTGCACGAGGCACTGGTCCGGTCCCACGGCGAAGGGATGTGATCCGGCAGCGGTGACGGCGGATTCGGTGGCCATTCGGGTGTGGCCCACACCCTGCCATCCGGATGCGGTCGGCAGGCCGAAGTTCTCGGCGAGAATGCGCGGATCGCCGGTTCCTTTGAGGACGGTCACGTCGTCACCGAAGCCGATGACGGTCGCAGTGGGTGCCAGGGCGCGGACGGTGTCGGCGAGCAGAGTGGCGGGGACGGGGGCGTGCAGCACGGTGGTGGGTGCGAGATCGAGCGCACCGACGGTCACGCCCAGTGCGTCGCCGACGATCGTGGCGAGATCCGAGGGGGCATCGAGTACCGAGACCGACGACTCCCCGGCGGGGGAGAAGACCGGGTTGCCGTAGACGGCGACGCCCGCCGAATCCGGTCCGCGGTCCACCATCTGCCCGAGCATTCCGGTGAGCAGGCTGCCCAGTCGGGGTTCGAGCGAGGTGTCCCGCAGATGAAGTCCGACGATTCCGCACATGGTCGTCTCTCCTGTTCGATGGGTAGGGAAGTAGCGAAGACTTCTCAGAAGGCGGTCAGGTAGCTGTCGATCTCCCACGGGGTCACGGTGTTGTGCCAGTGGAAGAACTCCTCGCGCTTGAGTGAGGCGAAGTAATCGGTGACACTCGCGCCCGCCGAATCGAGAGCGCCGGAGACGACCGGATCGGCCTGGAGGGCGTCCATCGCGTGCAGTAGCGTCATCGGCAGGGTCTCCGTGGAACCGCCGGTACCGGGAGTCCCGGGGTCGAGGTTGCGTTCGATGCCGTCGAGGCCGGCAGCGAGAGTCGCGGCGGTGGCGAGATAGGGGTTGGCGGAACCGTCACCGCCGCGCAGTTCGACGCGGTTGGAGTCGGGGACCCGCAGGTAGTGGGTGCGGTCGTTGCCACCGTAGGTCGCGTAGCGCGGCGACCAGGTGGCACCGGAGGACGTGCTGGTTGCACCGGTTCGCTTGTAGGAATTGACCGTCGGCGCGATGACGCCCTGCAGAGCGCAGGCGTGCTCGAGGATGCCGGCGATGAACGAGTAGGCGGTCTTCGACAGGCCCAGGCCGTGCGGGTCGGATGCGTCGGGGAAGGCAGAGACGCCGTCGCTCCACAGCGACAGGTGCATGTGCATGCCCGATCCCGTGCGGTCGGCGAACGGCTTGGGCATGAAGGTTGCGGTCATGCCGCGCTGCTCGGCGAGCACGGAGATCAGGTAGCGCAGGGTGACGACCCGGTCGGCGGTGGTCAGGGCATCGGCGTACTGGAAGTTCTGCTCGAACTGGCCGTTCCCGTCCTCGTGGTCGTTGGCGTAGTTGCCCCATCCGAGGATGTTCATCGCCGACGAGATCGACGTCAGGTGCTCGTACATGCGGGTGACGTCGCGGGCGTCGTAGCAGGGCTGGCGGGAGGTGTCGAGCGCGTCGGCCGTGCGCAGCGTTCCGTTCTCGTCCTTGTTGACGAGGAAGTACTCGATCTCGGCGCCCACGTTGACCTCGAGGCCCAGTGCGGCAGCCTGCGCGAGTACGGACTTGAGAATCACGCGCGGCGCGTACGGCCAGGGCTTGCCTTCGACGTGCGGGTCGCAGTGGACGAGAGCGAGGCCTTCGCGCACGAACGGGATGGGCGTGAACGACGCGGCATCGGGGATGGCGACGAGGTCGGGATCCTTCGGGACCTGGCCCATCGACCCGGCGGCGTAGCCGGCGAATCCGACGCCCTCGGTCTCGAGCTCCCCGACGGATTCGACGGGAACGAGCTTGGCGCAAGGCTTTCCGGACAGGGTGGTGAAGACGGCGAGGATGTAGCGGGTGCCGGCGGCGTGGGCGAGCTCGGTCAGGGAGGGGGATCCGGAGATCTCGGGGGACCGGCCGTTCGCGGACGGGAGGCGCAGCACGGACGTGTCGGTGGCTTCCAGCGTCATAGGGGCTCCTCGGATTCGACTGGTCGGATTCGACCGGGGTTTCACTTTATGAATCGGTGTCGAATACAAGGAAACAATGTACCCATGACAGGAGTGTTACGCGAGGGTGAGATTGCCGTGACGGTTCGCCGGAAACAGCCTGCATGCGAACAGAAAACAGCGGCGGGACGG
>NZ_JBLWIU010000034.1:145477-259797 GCF_048381395.1 Rhodococcus shunpengi
CCCGCCGCTGCAGTGTGGTGGAGAGGGTGTTCTACCGAAGCCCGAACGAGTTCCCGATGATGTCCCGCTGGATCTCGTTGGTGCCGCCGTAGATGGTGGCGCCCAGTGCTGCACGCACGTGCTGGGCCATGTCGAACTCTGTGGAGTAGCCGTAGCCACCCATCATCTGCATGCCATCGAGGGCAGTGTTCTTCGCGACCTCGGTTGCCTTGAGCTTCGCCATCGACGACGCGCGAGCCAACCCCTGTGGGTCGTCGCCGGCATCCGCGCGGTGCGCGACGCTGTAGACCAGCAGGCGGGTGCACTCGATCTCCGTCGCGAGATCGGCGATGCGGTGCTTGATCGCCTGGTACGAGCCGACCCGGTTGCCGAACTGGGTGCGCTCGGAGACGAACGCCAGCACGTCGTCGAAGGCGCGTTCGGCGGTGCCGAGCATCTGCGCGGCGAGGATCAGCCGCTCGGTGGCCAGGCCGGGCATGAGCTGGGCCCAGCCCTGCCCGACCTCACCGACCACCGAGTCGGCGGGCAGCACGCAGTCGGCGAAGTAGAGGTCGTTGACCTCGGTTCCGTTGAGTGTGTCGATGCCCTTGATCGTCAGTCCCGGCGTGTCGGCCGGCACGTGGAACATGGTGAGCCCGTGGTGCTTCTTCTCGCCACGCTCGGTACGGGCGACCAGGAGGATGCTGTCCGCCTGATGGGCGTTGGTGATCCACGTCTTCTGACCGTTGATCATCCAGCCGTCCGCGGTGTGCTCGGCGCGGCAGGTCAGCGCCGCGACGTCGGAACCGGCTTCCGGTTCGGACATCGCGATCGCCAGCGCGGCACCCTCGGCGAGCCGGCCGAGCACCGATCGCTTGAGTTCCTCGCTCGCGAACTTGGTGTAGATCCCGGCGGTGATCAGGGTCGTGCCGTGCCACGGGACCGGGGCGAGACCGCGGTGAAGTTCCTCGAGCAGGACACACAGGTCGACATGGTTGCCGCCGGCCCCGCCGTACTCCTCGGGGACGTTGATGGCGGCCCATCCGAGTTCGGCGATCCGCCGGTTCAGTTCGAGGCTGTGCCCTTCGCGACCGCAGTCGGTGAGCTTGTCGCGCTGTTCACGCGTGCCCACCTCGCGGCGGCAGAATTCGCGGACTGCCGCCCCGAACTCACGCTGCTCCTCGCTGAGCATCACAGTCATGAGAATCTCCTGGTCGTTCGGATGGGTGGTGCTCAGGCGGGGTCGCCGACGCGGACCCGCAGGTCGCGGGACTGGTCGTCACGATCGTCGCTCGCCGTCCCGGTGGTGAAATGGCTCCGCATGGAGGCCGCGGCGACGAACGAGACGACAGCGGTGCCGACGAGGATCGCGGCGAGCGGCCACCAGTGCTGCGAGCCGTCGGTCGGCACGAGAGCGGCGGCGACGAGCGGGGTCGGAGCCGCCCACGCGACACCGGAGAACGCGCTGCACAGGGCGACGCCGCTGTAGCGGACCTCGGTCGGGAACAGGTTGGCCGTCATGCTCGAGACCACCGCGTAGGTCGTGGCGTGACCGAGCACGAGGGCCGCGGAGAACGCGACGATCATCAGCCCCATGTTGCCGGTGTTGAACAGGGCGAACAGCGGGAATGCGAAGGCGCCGGTGAAGACCACCCCGCCCACGAAGACCGTCCAGGCGGACAACCGGTCGCAGAGGATGCCGACGCCGACCATCGCGAAGAGGTCGATCGTCGCAGCGATGAGCAGGATCATCAGGGTGTCGCTCTTGGTGAACCCGTGAATGTTGGTCGCCATCGTGAGCATGTATGTGGTGATCAGGTAGAACAGCACGATCACGCTGGCCTGCAGGCCGATACCGGCGAGCACGCGGCTCGGCATCGTGCGCAGGACGGTGGCGATCGGGTTCTTCGTGACGGTGCCCGTCTCCTTCACCTCGGTGAATTCACTCGATTCCTCGACGCCGAGCCGGATGACGAGACCGATCAGGACGAGGACGAAGCCGGCGAGGAACGGGATCCGCCATCCCCACGACATCAGCTGGTCGTTGGGCATGCGGGCCACGAAGTACATGACGACCGTGGCGAGCACGAGCGCGAGCGGACTCGCGATCTGGGGTGCGGAGCCGTAGAAGCGTTCGCGGGTCTTCGGCGCGTTCTCGACACTCATGAGGACGGCGCCGCCCCACTCGCCGCCGACTGCGACGCCCTGCAGGAAGCGGAGGGCGGTGAGCATGATCGGTGCCCAGATACCGACCTGATCCCAAGTGGGGAGCAGACCGATGAGGCCGGTGGCGGCTCCCATCACGGTCAGCGTGGTGATCAGCGTCGTGCGGCGCCCGAGGCGGTCCCCGAGATGACCGAAGACGAACGCGCCGACCGGACGGGCCAGGAAGGCGACACCGAGGGTCGCGAAGGAGGCGAGGATGCCGACGTTCGACCCCAGTTCGGGGAAGAAGATCGTCGAGAAGACGAGCGTCGCGGCGGTCGCGTAGATGAAGAAGTCGAACCATTCGACGGTGGTGCCCACGAGGCTGGCGAGAAACGCTCGTTTTTGTTGCTTGGTTCCGAAGCTGGAAGCGGCGTGTGCGGTCATCGGAGTCCCTTTCGGCGGGAACTGCTTGTGGGGCGGAGGATTTCCTTGGGGGTAGAACCGGACATCTGGCAGTACGCGATCAGAAGCTCGCGTGACCGCCGGAGAGCACACCCGTCGTATCGATCCGGGCGTCGAAGTCGACCTCGGTGCCGGACGCCTGCGCGCGGACGGTGAGCGTCGCGTCGGGCAGGACGGGGGCTGCGAAGCGGGCGCGGAGTTCGCGGAGTTCCCACGGCTGGGCTCCGGCGGCCTCGGCGACCGTGCGGGCGGCGATACCCAGCGTGCACAGGCCGTGCAGGATGGGGCGCTCGAAACCGTACCCCGAGGAGACCTCCGGGTCGATATGAACGGGGTGTAGATCGCCGGTCAGGCGGTACAGGGCAGGAAGATTCGCCGCGATGTATGTGTCCGCCCGGAACGGGGCGTCCTCGAGATCGACCCGAGGCGTGGAGGGGGCACGTTCCCCGCCCCAACCACCCGAGCCGGGCAGGTGGATCGCGTAGGTCGCGGTGAACTGCTCGCACTCGACGGCGATGTCGACGGTCGCAGCGGATCCCTTGTCCCAGACATCGGTGACGTGGGCGCGCATCTCGATCTTGCCCGAGCGGGGGAACGGTGCGTGGACCGTCAACTGCTGCGCGGCATGGAGCGACTTCAAGCGGTCGTAGGCACCGAGCTCCCCGGCCTCCTCGACCGCCCACAGACCGAGACCCAGCCCGAAGGTCGGCAGCACGTGCAGGTCCCGTTCGTAGACCAGCGGCAACTGACCGGGCTGCGCCCCGACGCACAGTGCGTAGAGGATCGCATCGGACTCGTCGTACGACACGACACGGCTACCGAGGTCGTAGCCCTTCAGGGAGGCAACTGCGTTCATGAACTTTCCTTCGGGTGGAGAGAGGGTCAGGAGGCGGGGGTGCCGTGCCGCTCGGAGGCGGCCGCGACGGCGGCGTTCCGATCGGGGCTGTCCATCAATCGGATCCGGGTTCCCTGCCATTCGACGTCGTCGTAACGACCCTCGTCGAGGTGGTGGAGCAGTGAGTGGGTCGCGGCGAGAGCGTCGCGGGGAAGGCCGGAGAGGCGCTCTGCGAGGGTCAGCCCCTGTTCGCGGGGATCTCCGTCGGCCGTGTGGGTGACCAGTTCGCTGCGGAGTGCGTCGTCGGCGTCGAAGCGTTCGGCGAGCACCAGTAACCGGGTGATCGTCGTGCGGGGGAGCACCGCGTGGATCCGGCGGATCGACGCCGGGTTGTAGAGCAGGCCGAGCTCGACCGCCGGGACACGGAACCACGCCTTCGGACCCGCGATCCGGACGTCGCACGAGGTCGCCAGCTCGACGCCGGCGCCAACGCACGCTCCGTCCACGACCGCGACCACCGGCACCGCGCTGCTCCGGATCGCCGAGCACGCGTCCTCGAGGTCCCGGTCGTAGTCGAGATCCGCGGACGTCCCGGTCAGGTCTGCGAAATCCGCACCGGCACAGAACACCCGGTCCGAACTCGTCAGCACCACTGCGCGGACGTCCTCCGGAAGATCGGCGAAGACCTGCCGGATCTCGGTCAGCAGAGCGCGCGAGAGCGCATTCCGTCGTTCCGCGCGGTCGAGTACGACCTCGAGCACGGATCCGTGCCGCCGGCGGTCGAGCCCGGCGCTCATGGTACGGGCTCCGGTTCGCGGGATTCCACGTCGGCCCAGCGCTCGCGCACCGGCGCGTAGTCGAACGCGAGTGCGGCCTCCAGAGACTCGGCGAGGTTCAGCAGATCCGCGTCGCGTCCCTGCGCCGCCACGAGCTGAGCACCGATCGGGAGACCGTCGTGGACGCCGGCCGGCAGCGAGATCGCCGGAGTGGCGGCCACATTGAATGGGGACGTGAACGGGAAGGCGCCCCACAGCCAGTCCACCTTCTCACCGTCGATGGTCTTCGGCCGCTGGTCGTGTGGGAACGCGACCGTCGCCACCGTCGGGGTGAGAATCGCATCGAAGCGATGGAGGAAGGCATCGATGCGCCGGCGGAAGTCGGGTAGTGCCTGGCGGGCCACGGCGACGTCCGCACTGCTCAACTGCATCGCGGCGCGCAGACTTGCCTGCTCGTACGGGGTGAGCAACTCCGGCCGGTCGAGCAGGTGGGCCCGCTCGCGGAGTTCGTCGTCGAGCACGAGGGGACCGAAGATCTCGTTCCATCCCTGGATCGGGATGTCGGTCTCGACGACCTCGTTCCCGAGATCGGACAAGGTGGCCGCGACCGACTCCAGCGTGCGGACGATCGCCGGATCGACGGGCCGGCCGTCCGGGCGGGGACAGAAGGCGATCCGCCGGTTCGGCGCCGAGGCACGGGCGAAGGTCGTCTCCGCGAGGACCTCGGTCATGATGCGGGCATCGTCCACCGTCCAGGCGAGGGGACCGGCGGTGACGAAATCCGTCATCGCCCGGAAACCACGCTCGTCGGCGCACAGGCCGGTGGTGGGCTTGTATCCCACGAGCCCGCTGAAGGCCGCGGGGATCCGGATGGATCCGCCGCCGTCCGAACCGAGGGCGATCGTCGCGAGGCCGGCGCCGACCGAGGCCGCCGCGCCGCCGCTCGAACCGCCCGGGGTGCGCGTCGGGTCCCACGGATTGCCGGTCTCGGGTCCGAGCAGATTGTCGCTGGTGGCGGACTGGCAGAACTCGGGCACGCTCGTCTTACCGGGCATCACCGATCCTGCCGCGCGCAGCCGCGCGACGGCACCGGAATCCGATCGGGCGACGCGCCCGCGCTGGGTGAGCGACCCGAGTCCGGTCTCCGTGTCGGCCAGGTGGAAGGCGTCCTTGATGGACACCGGAACCCCGAGCAGGGGTGCGCGTTCACCGCGGCGGTAGCGTTCGGCCGCCTCGGCGGCCTGCAGCCGTGCCAGATCGGCCGTGACCGCCACGTATGCGCGCACCTCCGGATCGAACCGGTCGATCCGGTCGAGAACCTGCTCGGTCACGTCGATCGGGTTCAGATCGCCGCGCGCGTAGGCGTCGGTGAGCTCGCGAACGGTCAGGCGCAGCGGGTTGTCAGCCATGCGGATGCACCCCACCACTGATGCCGTAGACCTCACCGGTGACGTAACCGGCGTCGGGTCCGACGAGGAACGAGACGAGACCGGCAACGTCCTCGGGGCGGCCGACACGGCCGACGAGAGAGCGGTTCTCCGCGTAGCCGGAGAAGAACTCGTCCGGGTAGATCTTGCGGAGGAAGTCGTTGTAGATCAGGCCCGGGGTGATGGCGTTGACGCGGATGCCGTGCTTGCCGTTCTCGGCGGCGGCGACGCGGGTGAGTGCGAGGACACCGGCCTTGGCGGCGGAGTAGGCGGCGCCGTGCTCGGTGCTGGTCTCGTAGGCGGCGATCGAGCTGATGTTGACGATGGCGCCGGAGTTGTTCTTCTGCATCACCGGAAGCGCGTAGCGCATCGTGTAGAAGGTGCCGTTGAGGTCGACGTCGAGGCAGCGCTTCCAGGTCTCCGAGGACATCTCGGCGACGGGCTCGATCTTGCTCCAGCCGGCGTTGTTGACGAGAACGTCGAGTCGGCCCTTCTTCGAGGCGATCTCGGACACGACAGCTTCGACACGGGCCTCGTCGGTGACGTCGAGGACGTAGCTGTCGAAGTCGCGTCCGTATTCGGCGGCAAGCTTCGCGGCGAGTTCCTGACTGCGGCGCTCGTGGACGTCGGTGATGACGACATCGAAACCGTCTGCGGCGAGGCGGGTGGCGATCGCGGCGCCGATCCCTGCGCCCGCGGCGGCAGTGACGAGGGCGGTGGGGCGTTCTTGCATCATGGAGCCTTTCGAAGAGCGGTGTACTGGAAGTTCTCGGTCGCAGCGCTTCTCAGGAGAGGAGCCCGCGCAGGATTTCGATCGACTGTTCCGGTTGATCGACGAGCATCAGGTGCCCGGCGCCGGTGATCTCGTGGTAGGTGGCGTGCTCGATCGCGCCGAGGATGATGTCCGCGGCCTTCTTCGGGCAGAAGGTGTCATGGTCGGCGCCGACGATCGCGACCTCGGTGTCGGGCGCGATACGGGAGAGCTCGGGCGTCAGCGGCGCGTCGACGAGTGCGGCCATCGCGGTGGACGCGTTGATGTAACCCTGCGCCGCACCGACCGCCTCGAGGCGGAAGTCCGTGACGGCGTCGAGGTCGGAGTCGGGATTGTGCAGGGCGGCGGCGGTGTCGTCGCGGAGGGCGGAGCGCTGTGCTTCGCTGTCGTCGCCGCGGAACAGCTCGATGCGACCGGCGTAGAAGCCGGCAGCGCCGCGGCCGACGACGCTCGAGGTACCCAGCGCGACGACCTTGGTCACGAGGTCGGGGCGCTCGGCTGCGGCGGAGAGGACGACGGTGCCACCGAGGGAGAAGCCGACGCAGATCGCGGGACCGCTGACCTCCTCGAGGAAGGCGATCAGATCGTCGCGCAGCTGGGCGAGCGTGCCTTCGGGGGAACCGACGGTGGTGCGTCCGTGCCCGCGGAGGTCGTAGGCGTAGGTGGTAACCGGCAGGCCGGTCTCCTGGACGGTGCGCCAGCTGCGGTGATCCTCGGCGAGGCCGTGGATCAGCACCACCGCGGGGCCCTCACCGGCGCGGGTGTAGGTCACGTCGATGTCGCGGAGCGTGACGCTCTGCGTCGTGAGTTCGACGGTGCTGCTGGTCATATCTTCTCCTGACGAGATCAGTTCTCTGAGAACGTTCTTGCGGATCTTTCCGGCGGGGGTCTCCGGCATGGCGGGCAGGATGCGGATCGACTCCGGCCACAACCGCCGGGGCACGTCGCGCTCCGCGAGCCATCCGACGAGTTCGTCGAGGGTCGGGGCGGTGCCGAGCGGCTGGATCACCGCGCAGATGCGTTCGCCGAGTCGTTCGTCGGGGCTGCCGACGACCGCCACGCGCGCGATCTGCGGGTGTCCGGAAATCGCGTTCTCGATCTCGACGGGGGAGATGTTGACACCGCCGCGGATGATGAGGTCCTTGAGTCGTCCGGTCAGGCTCAGGTAGCCGTTGTCGTCCACGATTCCGGTGTCGCCGGTGCGGAACCAGCCGTCGGCCGTGAACGACTCGCGGTAGAGCTGCTCCTGCCCGATGTATCCGAGGAAGAGCGACGGAGTGCGCATGACGATCTCGCCGTCGGTCCCGCGCGGTGCGAGCGTGCCGTCCTCGCGGACGACCTCGAGGGTGACGCCGGGCATCACCTTGCCGCAGGTGTACGCGACGAGCTCGGTGGAGTCGTCGGGGAGGCTCGAGGTCGCTCCACCTTCGCTCATCGCCCAGATCGCCGCGATACGGGTGTCGGGCATCTGCTCCTGCGCCAGTTCGATGAGGCTCGGGGCGACGGGGGCACCGCCGCACAGGAAGATGCGCATCCCGGCCAGCTTCGGGGTGGCGGAATCCCACGCGGTGTCGACGATGTCCTTGAGGAAAGGAGTTGCGGCTACGGTGATCTCGCAGCCGTGCTGTTCGACGAGGTCGAGAGCGCGGCGCGGGTCCCAGGCGTCCTGGAGGATCAGTGCCGCACCTGTCATCAGCGACATCCGGGCGCCGTGCCAGAAGCCTGTGCTGTGGCCGAGCGGGGACGGCATGAAGATCGGACGCTCGCCGGAGACCTCGTAGCGATCGATGACCATCCGGTTGTAGGCGCTCAGGCTCGCCTCGGAATGCGCGATCGCCTTCGACTTGCCGGTGGTGCTCGACGAGAACAGCACGTGCACGAGATCGTCCGGGTAGGCGGGGATCGTCGCCGGCGGGCCGTCGAAACTGCGCCAGGTGCGGGTTCCGTCCTGGCCGTCGACCAGGAGGATCTGAACCTCGCGTCCGAGTTCTGCTGCCAGGACCTCGGATTCGGCGACGAAGTCGCGTCCGCGATGCGAACGGGGAAGGACGACGGCCTTCGCGCCGACGAGATTCGCGGTGTAGGCAATGGATCGCGGATCGGTGGTCACCGGCAGGGTCCCTGCGACCATCTCACCGCGGACGACTCCGAGATAGGCACCCATCCATTCGGTCCAGTTGGGCATGCAGACGATCACCATGTCGCCCCGGCCCAGACCGTGGGCGGCGAGTTCGTGCTCGATGTCGGCGGCGAGCTCCCACAGTTCGGCGCGGGTCAGGGAGTGGCCCCGGTCGTCGCGGACGGCGAGGGCGTGGGGGTCGGTGTCGAGGTGCCCGAGGAACGAATCGAGGGGAGTCCGGGCGCCGGCGACGTGACCGCCCGGTGCTGCGGTGGCGAGAGTGGTTGCACAGGAATTCACAGGGACTCCGTTCGATGGAAACGATGAAGAAGAAGGGCGCTGCGGGGTCTGCGCGATGTTGTTGTGACGATTCTGGGGGAGTAACGTGGCTCACGTCAAGAGAGTGACATCGCTTTTTTGTTAACTCTGATGACGATTGTGTTGACCGGTTACGATTCCCGCAAGGAAAGGGGGGGATATGCCGCACCTACCGAACACCACCAAGGGGCGCCGCACCCGCACGAAACTGTTGGAAGCCGCCCGTGCGGTCTTCGCCCGCGACGGATACGTCGGCGCCACGATGAGTGGCGTGGCGACGGAAGCGGGGATGTCGCTCGGCGGGTTGTACAGGTACTTCAGCGACAAGGAAGATCTGTTCTCCGCGCTGATCGCCGACACGCACGACGACCTGTTCCGTGCCAGCGGCGCAACCGAGCACCGCATCGAGGACGATCCCTACCAGGCGCTGCTCGAAGCGAACACCGGTTATCTGACGCATTACTACGACAACCGCGACATCATGCGCACGCTGGTCGAGGCGGCGAACGTCGATCCGCAGTTCCGGCAGTTCTGGTGGCAGATGCGCAACCGGCACATCGACCGCTTCGCCACCGTTCTGCGGGTCAAGTGCGGGATGGACGAGGTCGACGGCGTCGACATCAGGGGCGTGGTCGAAGCCGTGGCGTGCATGGTGGAGCAGTCGGCCTACGTCTGGTACGCCCAGGAGGAGATGCAGGCTACGCCCATGCCTCTCGAGCATGCCGCGCAGATCGTAACGCGCATCTGGCACCGTGCGTTCTTCGCTCCGGAGAGCTGACGAACTCCTCGTTCGGGCCGCGGCCCTCGGTGTCTGCGGCCCGAACGTCGTGCCTCCGAGAGGAATCGGTTACACGCGTTAACCGAGTGGCAACTCATCGCAGTGTTTCTTCGCATTATCGTCTGTTTCACATCAGCGATCGGTATTGCCACACCCGGCGTATCCACGTAGGTCCTCCCGAGGAGTTCTCATGCCCGAGACAGACACCACTACAACCGTTTTCCTGTCGTTTCGGGCTGCCGGAAGGCGCAGGTGATCGCGTGAGCGTCTGTGTGGACACCACCAGCGTCCCGAGATGGGACGAGGAGCGGCGCATCGCCGGTGGGGGTCGCTACGTGACCGTCCTGTCCTTCGGTGACGCCGCCCAGGGCCAGGCACGCAGTCTCGTATCGTCCTTCGGGGGTCGTCGGGTCGACTGGATCCGCCTGCCGGAGGAGTGGGGTGGCACGGCCGCGCAGATCCTGGAGCGGCAGGCGAGCGCAGCACGCGTGGGATGGCGCCTCGTACTGGTCGGACCGGAAGCGGCAGTGCTGGCCGCACGATCGGCCGCCGTGGCCGCAGGACTCCTCGACGACGAGATCCTTCCCCTCCCCGTGGATTCGGCGACACGAACCGTCTACTGCGCGCACTGCCATTCGACGCACGCCGCCCACGTCGCGGTCGGACAGTCCACCACTTGTCCCACCTGCGCCTCGGAACTCGTCGTCCACCACCATGTCTCCCGGCTGCACGCCGCCTATCTCGGCTTCGCCGTCGACGCGGAGGAACGCCCATGACGCTGACATCCGACGTCCTGGTGGGCAACTCGGCCGGCAGAGCGGAACTCCAGTTGACGGTCGCGGCGACGATCGCGCTGACCCCCACCGTGCGACACGTCCGCCTCGTGGACCCTGCCGGCTGCACGCTTCCCTCCTTCACGCCCGGTAGCCACGTCGTCGTCACCTGCGGCACCGGACCCGGCGGGCGACCGCATCGCAACTCGTACTCCCTGACCGGTCCCGCTTTCGAGCCCGACCACTACGCGATCTCGGTGCGGCTGGAGGACTCCGGTCGCGGCGGGTCGCAGTGGGTCCACGACCTCCGGATCGGTGACCGAGTCCCGGTCGGCACACCGCGCAGCGCGTTCGCTCCGATCCTCACGGCCCGACACCATCTGCTGGTCGCGGGTGGCATCGGGATCACTCCGATCCTGTCCCACGTCCGCGCCGCCGTGCAGTGGGGACGATCGTTCGAGGTGCATTACGTCTTCCGTGACGGCGACGATGCCCACCTCGACGAACTGCATGATCTGTGCGGACCGCGTCTGCACACCTACACGGCGCGCGAGGACTTCCGGGAGCGGATGGGGCAGGCGCTGCTGGAGCAGCCCATCGGCACCCACCTGTACATGTGCGGTCCGGCCGGCCTCGTCGACGAACTCTGCGAACGTGCCGGTCGTGCGGGGTGGCCCGACGCGCGTGTGCACTACGAGCGATTCGGGGTCGGCGACCTCGACCCGGGAGAACCGTTCGTCGCTCACCTGACCCGCCGCGGCATCGACGTCGCCGTCGACTCGGGCGTCAGCCTGCTCGACGCACTCGAAAGTCGCGGGGTCGCAGTGCCCAACCTGTGCCGGCAGGGCGTGTGCGGTGAGTGTCGACTGCCCGTGACGAGCGGAGGGATCGACCACCGCGATCTGTACCTGAGTGCTGAGGAGAAGGACGCGGGAGACTGCATGATGCCGTGCGTCTCCCGATCGAACGGACCACGATTGGAGCTGGATCTGTGAGTACGACAATCGATCTCGCCGTCCGCGACGACGACCTCGGTCTCCCCGATCGGATCGCGCGCTTCCCGTTTCCGTTCGCTCGTGACGCCTATCGTTACAGCACCAACGTCGAACCTGCCGGAAGTCCCGTTGCGACCGCCGCGGGCGGATGGGGTCGGCATCCCGTCGACATCGACGACCACTATCTCGACGACCTCGCCGAACGAGAGCGGATCCTCACCACCGACCCCACCCGGTTCCAGTCTCTGCCGCACATGGAGATCGCGCAGTGGGACGCGATGGTCACGCTCATGCGGATGCTCGCCGACGCGTACCCGGAGACCTTCGCACTCGAACGCGACCGTGAGGCGCGGCTGTTCGTCAATCGCGCGCTCGGCGTCGAACAGCCCTTCGTCTTCGGTGATCGGTCGACGCTGCCCGAGCCGCCTCTGCGCTTCATCGGCAGGCACCTCCAGGAGGACGTCGTCCTGCTCGACCAGCGCGAAGGTGCCCTCTGGGGCGACGCCGGCCTGGTCACCTTCGCGGCCGACTGGTCGCTGCGCTTCGACGTCGGCATGAATTTCCGCCAGATCCACGG
The DNA here is from genome assembly GCF_048381395.1 of Rhodococcus shunpengi. Taxonomy (NCBI): domain Bacteria; kingdom Bacillati; phylum Actinomycetota; class Actinomycetes; order Mycobacteriales; family Nocardiaceae; genus Rhodococcus; species Rhodococcus shunpengi. Next base: position 157,437 of record NZ_JBLWIU010000034.1, read on the forward strand.
GCCCGTCCCGCGCGTCCACACCGAAGGAGTGATCCCGCGCGCCGAGCAGTTCCTCATGGGTCTGCAGGCGGGACATTGCTACCGACGCACGAACTGGTCGCTCAGCGTCGACCGTCGACTCGACCAGTCCACCGAAACCTATCCCGAATGGGGCCGCGACCGCCGACTGCTCGCCGAGGGGCCGCTCGAGGACGTCGGACCTCGCCTGCACCTCCGCGTCGAGGTCCAGCATCTCGTGCGTCTCGGTGTCTCCGGCGCGATCATGTTCCTCATCCGCACACACCTGCTGTCGTTCGAGGACATCGCCCGGGTGCCCGAGTGGTCCGAGTGTCTCCACTCGGTCCTCGACGAACTTCCCGACGACATGGCCGACTACAAGGGCATCACGCGTACCCGCGGACCGGGTCTGCGTTGGCTGCGCACCTACGGCGGCGTCCGGCCCTGAACACGGATTTCGGGGAGGTTGTGTGCGGAATTCTCGAGAAACTCGCACACGACCTCCCCGCAGTTGTCGATTCGGCTCGTCGGTAGCCCTCCTGCGTCGGACACCACCTCTACGATGTCGGCCATGGCTGTGCGCAGGATCGACGCAACCGAACGCCGAGCACGACTTGCCGCCAGGCACCGCCTGCACCCGAAGCACCGCGCGTCCGATGCGGTCGATGCCGCGAGGAGCCTGGTGTGCCTGCACGGCACCGACCCAGCGACCGTCTACCTGTCGGCGTGGGCGCGGGTCGGCGACTTCACTGTGGCCGACCTCCACAGGGCGCTCTACGACGACCGCGCCCTGGTCAAACACATGGCCATGCGGCGCACCGTCTTCGTCGTCCCGCGCGACACCCTCCCGGTGGTGCAGGCAGGGGCGAGCGCCCGGGTCGCCGCCGCACAGCGACGCACGGTCGTCAAGGACGTCGTGAAGGCCGGATTGCACGACGACGGCGAGAGCTGGCTCGACGAGGTGAGCCGCCACATCCTCACCGCCCTGGCCGACGGGCGGGAGGCGACATCGAGCGAGCTCGAGACCGAGATCCCGCTCCTCGACGGCGCGCTGGAGTTCGGTGCCGGCAAATCCTGGGGTGGGCCGGTCACCTTCGCGCCTCGCGTGCTCACGGTGCTCTCCGCCGAGGGAAAAGTGGTTCGGGCGTCGAACAAGGGGTCGTGGCGGGTGTCGCGCCCCACCTGGACGACCACGGAGTCGTGGCTGGGCTCGGCCATCGACCCCGTCGACGAGGCGACGGGTGTGCGCGAACTCGTGCGGATGTGGCTGCGCGCATTCGGTCCCGGCACCGAGGCGGACCTGAAGTGGTGGCTCGGATCCACCCTCACTGCCGTCCGCGCGGCCCTCGCCGAACTCGACGTGGTGGAGGTCGATCTCGACGGCCGTCCCGGCTACCTGTTGCCCGACGACCTCGAACAGCAGGGCGAAGTCGAACCGTGGGGTGTGCTGTTGCCCGGTCTGGATCCCACGGTCATGGGGTGGACCGAACGCGGGTGGTATCTGGGTCCGTACAAGGAGGCGCTGTTCGACTCCAACGGCAACGCCGGTCCCACCGCCTGGTGGGACGGACGGATCGTCGGCACGTGGTGGCAGACCGACACGGGAGCGGTGAGCCTGCACCTGCTCGAGGACATCGGCGCAGAGGGCACCGCGGTGCTACGCGAGGAAGCCGACCGCCTCGACGACTGGCTCGGTGGGGTGCGGGTGATGCCGCGGTTCCCCACGCCCCTCGCGAAGGAACTGGCGACGGAAGGCAGGTCGTCGGGCACGTCTTCGTCGTAGGCTGCCGACATGGCCGTCGAACCGAGAACCGCCACGCGCCGCGACATTCCGGTCTTCGCTCGGGTGATCGCCGAGGCGTTCTTCGACGATCCGGTCTTCGTGTGGATGTTCCCGGACGAGGAGCACCGGATCCGCCGCATGACCCGATTCTTCGCCGTCGACGCCCGGCATCACATGGTGCCCTTGGGAGCCACGGACATCGCCGAGTCCGGTGGGACGGTCGGAGGGGCGGCGATGTGGGCGCCGCCCGGACGGTGGCGCACTAATGTGTGGACCTCGCTCCGCCTTCTGCCCGGCTTCTCCGCGGCGCTCGGCAGATACATGAAGCGGGGAGGGCAGGTCAACGAAACCCTCGACGCGGCGCATCCGGGCGAGCCGCACTGGTACCTGTCGACGATCGGCACCTCACCTGCCGCGCGGGGGACCGGTCTCGGCACAGCCCTCATGAAGGCCGGCCTCGACCGCGCCGACGCCGAACACGCTCCCGCCTACCTCGAGTCGAGCAAGGAATCGAACGTCCCCTACTACGAGCGGTTCGGGTTCGAGGTCACCCGCGCCATCGTCATCCCCGGCGGCGGGCCGACGCTGTGGGGGATGTGGCGGCAGCCGCGCTGACGGGTACCGATCCGCTCTCGGATCAGACGCCCTGCCAGACGGTGTCGAACGGGGTGTTGGCGGACACGCGTCCCTTGATCCCGGCCGTGACGAAATCCTTCGCGCGGGCCGCGGCGTCGGCGACCGACGCGCCCTTCGCGAGTTCGGCGGTGATCGCAGCAGCGAGGGTGCAGCCGGCACCGGAGACGCGCTCGTTGCCGACCTTCGGGGCCGTCAGGAGGGTGACCTCGGAGCCGTCGAACAGCACGTCCACGGCGTCCTCACCGTCGAGTTCGACGCCGCCCTTCGCGACGACGTACTTCGGGCCGAGGTCGTGGATGCGACGTGCGGCCTCGATGAGCTGGTCGACGGAGGTGATCTCGTCCATGCCGGACAGGGTGCGTGCCTCGAACAGGTTCGGGGTGACGACCGTGGCGTGGGGGAGCACCTGCGCGCGCAGCGCGTTGTCGGTGTCGAGCGCTGCGCCGGCCTCCTGGCCCTTGCAGATCAGGACCGGGTCGAGCACGACGTGCCGCCAGTCCTGCTTCTCGAGACCCTCGGCGACGACGTCGATCGTCGCGGGCGTGCCCAGCATGCCGATCTTCACCACGTCGAGATCGTGGGCGGCGGTGGCGGCCTCGATCTGCTCGGCGATCACGTCGGCCGGAACGGGGAAGAAGCGGTGGCCCCAGTTGTTCTTCGGGTCGAACGAGACGATGCACGTCGTGGTGCCCACCCCGTACACACCGAGCTGCTGGAACGTCTTGAGGTCGACCTGCAGACCGGCGCCACCGGTCGCTTCCGAGCCGGCGATGACGTATGCGAGGTCGACCATGTGAGTGCTCCGTTCGGACTGGGAGACGGCGTTGCCACGGGATGTACCCGCCGAACGACCAGGTTACAGACGAACCCGGTGCCACCTGCGGACCGCCCACCGTCGCTCCCGATATCGTCCAGGCATGACGGCCTTCCACGAGCTCGACGATTACCTGACGCTTCCCCGCGTCACCTCCCTCACGATGTCTCCGGACGGGAAACGCCTGGTGATCACGCAGTCGACGCTCGACGAGAAGGCCACCTCGTACACCGGGGCCCTGTGGGAGGTGGATCCCGAAGGCAACGCTCCGGCGCGACGCCTCACCCACGGCACCACGGGTGAATCGAACCCGACCTTCACCGCGACCGGCGACCTGCTGTTCACCGCCGCACGTGGCAAGGACGACCCGCCGGTGTCGCTGTGGCGACTGCCCGCGGCGGGCGGCGAGGCCGAGCAGGTCGGATCTCGCAAGGGTGGATTCGTATCGGCGCACGCGGCGTCCGAGGCCGACCGGATCGTCCTCGTCGCGTCCGTCCTCGGTCACAGCGAGTCCGACGACGAACGGATCCGGGACGCCCGCAAGGACGGGGCCGTGACCGCGGTGCTGCACACGGGCTATCCGGTGCGCTACTGGGACCACGATCTCGGGCCCGACCAGCCGCACCTGCTCGTCCCGGACAAGAGCGGCGACGGGTTCACCGACCTCACGCCCGGGATCCGAGGGTCGCTGCGTGATGGCTCCGTCGACATCGCTGCCGACGGTTCGTTCGCCGCCGCGACATGGGTGGTCCCCGGTCCGCTCGCCTCGCGCCGCGTCACGCTCGTGCGGGTCGATCTCGGCACCGGCCTGCGCACCCCGCTCGTCGACGACGAGACCGGCGACGTGACGCACCCGTCGATCTCGCGCGACGGGACGAAGCTCGCCTACCTGCACGAATCGATGAGCGACGCGGAGAACCCGCCGCAGATCACCGTCCGCGTCCTGGACATCGCGAGCGGAACCACGACAATCGAGGCCCGTAGATGGGACAGACGTCCCACTTCCGTCACCTGGCTGCCCGACGGTTCCGGTCTCGTGCTCACCGCCGACGATCACGGACGCGCGCCGGTGTTCGTGCAGCGACTCGGGTCCGAGCAGCCCGACCGCGTCACCCCGGACGACGCCGCCTACACGGACGTCTGCCTCGCACCCGACGGCAGCACGGCATACGCGCTGCGGGCCTCCTACGAAGCACCGCCGCACCCCGTGCGCATCGATGTCACCGGACCCGACGCCGGCACCGTTACGCCGCTACGTGCTCCCGCTGCGCTCCCGGAACTGCCGGGACGCCTCGAGGAACTGACCACCGAAGCCGCCGACGGCACGCCGGTGCGGGCGTGGTTCGCACTTCCGCATACCGCGTCCCCCGACGACCCCGCGCCGATGCTGTTGTGGGTGCACGGTGGTCCGCTGAGCAGCTGGAACACGTGGTCGTGGCGCTGGAACCCGTGGCTCCTCGTCGCCCGCGGCTATGCGGTGCTGCTGCCCGATCCCGCACTGTCCACGGGATACGGCGACGACTTCGTCCGGCGTGGCTGGGGACGGTGGGGGAGCGAACCGTACACCGATCTGATGGCCGTCACCGATGCTGCGGTCGCGCGCGCCGACATCGACGAGGAACGGACCGCGGTGATGGGCGGATCGTTCGGCGGATATCTCGCCAACTGGATCGCGGGGCACACCGACCGGTTCCGCGCGGTCGTCACCCATGCCGGCCTGTGGGCGCTGGACCAGTTCACGCCGACCACCGACGTGGCCTGGTACTGGCAGCGGGAGATGACCCCGGAGATGGCGGTCGAGAACTCACCGCACCTGTTCGTCGCCGACATCGTCACGCCCATGCTCGTGATCCACGGCGACAAGGACTATCGCGTCCCGATCGGCGAAGCCCTGCGCCTGTGGTACGAGCTGCTCGACGAATCGGGGCGGCCCGCCGAGGACGACGGCACCACCGTCCACCGCTTCCTGTACTTCCCGTCCGAGAACCACTGGGTGCTGAAGCCGCAGCACTCGAAGATCTGGTACCGGACCGTCGAGGCGTTCCTGTCCGAGCACGTGCTCGGCCGCCCGCTCGACCTGCCGGACGAGCTGGGCTGACCGAGGACGTCCGCTCGGGGTCTACTGCCTCGCTATTCGGGCGGGCGCGGCTGGTCGCCCGGCGAGGCCGGCGGACGCGTGGGCTCGTCGGTGGCCGGTGTCGACTCGCTCGTCGCGGAACCGGAGCCGGCCGAGTGCTGACCCGATCCGCCGCGATGGGTGACCTTCTCGGCGAGACCACCGACCGTCTCCTGGAGGTGTGGCGCCTTCTCCTTCACGACGCCGGCCGCTTCCGTCACCTTGTCCTGTACCGCAGGAATGACCTTTTCCTGCACCGCCGGGTTGTGCCACAGCTCGTTCGAACGCCCCCGCATCTTGTCGTAGGTCTCGCGTCCCGCCCGGGTCCCCGCGACGAATCCCGCGGCTGCACCTGCAGCGAAGATCAATGCCCGCATCATGACGGTGTCCTCCGTCCTGTCCGTTCGGCGTCCGCGCATTCGGCCGCCCGGCACTGCGATACCCGGTCGGGGAGCGGGCCACACTCTTCTGTCGCGACCCCTGTCCGTCTCTGTCGCGACCCTTGCCCATCTCTGTCATGGCCCGTGTCCAGGAGGTTCGTCGCGACGCTTACGATTGACGGGTGACCAGTGCGCCAGAGAACTCGCAGAACCCCGCCGACGCCCTTCCCAAGAGCTGGGACCCCAGCGCCGTCGAAGCGGAGCTCTACCAGCAGTGGGTCGACGCCGGCTACTTCGAGGCCGACCCCACGAGCGACAAGCCCGGGTACTCGATCGTCCTGCCGCCGCCGAACGTCACCGGCAGCCTGCACATGGGTCACGCCCTCGACCACACCCTCATGGACGTGCTCTCCCGCCGTAAGCGCATGCAGGGCTACGAGGTGCTGTGGCTGCCCGGCATGGACCACGCCGGCATCGCCACCCAGACCGTCGTCGAAAAGCAGCTCGCCGCCGACGGCAAGAAGAAGGAGGACCTCGGTCGCGAGGCCTTCATCGAGAAGGTCTGGCAGTGGAAGGCCGAGTCCGGCGGCATGATCCAGGGCCAGATGCGTCGCATCGGCGACGGTGTCGACTGGTCGCGCGACCGCTTCACCATGGACGAGGGCCTGTCCCGCGCCGTGCAGACGATGTTCAAGCGCCTCTACGACGAGGGACTGATCTACCGCGCCGAGCGTCTGGTCAACTGGTCGCCCGTGCTGCAGACCGCGATCTCCGACATCGAGGTGAAGTTCGAGGAGGTCGAGGGCGAGCTCGTCTCCCTGCGCTACGGCTCCCTGAACGACGACGAGCCGCACGTCGTCGTCGCCACCACTCGTGTGGAGACGATGCTCGGCGACACCGCCGTCGCGGTCCACCCCGAGGACGAGCGCTACAAGGACATCATCGGCACCACGCTCGAGCACCCGATCACCGGGCGGCAGATCCCGATCATCGCCGACGAATACGTCGACCCCGAATTCGGTACGGGCGCAGTGAAGATCACGCCTGCGCACGATCCCAACGACTTCGAGATGGGTCTGCGGCACGACCTGCCGATGCCCACGATCATGGACAAGGCCGGCCGCATCGTCGATTCCGGAACCCGTTTCGACGGCATGGACCGTTTCGAGGCGCGCGTCGCGATCCGCGAGGAACTCGCCGCGCAGGGCCGCGTCGTCGCGGAGAAGCGCCCCTACCTCCACAGCGTCGGCCACTCCGAGCGGTCCGGCGAGACCATCGAGCCGCGCCTGTCGATGCAGTGGTGGGTCAAGGTCGACAAGCTCGCCAAGGCCGCCGGCGACGCGGTGCGCAACGGCCACACCGTCATCCACCCGGCGAGCCAGGAACCGCGCTGGTTCGACTGGGTCGACAACATGCACGACTGGTGCATCTCGCGTCAGCTGTGGTGGGGTCACCGCATCCCGATCTGGTACGGCCCGAACGGCGAGGTCGAGTGCTTCGGTCCCGACGAGAGCGCACCCGAGGGTTGGGAGCAGGACCCGGACGTGCTCGACACGTGGTTCTCGTCCGGCCTGTGGCCGTTCTCCACGATGGGCTGGCCGGAGAAGACCCCCGAGCTCGACAAGTTCTATCCCACCAGCGTTCTCGTCACCGGCTACGACATCCTGTTCTTCTGGGTCGCCCGCATGATGATGTTCGGCACCTACGTGTCGGGCGACGACGCGGTGCACCAGGCGCAGGTTCCGTTCCGGGATCTGTTCCTGCACGGCCTCGTCCGCGACCAGTTCGGCAAGAAGATGTCGAAGTCGCGCGGAAACGGCATCGACCCGCTCGACTGGGTCGAGCGTTTCGGCGCCGATGCCCTGCGCTTCACGCTGGCACGTGGCGCGAACCCCGGTGGCGACCTCGCCGTCGGTGAGGACCACGCCCAGTCGTCGCGCAACTTCGCGAACAAGCTGTTCAACGCCACCAAGTTCGCGCTGATGAACGGCGCGGTGATCGGCGAGCTCCCGGCCCGTGACCAGCTCACCGACGCCGACCGGTGGATCCTCGACCGCCTCGAGCAGGTGCGCACCGAGGTCGACGCGGCCTTCGATCACTACGAGTTCTCGAAGGCGTGCGAGGCGCTCTACCACTTCGCGTGGGACGAGGTCTGCGACTGGTATCTCGAGCTCGCCAAGGTCCAGCTCGCCGACGGCAGCGCCCACGCCGACGGCACCAAGGTCGTGCTCGGCACCGTCCTCGACCAGCTGCTGCGCCTGCTGCACCCGGTCATCCCGTTCGTCACCGAGACCCTGTGGAAGGTGCTCACCGGCGGCGAGTCCGTCGTGATCGCGTCCTGGCCCGAGGCGCCCGGGGTCGCCACCGACGAGACCGCGGCGCAGCGGGTCGGCGACCTGCAGAGGCTCGTCACCGAGATCCGCCGGTTCCGCAGCGACCAGGGCCTCAAGCCGTCGCAGAAGGTCGCGGCCCGGCTCGTCGGTCTCGAGGACGCCGATCTCGTCGCGCAGGTGCCGGCCGTGCAGTCGCTCGCGCGCCTGACCGCGCCGGAGGACTCGTTCTCGGCCACCGCGTCGATCGAGGTCCGGCTGAGCCGCGCGACGGTCACCGTCGAGCTCGACACCTCCGGCAGCATCGATGTCGGCGCCGAGATCGCCCGCCTGCGCAAGGATCTCGCCGCCGCGGAGAAGGAGCTGACGGGCACCTCCGCGAAGCTGTCGAACGAGGCCTTCCTCGCGAAGGCACCCGACCAGGTGGTCGAGAAGATCCGCGGTCGCAAGCAGATCGCGGAAGAGGAAATCGCACGGATCACCGCACGACTGAAGGAGCTGGGCGCGGCGTGAGCACCGACACCCCGGGGGCGCCGTCCCCGGTGGACCTGGCCGAACTGACGCTCGTCGAAGCCGAGCTCGACAAGCGCTGGCCGGAGACGAAGATCGAGCCCTCCCTGGCGCGGATCGCCGCGCTCATGGACATCCTCGGGTCGCCGCAGAACAGCTACCCGTCGATCCACGTCGCCGGCACGAACGGCAAGACGTCGACGACCCGGATGATCGACGCGCTGCTCACCCGCATGCACCACCGCGTCGGCCGGACGACGAGCCCGCACCTGCAGCTCGCCACCGAGCGGATCAGCATCGACGGCGCGCCGGTCTCGCCGCGGACCTACGTCGACACCTACCGCGACATCGAACCGTACGTCCGGATGATCGATGAACAGTCCGAGGCGGCCGGTGGCCCGAAGATGAGCAAGTTCGAGGTCACCACCGCCATGGCGTTCGCGGCATTCGCCGATGCACCCGTCGACGTGGCGGTCGTCGAGGTGGGTCTCGGCGGACGGTGGGACGCCACCAACGTCGTCACCGGGCAGGTCGCGGTGATCACGCCCGTCGGGATCGACCACACGGGTTATCTGGGCGACACCCTCACGGAGATCGCGGGGGAGAAGGCCGGGATCATCAAGAAGGCACCCGACGACGGTCTCGTGCCCCGCGACACCGTGGCGATCATCGCGCAGCAGGAGCCCGAGGCGATGGACGTGCTGCTGCGGCAGGCCGTCGAGGCCGACGCGGCTGTGGCCCGCCAGGGCTCCGAGTTCGCGGTGGTGCGGCGCGCGGTCGCCGTCGGCGGACAGCAGATCGACCTGCAGGGTCTCGGCGGTCTCTACACCGACATCTTCCTGCCGCTCCACGGCGAGCACCAGGCGCACAACGCGTCGGTCGCGCTGGCCGCGGTCGAGGCGTTCTTCGGGGCGGGCCCCGGCAAGCAGCTCGACGTGGAGGCGGTGCGCGACGCGTTCGCGTCGGTGACCACGCCGGGCCGGCTCGAGCGGGTGCGCAATGCGCCCACCGTCTTCCTCGACGCCGCGCACAACCCGCACGGCGCGAAGGCCCTCGCGGCCGCGCTCGCCCAGGAATTCGACTTCCGCAAGCTCGTGGGCGTCGTGAGCGTGATGGCCGACAAGGACGTCGCGGGTCTGATCGAGGCGCTCGAACCCGTCTTCGACGAGATCGTCGTCACCCACAACGGGTCGCCGCGGGCGATGGACGTCGACGATCTCGCGAACATCGCCGTCGCCCGATTCGGCGACGAACGGGTCGTCACCGCGGCGACGCTCCCGGATGCGATCGAAACGGCGATCGCGATCGCGGAGGAGGTCGGCGAGCCCGGCGAAGCGGTGTCGGGCGCCGGGGTCGTGGTCACCGGTTCGGTGGTGACCGCAGGTGCGGCCCGCAGTCTGTTCGGAAAGGATCCCGCGTGAGCACCGACAAGCCGGAGGAACAGAAGTTCCGGCCGCCGACGACGGACCCCTGGAAGGGCTTCCGCGGCGTGATGGCGGGAACGCTCGTGCTCGAGGCGATCGTGGTGCTGCTGGTGCTGCCGGTGATCGCGACCGTCGGCGGGGGACTGAGCGCGTGGTCGACGACCTACGTCGTGGGCCTCGCCGTTCTCATGTTCCTCGGAGCCGGGGTGCAGAAGAAGTCGTGGGCGATCCCGTTCAACATCACGTTGCAGGTGCTCGCCGTGCTGGGCTTCTTCGTCGACCTCGCGTTCGGTGCGGTGGGTGTGCTCTTCGCCGTGGTGTGGGCGTACATCTTCTACCTGCGCAAGGACATCAGGGATCGCGAATCCAGGGGTCTGCTGCCGGGCCAGCGGGACGACCTCTAGGCTTGTCGCGTGACTGAGCGGACCCTGGTACTGATCAAGCCCGACGGCGTCGCACGCCGTCACGTCGGAGAGATCCTCTCGCGCATCGAGCGCAAGGGGCTGGACATCGTGGCTCTCGAGCTGCGCACCGCGACCGAGGAGGTCGCCGGAGCGCACTACGCCGAGCACGAGGGCAAGCCCTTCTACCCCTCGCTGATCGAGTTCATCACCGGCGGCCCCCTCGTGGCCGCGGTCCTCGAAGGCCCCCGCGCGATCGCGGCGTTCCGGCAGCTCGCCGGTGGCACCGATCCGGTCGAGAAGGCCGTGCCCGGCTCGATCCGTGGCGACCTCGGTCTGGATCCGGGCGAGAACCTGGTCCACGGCTCCGACTCGGTGGAGTCCGCCGAGCGCGAGATTGCTCTCTGGTTCCCCGCCCTGGCTGCGAAGTAACAGCCCCGCACGAGCGGCGCCTGGCGTGTCGCTCACGAAACCTCCCGGGCGTCGCGCTTCGCGCCTCCCGACACCGCCGACGGCGCCCTCCGGGGCGCCGTTGGCGTATCCGTGCATCTCCGTGTGGGATACTGGCAGAGGTTGCCCCGCACACACCGCGTGCGGAGCGGCCGAACGACATCACGGATCGATGCCCGACATCGCTGTGGCCGAGGACGAAGGAGACACCTCGCTCGGCGGCACGCTGGATGTTCCGGCGCTCGACCCGCGATCAAGCCAGGCATTGCTCGGCCGTGCAGTGAAAACGGGCACCGGACGACCGCGCGATGCGAGACCGGAAGGACTCGCGCCCACCCGGCGCGAGTACACAAGCTGCGCCCCCGCGTGGCCGCTCACATCGCTGTTGTCGGTGGTGGACGCGCCCGGGGGCCTTAGGAGACCTACGTGGCCGATCAAGAGCCGCCGGAGAACAACTCGATCGAAGCGTCGGACACAGGGGGACGGAACCTCCTCGGTCTGCCTGCCAAGATCCGCGTCCATGCCCTCGCCAAGCTGCTGGGGCTGACCAGTAAGCAGGTGATCGCGAAAGCCGCCGAGCGCGGCACCGAGCTGCGCAGTGCGCACTCGACCCTCCCACGCGATGTCGCGGAGGACCTGCACGCTGCGTTGAGCGACGACACGGGCACGGCCGAGCCCGCCGTGCAGGAAGCCGAGACGGCTCCCGAAGCTGCAGCCGAGACGGCTCCCGAAGCTGTGGCGGAGACGGCTCCCGAGGCCGAGGCCGTGCCGGTCGAGGGTGACGAGCTGCGACCCGCCGAGAAGACCGCGGACGAGACCGCACCGCAGGCACTCGACATCCCCTCCGTCGGAGGACCCACCGGGCTGTTCACCTCGGTGGAGCAGAGCACGCCGCTGTTCGAGATGCCCGAGCCGTCCACCACGGCCGAGCCGATCGTCGCTGCACCGCTGTTCCTCCAGCCCGAGGTGCCCTCGCCTGCCGAGGAGGAGGAGACCCGCCCGCGTCGCCGGCGCGCACGCCGCGGCAAGGACACCGAGCAGGCACCGGCCGAGGACGAGCAGCAGACCGCCGAGCCGGCCGCCGCCGAGTCCACCGAGTCCACCGAGGAAGCACCGTCGCAGCAGGCGGACGAAGACCAGGACGACCAGCCGCGTCGCCGCCGCCGCGGACGTCGCGGTCGTGGACGTGGCCGCGGGGACGGCACCGACACCGACCAGCAGGACGAGACCACCGCGACCGGCGAGGACTCCGAGTCCGCCGCCGCGGAGACGGAGAAGTCCGCCGAAGCAGAGTCCACCGCAGGGGAGTCCACCGCAGCGGAGACTCCCGCCGAGGAGACCGCCGGCACCGAGGAGAGCACCTCCGACGAGGCCGCCTCGGGCGACGAGCAGAGCAGCGACGAGCACGACACCGACGACGAGCAGGGCGGGGGGACGTCCCGTCGCCGCCGCCGTCGCCGTCGTCGTCGCGGTTCCGACACCGACACCGCGAGCACCGACGACGACTCGGTTCCCACGGTCGTCCACGAGCGGGAGCCGCGTCCGAAGAGCCGCGCCAAGGACGAGGTCCAGGGCATCAGCGGTTCGACGCGTCTCGAGGCGAAGCGTCAGCGTCGCCGCGACGGTCGCGAGGCCGGTCGCCGCCGGCCCCCGATCCTCACCGAATCCGAGTTCCTCGCCCGCCGCGAGGCCGTCGACCGGGTCATGGTCGTGCGCGAACGCACGGGTGGTTCCCACGCGGGCATGACGCAGGTCGCGGTGCTCGAGGACGGCATCCTCGTCGAGCACTTCGTCACGACCTCCGGGTCGGCGTCGATGGTCGGCAACATCTACCTCGGCCGCGTGCAGAACGTCCTCCCGTCCATGGAGGCCGCGTTCATCGACATCGGCCGTGGCCGCAACGGCGTGCTCTACGCCGGTGAGGTGAACTGGGAGGCCGCCGGCCTCGGAGGCAACTCCCGCAAGATCGAGCAGGCCCTCAAGCCCGGCGACCAGGTGGTCGTGCAGGTCAGCAAGGACCCGGTCGGTCACAAGGGCGCGCGTCTGACCACCCAGATCAGCCTCGCCGGACGCTTCCTGGTGTACGTGCCGGGCGGATCGTCCACGGGCATCAGCCGCAAGCTGCCCGACACCGAGCGCAAGCGACTCAAGGACATCCTCCGTGAGATCGTCCCCTCCGAGGCGGGCGTGATCATCCGTACCGCCGCCGAGGGCGTGAGCGAGGAGGAACTCTCCCGCGACGTCACCCGCCTGCAGACGCAGTGGGAGTCGATCCGCGAGCAGTCCGAGAAGCTGCAGGCCGACGCATCGGGCCAGCCGAAGACGCTCTACGAGGAGCCGGATCTGCTCGTGAAGGTCGTGCGCGACCTGTTCAACGAGGACTTCTCCAAGCTCGTCATCGAGGGCGACTCGGCGTGGAACACCGTCGAGAGCTACATCCGGACCGTCGCACCCGACCTGCTGCCGCGCGTCGAGCGCTACCGCTCGGAGAACTCGGTGGACGTCTTCGGTGCGCACCGCATCGACGAGCAGCTCGCGAAGGCTCTCGACCGCAAGGTGTGGCTGCCGTCCGGCGGCACGCTCGTCATCGACCGCACCGAGGCGATGACCGTCATCGACGTCAACACCGGCAAGTTCACCGGTTCCGGCGGAAACCTCGAGGAGACGGTCACCCGTAACAACCTCGAGGCGGCCGAGGAGATCGTCCGCCAGATGCGCCTGCGCGACATCGGCGGCATGATCGTCGTCGACTTCATCGACATGGTGCTCGAGTCGAACCGCGACCTCGTGCTGCGTCGCCTGACCGAGGCCCTCGGCCGGGACCGCACCCGCCACCAGGTCTCGGAGGTCACCTCGCTCGGGCTGGTCCAGATGACGCGCAAGCGGCTCGGGACCGGTCTCGTCGAGGCGTTCTCCACCACCTGTGAGCACTGCAGCGGCCGCGGCCTCATCGTGCACTCGGAGCCGATCGAGTCGAAGTCCTCGGACGACTCCGGTCGTTCGTCCGGCGGTGGTTCGCGGCGCAAGCGTGGACGCGACAAGAGCTCGCAGGAGCCCGCCGCCGAGACGCACACGACGCCGTCGCCCGAAGAGGTCGTCAAGCGTGCCGCGCACCCCGTCGCGCTCGCGATGGCCGCGCACAACTCGACACCGGCCGCGGACGCTCCGGCCGCAGAGCCGACAGCGACCGAGACCGCATCCGAGGCGGCGTCCGCACCTGCGGGCGACGTCGACCCGGTCAAGGTCACCGAGCCGCTGCGGGCCGTCGAGCCCGAGAAGGTCGCCGCGCCGACGAAGGAGCCCGTCGCCAGGGAGGACGCCACCACGGTGACGACCGCCTCCGACGAGCCCGCCGAGATCGAGGCAGAGGTCGCAGCAGCCGAAGCCGCAGTCGCGGAGACCGCTGTTCCCGAGGCTGCCGTGTCCGAGACGGCCGTCTCCGGCACAGGGGAGAGCACCGACGGAGCGGCTTCCGTCGAGGCCGCAGAACCGGCTCCGCGTCGCCGTCGGGCACGCAGGGTCGCACGGGCGGCCGCAGCGCCTACCGGTGACGGTGGGCCTGCAGCCAAGGTGTTCGTCGTCCCCGCGACGACCGGGACGTCGACGGGGGCCGAGTCGGATTCCGGGCCGAGCACACCGGTCGAGACGCCGGTGGAGATCGTGCGGCGACCGCGTTCGCGGCGTGCCGCAGGGCGCCCCGCCGGACCTCCGGTGGACGCCGAAGCGTGACCCTCCGCTTCCGGGCCGGTCACGACCGGCCCGGAAGCAGGCACTACCGTGCCACCCGGTTTGACCCTGGGAGTCACCTTCCCGTAATCTTGTTCAGTCGCTACTCGGCGATAGTGCCCAGCCGCGTCCGGATTCAGGATGCCGGCGGGACCCGAGTCAGCAACCACACCAGACCAGTCGCGTCCGCAGCACTGTGGCGCGAGCACGTTCGAAGAAGCAAGGGGTAGCCGTCCGATGGCAACGTACGCGATCGTCAAGACCGGCGGTAAGCAGTACAAGGTCGCTGAAGGCGACCTCGTCAAGGTCGAGAAGATCGAGGGTGAGCCCGGCGCTGCTGTCTCGCTTGCCCCGGTCCTCGTCGTCGACGGATCCGAACTGACCACCGACGCCGACAAGCTGGCCAAGGTCTCGGTCACCGGCGAGATCGTCGAGCACACCAAGGGCCCGAAGATCCGCATCCACAAGTTCAAGAACAAGACCGGGTACCACAAGCGCCAGGGCCACCGTCAGAAGCTGACGGTCGTCAAGGTCACCGGCATCAAGTAAACCGAGCTTCGAGCTTCAACCCCAGGAGGGTTCGTCATGGCACACAAGAAGGGCGCATCCAGCTCCCGTAACGGTCGCGATTCGAACGCACAGCGACTCGGCGTCAAGCGCTTCGGTGGCCAGGCCGTCAACGCCGGCGAGATCATCGTGCGCCAGCGCGGCACCCACTTCCACCCCGGCGTGAACGTGGGACGCGGCGGCGACGACACGCTGTTCGCCCTCGCGGCCGGTGCCGTCGAGTTCGGTACCAAGCGCGGTCGCAAGACCGTCAACATCGTTCCGGCTGCGGCAGACGCCTGATCTGCCGTCCGGTAACGGACACCGCGGGACCAGCTCCCGCGACATACTCCCAATAGGGGCGGGCCAGGGTCGCACACCCTGACCCGCCCTTGTTGCGTTGATCACCAGGTTTGTTTTTTCGGACGAGAGAAGGTCCACCCATGTCCCGCTTCATCGACCGGGTGGTGCTGCACGTCAGCGCCGGTAAGGGCGGCAACGGCTGCGCCTCCGTCCACCGCGAGAAGTTCAAGCCGCTCGGCGGCCCCGACGGCGGTAACGGAGGAAACGGCGGCGACGTCGTCCTCGAAGTCGACCGCAACGTCCACACCCTGCTCGACTTCCACTTCCACCAGCACGCCAAGGCGACCAACGGTGCCCAGGGCGCCGGCGGCCATCGCAACGGTGCCAACGGCGGCGACCTCGTCCTGAAGGTTCCCGACGGCACCGTCGTGCTCGACCGCGACGGCCGCATCCTCGCCGACCTCGTGGGCACCGGCACGCGTTTCGTCGCCGCGCACGGCGGTCGCGGTGGTCTCGGCAATGCCGCACTCGCGTCGAAGGCACGCAAGGCCCCCGGTTTCGCGCTCCTCGGTGAGGAGGGTGAGGAACTCGATCTCGTCCTCGAACTGAAGTCCGTCGCCGACGTCGGTCTCGTGGGCTTCCCCTCGGCCGGCAAGTCGTCGCTCGTGTCGGTGCTCTCGGCCGCGAAGCCGAAGATCGCCGACTACCCGTTCACCACCCTCGTGCCGAATCTCGGTGTGGTGCAGTCGGGCGACACGACCTTCACCGTCGCCGACGTGCCCGGCCTGATCCCCGGCGCCAGTGAGGGCCGCGGTCTCGGCCTCGACTTCCTCCGTCATCTCGAGCGCTGCGCCGTGCTCGCGCACGTCGTCGACTGCGCGACCCTCGAACCCGGCCGCGACCCGATCTCCGACATCGACGCGCTCGAGGCCGAACTCGCCGCCTACCAGCCCGCGTTGTCGGGCGACAGCGGACTCGGCGACCTCGCCGAGCGCCCCCGCATCGTGATCCTCAACAAGGCCGACGTGCCCGACGCGAAGGAACTCGCCGAGTTCGTCACCCCCGAACTCGAGGCCCGCGGCTGGCCGGTCTTCACGATCTCGGCCGTGAGCCGCGACGGCCTGCGTCCGCTGACGTTCGCGCTCGCGAAGATGGTCGACGAATACCGCGAGGCACATCCGCCGGCCGCGCCGACCCGCCCGGTGATCCGTCCCGTCGCCCGCGACGAGGAGGCCTTCACCGTGGTCCGCGATCCCGAGGTGCCCGGCGGATTCATCGTGCGGGGCACCCGTCCCGAGCGGTGGGTGCGCCAGACGGCCTTCGACAACGACGAGGCCGTCGGTTACCTCGCCGACCGCCTCGCACGTCTCGGCGTCGAGGACAAGCTCGTCAAGCTCGGCGCGGAACCCGGATGCTGGGTCACCATCGGCGAGGTCGGCTTCGAGTGGGAACCGCAGACGCAGGCCGGCGTGGACGTCGTGCCCACCGGTCGCGGCACCGACGCCCGCCTCGACCAGGTCGACCGCGTCGGCGCCGCCGAACGTCGCCACGCCAAGAAGGTGCGCCGCGGTCTGGCCACCGACGACGAGTTCGAGTAACCGGCCCCGCGTTCCCACCGTTCAGGAAGCCCGAAGCGTACCGAGGAGAACATGAGCGACACCCGGGAGGTCGTCTCCCACGCCCGCAGCGTAGTGGTCAAGATCGGCTCGTCGGCGATCACGAGCCTGGTGGGTGGGCTCGACCGTGGCCGGCTCGATCGTCTCGTCGATGCCATCGAGGCCCGGATCCGCACGGGTTCGAGTGTCGTCGTGGTCTCCTCGGGTGCGGTCGGTGCCGGGCTCGCACCGCTCGGTCTCACGAGTCGGCCGCGTGATCTCGCGACGAAGCAGGCTGCGGCCAGCGTCGGGCAGCTCACCCTCGCTCACGCCTGGGGCACCTCCTTCGCCCGCTACGACCGCACCGTGGGCCAGGTGCTGCTCACCGCCGACGACATCGGCCGGCGCATTCAGCATCGCAACGCGCAACGCACCCTCGACCGGCTGCGTTCGCTCGGGGCGGTCCCGGTGGTCAACGAGAACGACACCGTCGCGACCGTCGAACTGCGCTTCGGCGACAACGACCGGCTCGCCGCCCTCGTCGCGCATCTCATCGGCGCCGACGCGCTGATCCTGCTGTCCGACGTCGACGGCCTGTACGACGGGGATCCCCGCAAGGGCTCCGCGAACCTCATCCCCGAGGTCCGCACCCCCGAGGATCTCGACGGCGTGGTCGCCGGCTCGGGCGGCGCGCTGGGCACCGGTGGCATGGCGTCGAAACTGTCCGCGGCCCGTCTCGCGGCGGACTCCGGCGTGCCGGTGCTGCTCGCCGCGGCCGCCCAGGCCGATCGCGCGCTGGGCGCCGCCGACGTCGGCACGGCCTTCGCGGCCCGTCCGCAGCGTCTGTCGGCGCGGCGTTTCTGGGTGCGGCATGCTGCCGACGTCCACGGTTCGCTGTATCTCGACGAGGGTGCCGTGCGCGCCGTGATGGAGCGGCGACGCTCGCTGCTCGCCGCCGGAATCACCGGCACCAGTGGCGGTTTCCACGCCGGCGACGTCGTGGGCATCGTCGCGCCCGACGGCCGCACGGTTGCGCGCGGTGTGGTGGCCTACGACGCGTCCGAACTCGATTTCATGATCGGCTTCTCGACCAGGCAGCTGCCGCCGGATCTCCAGCGACCCGTCGTGCACGCCGACGATCTCGTCCGGGTGGTCTGAGAACCTCACGAAGTCGGTGCGGTCACCGCGTCGGCCAGGAAGGCGAGGGTCTCCGAGGTACCCGCTTCGAGCTTGAGGGTCGCCAGCGCATCCCCGCGGGTGGGGCCGCGATTGACCACCACCACCGGGATGTTCCGCTGCGCGGCGCGACGCACGAAACGCAGCCCCGACTGCACCGTCAGCGAACTCCCGGCGACCAGCAGGGCGTCGGCACCGTCCACCACCGAGAATGCGAGATCGACGCGCGGGCGCGGCACCGTCTCCCCGAAGTACACGATGTCGGGTTTGAGCATCCCGCCGCAGCGCTCGCAGTCCACTACGACGAAGTCCTCGGTGTCGGTGACCACCGCGTCCGCGTCGGGGGCGACCTCGAGACCGGTCGTCGCGCGCATCCGGTCGTCGAATCCCGGATTGGCCGCGCACAGCCGCTCGTGCAGCGTGAACCGCGAGATGCGGTGTTCGCACGACAGGCATCGGACCTGCGCGTAGGTGCCGTGCAGGTCGACGACCCGCCGGCTGCCGGCCTTCGTGTGCAGCAGGTCGACGTTCTGGGTGATCACGCCGACGACGGAACCGGCGCGTTCGAGGGCCGCGAGCGCCCGGTGCCCGGCATTCGGGCGGGCGGCGTCCATGTGCTTCCAGCCGACGTGGTTGCGCGCCCAGTAGCGTTGCCGGAACTCCGCGTCGCCGACGAACTGCTGGTAGGTCATCGGGTTGCGGGGCGGCGAGTCCGGTCCGCGATAGTCGGGGATACCGGAGTCCGTCGACAGCCCGGCGCCGGTGAGAACAGCGATCCGACGGCCGTGCAGGAGAGTGGGCAGGTCGTCGGAACGGAGTGGAACGTCGATCACTCCATCTACGGTAGGCCGCTTCCGGGAACCGGCGCTGCGGGCAGGAGCGCGCGGACCGCATCGATGGTGTCGGCGTCGGCGGCCGACTTGTCGGGCCGGTACCGCAGCACCCGTGCGAAGCGCAGCGCCACCCCGCCCGGATAGCGGCTGCTGGTCTGCACTCCGTCGAGTTCGATCTCGACGACGATCGCGGGTCGCAGGTGGACGGTGTGCTCGTCGCGATGCGTCTCGTGGCGCGGGAATTCCTCTGTCTGCCACTGCAGCAGCGCGTCGGTGAGTCCCTTGAACGTCTTCCCGACCATGATCGGCGGACCACCGTCCGGGTCGCGGGCACCGAGGTGCAGATTGGACAGGAAGCCGGTGCGGCGCCCGTAACCCCACTCGGCGGCGAGCACCACGAGATCCAGGGTGTGCTCGGGTTTGACCTTCTGCCAGGCTCGGCCCCGGCGTCCGGCGGTGTAGGTCGACGTGAGCGACTTCACCATGACGCCCTCGTGACCGTTGCCGAGCGAGTCACCGAGATGTGCCTCGGCGCTGTCGGCGTCCGGAGCGACGAGCGCGGGGATACGGTGCTCACCCGCGACACGGGCGAGCTGGTCGAGACGCACCGACAGTGGCTCGTCGAGCAGGTCGGCGCCGTCGAGGTGCAGGCAGTCGAAGAAGTACGGGTGGAGGAGCAGTTCGCGTTCGGAGCGGGCACCGAACCGGCTCATGGTCTCCTGGAACGGTCGGGGACGGCCGGCATCGGTGAGCGCGAGTGTCTCGCCGTCGAGTACGACACTGCGGCACGGCAGTGCCCGGACGAGTTCGACCAGTTCGGGGACCGATGCGGTGATGTCGCGCAGCGTGCGAGTGAAGATCCACACGGCGTCCTCGTGGCGGTGCACCTGGATGCGTGCACCGTCGAGTTTGTATTCCACGCTCACGGCCCCGTCGAACTCGGTGAGTGCCGCCTCGAGCGACTCGGCGGGCGAGGCCAGCATCGGCCGGACCGGTCGGCCGAGTTCCAGGCCGAATTCCGCGAGCGCGTCGACGCCCCCGTCGAAGGCCGCCGCCGCGGCCTGCGCGAGTCGGCCCGAGAGCATCACCGCCCGGCGGACCGGTTCGACGGGGAGACCGGCTGCCGCTGCGACCGCATCGGTCATCACCCCTTCGAGCGCACCCTGCCGCAGCTCACCACCGAGGAGCGCGACGAGGAAACGCTGCTCGGACTCGGTGGCCCGGCCGAACAGCTCCAGGAGCAGTTGCTGCCGCGCGGCGGTGGACCCGGAACCGGCGATGCCGGCGAGGCGGTCGAGGAAGCCGGACACCTCGTCGACGGAGAGCGTCGGATCGTCGGCGACCGGCGCGGAGAGGCCGGCAAGGGTGCGGAAGCCGACACCCACGCGGCCCTGGGTCATCTCTCCGGACAACCATGAGACCACCGCTTCGACCTCGTGAGGTTCGGCGCGCCCGAGCAATTCCCGCAGCAGATCGATCTTGGTGCGTCGTGACCGTGTGGCGGCGACGGCAACGGAGGTGTCGACAACCGAGTGCAGCAGCATCGCTTCGACGTTAGCGCCCGGACGTGCCACGCGGAGGAAATCGTGCGTCGGGGTGTATTTCCGCACGCCGGTGGGAATCGAGAGGCCAGGATGGTGCACAGGACGTGTGCACGAGGGGGAGGGACGGGAGAGGCGGATGAGCAAGGACGCCGATGCAGTCGAACTCGACGTGGACGGTCGCACGGTGCGCATCACGCATCCCGATCGTGTGTACTTCCCCGAGATCGGGGCGACCAAGCTCGATCTCGCGAACTACTACCTGAGCGTGGGGGAGGGGATCGTCCGGGCACTCCGTGAGCGGCCCTGCATGCTGCACCGGTTCCCCGACGGTCTCGAAGGGCAGAAGGTGCACCAGAAGCGGCTGCCGCGCGGGGCTCCGGACTGGGTCGAGACCGTGCGGGTGCACTTCCCGCGCTACGACCGCGACGCCGACGAACTGTGCGTGACCCGCCTCGCGGACGTCGTGTGGGCCGTGCAGATGTCCACCGTGGAGTTCCATCCGTGGAACTCTCGGCGCAGCGACGTGGAGCGGCCCGACGAGTGGCGGATCGACCTCGACCCGATGCCCGACTGCGATTTCGATCGGGTGCGGCGCGTGGCGTCGGTGGCGCACGAGGTGCTCGACGAACTCGGTGCCGTGGGTTGGCCGAAGACCTCGGGAGGCGACGGCCTGCATGTCTACGTCCGGATCGCGCCGGAATGGGAGTTCGACGACGTCCGAAGGGCCGCATGGGCTTTCGCACGGGAGGTGGAGCGACGCGCGCCCGGCGACGTGACGACGGCGTGGTGGCGCAAGGAACGCGACCCGTCGGCGGTCTTCGTCGACTACAACCAGAACTCGCGCGACCACACGATCGCCAGTGCCTATTCGGTCCGCGGTGTGCCGGAGGCGACGGTCTCCACTCCGGTGCGGTGGGACGAGATCGACGATCTCGAACCACGGGATTTCACGATCCGGACCGTGCCCAAGCGGTTCGAAGAACTCGGCGACCTGCACGCGGGCATCGACGAGGCGGTCTTCTCCCTCGATCCGCTCCTGGAATGGGCGGAACGCGACGAGAAGCAGGAGAAGGCGTCCGAGTGAGCCCTGGGGCCCGGTAACGGTGACCCGGTAGACGTGGCCTAGTAGCCGGCGCTGGGATCGACGACCCCGATCGGCACGAGGCCGGACGCGAACCGTGTGACGTTCTCGGTCACGTGCTCGAGATAGGCCGGGATGCGCAGCGGGGGTGGATTGGCGTCGTGGGGGGTGATCACGGCGTTGGGGAGCGTCCACAACGGATGATCGTCGGGGAGCGGTTCGGGATCGGTGACGTCGAGCCCCGCGCCACCGATCGCGCCGGATCGGAGAGCGGCGACGAGGGCGTCGGTGTCGACGAGATCGCCCCGGGCGACGTTGACGACCCACGCCGTGGATTTCATCGCTGCGAGCTCGGTTGCACCGACGAGCTGCTCGACGTCGAGGGTGGCTGTCGCGGAGATGACGAAATGATCTGCCAGAGGCCATATCTCGTCGATGCGTTCGACGGGGAACGTCTCGATGGCCCCCGGCACGGGACGGCCGCTGCGGGTGACGGCGAGTGCGCGCGCCCCCAGCGCGGCCAGCATCGGGATCAGCGCCCGGCCGACACCGCCGGCGCCGATGATCCCGACCGTCGCGCCGCGGAGGGTGCCGACGACCGGCGCGAGACTCTCGGGTGTCCACGAGGTGGCCGCCAGATGGGCCGGCAGGGCCCGGACCCCGGCGAGCAGGAGCAGGAGCGCGTGTTCGGCGACGGTCGTGGAGTACGCCGCGGCCGCCGACGTCCAGGTGACGCGAGGGTGGGCCTTGACGACGCCCTGCGACAGCCAGTACTCGACACCGGCGGACGGTAGCTGTACCCAGCGGACGGAGGCGGGGAGGACCTCGGGGAAGTCCTGCGGCCCGGCCGTCCAGACGAGCGCGTCGGGGGTGTCCTCGAGTCCGCAGGGCACGCCGCCCCCGCCCGTGACCGCCCGTTCGAAACGGGGGTCGCGCTCGGGGCCGACAGCGATGCGGGGCGCACGCTCGGGAGTCATGGTCTCGACTCTAAGCGTCCGCCCCGCATCGGTCACGTGGTTACCGCACTCAGGCGGGTTCGACGATCAACGGGTACACACCGTTCTCGTCGTGCACCTCACGGCCGGTGACCGGGGGATTGAAGACGCACAGCATGCGCATGCGCGTGTCGGGGAGCACGCGGTGACGCTCGTGTCCGTTGAGCAGGTACATCGTGCCCGGAGCGAGGTCGTACTCCACGTCGTTGTCGAGGTCCTGCAGCTTGCCGGTGCCCTCGACGAGCCACACGGCCTCGACGTGGTTGGCGTAGTGGAACTCGTTGACGGTGCCGGGCTCGATGGTGGTCTCGTGGAACGAGAAGCCCACCTTGTCGCCGGCGAGGACGATGCGCTTGCTGCGCCACTGGCCGTCCTCCGAGACGACGTCGCGCTCGGTGCCGGTGATCTCTTCTGTCGTACGAACGATCATGGGTGTCGAAAGTCCTTCTTCTGCAAGTGGGTTCGGAACGGGCGGAGCGGGGACCGCTCAGGAACGGACCTTGGCGGTCGCTTCCGCCAAAATGTTCAGCCCGAACTCGAGTTCGTCGTCGGTGATGGTCAGCGGCGGCAGCAGCTTGACGACCTCGTCCGACGGACCGGAGGTCTCGGCGAGCAGACCCTCTTCGAAGGCCAGGGCGCAGACCTTGTCGGCGTCCTCCGCCTTGTCGAAGACCAGGCCCTGGACCAGGCCGCGGCCGCGGGTCGAGACGCCGTCGAACATGTCCGACAGGTTCATGAAGGTCTGGCGGATGCGCTCGCCCTTGCGCAGGGTGTCGCGCTCGAGCTTGTCGTCGGCCCAGTAGTGCTCGAGGGCGGCAGCCGCCGTCACGAAGGCCGGGTTGTTGCCGCGGAAGGTGCCGTTGTGCTCGCCCGGACCCCACACGTCGAGCTCACGCTTGAACAGGGTGAGCGCCAGCGGCATTCCGTATCCGCCGATCGACTTCGACAGGGTCACGATGTCGGGCGTGATGCCGGCGATCTCGAACGAGAAGAACGGGCCGGTGCGGCCGCAGCCCATCTGCACGTCGTCGACGATCAGCAGGATGTCGCGTTCCTTGCACAGGTCGGCCAGAGCACGAAGCCACTCGGGGCGAGCAACATTCACGCCGCCTTCACCCTGCACGGTCTCGACGATGACCGCGGCCGGACGGTTCAGGCCGCTGCCCGCGTCGTCGAGGACGCGCGAGAACCACTGGAAGTCCTCGGTGACACCGTTGAAGTAGTTGTCGAACGGCATCGGCGTCGCGTGGACGAGAGGCACACCCGCGCCGGCGCGCTTCATCGAGTTGCCGGTCACCGACAGCGCACCCAGGGTCATGCCGTGGAAAGCGTTGGTGAAGTTGATGATCGACTCGCGACCGGTCACCTTACGGGCGAGCTTCAGAGCCGCCTCGACGGCGTTCGTGCCGGTCGGGCCGGGGAACTGGACCTTGTAGTCCAGGCCACGCGGCGCGAGCACGTGCGACTCGAAGGTCTCGAGCAACTTGCGCTTGGCGACGGTGTACATGTCGAGGCCGTGGGTGACGCCGTCGCTCATGATGTAGTCGACCAGGGCCGACTTGAGCACCGGGTTGTTGTGGCCGTAGTTCAGGGCTCCGGCGCCGGCGAAGAAGTCGAGGTAGTCCTTGCCGTCCTCGCTGCGCAGCCAGGATCCCGATGCCTTGTCGAAAACGGCGGGCCAGCCGCGGCTGTAACTCCGAACCTCGGATTCGAGGTGCGAGAAAATCGAGGTATCGGGCTTACCGGTGGTCTCGGGCTTGTTTTCCAGGATGGTCATGTCGTGGTCCTCCTGTGATTATTCGAGAATTATGAGATGTCGCGCGCACATGCGCTGCGATCATTCGCCGATGGTGTAGAGATCCTCGGCCAGATGTGAATCAGGGAAATCGTCGGGCGCGAACAACTCGGTGCGAGTGATATGCGTTCCGCGGCGACGCGCGAGAGCGGTGAACATTGCGATCGACGCTTCGTTGTCGGGACTCACCGTCGTTTCCAGACGGGTCACGCCGAGCGGCTCGAGTCGGTCGAGCAGAGCGTCGAGCATACGGCCGGCCACTCCACGTCCACGCTGGTCTGCGTCGACTGCCACCTGCCAGACGAACAGGGTGTTCGGGGACTCGGGGCGGCGGTAGCCGGTCACGAATCCCACGGGGCGATCGGTGTCGTCCGTTGCGACGACCGATGTGTCGGCGAAATCGCGACACCACAGCACATATGCGTAACCGGAATTGACGTCGAGAACCTGCGAATCACGCGCGATCTGCCAGAGTCGTCTACCGTCGGCGATACGCGGACGCCGGAATTCGATTGCAGCCGGCTCACTACCGGACTCGGTTGCGGCCACGTCCGAAGATGTGGTCGCGGTATTCGATTCAGCCGAGTCGGGGGTCGGGGTACTTCTTTCCTTGACGGGCCTCATATGTCCTTTCAACCTAACAACTTCCGGTGTCGAGATCACGCCCGTGTCCGGAATCGGGATCGGAACCCTGTGGTCCGTGCAGGTCGAGCGCATGTTGTGATGCCGGTCACAAACATGTTACGTCGGTCCTCCTCGTGGCGATTACTTCGGGCTCGCGAGTGCGTACGGCAACACCGCGTCGGCTCCCGCGGCGACGAGAGTTCTCGCCGCCATCGTGAACGTCCAGCCGGTGTCGGTCACCGCATCGACGAGAAGGATCGGACCACTCGACCCGACATTGTCGGGTCGCTCCCACGCGTCGACCAGTGCGGCGACCCGATATGCCGAGTTCGCTGCCGTCGGCTCCGTATTCCCGCTTCGGCGTCGCAATACACCTAGATCTCGTAATCGTCCGATTTGTGCCAATCGGGACGCGAGTGACTCGACGAGCAAGGGATGTGTGGGGGAGTCCATGGCCATGACGGCGGTGGGCCGCTCCTCCCAGTCCCACGCCGCGAGCACCGCGATCGACGCGTCGACCACCGCCTTCGGCGCTTCGCGGTCCGGTCCGTCGAGCAGTTCGCGCAGTCGCGGTCCCCATCCCAGATCCGACAGCCGGCCCAGCACGCGCCCGGGGCGCGGACCGTCCGTGATCCGGCCCGACAGCGGGATCCCGAGGGTCGACATCCCCGTGGGCCACTGCCGACGCGGCGGCAGATCCACACCGGGGCGTTCGAGGCGGGCACGGGTCCGGGCGACCTCGTCGTCGCCGACGGACGTCTCCCACCGGGACCCGATGCAGTTGTCGCACCGGCCGCAGCCGGGACCCCCGGCGGTGTGATCGGAGCCGGGACCCCCGGCGGTGTGATCGGAGCCGGGACCCCCGGCGGTGTGATCGGAGCCGGGGCCCCCGGCGGCGAGATCGGGATCGTCGAGCTGACGGCGAAGGAAGACCATGCGGCATTCGGTGGTGCGCTCGTATTCGAGCATCGCCTCCTGTTCCGCGGCGCGGGCCTCCTCGAGGCGCCCGTAGCGCTCCTCGTCGTACGTCCAGGGCTGCCCGGTGGCGATCCAGCCGCCCTTGACCCTTTTCACCGCTCCGTCGACGTCGAGGACCTTGAGGACCATCTCCAGGCGGGAGCGCGTGAGGTCGACCCGCGGTTCGAGCGCGGGTGTCGATACCGGCCGTTCGGTATCGAGCGCTGCGATCACGCGTCGTACGAGCGCCTCGTCCGGGAAGGCGACCGAGGCGAACCACTGCCAGATCCGGCGGTCCTCCGGGCCGGGGAGCAGAACCACCTCGGCGCGCTCGGTGGAGCGACCCGCACGCCCGACCTGCTGGTAGTAGGAGATCGGGGACGAGGGAGCGCCGAGGTGCACCACGAAGCCGAGGTCGGGCTTGTCGAAGCCCATGCCGAGCGCCGAGGTCGCGACGAGCGCCTTGACCTTGTTGTCGAGGAGATCGGCCTCGAGCTGTTCACGCTCGGTCGGTTCGGTCTGACCGGTGTAGGCCGCCACTGCATAGCCGTGGTCGGTGAGCAGCGCCGCGAGGTCGCGGGCGGCGGAGACCGTCAGCGCGTACACGATGCCCGAGCCCGGCAGATCCTTCAGATGTTGCGCGAGCCACGCCGCGCGTCGTGCCGGTTCGTCGATCCGCACCACCGACAGGTGCAGCGACGGACGGTCGAGGCCGCCGCGCAGTACGAGCGTGCCGCCGGAGCCGGCATCGTTGCGTCCACCGAGGTCGCTGCTTCCGCCGACACCGAGTTGGGCGGCGATGTCGGCGACCACCCGGTCGTTGGCGGTCGCGGTCGTCGCCAGGACCGGGATGTCGTCGCCGAGTTCGGCGACGAGGGTGCGGATGCGGCGGTAGTCGGGCCGGAAGTCGTGACCCCAGTCCGACACGCAGTGCGCCTCGTCGACGACCACCAGTCCGGCGTCGCGGGCGAGGGAGGGCAACACCTGGTCGCGGAAGTCGGGGTTGTTGAGGCGTTCGGGGCTGACAAGGAGGACGTCGACCTCGCCCGCTGCGATCCGCTCGTGGATCGCCGCCCATTCCGTCACGTTGCCGGAGTTGATGGTCGCGGCGTGGACGCCGGCCCGCTCGGCGGCCGCGACCTGGTTGCGCATCAGGGCGAGCAGCGGCGAGACGATCACCGTGGGGCCGCGGCCCTGCCGCCGCAGCAGCTTGGCAGAGATGAAGTAGACGGCCGACTTCCCCCAGCCCGTGCGCTGGACGACGAGGGCGCGGCGACGGTGCACCACGAGCGCCTCGATCGCGACCCATTGGTCGTCGCGGAGCCGGGCATCGGGGCCTGCCAGCTCGCGGAGAAGGTGCTCGGCATCGTCGCGCAACAGGTCGGTGGAGTTCGTCATGCTGCAATCGTGCCCGACGACGTTCCGTCACGGCGGCGGTGAACGGTTCTCCGGGGGCGGCGAACGGTACTGATGCGGCGGCGAACGGGGATACCGTAGAGATGGCGGCGGAGTGGCTCTCACGAAAGGTGGTGGCACCCAGTGTCAGTCCGCGTGGCGGAAATCATCATGTAAAATCTTGCGAAACAACAACTTTGGATTACATCGATCTTGGAGTGCGACTCGTGACACTCTGTGTCCAAATTGGTGACGGCGATCGCCGGTCCGGCCCGAGTGTGACGAGCAGATCATCCGCGCCGCTATGGTCGTCGTCATGTACGCAGCCCTTTCATCCCCCGCAGCGCCGTCTGTGGAGTCGGTCGTCGTGACCCCGGCCGAGGCTCGGGTACGTCATGAGACCTACCGCAAGAAGATCGTGTCGGCTCAGGACGCCGTCCAGTGGATCCGCCCCGGCGACACGGTCGCCATCAGCGGCTTCGCCAGCGCAGGTACCCCGAAGGCCGTGACCCCGGCCCTCGCCGAACACATCCGGCGCACGCGGGCGACCGGCGGCGACTTCCGGATCAATCTGCTCACCGGAGCGTCGGTGGCCTCCGACACCGAGCGCATGCTCGCCGATGTCGACGGAATCGCGCTGCGTATGCCGTACCAGGCAGAGCCCACCGCCCGCGGGCGGATCAACGAAGGCCGCATGGACTACGTCGACATCCACCTGTCGCACGTCGCCCAGCAGGTCTGGGAGGGCTACTACGGACACGTCGACGTCGCCGTCGTCGAGATCTCCGGCATCACGGAGACGGGCGAGCTGATCCCCGCCACGTCCATCGGCAACAACAAGACCTGGCTCGACGTCGCCGAGAAGGTGATCCTCGAGGTCAACTCGTGGATCCCCGCCGCCATGGACGGCGTGCACGACGTCTACTACGGCACCGCGCTTCCCCCGCACCGTCGTCCGATCGACCTCACCGACGTCGAGGACCGCATCGGCCAGCCCTACTTCCGGATCGATCCTGAACGCGTCGTCGCGGTCGTCGAGACCGACCGTCCCGACAGCGCCACCGCGCTCACGGCGCCCGACGCCACCAGCCGGGCCATCGCCGACCACGTCCTCGACTTCTTCGCGCACGAGGTCGCCGCGGGACGGCTGCCCGCCGACACGCTGCTTCCGCTGCAGTCGGGTGTCGGCAACGTCGCCAACGCCGTGCTCGCCGGTCTCGACAGCGGACCGTACCGGGGGCTGACGTGCTACTCGGAGGTCATCCAGGACGGCATGCTCGACCTCGTCAAGCACGGCACCGTCCGGTTCGCCTCGGCGACTGCCCTCGCACTGTCCGAAGCGGGGCTGAACGACTTCGTCGAGAACATCGACTTCTACCGCGACCACATCATGTTGCGGCCGCAGGAGATCAGCAACCACCCCGAGATCGTGCGCCGACTCGGCATCATCGCCATGAACGGCATGCTCGAGGCCGACGTCTACGGCAACGTCAACTCCACCCACGTGATGGGCACCCGCATCATGAACGGCATCGGTGGCTCCGGCGACTTCGCGCGCAACGGCTACCTGTCGATGTTCCTGAGCCCGTCGACGGCCCGCGACGGCGCGATCTCGTCGATCGTCCCGATGGTGCCGCACGTCGACCACACCGAGCACGACGTGCAGGTCATCGTGACCGAACAGGGTCTCGCCGATCTACGCGCCCTGTCTCCCCGTCGTCGGTCGCGGGTCGTCGTGGAGCGCTGCGCGCATCCCGACTACCGCGCCGAACTGCTCGACTACATCGAGCGCGCAGAAGCCGCCCCCGGAGCAGGTCACACCCCGCACCTGCTCGGTGAGGCGTTCTCCTTCCACGAGCGCTACCAGCGCACGGGGACCATGCACGCGTCCTGATCGGCGCGGCGACGAACACGGTCGGCCCCGGCACCACACCACGGTGCCGGGGCCGACCTTCGTTCGTGGGTCGTAGTGAAGACGGAGGGGTAGATCCCGCTCAGCGGATCGGCGCCGGATCGATCTGCTGCTGCGGGAGTGTGGCCGAGATCGTCGCTGTGATGTCCTGCAGCGGGGTCGGCCCGGATCCGTCGGGCACGGTCAAGGCCACGTAGACCGGCCGGTCGACGGCGAACCACGTGCTCGCCGGGATACCCTGCTCGGCTCCCGACACCTCGAACCACTGCACGTCGTCGATCACCTGCAGCGCCGCCGCCTGGTCGAACTGGTCGGGCCGGTCGAGACCGCAGCGCAGGACGACCTCCTCGCCGTCGTCCGACTGCCAGGCCGCCGCACCCACCGGTGCCGGATCGGCCAGTTCGGCGCGCGTGTAGTCGCCGAGCTCCTCCGGCAGCGCGTCGAGCAACTGCGAGCAGGATTCGGATTCTGCTTCCGGAGCAGGCACGGGACCGAGGCCGACAGGCGTGTTCACAGGTGACTGCGACACGATCACGGCCGCCACCACCACGCCGACCAGCAGAGCGACGGGCAGTGCGATCGCCGTGGCGATCAGAGCGGGACTGCGTCGCGTCCCGTCCGATCCGGGTGCCTCGGCGGGGGCGTCGTCGGAAGGTTCGCGATCGGAAGCAGAGGTGTCGGTCATCGTGTCCAGCATCCGGGCTCGGGGACAGGGGGCGGTAGCGTGATCGAACGTAGCAGGGCACGTGCCGGCTCTCTCCCACCGGCGACCGAGAAAGAGGCGACCGTCACCGTGACGAACCCGACCGGACCCACCGTCGCCGACATCGGCGAATTCCCCGTGATCGAGCGCGCGGTGAGAGCACGGCGGCAACCCGACAGCACACTCGTCGGGCCGGGCCACGATGCGGCGGTCGTGACAGCGGCCGACGGGCGCATCGCGATCTCGACCGACATGCTGGTCGAAGGACGTCACTTCCGGTTCGACTGGTCGAGCCCGGAAGAGGTGGGACGCAAGGCGGTCGCCCAGAACGGAGCCGATGTCGCCGCGGTCGGCGCACGCCCCACGGCCTTCGTCGTCGGCCTCGGTTGTCCGCCCGAGACTCCCGTCGCCGTGCTCGACGGCATCTCGGCGGGCATCGGGGAGGCTGCGGAGGAGGTCGGCGCCGGAGTCGTGGGAGGCGATCTCGTGCAGACGGGTCAGGTGATCGTCTCGGTCACCGTGCTCGGCGAACTCGACGGACGGCCACCGCTGCTCCGCTCCACCGCCTGCCCCGGCGACGTCGTCGCCCTCGCCGGTCGCACCGGTCGCTCCGCGGCGGGTCTGGCCCTGCTGCTGGCCGGCAACCGGGACTTCCCCGGACTCGTCGCGGCGCATCGTGTGCCCACTCCGCCCTATGCAGCAGGTCCTGCAGCGGCCGCAGCCGGCGCCCACGCCTGCACCGACATCTCCGACGGTCTCGTCGCCGATCTCGGGCACATCTGCACGGCCTCGGAGGTCGCGATCGACCTCGACTCCGGTGCGCTCGCTCCCGACACGCAACTCCGCGAGGCCGGTCGGGTACTGGCGGCCGACCCGTGGGAATGGATCCTCACCGGCGGCGAGGATCATGCCCTCGCGGCCTGCTTCCCTCGCGAGGTCACCCTGCCGGACGGATGGCGGCCGATCGGCGTGGTCCTGGAAGGCTCCGGCGTCACGGTCGACGGGCAGCGCCACGACGGATCCGGCGGCTGGGAGAGCTTCGCGGCGGGCGCTGGTCTCTAGGCCGCTCACTCCGGGTGGGGTTCGCTCGAGATAGGTTCTGCAGTCATGGCTGTCTACGCACTCGGCGAGCGTGTCCCCGATATCCATCCCGACGCGTGGGTTCATCCCGACGCGGTCGTGATCGGCAACGTCACCCTCGGTGCCGGTGCCTCCGTGTGGCCCTCGGCGGTGCTGCGCGGGGACTACGGCACGATCACCGTGGGGGAGAAGACCAACATCCAGGACGGCACGATCATCCACTGCACCGCGATCGAGGCCACCGTCATCGGCGCGCGGTGCGTCGTCGGGCACAACGCGCACATCGAGGGCTCCACGATCGGTGACGGCGCGCTGATCGGTTCGGGTTCGCTCGTCCTCAACGGATCGGTCATCGGTGCCGGCGCGCAGGTCGCCGCCGGCGCCCTGATCCCGCCGCGCTTCGAACTGCCGCCCCGCCGCATGGCGATGGGCATCCCCGCGAAGGTCCGCGAGGGCTACGAGATCCCCGAGAACAACTTCGACGCCAACGCCGAGATGTATGCGGCGAACGCCGCCTACTACCGGACCGCCCTCCGCCGCATCGACCAGGAGTGACAGGTGGCCGACACCGTCGACACACAGTCCGCGGCCGGGGGAGCGGACGAGCCCCGTTCCGGTCGGCCCCTGTCCGAACTCGTCGAGGCGGGTTGGGCGCGAGCACTCGAACCCGTCGCAGGTGACATCACCGCGATGGGGCAGTTCCTCCGCGCCGAACTCGCTGCGGGCCGCAGTTATCTGCCGTCCGGTCCGAACGTGCTGCGTGCCTTCACGCAGCCGTTCGAATCCGTCCGCGTCCTGATCGTCGGGCAGGATCCCTATCCCACTCCGGGTCACGCTGTGGGACTGAGCTTCTCGGTGGCTCCGGACGTCCGTCCCATCCCGCGCAGTCTTGCCAACATCTATCGCGAGTACACCGACGATCTCGGTCTGCCGCAGCCCTCCACGGGCGACCTGTCGCCGTGGACCGAGCACGGTGTCCTGTTGCTCAACCGGGTCCTCACCGTCGCGCCGGGCCAGCCGGCCTCGCACCGCGGCAAGGGCTGGGAGGCCGTCACCGAGCAGGCGATCCGCGCGCTGGTCGCGCGCGGTACCCCGCTCGTCGCGATCCTGTGGGGCCGCGACGCGGCGACCCTCGAACCCATGCTCGGCGGTGTGCCCACCGTGAAGTCGGCGCACCCGTCCCCGCTGTCGGCCTCACGCGGATTCTTCGGGTCGCGTCCGTTCAGCCGCTCGAACGCTCTGCTCGTCGAGCGGGGCGGCGAACCGGTGGACTGGCGGCTGCCCTGACCACCGATCCGCCGCCCGGATGTCAGGCGCGGGCCGAATCCCAGTCCGGGCGCCGCTTGGCGACGAAGGCGTCGACACCCTCGATACCCGTGGGCGTCGTCGCGGCGGCGGAGATCGAGGCGGCTTCGGCATCGAGGTGGTCGGACAGTGATCGTCCGGCCGAGCCCGCCACGAGCGAGCGGATGGCGGCGTAGGACTGCGTGGGTCCGTGCGCGAGGGTCCGTGCGAGTCGCAACCCCTCGCTCTGGATCTCGCCGTCGGCGACGAGCCGGCTGAGCAGACCCAGGCGCACGGCTTCGTCGGCGCCGATCACGGCGTCGGTCATGATGATCTCCCGTGCCCGCGACGGGCCGACGATCCGCGGCAGGGTCCACGACATGCCGCCGTCGGGGGAGAAGCCGATCGACGGGTACGCGGCGCGCATCTTCGTGCCGGGGCCGGCGAGTGCGATGTCGGCGAGCAACGCCAGGCTCATGCCGGCGCCTGCGGCCCAGCCGTGCACGGCGGCGACGACCGGCACGGCCGCCTTCTCCAGTTCGCGCACGAAGTCGTGGAAGAGGTTCGCGATCTCGAGCAGGTGGGCGCCGCGGTCCTCGGCCGCGGCGAATCCGTGGACGTTGCCGCCCGCGCAGAAGTTCGCACCCTCACCGACGAGCAGCACGGCGCCGATCTCGGTGCCTGCCGCGCGCAGGGCCGCGATGCCCTGCTCCATCCCTGCGGGGGACAGGGAGGTGCCGTGTTCGGAGGTCGCCACGGCGATCCGCAGGACGCGGTCCTCCACAATCACCAGTGAACGGAGAGAGTCGCTGTCGGGGAAGGAAACTTGGTTCTCGGTCATTCCCGCACGATATCCGGCCGAGGGATCGAACGGCGAAGGCCCCCTGCGCAATCAGCGCAGGGGGCCTTCGCTACGACTCGACCGGGAATCAGCCGCGGACGACCTTGCCGGCCTTGAGGCAGGAGGTGCACACGTTCATCTTGCGGGTGTTGCCCGGTGCAACCTGAGCGCGCACGCTCTGGATGTTCGGGTTCCAGCGACGGTTGGTACGCCGGTGCGAGTGCGAGACCGACTTCCCGAAGCCGGGGCCCTTGGCGCATACGTCGCAGACGGCAGCCATGTCGCGAACTCCTTGTGTCTAGTGGATAGATCTTCTGTCTGTTGTTTCGCCTTGCGAACACGGGGAACGAGCCGCCCGTGCGAGGCAACCCGGCAAGCTTAGCGAACTCGAGGGCGGTTGGCCAAACCGGACGGTGCGCCGGGTCGCGGCTAACCTGTTCGCCAGGGCTCGGCACCGTGCGCAACGGTACCGATCGTAGAGGTGGACGATGCCCGTAGGACGAGGCGAAGGGGGTGGAATCGTTGCTCGGAGCCGAGGACACGGTGGACGGGCGGGCGCTGCGCCGGTGGGTCGAGTTCGGTGTGGAAGCGCTCGAACAGCGCCGAGCGGAGATCAACTCGCTCAACGTCTTCCCGGTGCCCGACGGGGACACCGGAAACAATCTGCTGATCACCCTGCAGGCCGCGGCGGCCCGGATCGGCGGGCCCGTGGACGGCGCGCTCACCGCATCCGACGTCGCCGAAGGGCTCGCGCGCGGCGCCTTCGCCGGGGCACGGGGCAACTCCGGGATCATCCTGGCGCAGGCACTGCGCGGTCTCGCCGACGCGATCGCGGGACTGACGACGATCGGCGCCCGGGACCTTGCCGCCGCCTTCTCCAACGCCGCGACGCTTGTGACCGGAGCGCTCAGTGCACCCGCGAAGGGCACCATCGTCAGCGTCCTCGAAGCTGCGGCCGACGGCGCGACCCGCGTCGCCTCGGAGACGGATGCGACCGTGTGCGATGTCGCCGTCGCGAGTGCCGATGCCGCCGCCGACGCGCTGCAGCGCACCACCACTCAGCTCGACGTCCTCGCCGAGGCCGGGGTCGTCGACGCCGGCGGCCTCGGCCTGCTCGTGCTGCTCGACTGCCTGGTGGAGGTCGCGACCGGAACACGTCCCGATCGCCGGATGGTGCTCGCCGGAGCCTCGCGGCCCGTGGTCGAACCCGAGATCGTCGACGAACGTCACGACAGCGACCATCAGGAATACGAGGTGATGTATCTCGTCGGGAACTCCGACGACGCGCGCATGGACGCCCTGCGGTCGTCTCTCGACGCGCTCGGCGACTCGGTCGCGATCGTCGCCGGGGGATCGGGGTGCTGGTCCGTGCACGTGCACTGCTGCGATCCCGGAGCCGCCGTGGAGGCCGGTCTCGCGGCGGGTTCGCTGAGCCGCATCGACATCACGTGCTTCGCGCTCGAGTCCGCGCGTCGCGGGTGCGGCGACGGCGCTGTGGCGCTCGGCACGGCTCCCGCCCCGGTCCGTGCCGAGCCGGCGGAGGAGCAGTCCCGGGCGGTCCTCGCAGTGGTGGGCGGCGAGGGCGCGGCCGAACTGTTCGAGGCGGAGGGTGCCCGGGTGCTGCGGGCCGAGGAGATCTCGGCCCCGGACGAACTGCTCGAGGCGATCCGGGAACTGCCGAGCCGGGACGTCCTCGTGCTGCCCAACGGTGCGCTCTCCGCGCAGGACGTCGTCGCCGTGGGCGCCCGGGCGCGGCGGGACGACCGCGACGTGATGTTCCTGCCGTCCTCCTCCGTGGTCCAGGGACTGGCCTCGTTGGCCGTGCACGATCCGATGCGCGCCACCGTCGACGACGCCTTCGCGATGTCGGAGGCGGCGTCGTGCGTGCGCTGGGGATCGCTGCGGTACGCGAACGAACGTGCGCTGACCTGGGTCGGAACGTGCGAGCCCGGCGACAGTCTCGGACTGGCCGGCCATGATGTCGTAGTGATCGAGCATGATCTGGTGACAGCGGGAGCGTCGTTGCTCGACAGGATTCTCGCCGCGGGCGGCGAGCTCGTGACGATGCTGGTCGGCGCCGACGCCCCCGACGGACTCGTCGAGCAACTGGCCGCTCACCTCGATCGCCGTCACCCGGAGATCGACGTGGTGGTCTACCAGGGCGGTCAGCGCAGCGACCTGCTGCAGCTCGGCGTCGAGTAGCCGGTGCGCCGCGAGGCCACCGCAGGAGTAGCGGAAGGGACGGCAGTGGCGACACTCGCGGACCGGCTCGATCATGTCCTCGGCCGCAAGACGGCGGACGCCTTGCACGACGCGTTCGGGATGACCACCGTCGAGGATCTGTTGCGGCACTATCCGCACCGCTACGCCACCCAGGGTGCCGAGCTCGGCGAGAGTCGGCCCGCGGAGGGCCAGCACATCACGATCATCGCGCGGGTCGAGTCGGCGCAGGAGGTGCCGATGAAGTCCCGCGCCGGCAAGCGCCTCGCGGTGCGGTTGCGCTCCGATCGCCACAGCATCGACGTCACCTTCTTCAACCCGCACCGGGTCAAGCACAACATCAAGCCCGGCGTGCGCGCGATGTTCTCGGGCACCGTGAAGTACTTCCGCGACAAGTGGAGCCTGACCCATCCGAGCTATCTCGTGCTGCCCGAGCCGCGCGACGCCGAGGATCTGGTCTCGGCGACCCCCGCACGGGTGCGGGGCGCCGGCGCCCTGGCGGGTCTCGCCCGCACCGCGCAGGACGGGTCGGGGGTCGATATGTCGGTCTTCGACCGCGCGCTGATCCCGATGTACCGCGCGACTCGCGAGGTCGAGTCGTGGACCGTCATGCGCTGCGTGCGGCAGGTGCTCGACCAGCTCGACCACGTCGACGACCCGCTGCCCGAGTGGGTGCGCGACGAGCACGGCTTCGTGGGCCTCGACGAGGCGCTCCGCTCGATCCACCTGCCCGACACGAAACAGGAGATCGACCGGGCACGCGACCGCCTGCGGTTCGACGAGGCCGCCGCGGTGCAGCTCGTGCTCGCCGGACGCCGGCACGACGTCGAGGTGCGGTCGGCGCCGTCCTGCCCGCGTCGCGAGGGCGGAATCGCCGACGAGTTCGACCGGCGGCTGCCCTTCGAGCTGACGGCCGGGCAGCTCTCGGTGGCCGACGAGATCGCGGCCGATCTCGCACGCGAACACCCCATGAACCGGCTGCTCCAGGGCGAGGTCGGCTCGGGCAAGACCATCGTGGCGCTGCGGGCGATGCTGCAGGTGATCGACTCCGGTCGGCAGTGCGCGCTGCTCGCACCCACCGAGGTGCTCGCGGCGCAGCACGCGCGCTCGCTCACGAAGATGCTGGGCGATCTCGCCGCGGCGGGCGAACTCGGCGCCCACGAACTCGCGACCCGCGTGACTCTGCTGACCGGCTCGATGGGGGTCGCACGCAAGCGGGCCGCGCTCAACGAGACGGTGACGGGCGATGCCGGGATCGTCATCGGCACGCACGCGCTGATCGAGGACACGGTGCAGTTCTTCGACCTCGGTCTCGTGGTGATCGACGAGCAGCATCGTTTCGGTGTCGAACAACGCGACGCACTGCGGTCGCGAGGTCGCGACGGCGCGTCCCCGCACGTGCTGGTGATGACCGCGACGCCGATCCCGCGCACCATCGCGATGACGGTGCTCGGCGACCTCGAGGTCTCGACGTTGCGCGAACTCCCTCGAGGACGGTCGCCGATCGTCAGCCGCGTGGTCCCGGCGAAGGTGCATCCGAAGTGGGTCGACCGCGCGTGGGAGCGCATCCGCGAGGAGGTCGCCGACGGACGGCAGGCCTACGTGGTGTGTTCCCGCATCGGCGACGGCGATTCCGACGACGACGCGCTCTTCGATCCGGACGGGCCCGAGCCGTCGGGATCGACGAAGGGCAAGCAGGCGCCGCCCGAGACCGTCTCGGTGCTCGAGCAGTTCGAGTTCCTCACCTCCGGTCCGCTGCGCGACCTGAGGGTGGGGCTGCTGCACGGCCGCCTCCCCGGCGACGAGAAGGACGCGGTGATGCAGGCCTTCAACGCCGCGGAGCTCGACGTGCTCGTGTGCACGACCGTCGTCGAGGTCGGTGTCGACGTGCCGAACGCGACCGTGATGGTGATCGTCGATGCCGACCGGTTCGGTGTCAGCCAGCTGCACCAGCTGCGCGGTCGCGTCGGTCGTGGCGGCCATCAGGGCCTGTGCCTGCTCGTGACCGACGCGAAGCCCGCGACCCCGACGATGATGCGGCTCGAGGCCGTGGCCGGCACCACCGACGGTTTCGAGCTCGCCCAGCTCGATCTGCAGTTGCGCCGCGAGGGCGATGTCCTCGGTGTCGCCCAGTCCGGCACCGTGTCGACGCTGCGGTTGCTCTCGCTCGTCGACGACGCCGACGTCATCGAGGCAGCCCGCGACTTCTCCCGGACGGTGACGGAGAAGGATCCCGGCCTCGAACACCACCCGGGGCTCGCGAGCATGGTGCGGGCCGCGCTCGACGCCGAACGCGTGGCGTATCTCGACAAGTCGTGAGTTACGTTCCGTACACCGTGCCCCAGAGCCCGCGGTGAGGTTTCGGTGGCCGTGCCCGGCATGTTGACGCCGTGTTACGACAGGGCCGACTGCATCGTTCCAGTCGTGCCATCCGGACGCCTTGTCCCACGATGTGGAACGCGCGTCGAAGGCGGCATGTTACGTCGCGGTACCGTCGACCAATGTTCTCGAAAGTGCTTGTCGCCAACCGTGGCGAGATCGCGATCCGCGCGTTCCGTGCCGCCTACGAACTGGGTGCCGGGACGGTCGCGGTGTTCCCGTACGAAGACCGGAACTCCCTGCACCGGTTGAAGGCCGACGAGGCCTATCAGATCGGTGAGGAGGGGCACCCGGTCCGCGCATACCTGTCGGTCGAGAAGATCGTCGAAGCGGCCGTGTCGGCCGGTGCCGACGCGATCTATCCCGGCTACGGCTTCCTCTCCGAGAATCCGGACCTCGCCGCGGCGTGCGCCGAAGCCGGCATCACCTTCGTCGGTCCGTCGGCGGAGATCCTCGAGCTGACGGGCAACAAGGCTCGCGCGATCGCCTCGGCGAAGGCCGCCGGCCTCCCGGTGCTGGCGTCGTCGGAGCCGTCGTCGGACGTCGACGAACTGGTCGCCGCCTCGGAGACGATGAACTTCCCGGTCTTCGTCAAGGCTGTCGCCGGTGGCGGCGGACGCGGCATGCGCCGGGTCGCCGAACCCTCCCAGCTGCGCGAGGCCATCGAAGCCGCCTCCCGCGAGGCAGACGCCGCCTTCGGCGATCCCACCGTCTTCCTGGAACAGGCCGTGGTCAACCCGCGGCACATCGAGGTGCAGATCCTCGCCGACAAGCACGGCAACGTCATCCACCTGTACGAGCGCGACTGCTCGGTGCAGCGCCGCCACCAGAAGGTCATCGAGCTCGCCCCTGCCCCGAATCTCGATCCCGAGCTGCGCGACCGTATCTGCGCCGACGCCGTCGCCTTCGCCAAGGAGATCGGCTACCAGTGCGCAGGAACCGTCGAGTTCCTCGTCGACGAACGCGGCAACCACGTGTTCATCGAGATGAACCCGCGTATCCAGGTCGAGCACACGGTCACCGAGGAGATCACCGACGTCGACCTCGTGCAGTCCCAGCTGCGCATCGCCGCGGGCGAGTCGCTCGAGGAACTGGGCCTGTCGCAGGACAGCATCACCATCCGCGGCGCGGCGCTGCAGTGCCGCATCACGACCGAGGACCCGGCCAACGGATTCCGTCCGGACACCGGCCGCATCACCGGCTACCGCACCCCGGGCGGTGCCGGCATCCGTCTCGACGGCGGCACCTCGGTCGGCGCAGAGATCTCCGCCCACTTCGACTCGATGCTCGTCAAGCTCACCTGCCGCGGCCGCAACTTCGAGACCGCCGTCGCCCGCGCGCGCCGCGCGGTCGCCGAGTTCCGCATCCGCGGTGTCGCCACGAACATCCCGTTCCTCCAAGCTGTGCTCGACGACGAGGACTTCCGCGGCGGCAACGTCAACACCTCGTTCATCGAGGAGCGCCCCCACCTGCTGACGCTGCGCTCGTCCGCCGACCGCGGCACCAAGATCCTGCGGTACCTCGCCGACGTGACGGTGAACAAGCCGCACGGCGAGCGCACCACGACGGTCTACCCGCACGACAAGCTGCCCGCGATCGATCTGAACGCCGAGCCGCCGGCCGGTTCGCGTCAGCGTCTGCTCGAGCTCGGCCCCGAGGGCTTCGCCCATGCGCTGCGTGAGCAGAAGGCGATCGGCGTCACCGACACCACCTTCCGCGACGCCCACCAGTCGCTGCTCGCGACCCGCGTGCGCAGCAAGGACCTGCTGACCGTGGCCGGGCACGTGGCCCGGATGACGCCGCAGCTGCTGTCGATCGAGGCGTGGGGCGGCGCGACCTACGACGTCGCACTGCGCTTCCTGCACGAGGATCCGTGGGAGCGGCTCGCGGCGCTGCGCGAGGCGATCCCGAACATCAACCTGCAGATGCTGCTGCGCGGACGCAACACCGTCGGCTACACCCCCTACCCGGAGGCCGTCACCCGCGCCTTCGTGCAGGAGGCCGCCGACACCGGCATCGACATCTTCCGCATCTTCGACGCGCTGAACAACGTCGACCAGATGCGTCCGGCGATCGACGCCGTCCGCGAGACCGGCACCACCCTCGCCGAGGTCGCGATGTCCTACACCGGCGACCTGTCGAACCCGAACGAGACGATCTACACGCTCGACTACTACCTACGTCTGGCCGAGGAGATCGTCGAGGCCGGTGCGCACGTCCTGGCCATCAAGGACATGGCGGGTCTGCTGCGCGCCCCGGCTGCCGCGACGCTCGTGTCGGCGCTGCGCAGCAACTTCGATCTGCCGGTGCACGTGCACACGCACGACACCCCGGGCGGTCAGCTCGCCACCTACCTCGCGGCCTGGCACGCCGGTGCCGACGCCGTCGACGGTGCGTCCGCGGCGCTGGCCGGTACGACGAGCCAGCCCGCCCTGTCGGCGATCGTCGCCGCCGCGGCGAACAGCGAGTTCGACACCGGTCTCGACCTGCAGGCCGTGTGCGATCTCGAGCCGTACTGGGAGGCGCTGCGCAAGGTGTACGCACCGTTCGAGTCGGGCCTGCCCGCACCGACCGGCCGCGTCTACACCCACGAGATCCCCGGCGGTCAGCTGTCGAATCTGCGCCAGCAGGCCATCGCGCTGGGCCTCGGCGACCGCTTCGAGGAGGTCGAGGCCGCCTACGCCGGCGCCGACCGCCTCCTGGGCCGCCTGATCAAGGTCACGCCGTCGAGCAAGGTCGTCGGCGACCTCGCGCTGCACCTCGTGGGCGCGGGCGTCTCGGTCGACGACTTCGCCGCCGAGCCCGGCAAGTACGACATCCCCGATTCGGTGATCGGCTTCCTGCGCGGCGATCTCGGAACCCCGGCCGGCGGCTGGCCCGAGCCCTTCCGCAGCAAGGCGCTGTCGGGCCGCGCCGAGCCCAAGCCGGTCACCCCGCTCGCGCCGGAGGAGGAGAAGGCCCTCGGCGGTTCGTCCGACGAGCGTCGCCGCATGCTCAACCGCCTGCTCTTCCCGGGCCCCGCGAAGGAGTTCGAGCAGCACCGCGAGACCTACGGCGACACCACCGAGCTGTCGGCCAACCAGTTCTTCTACGGTCTGCGTCACGGCGACGAGCACCGGGTGCGCCTGGACAAGGGTGTCGAACTGCTCATCGGCCTCGAGGCGATTTCCGATGCCGACGAGAAGGGCTACCGCACGGTCATGTGCATCCTCAACGGGCAGCTGCGCCCGGTGTCGGTGCGCGACCGCTCGGTGGCTGCGGAGATCCCTGCCGCAGAGAAGGCCGACCGCAACCATCCCGGTCACGTCGCGGCGCCCTTCGCCGGCATGGTCACCCTCGTCGTGTCCGAGGGCGAGAGCGTCTCGGCCGGCGACACCGTCGCCACGATCGAGGCCATGAAGATGGAGGCCGCGATCACCGCGCCGCGCGGTGGACGCATCACGCGCGTCGCGATCGGGCCGGTGCAACAGGTCGAAGGTGGCGACCTGCTCGTCGAGGTGTCCACGGGAGACAGCGCCGAGTGACACGGATCGTCGCCGGCCGGGCCGGGGGGCGGCGCCTGAAGGTGCCGCCCCGCGGGACCCGGCCCACTTCCGAACGGGTGCGCGAAGCCCTGTTCAGTTCGCTCGACGCACGCATGGACATCGACGGGGCCGCCGTCCTCGACCTCTACGCGGGGTCGGGGGCGCTCGGTCTCGAGGCGCTGTCCCGCGGCGCCGAGCACGCAATACTCGTCGAGTCCGACGCGAAGGCGGCGGGCGTGATCCGCGAGAACATCGCGACGGTCGGACTGTCCGGTGCGGTGCTGCGCACCGCACCGGTATCCGCTGTACTCGCGGGCACCCCGGACCGCGTCTACGACCTCGTCCTGGCCGACCCGCCCTACGCCGTGACCGAGGAGGCCGTCACCGGCATGCTCGAGACGCTCGTGTCCGGAGGCTGGGTAGAGGACGGCTCGATCGTCGTGGTCGAACGGTCGTCGCGATCACCGGAAACGGTGTGGCCGCAGGGATTCGAGGTCGGCAGGTCGAAGCGCTACGGCGAGACGAGAGTGGAGATCGCCACCTGCTACGGTGCTGGGTCATGAGCCGCGCGGTCTGCCCAGGATCCTTCGACCCGGTCACCAACGGACACCTCGACGTCATCGGCAGGGTCTCGGCCCAGTTCGACGAGGTCGTCGTGACCGTCACGATCAATCCCAACAAGCAGGGGATGTTCACGATCGACGAACGCCTCGAGATGCTCACCGAGGCCACGTCGCACCTGTCGAACGTCACGGTCGACGCCTGGCAGGGCCTGCTCGTCGATTACGCCCGGGAGCGGGGGATCACCGCGATCGTCAAGGGTCTGCGCGGCGCCAACGACTTCGACTACGAGCTGCAGATGGCGCAGATGAACCACAAGCTCACCGGCGTCGACACGCTGTTCGTCGCCACCAACCCGGTCTACAGCTACCTGTCGAGCTCGCTCGTCAAGGAGGTCGCGACCTACGGTGGCGACGTCTCCGAGATGCTGCCGGGCTCCGTGCACGATCGTCTGCTCGCGCGCCTGGCCGAGCGGGCCGCCGCGAACTAGACCGCACCCTCCCGCGCGGCCTGTGACGGCCGTATCCCGACACACCGAGCGCAGGGCACACGAGCGTGCCCTGCGCTGCGGCAGACTGGACGGCGGCGCGACCGCACCGGTCGTGTCGAGCGAGTGATTGGGGTTGGGCGTGTACCGGGTATTCGAGGCACTCGACGAGCTGGTCGCAATCGTCGAAGAGGCACGTAGCGTTCCGATGACGGCGAGCTGCGTGGTACCGCGCGGCGATGTCCTCGAACTGCTCGACGACGTGCGCGACGCGCTGCCGCCCGAACTCGACGACGCGCAGGACGTCCTCGATCACCGCGACAAGCTGATCAACGATGCGCGGGCCCAGGCCGACAAGACCGTCGGGGACGCCGACGAGGAGGCGCGCACCCTCCTCGAGGACGCGCGCGCCGACGCCGACCGGATGCTCGCGGACGCGAAGGCCCAGGCGGACCGCATGGTCAAGGAGGCCCGCGCCCACGCCGAGGAACTCGTGCGCGATGCGCAGGCAGAGGCCGACGATCTCGTGGCCGAGGGCAACAAGCAGTACGAGAGCGTGACAGGGCGTGCCCGCATCGAGGCCGACCGCCTGGTCGAGTCCGGGCAGGCGTCCTACGAGCGTTCCGTGGCCGAGGGTGAGGCCGAGAAGACACGCCTGGTGTCGCAGACCGAGGTCGTGCAGGCCGCACACGCCGAGTCGGCGCGTGTCATCGATTCGGCCCACGCCGAGTCCGACCGTCTCCGGACCGAGTGCGACGAGTACATCGACGGCAAGCTGGCGGAGTTCGAGGAACTGCTCGGCAC
Organism: Rhodococcus shunpengi; assembly: GCF_048381395.1. Taxonomy (NCBI): domain Bacteria; kingdom Bacillati; phylum Actinomycetota; class Actinomycetes; order Mycobacteriales; family Nocardiaceae; genus Rhodococcus; species Rhodococcus shunpengi. Next base: position 200,643 of record NZ_JBLWIU010000034.1, read on the forward strand.
CACGCTGCGGTCCGTCGGCCGCGGCCGGCAGCAGCTGCGGCTGTCGGGTGCTCCCGACTTCGCGGAGGCCGACCACCGGGCGAGCCGTCGCCGCTGACCCGCGGGATTTTCGCTCCTGCCGCCCATCGCGTATCATGGAGCGGTTGCCCTATCACGACCGAGTCGTGTCCTGCGTCGTCCGAAGAAGGTGAGTTCCCCGTGTCCACCCGTGATTCCAGCACGTCCCGTTCCGGCCGGGACTCCGGGCTGGTGTTCGACACGCTCTCCCTGGGCCGCCGGCCCGGTTCGATGCGTACGGTCGAGCGGAAGGTGCCGTCACCCTCGCGCATCGGGCTCGATCTGATCGCGATCGAGGAAGGCTCCGAGATCGATCTCGATCTCCGCCTGGAGTCGGTGTCCGAGGGCGTCCTGGTCACCGGTAGTGTTCGTGCCGACGCCGTCGGTGAGTGCTCTCGGTGCCTCGAGTCGTTCACCGAGCCGGTGGACGTGTACCTCACCGAGCTGTTCGCCTACCCGAACAGCGTTACGGAGCAGACCACCGAGGACGACGAGGTGTACCGCGTCGAGAACGATCTGATCGATCTCGAACCGGTCCTCGTGAACGCGGTGGGTCTGGAACTTCCGCTGCAGCCGTTGTGTAGTGACGACTGTGCGGGATTGTGCCCCGAATGCGGCATTCGCCTGGCGATTGCAGAATCCGGGCACCGTCATGAGACAATGGATCCTCGCTGGGCTGGGTTGGCAGCCAAGTTCGGCGCGGGCTCCGAAGAACCCAGCAGTCAAATCGACAGCTCGAACAACGAGGAGAAGTAGACGTGGCCGTCCCCAAGCGCAGAATGTCGCGTTCCAACACCCGGTCGCGGCGCAGCCAGTGGAACACCACTGCGCCGACGCTCGTCACCTGCCCGAACCGGGGTTGCGGAGAGAAGAAGCTGCCCCACGTGGCGTGCCCGTCGTGCGGCACCTACAACGGCCGTCAGGTGACCGCGCCCGTCTAATCGGTATTCACGTGACGAGCAAGTCCTCCGAAACAGCTACCGAGGGCGGCGAAGAGAGCCACGAGTCTCTCCTCGCCGCCCTCGGCGTGCCTCTGGACGCAGAACTGCTGTCCTTGGCGCTCACCCACCGCTCGTACGCCTACGAGAACGGCGGGTTGCCCACCAACGAACGTCTCGAGTTCCTCGGCGATGCCGTCCTCGGGCTCGCGGTGACCGAAAAGCTCTACCTCACCCACCCGGACAAGTCCGAGGGCGAACTCGCCAAGATCCGCGCGAGCGTCGTCAACATGCACGCGCTCGCCGAGGTGGCGCGCGGCCTCGGAGAAGGTGGGCTCGGAGTGCACCTCCTGCTCGGTAAGGGGGAGGAGCTGACGGGCGGACGCGACAAGGCCAGCATTCTGGCCGACGGAATGGAATCGCTTCTCGGCGCCGTCCATCTCGCCCACGGCATCGACGTCGCGCGCGAAGTGGTCCTGCGCCTGTTCGCCGCACTGCTCGAACGCGGCCCCCGCCTCGGTGCCGGTCTGGACTGGAAGACGAGTCTGCAGGAACTCACCGCCGAACGCGGTCTCGGTGTTCCCGCCTACGAGATCACCGCCACGGGTCCCGACCACGACAAGGAATTCACCGCCACCGCCCTCATCGGTGGCAATCCCTATGGCACCGGTGTCGGACGTACCAAGAAGGAAGCCGAGCAGAAGGCCGCGTCGGCCGCGTGGAACGCGCTGACCGAGGGCACTGCTGCCGAAGCCGGTGATGTCGGGGCTTCCGATCAGCAGTCCGGATCCGCCGAGACGCCCACCGAGAGCAACTGACCGCAGGTGCCCGAACTTCCCGAGGTCGAGGTGGTCCGTCGCGGACTCGACGCGCACGTCGTCGGCGCGACGGTGGACTCGGTACAGGTGCTGCATCCGCGTGCCGTCCGCCGGCACGAGCCCGGTCCGCGCGATCTCGCACTGCAGGTGACCGGTCAGAAGGTCGCCTCGGTCGAGCGTCGCGGCAAGTACATGTGGCTCGTGCTCGAACCGGCCGATCTGGCGCTCGTGGTGCACCTGGGGATGAGCGGGCAGATGCTCGTGCAGCCTCCGACCGTGCCGGACGAGAAGCATCTGCGTATCCGCGCCGTCCTCGACAACGGTGCCGATCTGCGTTTCGTCGACCAGCGCACCTTCGGAGGCTGGGCCCTGGCTCCGCTCGTCGAGGTGGACGGTGATCATCTGCCGCTGCCGGTCGCGCACATCGCCCGCGACCCGATGGATTCCCGGTTCGACCCGGACGCGGTCGTGGCCGTGCTGCGCACCAAGCACACCGAGATCAAGCGTGCGCTGCTCGACCAGACCGTCGTCTCCGGCATCGGCAACATCTACGCCGACGAAGCGCTGTGGCGCGCAAGGATTCACGGCAACCGGCCGACCGACGCGCTGTCGCGTCCGAAGCTCCGGTCGGCTCTCGACGCGGCCACCGAGGTGATGGCGGAGGCTCTCGGGCAGGGCGGTACGTCGTTCGACGCCCTGTACGTCAACGTCAACGGGGAGTCCGGTTACTTCGAGCGTTCCCTGAACGTCTACGGGCGCGAGAACGAGCCGTGCCGACGCTGCGGCGCGCCGATCCGCCGCGAGAAGTTCATGAACCGCTCGTCGTACAGCTGCCCGAAGTGTCAGCCACGACCGCGAACGACCCGGTAGCGCACGCGCATACCGGGCCGTTCGGAACGTGGTGGTTCAGATGTCGAAGAAGACCGTCTCGGCGCCACCGTCCGGGGTGTCCTGCAGCCGGATGTCGATCGTGTAGACGGTGCGTCCGTCGCGCTCGGAACGCGACGCGATCAGGGTGTTGCGCCGCACCTCCCATTCGATGCCCTTCAGGACGGGATCGTCGGCGTTGAGCTCGGCCTCGTCCTCGAAGTAGACCCGCGTGTGCAGGCCGAGGTTGATGCCGCGCGCGAAGATCACGAGCAGGATGTGGGGTGCCGAGACGGAGCCGTCGGGGTTGGTGACGGCGCCGGGCTTGATCGTCTCGATCGTGAACACGCCGGTCTCGAAGTCGCCGCCGGTGCGTCCCCAGCCGCGGAAGTTCGGATCGAGGTCCTTGTCCTGTGCGTCGTCGGGATGTGCGTACCGGCCGTGGGCGTTCGCCTGCCAGCTCTCGAGCAGGGCGTCGCGCACCGGGGTGCCGGTGCCGTCGATGACACGGCCCTCCAACACGATTCGCTCGCCCTCGGTCTCGTCGGTGACGAGGACGTTGCCGAAGTTGTTGTCGAAGATGTCGAAGCCGGCCTGCTGCGGCGCGAGCCCGATGTGGACGTACGGGCCGCCGGTCTGCGAGGGCGTCTCCGGGAAACGTGTGACCATCGCGCGGGGGAGCAGCGGGGGCGCGGGCCGGTAGGGGTCGGTGGGCAGGCTCATCGCGGGGCTCCCGGGAGGTCGGTGTTCTCGAAAAAGGTGGCCCGGCGACCGCGCAGGGTGATGTCCCAGCGGTAGGCGCGGGCGTCGAACGGCGCGTTGGAGGCGGGATCCTCCTGGGCGATCAGGCTGCGGAGCTGGTCCACGGTCGGGATCGTCCGCGCGATCGGGCACTTCTCGATGAGCGGATCGCCCTCGAAGTACAGCTGGGTGATCAGGCGCTGCGCCCACCCGCGGCCGAGGATCGACACGTGGATGTGCGCCGGGCGCCAGGCGTTGCGGCTGTTGCCCCACGGATATGCGCCGGGTTTGATCGTCCGGAACTGGTAGTAGCCGTTCGCGTCCGTGAGCATCCGCCCGCAACCGCCGAAGTTCGGATCGATGGGAGCGAGATAGGTGTCCTTCTTGTGGCGGTACCGGCCACCGGCGTTGGCCTGCCACACCTCGACGAGTGCGCCCTCGACCGGATTGCCGAACTCGTCCTTGACGAAGCCGTGGACGATGATGCGCTCACCGATCGGCAGGCCGTCCTTCGAGAAGTTCAGGATCAGGTCGTTGTCGAGGGCGCCGAGCTCGTCGCTGCGGAAGACGGGTCCGGTGATCTCCGACAGGGTCGGCTTCGGCGTGATGAGCGCGTTGCGCGGTGCGCGCAGCACCGATGTGCGGTAGCCGGGGGTGAGCGCGGGTGGGTGCAGTGTGTGGTCGCGCTCGACGTATTCGCCGGTGGACATGCGATCTCCGATCTCTGAGCTGTGGACACCACCATAAGATGAAGAAAAACTCATGTAAATTGACAAAACAGCAGTTGATTCATAACTTCCAGTGATGCAATCCGAGTTCGGTCCGTCCTCGTCCGTCCCGGAGCAGGCGCGACGCATCCGCCTCCGGCACCTGAGATGTTTCGTCACCGTCGCGCGCGAAGGTCAGGTCGGGCGGGCCGCCGAACTGTTGCAGCTGAGTCAGCCGGCCGTCACGAAGACCCTCAACGAGCTCGAGGTGCTCGCCGGAGCGAAACTTCTCGACCGCGGCCGACACGGTGCGCGCCTCACCGCGGTGGGTCACCGCTTCCTGCGATACGCGCAGGACGTCACCACCTCACTGGACGCAGCGGTGGCCGCACTGGCAGGAGCGGCCGAACCCGCCCGCGAACCGCTGCGGATCGGGGCCCTGCCCACCGTGGCCGGGTCCGTACTCCCCGAAGCTCTGGCGGAGCTGCGCCGCATGCGCGCGGATCTGGACATCCGGATCCGCACCGACCCCAATGCCGTCCTGCTGTCGGCGCTCGCCGCCGGCGCCCTCGACGTCGTCCTCGGGCGCATGGCCGAACCGTCCCGGATGGTCGGGCTGTCGTTCGAGCTCCTGTACGCCGAGACGCTGATCCTCGTCGTCCGACCCGGCCACCCCCTCGCCGAGCGTTCCGTCTCCGTCGCCGACACGCTCGAACACCCCCTGGTGGTCGCGACCGGCGGAACCGTGCCGCGCCACGCGACCGAGGCGTTGTTCGAACGTCACGGCCTGCGACTGCCGGTCGGGCTGATCGAGACGCTCGACCTCGCCGTGGCACGCGGGGTGGTCCGGCGCAGCGACGCCGTGTGGATCACCACCGAACGCGCGGCCCGGGACGACCTCGCCGACGGCGTGGTCCGGCGCCTGGACGTGCCCACCGCGGGCACCGTCGAACCGGTCGGAGTGCTGCGACGCAGTGCCGACGCGTCGTCCGCCGTGGTCGAGGACTTCGTGACCATCCTGCGCGACATCCCGGTCGACGGGACATGGCAGGATTTCCCCCATGGCTGACCAGACTTCCGACCTTCCCGCCACCGAGCTGTGGGTCGAGCGCACCGGCACGCGCCGCTACACCGGCCGCAGCTCCCGCGGCGCCGAGGTGCTCATCGGCTCGGAGAGCGTCGAGGGCGTCTTCACTCCGGGCGAGCTGCTCAAGATCGCGCTCGCCGCGTGCTCCGGCATGGCTTCGGACTTCCCGCTGTCCCGCCGGCTCGGCGACGACTACGACGCGACGATCCGCGTTTCCGGTGCCGCCGACCGCGAGAACGAGGTCTACCCGCACCTCGAGGAGGAGATGGTCCTCGACCTGTCGGAGCTCGACGCCGACGCACGGGACCGTCTCATCGCCCTCGTCGAACGGTCCGTCGACAAGGTGTGCACGGTGGGCCGCACCCTCAAGGCGGGCACCGAGGTCTCGCTGACGATCACCCCCGAGGACTGATCGATGAGCGCCCTCGCAGATGTCGAACGGCTCACGGCGTGGGTGCACGGCCGCGTCCAGGGGGTCGGTTTCCGCTGGTTCACGCGTGCCCGCGCACTCGAACTCGGGCTCGTCGGGCACGCGACGAATCATCCCGACGGTCGCGTGATGGTCGTCGCCGAAGGCCCCCGGTCCGCGCTCGAACAGCTCCTCGCGTGGTTGCGATCCGGCGACACCCCCGGTGAGGTGCGGCTCGTCGTCGAATCCTGGGATCCCGCGCGCGGCGACCTCACCGGCTTCGTCGAACGCTGACATCCGTCCTGTTTGTCCGTTCGTCTCGGACACCTCCTTCGTCGGCCCCGGAGAGCTGCGCCGGATCACTCCCGACGGCAGCGTGACCACCGTGCTACCCGAGGTGACCGGTCCGGGTGGCATCGTCGTCGAGGGTCCCACCGTGTACCTGAACGTGGGCAACACGACCGTCTCGGGGGTGCACCCGGCCTAGGAAAGCGGTCACAACCCGCCGGTAGAGTTCTCACCCATGTACCTCAAGAGTCTGACGTTGAAGGGCTTCAAGTCCTTCGCCTCGTCGACGACTCTGCGTTTCGAACCGGGCATCACCTGTGTGGTCGGACCCAACGGGTCCGGCAAGTCGAACGTCGTCGACGCGCTCACCTGGGTGATGGGGGAGCAGGGCGCCAAGGCCCTGCGCGGCGGCAAGATGCAGGACGTCATCTTCGCCGGAACCGCCGGCCGCCCGCCGCTCGGACGCGCCGAGGTCACGCTCACCATCGACAACTCCGACGGCGCGTTGCCCATCGAGTACTCCGAGGTCTCCGTCACCCGCCGCATGTTCCGCGACGGTGCGGGCGAATACGAGATCAACGGCAGTTCCTGCCGTCTCATGGACGTGCAGGAACTGCTGTCCGACTCCGGTATCGGCCGCGAGATGCACGTCATCGTCGGCCAGGGCCGCCTCGCCGCGATCCTCGAATCCCGCCCGGAGGACCGACGCGCGTTCATCGAGGAGGCCGCCGGCGTCCTCAAGCACCGCAAGCGCAAGGAAAAGGCGCTGCGCAAGCTCGACTCGATGCAGGCCAATCTTGCCCGTCTCACCGACCTCACCGCCGAACTGCGCCGTCAGCTCAAACCGCTCGGCCGGCAGGCCGAGGTCGCACGTCGCGCCCAGACCATCCAGGCCGACCTGCGCGACGCGCGGTTACGACTGGCCGCCGACGACCTCGTCACGCGTCGTGCCGAACTCGCCGGGCACGACGAGCAGGAAAAGATGGTCCGGGAGCGGCTCGACACCGTGCTCGCGGCGTTCGACGACGCGAACGCCGAACTCGCCCGTCACGAACAAGCCCTCGCGCAGCTCACGCCGGGCGCCGAAGCGGCGTCGCAGACCTGGTTCCGCCTGTCCGCCCTCGCCGAGCGTGTGTCGGCGACCGTGCGGGTCGCGCAGGAACGCGCCCGGCACCTGCACGCCGAACCCGAGGATCGCTCCGGTCAGGATCCCGACGAGATGGAAGCCCGCGCCGACCGGATCGCCGCCGAGGAAGCGGAACTGGTCGAGGCCGTCGAGATCGCGCACGGAGCCCTCGAGGCGGCTCGCGAGCAGCTCGCCGAGCAGGAGGAGGCCGCAGCGGCCGCCGAACGCGCACATCTGGCCGCGGTGCGTGCCGTCGCCGACCGGCGCGAGGGCCTCGCGCGTCTCGCCGGTCAGGTCGAGACGATGCGCACCCGCGCCGAGTCGATCGACGCGGAGATCGCGCGCCTGACCGTCGCCATCGAGGAGGCGCGGCTCCGCGGCGTCGCCGCGCAGGCCGAGTTCGAGACCGCTCAGGCACGCATCGACGATCTCGATGCCGGTGAGATCGACGCCGACGCGCAGCACGAACGAGCCCTGGAAGCGCAGCGGCTCGCCGACGAGCGGGTCACCGAACTCCACGAAGCAGAACGCGCTGCGGGCAAGGAGGTCGCCTCCCTCGGTGCCCGCATCGAGGCCCTGTCGATGGGCCTCGAACGCACCGACGGCGCCGCCTGGCTGATCGACACGCGGTCCGGCGACGGACTCGTGGGGCGCCTCGCCGACCGGCTCCGGGTGTCCCCGGGATACGAGGCGGCCGTCGCAGCAGCCTTCGGCGCCGCGGCCGATGCCCTCGAGGTGGAGTCGGCCGACGCCGCGATCTCGGCGGTCGCAGCGCTCGCCGACGCCGACCAGGGCCGGGTGGCGTTCGTCCTGCCCGGCGCAGCCGGCCCCACCGACGCCGGCGACCTGCCGACCGGTGCCCGATGGCTCCGCGAGGTCGTCGAGTGCCCCGCCGACCTGCGCGGAGGCGTCGACGGCCTGCTGGCCCGCACCGTCGTGGTCGACGACCTGCCCACCGCCCTCGGGGTCTGCGCCGCCCGGCCCGACCTGCGCGCCGTGACGCGTGGGGGAGACCTCGCCGGTGCGGGCTGGGTGGTCGGCGGCTCGCATCGCGCCCCGAGCACCCTCGAGATCCAGGCGGCGATCGACACTTCCCGTGCCGGTCTCGAACAGGCCGAACGCCGCTCCGAGGAACTGGCCGCAGCCCTCGCGGGCGCACTCGCGGAGCAGGCCGAACGCGCCGAACACGTCGAACAGACCCTCGCCGCGCTCAACGAGTCCGACGCGGCGATGTCGGCCGTCTACGAACAACTCGGCCGGCTCGGCCAGGCAGCGCGCACCGCCCACGCCGAATCCGGACGGCTCGCGGCCCAGCGCACCGAAGCGGAGAAGGAACGCGACGCGGCACGAGAGAAGCTGGTCGAACTCGAGGAGCGACTGCGTCTGGCCGAGGACGACTCGGCCGGCAGTAGCGACGGTGCCGGCACCGAACACACCGCCGCCGAACGGGAGATGGCCGCGGCCGCCCTCGCCGAGGTCCGGGCCGTCGAGGTCGAGGCGCGACTCGCGGCGCGCACGGCCGAGGAACGCGCCGAAGCGCTTCGGGGCAAGGCGGATTCGCTTCGTCGTGCCGCGCAGGCCGAGCGCGAGGCCCGTGCTCGTGCCGAACGTGCCCGCATCGCGCGTCGTCAGGCGGCGGCCGTCGCCGCTGCGGTGGCCGAATCAGGGCAGCGACTCGCCGAACAACTCGAGGTGGCCGTGGCGACGGCACTCGCACAGCGTGACGACCTGAACCGGCGCCGCGCCGAATGCGCCGAGCAACTCGAACGCGCCCGCGAACTCGTCCGCGAACTGTCGGCGCAGCGCGACCAGCTCACCGACGCGGTGCATCGCGACGAAGTGGCCCGGGCGCAGGCCTCGCTCCGGATCGAGCAGCTCGAGCAGACCATTCTCGAACAGCATGGCATCGCCCTCGACGACCTCGTGGCCGAGTACGGCCCCGACGTGCCGTTGCCGCCGACGCCGCTGGAGATGGCCGAGTACGAACAGGCCCGCGAACGCGGCGAACAGGTCGTCGCTCCGCAACCGATGCCCTACGACCGGGCCACCGAGGAGCGGCGGGCCAAGCGCGCCGAGAAGGATCTCGCGACGCTCGGGCGCGTCAACCCCCTCGCGTTGGAGGAGTTCGCGGCGCTCGAGGAGCGCTACAACTTCCTGTCGACCCAGCTCGAGGACGTCAAGAGCGCCCGCAAGGACCTGCTCGCTGTCGTCGAGGAGGTCGACGCGCGAATTCTGCAGGTGTTCACCGAGGCCTACGCCGACGTCGAGCGTGAGTTCGAACAGGTCTTCGCGAAGTTGTTCCCCGGTGGGGAGGGACGGCTCGTGCTCACCGACCCCAGCGACATGCTCACCACCGGCATCGAGGTCGAGGCCCGCCCGCCGGGCAAGAAGGTCAAGCGCCTGTCGCTGCTGTCGGGCGGCGAGAAGTCCCTGACCGCGGTGGCGATGCTGGTTGCGATCTTCCGGGCCCGCCCGTCACCCTTCTACGTGATGGACGAGGTCGAAGCCGCGCTCGACGACACCAACCTGCGACGATTGATCGGGCTGTTCGAGCAGCTGCGCGAGAAGTCCCAACTCATCGTCATCACGCATCAGAAGCCGACGATGGAGGTCGCCGACGCGCTGTACGGCGTGAGCATGCGGGGCGACGGCATCACCCGGGTCATCTCGCAGCGTCTGCGCGGACGCGAGATCGCGACACCGGTCCCCGAACCGGAGGAAGAGCTCCAAGCCTGACAGTATGGGTGCGTGAGTACCGGAGCCTGGATAGTCATCGCCGCCGCGCTGGCGGTCGTTCTCGTCGCGCTCGTCGTCGGTCTGACCCTCTACCGGCGGCGGCAGGTGTCGCTGAAGGCGCCCGAGACCCCGCAGCTCGATTCCGCCGAGACCAAGGACCGCTCGGGCGGTTACAAGGCGCAGAGCGGATTCAGTTTCTCGCAGGGCACGGCCGCGCCGCCGGCGCCGGCCCCCCGGCCTGCGCCGAAACCGGCACCGAAGCCTGCGGCGAAGCCGGAGCCCGCGCCCCGCACGGTGCCGTTGCCGGAGGAGATCACCGAAGCTCCGCCGAGCACACCCGCACCCACAGAACCGAAGGCGGAGCCTGCGCCTGCGCCGAAGGTCGAGCCCAAGCCCGAGCCGAAGCCCGCAGAACCGAAGCCCGCAGAACCGAAACCGGCCGAACCGGAGCCGGTCGAACCCGAGGTCGCTCCGGAGCCGGAGCGTCCCGCTCCCGAGCCCGTCGAGCCCGAGGTCGCCCCCGAACCGGAAGTCGCACCGACACCGGAACCCGAGGTCGAGCCCGCCCCGGCGACGGAGACCGTCGTCGAACCCGAGGTCACCGAACCCGAGGTCACCGAACCCGAGGTCACCGAACCGGAAATTGTCGAACCGGCCGGACCGGCCGCTGTTCCGCCGGCAGCCCCGATCGAAGAGATCGAACCCACCGCGGGTCGCCTCGTCCGCTTGCGTGGCCGTCTGGCCCGCTCGCAGTCGGCGGTCGGCAAGAGCCTGCTCGGTCTGCTCGGTGGCGGCGACCTCGACGAGGACTCCTGGGAGGAGATCGAGGACACGCTGCTCGTCGCCGACCTCGGCGCCGCGACGACCACCAAGATCGTCGACCGTCTGCGTGAGGAGATGGTCGTGAACAACGTGCGCAGCGAGGCCGACGCCCGCGCCGTGCTGCGCAGCGTGCTCGTCGACGAGCTCCGTCCCGAGCTCGACCGTTCCATCCGGGCCCTCCCACACGAGGACCATCCCGCCGTGCTGCTCGTCGTCGGCGTCAACGGCACCGGCAAGACCACGACGACCGGCAAGCTCGCCCGCGTGCTCGTCGCGGACGGACGCCGGGTGCTGCTCGGTGCCGCCGACACCTTCCGCGCCGCGGCCGCCGACCAGTTGCAGACCTGGGCCGAACGCGTCGGTGCCGAGGTCGTCCGCGGCAAGGAGGCCGCCGATCCGGCCGCGGTGGCGTTCGATGCCGTCGCGAGGGGCATCGACAACGGTGTCGACGCGGTCCTCGTCGACACCGCCGGCCGCCTGCACACCAAGACCGGCCTGATGGACGAGCTCGGCAAGGTCAAGCGCGTCGTGGAGAAGAAGGCCGCCGTCGACGAGGTGCTGCTCGTCCTCGACGCGACGATCGGCCAGAACGGTCTGATGCAGGCCCGCGTGTTCGCCGAGGTCGTCGACATCACCGGTGTGGTGCTCACCAAGCTCGATGGAACCGCCAAGGGCGGCATCGTCTTCCAGGTGCAGCACGAACTCGGCGTCCCGGTGAAGCTGGTGGGCCTCGGTGAGGGCGCCGACGATCTCGCACCCTTCGAACCGGAAGCCTTCGTGGACGCCCTATTGGGCTGATCGACGCTGCTCTGCTGGGCTGATCCGCACCGCGTCCGTCGTTCCGGCCGCTGTCCGCTCACGCGGGCAGNCCGGTTCCGTCGGTGGGGATGCGGTGTCCGAAAAGTGTGAAACAAGGATGAAACAAGGTCGGTTCCTGCGTTCACGCCCACGAAACAGCGCGGCGCCTCCACGGAAACATCCGGGCAGCAAGCTTTCCCTCGACAACGCGCCGATCGGCGCGGCCTACAGGGAGGTTGCAAGTGGAGGAAGTGGTGAACACCGGCGACGCAGCGTGGATGCTGATAGCAGCGTCGCTCGTGCTTCTGATGACCCCGGGCCTGGCGTTCTTCTACGGCGGGATGTCCCGCTCCAAGTCCGTGCTCAACATGATGATGATGTCGTTCGGGGCGATGGCACTGATCGGCGTCATCTACGTCCTGTGGGGCTGGTCGATGTCCTACGGCACCGAGAGCGTGCTCGGCATCTTCGCGAACCCGTTCGAGCAGTTCGGTCTGCAGGGCGCCATCTACGGCGAAGACGGGGAATTCCTCGCCGGCATCGGCAACTACCCGCAGATCATCGACATCGGTTTCCAGGTGACCTTCGCGATCATCACCACCGCCCTGATCAGCGGTGCGCTGGCCGAGCGCGTGAAGTTCGGTACGTGGATGGCGTTCGTCGCGATCTGGGTGACCTGCGCCTACTTCCCGCTCGCCCACATGGTGTGGGGCGGCGGTCTGCTCTCGGGCTCCGAGGACAGCATCGCGGCCGCACTGTTCGGAACGGTCGACGACGGTGAAGGTGGCCTGACTGCCGCGGTCCACCCGATCGACTTCGCCGGTGGCACGGTCGTGCACATCAACGCCGGTATCGCCGCTCTCGTCCTGGCGATCGTCATCGGCAAGCGCGCCGGCTTCGGACGCACCGCCTTCCGTCCGCACAACCTGCCGTTCGTCATGCTCGGTGCCGCGCTGCTGTGGTTCGGATGGTTCGGCTTCAACGCCGGCTCCGCCTTCGCCGCCGACGGTACCGCCGGCCTGGCCTGGGTCAACACCACCACCGCCACCGCTGCCGCCATCCTCGGCTGGCTCCTCACCGAGCGCATCCGTGACGGCAAGGCCACCAGCCTCGGTGCCGCGTCCGGTGCCGTCGCCGGCCTGGTCGCCATCACCCCCGCTGCCGGCTCGCTGAGCCCGGTCGGATCGATCGCCCTCGGCGTCATCGCCGGTGTCCTGTCCGCCCTCGCCGTGGGTCTGAAGTACAAGTTCGGTTACGACGACTCGCTCGACGTCGTGGGTGTCCACCTCGTGTCCGGCCTGTGGGGCACGGTCGCCATCGGCTTCCTCGGCACCGAGACCGGATTGTTCTACGGTGGCGATTACAAGCAGCTCGTCATCCAGATCGTCATCGCAGTCGTCGCCCTGGTGTTCACCGCCGTCGTCACCGCAGTGATCGCCCTCGCACTCAAGCCCATGGGCTGGCGTGTGAGCGACGAGGAAGAGGCCCGCGGTATCGACGAAGCCGAACATGCGGAATCCGCATACGACTTCGCGCCGGCTCTCAAGTGATAAGAAGACCACGACAGCGAGCAGGGATGACAGCGGCCAGCGGGCTCTGGGAAGGATGAGGATATGAAGCTGATCACGGCGATCATCAAGCCGTTCACGCTCGAGGACGTCAAGGCAGGCCTGGAGCAGGCCGGTGTGCTCGGAATGACAGTCAGCGAGGTGCAGGGGTACGGCCGCCAGAAGGGCCACACCGAGGTCTACCGCGGAGCCGAGTACTCCGTCGACTTCGTGCCGAAGGTCCGCGTCGAGGTCGTCGTCGACGACTCCGCTGTAGACAAGGTCGTCGAGACCATCGTCGAGGCCTCCCGTACCGGCAAGATCGGCGACGGCAAGGTGTGGGTCACGCCCGTGGAAGCCGTGGTCCGGGTCCGCACCGGAGAACGAGGTTCGGATGCGCTCTGACCCCCAGGGGTCCGGCACTCGAGGCCCTGATCCCGTTGCTTCGGCAGCGGGGTCGGGGCCTTCGGTGTCCTCGGCCCGCAAAACCGCACCGGCGGGCGCCGCCGATCTCGCGGCCGCCCGCGACACCCTGCTCTCCGGCGGCCCCCGCAGCCGCCGCCTCGACACCGTGGCCCTGCGTCACGCCCTCGTGGACCTGCATGAATTCTGGTTGACGACGAAGGGCTCCGAACTCGGCATCAAGCGCGAGGGAGGCTTCGCCATCGTCGCCGTCGGGGGTCTCGGACGCCGCGAGATGCTCCCGTACTCCGATCTCGATCTCATCCTCCTCCACGACGACATGGCGCCGTCCGTCGTGTCGAAGGTCGCCGACGAGCTCTGGTACCCGCTGTGGGACGCGCACATCAAACTCGACCACAGTGTCCGGACGGTGCCCCAGGCCCTCCAGGTGTTCTCGTCCGATCTGACGGCCGCACTGGGAATGCTCGAGGCGCGGCACATCGCGGGCGACGCCCAGCTGAGCAATCTGCTCATCGGCGGTGTGCGACGTCAGTGGCGCACCGGCATCCGGTCCCGCTTCGACGAACTCATCGAGATGACCGAGGTGCGGTGGCAGCGCAGCGGGCAGATCGCCCACCGGGCCGAACCCGACCTCAAGAGCGGTCGCGGCGGGTTGCGGGACGTGCAGTTGCTCAATGCCCTGTCCGTTGCGCAGCTCACCGACGGCATGCCGGGACTCGGACCCGACGTCCCGGGGGGTGGTCTCGCGGCCGCCCACCGGCGACTGCTCGACGTACGCACCGAGCTGCACCGCGTCGCCGGCCGCTCCCGCGATCAGCTGCGCGCGCAGGACGCCGACGAGATCGCCGCGGCGCTGCGGATCGGCGACCGTTTCGATCTCGCGCGGGTGCTCACCGAATCGGCCCGCACGATCAGCTACTCCGTCGACGTCGGCCTGCGCACGGCGGCCAATTCGCTGCCGCGCAAGGGCCTGTCGCGACTGCGTCGCGGACCGGTGCGGCGACCCCTCGACGAAGGGGTCGTCGAGCACGGGGGAGAGGTGGCCCTCGCGCGCGACGCGCATCCGCGTCGCGACCCGGGCCTGATCACGCGGGTCGCGGCGGCCGCCGCGCAGGCCGGACTGCCCGTCTCGGCGGCCACGCTCACCCGGCTCGCCGATCACGCCCCGGAACTACGCGAACCCTGGCCCCGCGAAGCCCTCGACGACTTCCTGGTGCTGCTCGGTTCGGGACGTCGCGCCGTCGACGTCATCGAGTCGCTGGACCGCACAGGACTGTGGGGGCGGTTGCTCCCCGAATGGGGTGCGGTGCGCGACCTGCCGCCGCGCGACGCCGTCCACACGTGGACCGTGGACAGGCACCTCGTCGAAACCGCCGTCTACGCGAGCGAACTGACGACGCGGGTCGCCCGGCCGGACCTGCTCGTCCTCGGCGCGTTGCTGCACGACATCGGCAAGGGACGCGGCGGCGACCACAGCGTGGTCGGTGCCGAACTGGCCCTGCAGATCGGACGGCGGATGGGCCTGTGGCCCTCGGACCTGGCGTTGCTCACCTCGATGGTGCGACACCACCTGCTCCTGCCGCACACCGCGACCCGGCGCGATCTCGACGATCCGGAGACCGTGGCCGCGGTCGTCGACGCCCTCGACGGCGATCCGGTGCTGCTCGACCTGCTCCACGCCTTGGCCGAGGCGGATTCGCAGGCCACCGGCCCGGGAGTCTGGGGGGACTGGAAGGCGTCGCTGATCAGGGAACTCGTGCGCCGCTGCCGCATGATGATGGCGGGGGACGAGTTGCCGGCACCGGATCCGATCGATCCCGCCCTCGCGAACCTCGCCGAGGACGGCGCCTTGCACGTCGCGCTCGAACCACGCGAGGACGGTCGCAGCTTCACCGCGACCTTCGTCGCGCCCGACGAGCGGGGTGTGCTCTCCGACGAGGCCGGCGTGCTCTCGCTGCACGGTCTACGGGTGCTGTCGGCCTCGATCGGCAGTCACGCCGGCAGCACGGTCAACAGCTTCGTCGTGGCCCCGAGATTCGGTTCACCGCCCGAAGCGGCGCTGCTCCGGCAGGAACTCGTGCGGGCACGCTCCGGCGACCTCGACCTCCTCGGTGCCCTCGAGACCAAGGACCGCGCCGAACGTGAGAGCAGGCTTCCCGAGCGAACGGCCCGGGCGGTTCCCGTCAGCGCCGCTCTCGCGCCGCCGCGGATCATCTGGTTCGAAGGATCCGAAGCGGACCAGGTCGTGCTCGAGATCCGGTCGGAGGACCGGATCGGTCTGCTGTGCCGCCTCGCGGACGTCTTCGAGCATGTCGGAGCCGACGTGCGGTGGGCACGGGTGAGCACGCTGGGTTCGACGGTGATCGACTCGTTCTGCGTCGATCTCGCCGGTGCCCACACCCGTGTCTCCCGGGAGCATCTCGAGAAGGAACTGCTGTCGGTCCTGCCTGCCCCCGAGCCGCCTGCGCCCGCCGACAGACCGTGACCGACAGATCGTGACCGCGCGGGCGGCCCGCCCTGTGGCGTGGCCACCCGCGGTCGCGACGGATCGGGAGCGGTTACCCTGGTTCGCAGCAATGTCCGCATCTTCGTCAGAGCTCAGGAGCGCATTCGGTGTTCGAATCCCTTTCCGACAGGTTGACAGGGGTCCTGAAGGACCTGCGCGGCAAGGGGCGGCTGTCCGACGCGGACATCGACGCGACCTGCCGTGAGATCCGCCTCGCCCTGCTCGAGGCCGACGTCGCGCTGCCCGTCGTGCGCGAGTTCATCAAGAAGATCAAGGTGCGCGCCAAGGGCGCCGAGGTGCACGGCGCGCTGAACCCGGCCCAGCAGGTCGTCAAGATCGTCAACGAGGAACTCGTCGGGATCCTCGGCGGCGAGACCCGTCGTCTGCAGTTCGCGAAGACCCCGCCGACGGTCATCATGCTCGCCGGTCTGCAGGGTGCCGGTAAGACCACCCTCGCGGGCAAGCTCGCGAAGTGGCTCAAGGCGCAGGGACACACCCCGATGCTGGTCGCCTGCGACCTCCAGCGTCCCGGCGCTGTCACCCAGCTGCAGGTGGTCGGTGAGCGTGCCGGCGTGTCGGTCTTCGCTCCCCATCCCGGCACCTCCATCGGCGGAGGCGAGAACGAACTCGGAGTCACCGCTGCCGACCCGATCGCCGTGGCCGAGCAGGGCATCGCCGAGGCGCGCAACAAGCAGTACGACGTGGTTATCGTCGACACCGCCGGTCGCCTCGGTATCGACCAGGAACTCATGGCGCAGGCCGCGGGCATCCGCGACGCCGTGCAGCCCGACGAGGTGCTGTTCGTCCTCGACGCGATGATCGGTCAGGACGCCGTGAGTACCGCCGAGGCGTTCCGCGAGGGCGTCGGCTTCACCGGCGTGGTGCTCACCAAGCTCGACGGCGACGCCCGTGGTGGTGCCGCGCTCAGCGTCCGCGAGCTCACCGGCCAGCCGATCATGTTCGCCTCCACCGGTGAGAAGCTCGAGGACTTCGACGTCTTCCACCCCGAGCGCATGGCCAGCCGCATCCTCGGCATGGGCGACGTGCTCACCCTGATCGAGCAGGCCGAGCAGGTCTTCGACGCCGAGCAGGCCGAGGCCACCGCCAACAAGATCGGTTCGGGCGAGCTCACCCTCGAGGACTTCCTCGAGCAGATGATGGCCGTGCGGAAGATGGGCCCCATCGCCAATCTCCTGGGCATGCTGCCCGGAGCCGGGCAGATGAAGGACGCCCTGGCCAACGTCGACGAGAAGCAGCTCGACCGCATCCAGGCGATCATCCGCGGCATGACGCCGGAGGAGCGCGCCAACCCGAAGATCATCAACGGCTCGCGGCGACTGCGTATCGCTAATGGTTCCGGTGTGAAGGTCTCCGACGTCAACCAGCTCGTCGACCGGTTCTTCGAGGCCCGGAAGATGATGACGGCCATGGCCGGCCAGATGGGCATGCCGGGCGCACGCAAGAACCAGCGCAAGAAGGGCAAGAAGGGGAAGAAGGGCGGTCGCGGACCGACGCCGCCGAAGGTGCGGGGCGGTATGCCCGGCGGCTTCCCCGGTCTCCCGGGTGGCATGCCCGCCGGGATGCCCGACCTGTCGAAGATGCCGAAGGGCCTCGACGAGCTTCCTCCGGGACTCGAGAACTTCGACCTGTCGAAGCTGAAGTTCCCCAAGAACTGAGCCGGGCCGGGGATGACCGTGACCGAGGGTGATGCGCGTTCCTTCGTGGTGCGGGGCCGGTCGTTGGCCGACGACGAAACCGTCGAGCTGTTCGTCGGGGCCGACGGATCGTTTACGGCCGAGCCCGGCCGCGACGCCGAGGTGCTCTGTGCCGACGGCTGGATCCTGCCGGGCCTCGTCGACGCGCACTGCCACGTCGGCATCAGGTTCGGCGGGGGAGCGGAGGACGAGGAGGGTCTGCTCGCGCAGGCCGTCACCGAACGCGACGCGGGTGTCCTGCTGCTCCGTGACGCCGGTTCACCTGTCGACACCCGGGCCCTCGATCAGCGGGCGGACCTGCCCCGGGTCATCCGGGCGGGTCGGCACATCGCTCTGCCCAAGCGCTACATCCGCGGGCTGCCCGTCGACCTCGAGGACGAGTCGCAGCTGCCCGACGAAGTGGCCCGTCAGGCCCGGGCCGGCGACGGCTGGGTCAAACTCATCGGCGACTGGATCGACCGGGAGGTCGGCGACCTCGCTCCGCTGTGGAGCGACGAGATCCTCGTCGAGGCGATCGCCGCGGCCCACCGCGAAGGCGCGCGGGTGACGGCGCACGTCTTCGGTGAGGACGCCCTGCCCGGACTGCTCGCGGCGGGGATCGACTGCATCGAGCACGGCACGGGCCTGACCGACGAGACCATCGCGACGATGGCCGCGCACGGCACCGCGCTCGTGCCCACACTGGTCAATATCGAGAACTTCCCGGACATCGCCGATTCGGCGACGCGATTCCCGGTGTACGCGGCGCACATGCGCGCACTGTACGCGCGCCTCGACGAGACCATCGGCTCCGCCCACGAGGCCGGCATCCCGATCTACGCGGGCACCGATGCCGGTGGCCAGGTGCAGCACGGGCGCATCGCCGACGAGATCGCATCGCTCGTGCGCGTGGGTCTCGACCCCACCGAGGCGTACGCCGCGGCGAGCTGGAAGGCCCGCGCGTGGCTCGGGCATCCGAGTCTCGAGCCGGGGACGTCGGCGGATTTCGTCGTGTACCGGGAGGATCCGCGCAGCGACCCCGCGGCCGCGCGTCCCGATCTCGTGGTTCTCCGCGGCCGAGTGGTCTCGGGGAGCCCTGCGCGCTTGTAGGGGGTGCGCGGGGTCACCGGGTGCCGGTTTCGTCCTGGCTCACGCGTCTGGCAGAATGGTTCGCTGTCGTCGCATCCGGTTACGTACCGCGCGGCGGTCACAGGCTAGAGGCAAAACCGGGCGTGCCAGAAGGGCGCGTCGTCCGAATTGCACGTGACACGCGCCTCGGCGCACCCCGAAGGAGAACACAGCAGTGGCTGTCAAGATCAAGCTCACCCGTCTCGGCAAGATCCGCAACCCGCAGTACCGCATCGTCGTCGCGGACTCGCGCACCCGCCGCAACGGCCGGGCCATCGAGACCATCGGCAAGTACCACCCGAAGGAAGAGCCTTCGCTGATCGAGATCGACTCGGAGCGTGCGCAGTACTGGCTGAACGTCGGCGCGCAGCCGACCGAGCCGGTCCTCAACCTCTTCAAGATCACCGGTGACTGGCAGAAGTTCAAGGGCCTGCCGGGTGCCGAGGGCACGCTGAAGAAGGCGGAGCCGAAGCCGTCCAAGCTCGAGCTGTTCCAGGCCGCCCTCGCGCAGGCCGAGAACGAGCCGGCTGCCGAGGCCGTCACGCCCAAGAAGAAGAAGGCTGCCAAGGAAGAGTCCGCCGAGGCGTCCACCGAGGCCGAGTCCACCGAGGCCGCCGAGTAATGAGCGCCGTGGTCGCCGATGCCGTCGAGCATCTCGTTCGTGGAATCGTCGCCCATCCCGACGACGTCCGCGTCGACCTGATCGCGGGCCGTCGGGGCCGCACCGTCGAGGTGCACGTCAATCCCGACGACCTCGGCAAGGTCATCGGCCGCGGCGGTCGTACCGCGACCGCGCTGCGGACCCTCGTCACCGGCATCGGTGGCCGGGGTATCCGTGTCGACGTCGTCGACACCGACCGCTAGGCGAGCGTCGATGGAGCTCGTCGTGGGCCGTGTGGCCAAGTCGCACGGCATCCGAGGCGAAGTCGTCGTCGAGGTTCGCACCGACGAACCCGAGGAGCGCTTCGCCGTCGGCGCGGTCCTGCGTGGCCGTAAGCCTCGCGACAAGCACCTGCACGAGTACACAGTGGAAGCCGCCCGGGAACACTCCGGGCGGCTTCTGCTGCGCCTGCAGGGCATCGACGGTCGCGACGCCGCCGACGCACTGCGCGGCGTGCTGTTCGTCGTCGACAGCGCCGACCTTCCGCCGTCCGACGACCCGGACGAGTTCTACGATCACGAACTCGAAGGGTTGACGGTGCGGATCGTCGCCGGTCGCCCCGACGGCGGAACCGAGGTCGGCACCGTCCGCGAGGTCCTGCACACGGCCGCCGGCGAACTGCTGTCGATCCGGCCTGCCGGCCAGGAGCGCGGAGAGTTGCTCGTCCCGTTCGTCACCGAGATCGTCCCGACGGTATCGGTCCGGGACGGCGTGATCGAGATCGATCCGCCCGAAGGACTCCTCGACCCCGACTTCGGGGAACCGCCGTCCAAGAAGAAGAAGTCGACCGAGGGGAAGCAGTAGTCCGTGCGGCTCGACGTCGTCACCATCTTCCCCGAATATCTCGAACCCCTGCGCGTCGCCCTGCTCGGCAAGGCGATCGACAAGGGGCTCATCTCCGTCGGCGTGCACAACCTGCGCGACTGGACGCACGACGTGCACAAGGCCGTCGACGACGCGCCCTACGGCGGCGGACCGGGCATGGTCATGAAACCCACCGTGTGGGGACCGGCGCTCGACGACGTGCTCGCCGGACCCGACGGTGAAACCGATCCCGACGTCCTGCTCGTCGTCCCGACTCCCGCCGGCCGCCGCTTCGATCAGGCCACCGCACAACGGTGGTCGAAGGAGAAGCGGATCGTCTTCGCCTGCGGCCGCTACGAGGGAATCGACCAGCGCGTCTTCGACGATGCCGCGCGGCGCGTGCGCGTCGAAGAGGTGAGCATCGGCGACTACGTCCTCATCGGTGGGGAGGTCGCCGTTCTCGTCATGGTCGAGGCCGTCGTCCGGCTGCTGCCCGGGGTGCTCGGCAATCAGCAGTCGCACCAGGAGGATTCGTTCTCCGACGGACTGCTCGAAGGACCGAGCTACACCCGGCCGGCGGTGTGGCGCGACCTCGAGGTGCCGCCGGTGCTGCTGTCCGGCGACCACGGCAAGGTCGCCCGCTGGCGCCACGAGCAGTCGCTCGAACGCACCCGCGAACGACGACCCGACCTGCTCCCGTCCGACGACTGACGCCGCGCCGGACGGCCCTCAGGGGCGGTGTGCGCTTCCGAGCGTCGTCTCGACCGCCAGCGTGACGGTCTCGCGCGCATGCTGCGCGCTCCCGTCGTCCGTCGCGTCGTACATCGCCGTGTCGGGCAGGAAACCGGTGTCGTAGAAGGGATCCGACTCGTCGTAGGTGACGGTCTCCCGTGCCGCGACCACGACCACGTAACGGTGATCGTCGCCGAAGAATCCGGTGGACAGGTGCAGCCATTCACCGGCCAGGCAGCACATCCACCCCTGCTTCACACCCAGCTCCGTGGAATCGCCGAGACCCTCGGGAAGCCCGAAACGCTGGTCGTATCCGTCGACGCCCTCGTCGGTGAACTCCACCAGATGGCCGACGATCCGGGCCGCGCTCTCGTCACCGGAGGCGCTGTCGCCGAGCAGATCGTCGTACCAGGTCAGCAGGTCCGACGCCGTCGTAGTTGTGTTCCACCACCAGGACCCCGGATCCGGGGGAGTCGTGCCGGTCAGGTTGTGCCGTTCCACGACGTGCTCGACGATCTCGGGACCACCGTAGGTCTCCCACAGCAGCGTTGCCGCGTTGTCGTCCGAGGAGCGCAGCATCGACCGGATCAACTCGTGGTCCTCGTCGGCGAGCGTCGCCTCGCCTGTCACCTCGCGGTACAGGACCTCCTCGGCGATGAACAGTTTCACCGTCGAGGCGGTCTCGAAGGGTTCGTCCGAACCGCCGAGCACGCGGGTCCCGGATTCACGGTCGAGCACGGCGACGGTCAGGCGCGCTCCGCGGCTGTCCGCGAGCGCGACGGCCGCGTCGATCTGCCGGGGCAGTTCGGCCGTCGACAGCGTCACGGTCGACTCGTCGGAATCGGTGTCCGTCACGGAGGCGAGACCGAGCGCCTCGTGCGGGAGCGGATGGGAATCGATCGATTCGCAGCCGGATACGGCCAGTGCGGTGGCCACGCAGAGCATCATCGCGCCCGATCGTGCGCGTCCGCGCCCGTGCTTCATGTCCGGCTCCTGCATTCCATTGTGCAGTGGACGATAGCGCCGGTCCACCCGACAGCCTGCACGGACCCCGCGCGCGAGCGCGAGTGCCGTCACGCGCGCGGGCGCCCCACGCTGCCACAGGCGCGGGCGGGGGACGGCGACTGTAGGGTCGTTCGACGTGACGACCGAACTCGACACCGTGAACCGGCGGATCGCCCAGGAACTCGACGTCCGCGAAGACCAGGTCGCTGCGGCCGTGGGACTGCTCGACGGCGGCGCGACCGTGCCGTTCGTCGCGCGCTACCGCAAGGAGGCGACCGGCGGGCTCGACGATGCCCAGCTGCGCACCCTCGAGGAACGCCTCCGCTATCTGCGGGAACTCGACGAGCGCCGTGTCGCGATCCTCGAATCGATCGAGGCGCAGGGCAAGCTCGACGACACGCTGCGCGGACAGATCATGCTCGCCGACACCAAGGCGCGGCTCGAGGACATCTACCTGCCGTTCAAGCCGAAGCGGCGCACCAAGGCGCAGATCGCCCGCGAGGCCGGTCATGAACCCGTCGCCGACGCGCTCATCGGCGACCCCACCACCGATCCCGCCGGATACACCTCCGAGCAGCTCGACGGTGCGCGCGCCATCCTCGTCGAACGCTTCGCCGAGGACGCGGACCTCGTCGGCGAGCTCCGCGAGGCGATGTGGACGCGCGGCAAGGTGAGCTCCACCGTGCGGTCCGGCAAGGAGAACGACGGCGCGAAGTTCTCCGACTACTTCGAGTTCTCGGAACCGTTCACCCAGCTGCCCTCGCACCGCATCCTCGCCCTCCTGCGCGGCGAGAAGGAGGAGGTGCTGTCGCTGTCGTTCGATCCCGAGATCGACGAGCCGGTGCCCGGTGAGCGCAGCTACTACGAGGGACGGATCGCGACGCGCTTCGGCATCGCAGACGAGGGACGCGCCGCCGACAAGTGGTTGCTCGACACCGTGCGGTGGGCATGGCGCACCAAGCTGCAGATGTCGCTGTCGCTGGACATCAGGATGCGGCTGCGGCAGTCCGCCGAGAAGGACGCGGTCGACGTCTTCGCCGCCAACCTCAAGGACCTGTTGCTCGCCGCACCGGCCGGCACGCGACCGACGATGGGTCTCGACCCCGGCTACCGCACCGGCACGAAGGTCGCCGTCGTCGACGCGACCGGCAAGGTCGTCGACCACACCACCATCTATCCGCATCAGCCGCACAACAAGCGTGACGAGGCCCTCGCGGTGCTCGCCGCGCTGGTCGCGCGGCACGGTGTCGAACTGATCGCCATCGGCAACGGCACGGCGTCTCGTGAGACGGACGCTCTCGCAGCCGATCTCGTGTCGCTGGCGAAGGTGCCCGGGTTGACGAAGATCGTGGTGTCGGAGGCGGGCGCGTCCGTCTACTCGGCCTCCGAGTACGCCACCAAGGAACTCCCGGATCTCGACGTGTCCATCCGCGGTGCGGTCTCCATCGCACGCCGCCTGCAGGATCCGCTCGCCGAACTGGTCAAGATCGACCCGAAGTCGATCGGTGTCGGCCAGTACCAGCACGACGTGTCCGAGACGATGCTCGCGCGGTCGCTGGGCGCGGTCGTCGAGGACGCGGTGAACGCCGTCGGTGTCGACGTCAACACGGCGTCGGTCCCGCTGCTGTCGCGGGTCTCGGGTATCACCGGGTCGCTCGCGGAGAGCATCGTCGCCCACCGCGACCAGAACGGTCCGTTCCGGGCACGGAGAGCGCTCAAGGACGTCCCGCGACTCGGCCCGAAGGCCTTCGAACAGTGCGCGGGCTTCCTGCGGATCCCCAACGGCGACGACCCGCTCGACGCGTCCGCGGTGCACCCCGAGGCGTATCCGGTGGTGCGGCGGATCGTCGACCGGACCGGCAGCAGCGTCCGCGAACTGCTCGGCAACACCGCGACCCTGCGGCAGCTGCGCGCGGACGAGTTCGCCGACGATCGCTTCGGTGTCCCGACCGTCACCGACATCATCTCCGAGCTCGAGAAGCCCGGCCGCGACCCGCGTCCGGAGTTCAGGACCGCGACGTTCGCCGCCGGTGTCGAGAAGGTCGCCGACCTGAAGCCCGGCATGGTCCTCGAGGGAGTGGTCACCAACGTCGCGGCCTTCGGTGCCTTCGTCGACGTCGGTGTGCACCAGGACGGTCTCGTGCACGTCTCCGCGATGTCGCGCAGCTTCGTGAAGGATCCGCACGACGTCGTCCGGTCCGGTGAGGTCGTCAAGGTGAAGGTCCTCGAGGTCGACGTCGCGCGCCAGCGCATCGGTCTGACGCTGCGACTCGACGACGAGGTCCCCACCCCGGGCGCCGAGAAGTCGGGAGGTCAGCCGCGTGGAGGTGGCCGACGTCCCGGAGGCCAGGGCGGCGGCAACCAGGGCGGCCGGGGTAATCGCGGACAGCAGGGCAATCGTGGGCAGCAGGGCCGTGGCGGCGACCGCCGTTCGGCACCGGCCGCCTCCGGATCGATGGCCGACGCCCTGCGACGCGCCGGTTTCGGCAACAACTGACGCGAATCACCGGGTCACTCCTGCGATGCTGTGGACATGAGATCCACGGTGGCCGGGGTGATCCGGTGATGCTCGACTGGATGCAGCGCGAGATCGTCGATCAGGGGCGCCTGCCGCTGCTGTTCTTCCTCCTCGGTTTCGTGGCCGCGTTCGTCTTCATCCGGATCAGCGTGCGGTTGATCCGCGCGCAGGTGCGCTGGTGGCCCGGAAACATCACCCCGGGCGGTCAGCACGTGCACCACGTGGTGTTCGGTGTCGTCACCATGGTGATCGCCGGTGGGGGACTGATCGCGATCTCCGAGGATGCCAACCGCGTCGCCGCGTGCATCCTCGCGGCGCTCTTCGGAGTCGGCGCCGCGCTGACCCTCGACGAGTTCGCCCTGATCTTCTACCTGAACGACGTGTACTGGGAAGAACAGGGACGGGTGTCCGTCGACGCCGTCTTCGTGGCGATCGCCGTGACCGGGATGTGGTTGCTCGGCCTGCGACCGTTCGAACTCGGGGACACCACGAACTTCGAGGACAGCGGTGACTGGGCCGGACGGGCCGCGCTGGTGGTGGCCGTGCTCGTGAACCTCCTGCTCGCCGCGATCGTCCTGGCGAAGGGCAAGATCTGGACAGGCCTGGTCGGGTTGTTCGTCGTTCCGCTGCTGTGGGTCGGCGCGATCCGGCTCTCCCGGCCCGGGGCGCCCTGGGCTCGCTGGCGGTACGGCAAGCGGCCCCGTCGCATGGCACGGGCGCTCGAACGCGAACGTCGGCTTCGGCGCCCGGTGATCCGCGCCAAGATCTTCGTGCAGGATCTCGTCGCGGGCGCACCGACGCTCGAGACCGTGCGGGGCAGTGTCGAGCACTCGCGCACCGCGACCGAGGCGGAACTGGACCGTCGCGTCAAACCGGCGCCACCGCCGATTTCATCGATCGATGTTCCGTCTGGCACAATGGACGGGTTGCCCCGTTCGGGCACGCCTACCTGACCTGGGCACGAACCGGTCGAGCCCGCCACACGGCGGTCGCCGCCAGGTTCCTCTGCTCGAGCGAACAAGAGGATGAAAACCGATGAACACCCTGGACTTTCTGGACGCCAAGTCGCTGCGCGACGACATCCCGGACTTCCGTCCCGGCGACACTCTCGATGTGCACGTCAAGGTCATCGAGGGCAGCAAGGAGCGTGTGCAGGTCTTCAAGGGCGTCGTGATCCGGCGTCAGGGCGGCGGCATCCGCGAGACCTTCACCGTCCGCAAGGTTTCCTTCGGCGTCGGCGTGGAGCGCACCTTCCCGGTGCACAGCCCCAACCTCGCCAAGATCGACGTGCTGACCCGTGGCGACGTCCGTCGCGCGAAGCTCTACTACCTGCGTGAGCTGCGCGGCAAGGCTGCCAAGATCAAGGAGAAGCGCTGATCTTCGGCTGCTGATCGGCCCCCTGGGCTGCTCGGCACGGCTCCCGAGCCACCCGATACAGCATCCGACGACCCGGCCCGGACTTCCGTCCCGGCCGGGTCGTCGTCGTTGTGGGCAGTGGTCTGTCGCTCACCCGTCCGGCCGACGGTCGTCCTCGGCGGGCCGCCGTGCCGCAGACGCTAGTCTGTCGAGGTGGCAGATTCCCCGCACGATCCGGCTCGACCGGATGTGAACCGCAACGATGTTCGAGGTTCGGCTCGGAGCGATCGAGCCGACGGTGCACACCACCGGCGCGAGGACCCCGTAGCGAACGACACCGCCCCCAAGGCGAAGAAGCAGAAGTCGTTCTGGCGTGAACTGCCGATCCTGGTCGTCGTCGCACTGGCCCTGAGCTTCCTGCTGCAGACCTTCGTGGCGCGGGTCTATCTCATCCCCTCGGAGTCGATGGAGCCGACACTGCACGGCTGCCCGGGCTGCACCGGCGACCGCATCGTCGTCGAGAAGGTGGGATACCGCTTCACCGATCCCCGTCCCGGCGACGTCATCGTCTTCGAAGGCCCCGACTCGTGGTCGGCCGGCTACGTCTCGACCCGTTCCGACAACGTCGTCGTGCGGGGACTGCAGGAGATCGGTTCGCTCGTCGGCGTCGTGCCGCCCGACGAGAACGACCTCGTCAAGCGCGTGATCGCGACAGGCGGGCAGACGGTGGAATGCTGCGACGACCAGGGCCGTGTGCTCGTCGACGGTGTCCCGCTCGACGAGCCGTACGTGACGATGGACTTCCCGTTCACCCCGGGTGTCGTCACGTGCGAGACCGAGGTGCCCTCCGGGCGCTGCTTCGGGCCCGTCACCGTGCCCGAGGGCCACGTCTGGGTGATGGGCGACAACCGCAGCAACTCGGCCGACTCGCGCTACCACGTCGGGGACGAGCATCAGGGCTCGATCCCGCTGGACAATGTCATCGGAAAAGCCCGCTTCATCGTGCTGCCTCCCGGCCGATGGGGCCTGATCGACTCACCGGAGATCCTTCCCTCGTGACTGCTTGGCCACCTCGACCCGTGATCCGTCGCTCCTCGGGACTGCGCACCATGGAGTCCGCGCTCGCGCGGTGCGGTCTCGGTCCGGTCGCCGGGGTCGACGAAGCCGGCCGCGGTGCCTGCGCCGGACCGCTGGTCGTCGCCGCCTGCGTGCTCGGCGACCGGCCGCACGCGTCGCTCGACCGGCTCGACGATTCGAAGAAGCTCACCGAACGCACCCGTGAGGAGCTGTACTCGGTGATCGTGCGACGCGCCCGGGCGTGGAGCGTGGTGGTGATCCCCGCGGAGGAGGTCGACGCGATCGGCATCCACGTCGCCAACATCGAGGGCATGCGACGCGCGGTGGCAGGTCTGTCGACTCCGCCCGGCTACGTGCTCACCGACGGCTTCCGGGTGCCCGGACTGCCTGCACCGTCCCTGCCCGTGATCGGCGGCGACGCGGCGGCCGCGTGCATCGCGGCGGCCAGTGTGCTCGCGAAGGTCACACGCGATCGCATGATGGTCGACCTCGACGGCGAGCTACCGGAGTACGGTTTCGCAGTACACAAGGGCTACAGCACTCCGACGCACATGGCGGCGTTGGCCGAGCACGGCCCGTCACCGCAGCACCGGCGGTCGTGGGCCAATGTGCGCTCGGTGTGTGGAGTGCCCGCAGTGCGACGTCGGCTGTTCGCCGACGACCTGGTTCGTCGATCGTACGCAGACGACCTGGGGCGTCGATTGTTCACCGACGAGGCGGATGCGGGATGATTGCAGGACACACCAGACTGGGAGGACACCGAGACCGATGAGTGCCGAGGATCTCGAGAAGTACGAAACCGAGATGGAACTCTCGCTGTACAGGGAGTACCGGGACATCGTCGGTCAGTTCGCGTACGTCGTGGAGACCGAGCGCCGGTTCTACCTGGCGAACGCCGTCGAATTGCTGCCGCACAACGCCAACGGCGAGGTGTACTTCGAGGTGCGTATGTCCGACGCCTGGGTGTGGGACATGTACCGTCCCGCACGCTTCGTCAAGCACGTCCGTGTCATCACGTTCAAGGACGTCAACATCGAAGAGCTCGACAAGCCCGAACTGAGACTGCCCGACAAGCTGGGCTGACGTCGGCGGGGACGATCCTGCGCGGAGTGGCCGCATCCTAACCGGGGCGCCGACACCGAGCCGTCCGCCGAGGCTCGACGCGCGCGGTTGTGCACAGGCACCGTACTCATCCACAGATTCCCCGATCTCCGTGCTCGGACCCGATTTCGCGTGCCCCGGTCCTCCACAGTGGGGGCATGCAGGGGACGAATCGGACATCACACAACCGGGATCTGGGCGCGCGAGGCGAGGACCTCGCCGCGGAATACCTCGAGTCGACCGGCATGGTCGTGCTCGAACGGAACTGGCGCAGCCGATACGGCGAACTCGATCTCATCGCACAGGACGGCGCGTCCGTCGTCTTCGTCGAGGTCAAGACCCGCACCGGCACCGGATACGGCACCCCCGCCGAAGCGGTGACGCACGCGAAGGCCGAACGTATCCGTCGCCTCGCCGGGCAGTGGTTGTCCGAGCAGACGCGCCGCTGGTCGCACATCCGCGTCGATGTGGTCACCGTTCTGCTCGCGCGGGGACACGCCCCGGAGATCACCCACCGCAAGCAGGTCCTCTGATGGCACTCGGACGCGCCTGGTCGGTCGCCGTCTCCGGGATCGACGGGCAGGTCGTCGAGATCGAAGCCGACATCGGACGAGGTCTGCCAGGGGTGACGATGGTCGGACTGCCCGACACCGCGCTCCAGGAGTCGCGCGACCGGGTGCGCGCCGCCGTGTCGAATTCCGGTGCCAAGTGGCCGGATTCGAAGGTCGTGCTCGCACTGTCTCCGGCCACGCTACCGAAGGTCGGCAGTGTCTACGACCTCGGACTGGCGTGCGCGGTGCTCGACGCGGCGGATATCGTGCCGACCGAGGCCGTCTCCCGGACGGTGCTGCTCGGTGAGCTCGCGCTCGACGGACGCGTCAGGCCGGTACGTGGGGTGTTGCCCGCCGTGCTCACGGCCAAGAAGCACGGCTGGTCGCGCGTGGTGGTGCCGACCGCGACGATGACCGAGGCGGCGCTCGTCGACGGCATCGACGTCTACGGCGCCGAGACGCTGCGCGAGTTGGTGCTCTGGCTCCAGGGCGACGGTCCGCTCGAACGGCCCGATCCGCGTGCGCTGCCACCACGGGCGGTGCGTGGCGATCTCAGCGAAGTGGTCGGCCAGCACGAAGCGCGTCGCGCGATCGAGGTCGCTGCGGCCGGTGCGCACCACCTGATGTTGACCGGTCCGCCGGGAATCGGGAAAACGATGCTCGCGCAGCGACTTCCGGGGATCCTGCCGGACCTGGACGAAAGTCACGCCCTCGAGGTGACGGCCATCCACTCGGTGGCGGGCACCCTCACCAGCGACCGTCCGCTCGTGACGGAACCGCCCTTCATCGCGCCCCATCACACGGCGTCGGTGAGTTCGCTGATCGGAGGCGGCACCGGTATGGCGAAACCCGGCGCGGTGAGCCGGGCGCACCGCGGCGTGCTGTTCCTCGACGAGGTCGCCGAGATGGGGACGAAGACGCTCGAAGCACTACGGACACCGCTCGAGGACGGGGAGGTGCGCATCGCCCGGCGGGACGGTGTCGCACGATATCCGGCCCGTTTCCAGTTGATCCTCGCCGCCAACCCGTGCCCGTGCGCACCTCCGCGTGACGCCGACTGCGTGTGTGCGCCGACGGCACGTCGCCGCTATCTGGGGCGTCTGTCGGGTCCGCTCCTCGACCGCGTCGACCTGCGGGTCCGGATGCAGGCCGTCGCGACGAGCGCGTTGATGGGGGAGACGGGCGAGAGTACCGACGACGTACGGGCGCGGGTCGCCCGGGCGAGAGCGGCGGCACGCGAACGGTGGGCCGAGCACGGCTGGGCCACCAACGCCGAGGTGCCCGGACCGGCCCTCCGACAGAAGTTCCGCCTTCCGCGTGCTGCGCTCGAACCCGTCGAATGGGCGCTGCGCAAGGGCGCCATCACCGCGCGAGGAGCGGATCGGGCACTGCGGGTCGCGTGGACGCTGAGCGACCTCGACGGCTCCGATTCGCCGTCGGCGACGCACGTCGCTGCCGCACTGGACTTCCGGGATCGTGGTGTCGCATGAGCAGGCACGACGACGAACGGCGCCTGGCCTGGGCCTATCTGTCGACCGTCACGCAGGGTGCGTCACGATCGTTGTCGGCGGCCGTGGAAGCCGGGGGTGTGCTCGAGGTGGCGGCGGCCATCCGGTCGGGTGCGGGCCTCGGTGAACTCTCGGCGCGGTACTCGATGCGGGCGCACCTCGACACCGCGGCGCGGGATCTCGACCGTCTGGGGCGGGCCGGTGGGCGACTGGTGACGCCCGACGACGACGAATGGCCCGCCTGGCAGATGCTCGGCTTCGGCACCCTCGACACCGCCACCGACGCCGAGGGGCCACCCCTCGCCCTGTGGGTGTGGGGGAGCCGGCGGATCGACGAACTGGCCGAACGTGCAATCGGCATCGTCGGGACCCGCGCCGCGAGCGGTTACGGGGAGCACGTCACCGCCGAGATCGCCGGGGATCTCGCCGCCGACGGGTGGACGGTCGTGTCCGGTGCGGCCTTCGGCGTCGACGCTGCCGCACACCGGGCGGCGCTCGGGGTGGGTGGCACCACCGTTGCGATTCTCGCCTGCGGGGTCGATCGAGCGTATCCGGCGGCACACACGACGATGTTGCGGCGGATCTCCGAATCCGGCCTCGTGGTCAGCGAGTATCCGCCGGGTACGACTCCGGCGCGGTACCGGTTCCTCGCCCGCAACCGGCTGATCGCGGCGTTGTCCGCCGGCACGGTCGTCGTCGAGGCGGGCTGGCGCAGCGGGGCGCGCAACACCGCGGCGTGGGCGCGACGACTCGGACGGCCTGTCATGGCGGTGCCCGGACCGGTGACCTCGGCGGCCTCGCAAGGCTGTCACCGCATGATCAAGGAGGGCGAGGCGCGTCTGGTGGGCGCGGCGCGCGACGTCGTCGAGGAGTGCGGTCCGCTCCTGGCGGGCGGGGACGACGACCGAGACGGCCTGTTCCGCCGCGACCTGGACGGACTGTCGGGCGACATGGCACTGGTCTACGAGGCGCTTCCGTCGTCGGACGTCTGCGATCCGGCGATGCTGGCCGAGTCGGCGGGACTGCCGATCGAGCGGGTGCGGGCGGCGCTGCCCCTGCTCGAACTCGACGGCCTGGTGGTGGCGACGGACGGAGGGTGGCGGCGGATGTGACAGCGGATCGACGCCGGGGCGGTCTACCCCCGGGCGGGAGGGGCGCCGAACATGCGGTCGCGCAGGCTGTCGTAGATGGGCGGGACCCGCGTGGAATACGCCACGACGACCGCACAGATCGTCGCGGCGAGCATCGGAACCGTCACTCCCGTCGCCGCGGTCATCTCCACGACGAGGACGACTCCGGTGATCGGGGCCCGCACCGACGCGCCGAAGAGTGCGGCCATCCCCGCGAGCGCCATCGGCACGGCCAGGGACGACCCGAGCCCGGGGACGATCGCGGCGGAGATCCCGGCGCACAACAGACCCCAGAGAGCGCCCAGTGCGAGGAGCGGCGCGAACAGTCCGCCCGGTGTCCCGGCCGCGTACGACAGCGGGCCGGCGACGAACCGCAGCAGGACGTACCAGGCGACGACCGGCAGTGCGAGCGCACCACCGCCCACCACGTGCTGGACGAGGGAGTCGCCGCCACCGCCGGCCCACGGTGCGACCACCGACAACAACCCGACGAGCCCGCCGATGATCGCGGCCTTCGTCACCGGGGAGAGCGACCGGACCGACTCCACCACGCTCAGAGATCCCAGGACCATCCGGTTGTAGGCCGCGCCGAGCAGTCCGGTGAGCAGGCCGAACACCACGAACACGGGCAGCAGGACGATGGACGGGGGAACGATGGGGTCCACGGCGAAGTCGGGGGTATCGCCGACGATCGTCCGCGAGCACGCCACCGCGGCGGCCACCGACAGGACGACGGGTACGACGGTGCGGACACGGAAGCTACCGGTGACCTCCTCGAAGACGAACAGCGCACCGCCGATCGGGGCATTGAACGCGACCGCGAGTCCGGCACCGGACACCGAGGTCTGCAGTAGACGTTCGTGCTCGGGACACCGGGCGCGACGCGCGGTCTCGGCGCCTACCGCGGCACCCATGTGCACGATCGGGCCTTCCCGCCCCAGGACGAGACCCGACCCGATCGACAGGAGTGCCCCGACGAATCTGGAGGGCAGCACCGACAAAGGTGGTGGCTCTGCCTGCCCGCGGTCGACGGCCTCGACGTGCTGGATTCCGCTACCCGAGGCGAGGGGCACCATCCGGACGATCAACGCCGCGAGCAGAGCGCCGAGGATCGTGATTCCCACCGGCACGAGCCATCCCGGACCGGGGAGGTCGTGCGCCCACTCCGCGGTGTGGATCCGCCATCGCTCGAGCCGTTCCAGACACCAGCGGAAGGCTCCGCCGACGATGCCGATGACGGCGCCGGCCACGATCGCCAGCACACAGATCGTTGCCAGTTCGCGAGGGGGAACGGAAGGCTCCCGCACGTCCTCGGTATCCACCCGGTGTCCTCCGACCTGCCGCCGACGCGCCGATCCGCTCGGCGGTGCCGGAGACGGTCGCGCGAAGGAGTCGTGACCGTATGTTCACAGACTCCGGGACGTTCCGCCGGGACGTGCGAGGGTGAATTCGGAGGAAGGCCGCTTACTCGGCGGCGGTCTCGGTCGTGGGCTCGTCCTCGACGTACCAGGCGCGGTCGTCGCGGTCCCACTTCACGGCACCGCGGTGGGCCTTGCGGAACTCCTTGAGGACGGCGCGGTCGATCGAGGGGTGGCCGTTGTCGTTCACATAGATCCACTCGGAGCCGAACTTGGCCTCGATCGCGTCGACCATGTCGGTCTGGGTGACCCTGCGTTCGGTGGTGATGATGTCGGTCATCCAGGTGGCGATGTCGGCCGCGGTGGTGCTCATGTTCTCGAGCCTAGAGCCTCCCCGATCGTGACTTTCCCGCCGCACCCCGCGACAGAGTACGGTGACGCGAGAATAGGTAACCCTAATAGGAGGTTCGGTGGCACGGAAAGCGCCCATGGGGACAACACTCACGGTCCTGCGGACCGAGGCGATCGGCGAGCACTTCGTCCGCGTCGTGCTCGGCGGAGACGGCTTCGGCGAGTTCCAGGCCCGCGCGGAGACCGACAGCTACGTGAAGATCGAGCTGCCCGCGGGGGAGGAGACGGTCGTCCGCACCTACACCGTCCGGCGCGTGGACTCGGACGCCCGGGAGATCTGGATCGACTTCGTCGTGCACGGCGACGAGGGTGTCGCGGGCCCGTGGGCTCGCTCGGTGCAACCGGGCGCGCAGGTCGTGGTGCGGGGACCCGGCGCGGGATACCGGCCCGATCGCTCCGCCGACTTCCATCTGCTCGCCGGCGACGAGACCGCGATCCCCGCGATCGCGGCTGCGCTCGAGGACCTGCCCGCCGACGCGCGTGGGGCGGTCTTCCTGGAGGTCATCGGTCCCGGCGACGAACTGAAACTCGACGCCCCGGCGGGAATGGACATCACGTGGCTCCATCGCGGTGTCGCGGCCGGTGACGCCGGTGCCGACCTGATCGACGGCAACTCGCCCCTCGTCGCCGCGGTGAGGGCCCTGCCCTGGCCGGGAGGCGACGTGCAGGTCTTCGTGCACGGTGAAGCCGAGGCCGTCATGAAGCACATCCGTCCGTACCTGCGGAAGGAACGGGCCGTACCGCCGGCACGCGCGTCGATCTCGGGTTACTGGCGTCGCGGACGCACCGAGGAGGGTTTCCGCGTGTGGAAGAGCGAACTGGCGGCCGTCGAGAGCAACTGACGGCCGGCGGTTCGGGTCAGCTCGCGGACTCGCGCGCCGGCACCGAGGCCGAGTCGCGCGCCAGCACCGCCGCGGAGGTGAGCGCGAGTCCCGAGCAGACCACGATGGCGACGGCCATCGGGATACCGGTGCCTTCGCCGCCGAGCCCGACGAGCGGGGAGACCACGGCAGCGAGACCGAACTGAGAGGCACCGATCACGGCGGAGCCCGTACCGGCCGCCTTCGGGACCTGTGACTGGGCCAGCGCGGTGGCGTTGCCCAGCGTCAGGCCCATCATGCTGATCGCGACGAACAGCAGCGGCAGGATCAGCACTGCGACGTAGCCGACGACGACCATCGTCAGCAACAGCAGCGCCCCTGCCGTGAACATGGTGGTCACACCGAAGAGCAGCAGCGTCCGCACCTCGAACCGGCCGATGAGGCGGGTGTTGACGGCGTTGGCCAGCACGAGACCGGCCGAGTTCACGGCGAACACCATCGAGAACTGGCCCGGGCTCAGACCGAGGATGTTCTGGGTGACGAACGGCGAGGCAGAGATGTACGAGAACATCGCGCCGAATCCCAGGGCCATGGCGGCGGCGTAACCGACGAAGCGTCGCTGCCGGAGGACGTACCCGAAGTTGCCGGCCATCGTCTTCAGACCGCCGCCGTGCCGCTTCTCCGGCGGCAGGGTCTCCGGGACGAACGCGAAGGCGCCGACGGCCATCAGAACGGCCAGGCCGGTGAGCACCCAGAAGATGCCGCGCCACCCGATCGGCCCCAGCAGCACGCCACCGAGTAGGGGAGCGGCGACGGGCGCGATGCCGCCGATGATCATCATCAGGCTGAACAGCTTGGCGGCCTGATTGCCTCGCGCCCGGTCGGCGATGACCGCACGCGCGAGGACGATGCCTGTTCCGCCGCTGAATCCCTGGACCAGACGCGCCGCGATCAGGATCTCGACGGTGGGTGCCATCGCGCAGATCGCGCTGCTCACCGCCAGGACGATCGTGCCGGCGAGGATCAGTCGTCGCCGGCCCCAGCCGTCCGAGAGGGGACCCACGAGCAGCTGGCCGAGCCCGAGACCCGCCATGAACGTCGTGAGTGTGAGCTGGACGCCCACGGTCGAACTGCCCAGGCTCTCCGCCATGACGGGAAGTCCCGGGAGGTACATGTCCGTGGCGAGCGGCGCGATCGCCGACAGCAACGCCAGGGCGCACAACATCGGTACCGGGATCGTTTTGTTCACGAAAGCACCTTAGTCGGCGCGGGTCGTTGCACCCGAGCCGGTCGTGCCGCACGGTAGACCCATGCGAGGCAACGAATCCGACATGCTCCCGGCGACGCTGGACGTGCACCTCGGGGACTTCGTCGACCACCTCCGCCTCGAAGGCAACCGTTCGGAACACACGATCCGCGCCTATCGCACCGACATCCGCTCGCTGTTGCAGCATCTTGCGGACCGGGATCCCGACGCGCGCATCACCGACCTCGATCTCGATCTGATGCGGTCCTGGCTCGCCGGGATGGTGGCGGCGGGAGCGGCCCGCACCACGCTCGCGCGGCGCACCTCGTCGGCACGCGTCTTCACGGCATGGCTCGTGCGCACCCGGCGGCTCGACGCCGACCCGGCGACGCGTCTCGTCTCGCCACGTCCGCATCGGTCACTGCCCGCCGTGCTCCGCGACGACCAGGCACTGGAGATCATGGAGGCCGCGAAATCCGGTGCGCGTGAACGCGATCCCGTCGCACTGCGTGACCGGGCGATCGTCGAGTTGCTCTATGCCACCGGAATCAGGGTCGGTGAGCTGTGCGCCGTCGATATCGACGACGTCGACGCCGAGCGGCGGGTCGTCCGGGTTCTCGGCAAGGGCGACAAGGAACGGATCGTCCCTTACGGCGGTCCCGCGGCCGAGGCGCTCGACGCGTGGCTGCGTCACGGACGCCCGCATCTCGCACGACCGTCGTCGGGTGCGGCGCTGCTGCTGGGCAAGCGCGGCGGCCGGATCGATCAGCGGCAGGTGCGGTCGGTGGTGCACGACGCCGTCTCGTCGGTGCCGGGCGCACCCGACCTCGCGCCGCACGGCCTGCGGCACAGCGCTGCGACGCACCTGCTCGAAGGGGGAGCGGACCTGCGCGTGGTCCAGGAGGTGCTGGGCCATTCGAGTCTGGCCACCACGCAGCTCTACACACACGTGTCGGTGGCGCGCCTGCGCGCCGCGCACGATCAGGCCCATCCCCGCGCCTGATCGGCCTGCCCGAGAAGCCGTCCCGGTTTGGTAGCGTGCGCCGGCACCATCGAATCGGGGGAACCGATGAGACGCAACGAACCGGGTCCTGCCGTGCCCGCCTGGCTGCAGGACCCACCGGAATCCGGAAGCGACCATGCGCGACGCGGCCTCCGCCGCGCGGCCAGAGGCGCCGAGACGCCCGGTCCCTCCACTCCGTCCGGCGACGGTGCGACTCCGCCCACTCCCTCCGCTCCGCTCGAGATGACGGCTTCGGTGCCTCTCGGTATGGCGTTGCGGCCCCGGATCAGCGCAGACGACCCGGAGCCGGAGTCGTCCGGACCGCTCGTCGCGCACGAACCGGCGCGACCCGAGAATCCGGTGCTCCCACCGTCGGAGCCCGAGGCGGCGGTTTCGGCGGAGCCTGATGCGGCGGTTCCGGAGGCCGTGACCGAACCCGAGCCCGAGCCTGTCTTCTCAGAGCCGGCACCCGAAGTCGTGGAGACACAGCCCGAGACTGGGGCACCTGCACCTGCACCTGCACCTGCACCTGCACCTGCGCCGGAGTCGGAGGTGGCGAGCCCGGAGGCGACGGAGGTCGTATCCGGTCCGCTCGACCCCGGGCACGCATCGGTCCCCGCCCCGCTACCGGCAAGAGCAGACGCTACGGTCGACGCCCTGCGACACGAGGCCCATCGGTTCGACCATCAGCCGTCGAACGTCGACCTCGCCTCGGGCGTGCTCGTCCGCAGGTCACGGCGTTCCACGCGGCGGTGGCGGGAGCGGGTCGACCGGCTGACCGGCGGCAGGCTCGACGGAGGAGGCAGTGAGCGCCGCGAGGAGCTCGTCGCCCGGATCCGCCAGCCGATCCCGGGCGACTACCGGATCGCGGTGCTGTCCCTGAAGGGTGGGGTGGGGAAGACCACCACGACCGTCGGGCTCGGGTCGACGTTCGCGTCGCTGCGCGGCGACTGCGTCATCGCCGTCGACGCGAATCCGGACTTCGGCACCCTCGGGCAGCGGATTCCGCAGCAGACCACCTCGACGGTGCGGGACCTGCTCGCGAACGCGTCGAACATCCGCCGGTACTCGGACGTGCGGGCCCACACATCGCAGGCGCCGAGCCGGCTCGAAGTGCTCGCGAGCGAACGCGATCCCGCTGCCTCGGAAGCGTTCAGCGAGGAGGACTACCGGCGCGTCGTCGACATCCTGCAGGTCTACTACAACGTGATCCTCACCGACTGCGGGACCGGGATCATGCACTCGGTCATGCGCGGCGTGCTGGACCTGGCGAACACCCTCGTTCTCGTCGCCTCGCCTGCTGTCGATGCGGCGCGGAGTGCGGCTGCGACGCTCGACTGGCTGCAGGCGCACGGTTACTCCGACCTGGTCGAACGCACGGTCGTGGTGATCAGTTCGCCGCGGCCGGGTGCGGCGAGCATCGACATGGACGCGCTGACCGCACATTTCCTCGCGCGGTGCCGGGCGGTGAAGGTGCTGCCCTTCGACGAGCATCTCGCCGAGGGAGCCGAGATCGATCTCGAACGACTCCGCCCCGCGACCCGCACGGCGTTCGTCGAACTCGCCGCGATGGTCGCCGACGACTTCCCCGCACTGTCGGGTCGACACGCGGGGCGTTAGCCGGGCGTCATACCGGCAACAGGCGGATCACCGGGCGCTCGACGAGGGGCAGCGGGTCGAGATAGTCGTCGCGGCCGCGACGCAGTCCCCAGTGCAGGCACGCGGGGGAGACGCAGCCCTCGTGACCGGCGACGACGGTGCCGATCGGATCGCCCCTCGTCACCCGGCGACCCGCGGCGACCGATGCCTCGACCGGCTCGTAGGTGGTGCGCAGCCCGCCCTCGTGATCGATGGAGACCACGGGTTTTCCGGCCACGACACCGGCGAACGCAACGACGCCGTCACCGGCAGCCACGACGGTCTGCCCCACACGCGCGTCGAGGTCGACACCGCGGTGACCGGGGAGCCAGTTCTGCTCGGGCGGGTCGAACTGCCGGCTCACGGACGGCCGGGGATCGAGCGGCCACACGAACCGTCCGGCGTCCGCCGATCCGGTTCCCGGGACGGCGGCGAGCACGACGAGCGCGGCGATCACGACGGCGAACGTCCGGAGGGGCGCGGCGAGGACCATGCTCTTCAGCCTCGTGAATCGGAGTCCCTGCGCACCAGGGGGCGACGCGATCTGTGGACAGCCCCGGATCCGTCCACAGGTCCGGTGACTCCCGGTTAGGGATCCGCGCCTGCTCCGCGTACACTTGTCGGGCGGTCTGTATACGCAGATCGACTTCGCGCGTCCGCGCATCGATGCCGACCCGTTTCTCCGGGCCGCATCGGAAATGGCCGTCGGCCGGTCCCGCAAGGGTTCGACGGGCATGTGGACGCCAGGGCGGGGATCGGAAGATCCACCGCGGAAACCGACACGAAAGAGAGAAACAGGCATGCCTGTTGTGACTATGCGGCAGCTGCTCGACAGCGGCGCCCACTTCGGACACCAGACCCGTCGCTGGAACCCGAAGATGAAGCGGTTCATCTTCACCGACCGCAACGGCATCTACATCATCGACCTGCAGCAGACCCTGACGTACATCGACAAGGCGTACGAGTTCGTCAAGGAGACCGTCGCTCACGGTGGAACCGTGCTGTTCGTCGGCACCAAGAAGCAGGCGCAGGAATCCATCGCCGAAGAGGCCACCCGCGTGGGCATGCCCTACGTGAACCAGCGCTGGCTCGGCGGCATGCTCACCAACTTCTCGACCGTCCACAAGCGCCTGCAGCGCCTGAAGGAGCTCGAGTCGATGGAGCAGACCGGTGGCTTCGAGGGACGCACCAAGAAGGAAATCCTCATGCTCACGCGTGAGAAGAACAAGCTGGAGCGCACCCTCGGCGGCATCCGCGACATGGCGAAGGTTCCGTCGGCGATCTGGGTCGTCGACACCAACAAGGAGCACATCGCCGTCGGTGAGGCCCGCAAGCTGAACATCCCGGTCATCGCGATCCTCGACACCAACTGCGATCCGGACCTCGTCGACTACCCGATCCCGGGTAACGACGACGCGATCCGTTCCGCGGCGCTGCTGACCAAGGTCGTCGCTTCCGCCGTCGCCGAGGGCCTGCAGGCCCGCGCCGGCAAGAGCAGCGACGCCGAGGCCAAGCCCGAGGCCGGCGCCGAGCCTCTCGCCGAGTGGGAGCAGGAGCTGCTCGCGCAGGCCACCCCCGCCGCCGACGCCGAGGCGCCCGCAGCGGACGCAGCCCCCGCAGCAGACGCGGCCCCCGAGGCCTGATTCGTTGCCCGGCCCCGACCTTCCGATCGAGAGATCCTGGTCGGGGCCGTCGCATCGCGGCCCGAGCTCATCCGCGCGATAGGGCCGCCCCCAGAGACTTTTCCACCACAGACACAGGAGGCTCGCTTCCATGGCGAACTACACCGCCGCCGACGTCAAGCGTCTCCGTGAGCTCACCGGCTCCGGAATGCTGGACTGCAAGAACGCTCTCGCCGACAACGACGGCGACTTCGACAAGGCCGTCGAGCAGCTGCGCATCAAGGGTGCCAAGGACGTGGGCAAGCGCGCCGAGCGCTCCACGGCCGAGGGCCTCGTCGTCGCCAAGGACGGCGTGCTCGTCGAGCTGAACTCCGAGACCGACTTCGTCGCCAAGAACGACGAGTTCCAGGCTCTCGCCGACAAGGTCGTCACCGCTGCCGCACAGGCCCGCGCGAACGACGTCGAGGCGCTCAAGGCCGTCGAGGCCGACGGCAAGACCGTCGACGCCCTCGTCCAGGAGCTGTCCGCGAAGATCGGCGAGAAGCTCGAGCTGCGTCGCGTTGCCGCATTCGACGGTCAGACCGCCGTCTACCTGCACAAGCGTGCTTCCGACCTGCCGCCGTCCGTCGGCGTGCTCGTCGAGTACACCGGTGAGGGCGACGCTGCTGCCGAGGCTGCTCGCGCTGCCGCGATGCAGATCGCCGCTCTGAAGGCCAAGTACGTCACCCGTGACGAGGTTCCCGAAGACATCGTCGCCAACGAGCGTCGTATCGCCGAGGAGACCGCCAAGGCCGAGGGCAAGCCGGAGCAGGCTCTGCCGAAGATCGTCGAAGGCCGCGTCAACGGCTACTTCAAGGACGTCGTCCTGCTCGAGCAGGCGTCCGTGACGGACTCGAAGAAGACCGTCAAGGCGATCCTCGACGAGGCCGGCGCGAACGTCGTCCGCTTCGTGCGTTTCGAGGTCGGCGCCAGCTAGTTCTTCCACTCCACGACCCCGTCGGTGCTGCTACCGGCGGGGTCGAGGTGTGTCGGGCCACGCCGCCTCGGGGCACGGAGGCGCTCGCGCGTGCTGCGCGGTGACAGGTGTGGCGTGTCTATCCGCCCGATCTCGGTTCCCTCGAGCGGATGAGGCAGGATGATAAGGGCCGATTCATGCGCAACCAGAGGAGAGTCATGTCCGACCACGCCCACGATCGGCCCGGATTCCGCCGGGTACTGCTCAAGCTCGGCGGCGAGATGTTCGGCGGCGGCAAGGTCGGACTCGATCCGGACGTGGTGACGACGGTGGCCCAGCAGATCGCGGAGGTCGTGCGCGGTGGCGCCGAGGTCGCCGTCGTGATCGGTGGCGGCAACTTCTTCCGCGGCGCCGAACTCCAGCAGCGCGGTCTCGAACGCGCGCGGTCCGATTACATGGGCATGCTCGGCACGGTCATGAACTCCCTTGCGCTGCAGGACTTCCTGGAGAAGGAAGGCATCGACACCCGCGTGCAGACCGCCATCACGATGGGGCAGGTCGCCGAGCCCTACCTGCCGCTGCGTGCGCGCCGCCACCTCGAGAAGGGGCGTGTGGTCATCTTCGGTGCCGGCATGGGCATGCCGTACTTCTCCACCGACACCACCGCCGCGCAGCGCGCCCTCGAGATCGGCGCCGAGGTCGTCCTCATGGCGAAGGCCGTGGACGGCGTCTACTCCGACGACCCCCGCACGAACCCGGATGCGGTGCTGTTCGAGGAGATCACCCATCGCGAGGTCATCGAGCAGGGCCTCAAGGTCGCCGACGCGACCGCCTTCAGCCTGTGCATGGACAACGCCATGCCGATCATGGTCTTCAATCTGCTGACCAAGGGCAATATCGCCCGAGCCATCGCCGGTGAGAAGATCGGAACACTCGTACGGTCATGAACGGACAACGGAACATGGAGGAACTGCCGTGATCGATGAAGCCCTCTTCGAAGCAGAAGAGAAGATGGAGAAGGCCGTCACGGTGGCCCGGGACGATCTGGGTGGCATCCGGACCGGTCGCGCGAACCCGGGCATGTTCAACCGCATCGTCGTCGACTACTACGGGGCTCCCACGCCGATCACGCAGATCGCCAGCATCAATGTTCCCGAGGCGCGCATGGTCATCGTCAAGCCGTACGAGGCCTCGCAGCTGAACGCGATCGAGACCGCGATCCGCAACTCCGATCTCGGTGTCAACCCCACCAATGACGGCAACATCATCCGCATCTCGGTCCCGCAGCTCACCGAGGAGCGTCGTCGCGAACTCGTCAAGCAGGCCAAGGCCAAGGGTGAGGACGCCAAGGTCGCCGTGCGCAACGTCCGCCGCAAGGCGATGGAGGAACTCGGACGTATCCAGAAGGACGGCGAGGCCGGCGAGGACGACGTGAACCGCGCCGAGAAGGAACTCGACAAGACGACCGCCAAGTACGTCGGTCAGATCGACGAGTTGATCAAGCACAAGGAAGCCGAACTGATGGAGGTCTGACAGTGGGTCGAGCCGACGGGTCCTCCGACCCGCAGCTTCCACTCGGTGCCGGAGCCGACTCCGGTGCCACCCCTGCAGACCCGGCACCGGCCCCCGACCCCGCGTCGGAGCCGGTGAAGAAACCCTCACGGGCGGGACGCGACCTGCCGGCCGCTTTCGCGGTCGGCGGTGGTCTGGGCGC
Organism: Rhodococcus shunpengi; assembly: GCF_048381395.1. Lineage (NCBI taxonomy): Bacteria > Bacillati > Actinomycetota > Actinomycetes > Mycobacteriales > Nocardiaceae > Rhodococcus > Rhodococcus shunpengi. The sequence goes on from NZ_JBLWIU010000034.1 coordinate 242,546, forward strand.
GCTCGTCATCGGGATCCTGCTGTTCGCCCCGAAGGCGTGGCTCGCCGTCGTCGCGATCGCCATCGGCATCGCGACCTGGGAGGTCACCAAGCGTCTGCGCGAGGCGGACGTGCTCGTCCCCAGACTGCCGTTGCTGGCAGGTGGTCAGGCGATGATCTGGCTCGGGTGGCCGTACGGCACGACGGGTGTGCTCGGTGCGTTCGCAGGCACGGTCGTCGTGACGATGTTGTGGCGCCTGTTCGACCACGGTCTCGTCGCGCAACCGCGCAACTACCTGCGCGACACCGCGGTCGCGGTCTTCGTCGCGGCCTGGTTGCCGTTGCTGGCGTCGTTCGCGACCCTCATGGTCCTCGAGGATCAAGGCGCCCAGCGCGTGTTCTGCCTGATGCTCGTGTGTGTCGCGTCGGACATCGGCGGCTACGCCTCGGGTGTCCTGTTCGGCAAGCACCCGATGGTCCCGGCGATCAGCCCGAAGAAGTCGTGGGAAGGTTTCGCCGGGTCGTTGGTGGCCTGCATCGCGGTCGGTGTCCTCACCGTCGTCTTCCTGCTCGACGGCCCGTGGTGGGCCGGTCTGCTGCTCGGCGCCGTGCTCGTGGTGACGGCGACGGCCGGCGATCTCATCGAGTCGCAGGTCAAGCGGGATCTCGGCATCAAGGACATGGGCACCCTGCTGCCCGGCCACGGCGGCATCATGGACCGGCTCGACTCGATCCTGCCATCGGCCTTCGTCACCTGGCTGATCCTCACGGCCTTCGTGTAGTCGCCCGATGGTGCGTTCGTCGAAGCTTCGTGCGCCGAAGTCGGGGAGTGGTGTGATCGCCAGCCCCAACATCTGGCACTGGCCCGAGGTGTACGAGGAGGAGAACCGCGCGCAGGATCCCCGCGGCGCCGTGTACGCGGCGCTGCGGGAGGCCGCGGACTGGACCGGCCGCGACGTCGTCGACATCGGGTGCGGTTCGGGTTTCCACCTTCCGATGTTCGCGGCCGACGCACGCACGGTGACCGGGATCGAACCGCACCCGCCGCTGGTCGCCGCGGCCCGCATCCGCGTGGACGGTCTTCCGTCGGTCACCGTGACGGAAGGCTCCGCGGCTCACATGCCGCTTCCCGACGCTTCGGTCGATCTCGTCCACGCCCGCACCGCCTACTTCTTCGGCCCGGGGTGCGGCGCCGGAATCCTCGAGGCGATGCGTGTGCTGCGTCCGGGCGGCGCGCTCGCCGTCGTCGATCTCGACGCCACCGCCCATCCCTACGGCGACTGGATGCGCGACGACCTGCCGCACTACGACCCGGCCGCGGTCGAGGCGTTCTTCGCGGCGCAAGGATTCGATCTGCGCCGCATCGACACGCTGTGGAAGTTTCCGGACCGCGCGACCCTCGAGCGGGTGCTCGGCATCGAATTCGCACCACGCGTCGCGACCCGGGCGATCCGGGAGACACCCGGCACGACGCTCACCGTCCGCTACCGGCTGCACGTGCGCCGCAGACCCCTCGGCCTGGAACTGAACTGAGAGCGGTCAGCGCGACCGGCCGATACCGAACATCCGCGCCAGCTCGCTGATCTTCTTCGCCTTCGCGAGGTTCGGCAGGTCGCTGCCGTCGCGGACGTTGCGCCCGTCCTCACCGAGCTTGTCGATGATGCCTTCCGCCCAGTCCACGTCCGTGCTGTTCGGGCTCAGAGCCACGTTCGCGTACGACGCGCGTTCGCCGGTCATGCACAATTTGCCGGTCATCCCCATCGAGCGGGTCAGCTCGGCCTCACGTTCGAGGACCTCGGGGTCGTCGCTGAGTGTGGGTCCGTCGATGGGTCCCGGAAGGCGCGCGGCGCGGCTCGTGATGACCAACCTCGACCGCGCGTACGCCATCGCCATCGGGCTGTCGCTCATGCCGGTGTCGCGCCGGAAGTCGCCGCTGCCGAAGACCAGGCGGAAGGTGCCCTCCGCACGGGCGATCTCGGGAGCCGCCTCGAGACCCATCGCCGACTCGATCAACACGAGGATGCGCGTGCCCTCCGGCAGCAGATCTGCGGTGGCCTCGACCTGGTGACCACTCTCCGCCTTCGCGAGCATGACGCCCTGCAGGCCCGGGAGCCCGGCGAGCGCGGCGAGATCGTCGGCCCAGAACGACGTGGTGGCGTCGTTGACCCGCACCCAGGCCTTCCCACCCTCGCGCAGCCACGCCTCGGTGCCCTCGCGAGCAGCGGGTTTGGCCGCGGCGGGTACGGCGTCCTCGAGGTCGAGCACCACCGCATCCGCCGGCGAGTCGACGGCGGCGTCGAAGAGATCGGGGGAGCGGCCCGGAACGAGCAACCACGAGCGTGCGACTTCGGGAGCGACGAGACCGGTCATGATGTCCATGCTCCCGTATTCCCCCTCCGCGCCCGGGCGACTCGGCGTGAGGGAGACCGACCGGTGACACCGGCCCGGGAATGGGGGCGAGTATCACAGCAACGCCCGGACCCATCCGTCCCGGATCATGGGACAATAGGTGATTATGGCTTCTTCCCTGCCCCTGGTCTTCGATGCACCCAAGCGTGGTCTTCCGCCGCGCCATCTCGCCGACCTCGACGCAGATCAGCGTCGTGATGCGGTGCGCGAACTGGGGCTTCCGGCCTTCCGCGCCGACCAGCTCGCCCGCCAGTACTACGGGCGGCTCGAGGCGGATCCGGCGAAGATGACCGATCTGCCCGCCGCCGTCCGCGACAAGGTGGGGGAAGCGTTGTTCCCGCCTCTGCTCAGCGCGGTTCGGCACATCGCGTGCGACGGAGGCGAGACCCGCAAGACCCTGTGGCGCGCCCACGACGGCACCCTGCTCGAGAGCGTCCTCATGCGCTATCCCGACCGCGCCACGCTGTGCATCTCCAGCCAGGCCGGATGCGGCATGGCATGCCCGTTCTGCGCGACCGGCCAGGGCGGTCTCGACCGCAACCTGTCCACGGCCGAGATCGTCGACCAGGTGCGCGCGGCCGCCGCTGCCCTGCGCGACGGCGACGTCGCCGGCGGACCGGGACGGTTGTCGAACGTCGTGTTCATGGGCATGGGCGAGCCGCTCGCGAACTACAAGCGCGTGGTCGCGGCGGTGCGGCGCATCACCTCACCTGCGCCCGAAGGCCTCGGTCTGTCGCAGCGTTCGGTCACCGTCTCCACGGTGGGACTCGCACCGGCCATCCGCCGCTTCGCCGACGAAGGGCTCAGCGTCACCCTCGCGGTGTCGCTGCACACCCCGGACGACGAACTGCGCGACACCCTCGTCCCGGTCAACAACCGGTGGTCGGTCGCCGAGGTCCTCGAGGCGGCGCGGTACTACGCCGACAAGACCGGCCGGCGCGTCTCGATCGAGTACGCCCTCATCCGCGACGTCAACGACCAGCCGTGGCGCGCCGACATGCTCGGTAAGAAGCTTCACAAGGCTCTCGGGTCGCTCGTGCACGTGAACCTCATCCCGCTCAACCCCACCCCGGGCAGCGAGTGGGATGCCAGCCCGAAGGACGTCGAACGCGAGTTCGTGCGGCGCGTGCAGGCCCAGGGCGTGTCGTGCACCGTCCGCGACACCCGCGGCCAGGAGATTGCCGCAGCGTGCGGTCAGCTCGCCGCGGAAGGCTGAGCCGACAGACACGAAAGGGCCCGTCCGGAGAATTCCGGACGGGCCCTTTCGTCGATGGACTAGCGCAACCGGCGGCGACGCACCGCATCGCGCGCGACGATGAACACCAGCAGAGCCGCCGAACCGATGAGGTACAGGCTCTCGACATGGCCTTCGTGATTGCCGATCAGCATCAGCAGCAGGAACGCCGCCACGATCAAAGCCATCACGCGGAAGAACTTGGGGGCTTCCCCGCTCCAACCCCACTCGGCGGACGGCACTTCCGCCGCCACATCACCACGAGTGGACTGCAACTCGGTACCGGCCACGGTTTCCTCCTGCTCACCAGATGCTGCTGTTGCTGCTTATCGTGACATACGACCCCGCGTCGTACGAAGCGGGGCATGCGTGTGGCGCCTGTCGCGAGGTGGAGACCGGGCGGTTCAGGAACCGTTCAGGTGCGTGGGGAACAATGCTCGCGTGGCCGACACTCGATCTTCTTCCCGCACCCGGGTGCTCCTGCTGGGCAGTACCGGTTCCATCGGTACCCAGGCACTCGACGTGATCGCCGCCAACCCCGACGACTTCGAAGTCGTCGGTCTCGCCGCGGGCGGAGGCAAGACGGACCTGCTCGCCGAGCAGATCCGCGCAACGGGTGTCCGCGAGGTCGCCGTGGCCGACCCCGCCGCCGCCGCACGTCTCGACCTGCCGGTCCGGAGCGGCCGGACCGCTGTCACCGAGCTCGTGCGCGAGGTCGAGGCCGACGTCGTGCTCAACGCCCTCGTCGGCTCCCTCGGCCTCGAACCGACGCTCGCGGCGCTCGGTACCGGTGCGCGACTCGCGTTGGCGAACAAGGAGTCGCTGGTCGCGGGCGGCTCGCTCGTCACGAAGGCGGCGGCGCCCGGCCAGATCGTGCCGGTCGACTCGGAGCACTCCGCGCTGGCGCAGTGCCTGCGCGGCGGTACCGGCGACGAGGTGGCGCGTCTCGTGCTCACCGCCTCGGGCGGTCCGTTCCGCGGCTGGACCGCCGACCGCCTCGAATCGGTGACGCCCGAACAGGCCGGCGCCCACCCCACCTGGTCGATGGGACCGATGAACACCCTCAACTCGGCGACCCTCGTCAACAAGGGACTCGAACTCATCGAGACCCACCTGCTCTTCGGCGTGGACTACGACCGGATCGACGTGACGGTGCACCCGCAGTCGATTGTGCACTCGATGGTCACCTTCGTCGACGGGTCGACTCTGGCCCAGGCGTCGCCGCCGTCGATGAAGCTGCCGATCGCGCTGGCCCTCGGCTGGCCGCACCGCGTTCCGCACGCCGCCCCGGCACTCGACTTCTCGACCGCGTCCACCTGGGAGTTCGAACCCCTCGACGACGACGTCTTCCCGGCCGTGCGGCTCGCGCGCCAGGCGGGCGTGGGCGGCGGATGCCTCACCGCCGTCTACAACGCGGCCAACGAGGTCGCCGCCGAGGCATTCCTCGCGGGGACGCTGTCGTTCCCGCGGATCGTGCAGACCGTCGAGGCCGTGCTGAACGACGCACACGAGTGGTCCGCCGAACCCAGTACCGTGGACGACGTGCTCGCCGCCGACGGCTGGGCCCGCGACCGGGCGCGCACACTCGTATAGGAGGATCGGCCACTCATGATGTTCGTACTGGGCGTGGTGCTGTTCGCCCTCGGCATCGCCATCTCCATCGCCCTGCACGAGGCCGGCCACATGTGGACCGCGCAGAAGCTGGGCATGAAGGTCCGGCGCTACTACATCGGGTTCGGCCCCCGCGTGTTCGCCTTCCGCCGCGGTGAGACCGAATACGGTCTCAAGGCGGTTCCGGCCGGCGGGTTCTGCGACATCGCCGGCATGACGGCCCTGGACGAACTCGCGCCCGACGAGGTCGAGCGCGCGATGTACAAGCAGAAGACGTGGAAGCGCCTCGTCGTGATGTCGGGTGGCATCGCGATGAACTTCCTGCTCGGCATCGTGCTCATCTACGGCCTCGCCGCCAGTGCGGGGCTGCCCAACACCGACAACCGCGCGGTGGTCGGCACCGTCGGCTGTGCCGCGCCGACCCAGGACGGCCCGCCCGATTACACCCCGGCCGACTGCTCGGGTCCCGGTCCGGCCGAGCAGGCCGGCATCGAACCGGGCGACGTGATCGTCGCCGTGGACGGGCAGTCCGTCGAGACCTTCGGCGACCTCGTCCGGGCCACGCAGCCCCTGTCGGGCACCGTGCCGTTCACCGTCGAACGCGGCGAGGAGACCCTCACCGTGCCGGTCACGGTCCAGCAGGTCCAGCGCTGGGTCTACGAGAGCGAGTCGCCCGACGCCGAACCCGTCTCCCGCACCGTCGGTGCGATCGGTGTCGGGGGAGAGCCGGGAATCATCGAGTACACGCCGCTCTCGGCGATCCCCGCGACCTTCGACTTCACCGGTTACCTCGCGGTCCGCACGGCCGAGGCGCTCGTGAGCCTGCCGAGCAAGGTCGCCGACCTGTGGACGGCCGTCACCGGGGGAGAGCGCGCGGTCGACACCCCGGTCAGCGTCGTCGGCGCCAGCGTCATCGGCGGCCAGTTCGCCGAGCGCGGTATCTGGGAGTCGTTCGTGTTGTTGCTCGCACAGCTGAACTTCTTCCTCGGTGCGTTCAACCTCCTCCCGCTGCTGCCGCTCGACGGCGGGCACATGGCCGTCGCGATCTACGAGAAGGCCCGCAACTGGCTGCGCGGCCTGCGCGGACTGCCGGTCGGCCCGCCCGTGGACTACATGAAACTGCTGCCGCTGACCTATGTGGCGGTGGTCATCGGTGGCGCCTACATGGTGCTCACCCTCACAGCAGACATCGTCAACCCCATCAAGCTGTTCTGATCTGCGCCGGTAGACTTGCCGAGTAGCGACGAAAGAAGGCGAACTGTGACCAGCCCCGTCGGATTGGGCATGCCCGAAATTCCTGCGGTCCTCGCACCCCGACGCAAGACCCGGCAGCTCATGGTCGGAAATGTCGGCGTCGGCAGCGATCATCCGGTGTCCGTGCAGTCGATGACCACCACGAAGACGCACGACGTGAACGCCACCCTCCAGCAGATCGCGGAGCTCACGGCGTCCGGCTGCGACATCGTGCGTGTGGCGTGCCCGCGTCAGGAGGACGCCGACGCGCTCCCGATCATCGCGAAGAAGAGCAAGATCCCGGTGATCGCCGACATCCACTTCCAGCCGCGGTACATCTTCGCCGCGATCGACGCCGGCTGCGCGGCCGTGCGCGTCAATCCCGGCAACATCAAGGAATTCGACGGTCGCGTCAAGGAGGTCGCCAAGGCGGCCGGCGATGCCGGGATCCCCATCCGCATCGGTGTCAACGCCGGCTCCCTCGACCCCCGGTTGCTCGCCAAGTACGGCAAGGCCACGCCGGAGGCGCTCGTCGAGTCCGCCCTGTGGGAGGCGAGCCTGTTCGAGGAACACGGCTTCGGCGACATCAAGATCTCCGTCAAGCACAACGACCCCGTCGTGATGGTCGAGGCCTACCGGCAGCTCGCCGCGCAGTGCGACTACCCGCTGCATCTCGGCGTGACCGAGGCCGGCCCCGCCTTCCAGGGCACCATCAAGTCGGCCGTCGCCTTCGGCGCGCTGCTCAGCGAGGGCATCGGCGACACCATCCGCGTGTCGCTGTCGGCGCCGCCCGCCGAGGAGATCAAGGTCGGCACGCAGATCCTGCAGTCGCTGAACCTGCGTCCCCGCAAGCTCGAGATCGTCTCCTGTCCGTCCTGCGGGCGCGCCCAGGTGGACGTCTACTCCCTCGCCAACGAGGTCACCGCCGGACTCGAGGGGATGGAGGTGCCGCTGCGGGTCGCGGTGATGGGTTGCGTCGTCAACGGACCCGGTGAGGCTCGTGAGGCGGACCTCGGTGTGGCCTCCGGAAACGGCAAGGGCCAGATCTTCGTCAAGGGCAAGGTCATCAAGACCGTACCCGAGGCGCAGATCGTCGAGACCCTCATCGAGGAAGCGATGCGCATCGCCGACGAGATGGAAGGCAACGCCTCGGGCGGCGGCCCCGTGGTGTCGGTCGGCTGATACGAGTGGGGCGCACGGGACGGCGTTCTCTCACTTTCGAGGACTCAGGTTTCCACGCCGCCGTCCGGCATGGCACTCTGATTTCGTATCGGCTTGTCGACGGGTGGTGAGCGAGTGCTCAAGCTTCTGGGTGTCCGGTCGTTGGGCGGACGTGACACCGCCGCGGTGCTCCGGGTGCTCTCCCGCGACCCCGTGGCCGCGTGCATGGTGGCCGGCCGCGTCGAGGAGTACGGACTCGACGGGCGTGCCGTCGGCGGCGAGATGTGGAGCCGCGGCGGCCCCGAGACCTCGCTGTGCTTCTCCGGCGCGAACCTCATTCCGCTGCTGGGCAGTCCGGACGACATCCAGGCGTTCGCCGAGCGCGCGAGTCGCGGGCCGCGACTGTGTTCGTCCATCGTCGGTCGCGCCGAGTACGCGCTGCCGATGTGGGAGCGGCTCGAATCGGCGTGGGGCGCTCCCCGCGAGGTGAGGGCCGAACAACCCCTCCTCGTTCTCGACCGCGAGCCGCTCGTCGAACCCGACCCGCAGGTCCGTCCCGTGCGGCCCGACGAACTCGATGTCTATCTGCCGGCCGCGATCTCGATGTTCATCGAGGAGGTCGGTATCGACCCGCGCACCGGCGACGGCGGTGCGGGTTACCGGCGCCGCGTCGCGAGCCTCATCGCGGCGGGACGCGCCTGGGCGCGATTCGAGGACGGACAGGTGGTGTTCAAGGCGGAGGTGGGCTCCCAGTCGTCCACGGTGGGCCAGATCCAGGGCGTCTGGGTCGATCCCGCGCATCGAGGTTCGGGCCTCGGCACGATCGGCACCGCCGCCGTGGCCTGCGCGGTCGCTCGCAGCGGTCGCCTGCCCAGCCTCTACGTCAACAGTTTCAACGCCCCGGCCCGCGGAGCCTACGCCCGCGCGGGTTTCCGCCAGGTCGCGACGTTCTCCACGGTGCTGCTCGACTGATTTCCCGTCGGCTCTGCCTACGATGACGGGCGATGAGACCTCGAAGTTCCACCCCGGCATCCCCGTACGCACGCGCACTCCGGATCGGCGCTGTGCTGTCGGTGGCCGTCGTGCTCCTCGGCCTGGCCGTCGCGTGCACGCCGCGCCCGGCCGGGCCGGAGGCCGCCGCCCAGGCGTTTCTCGACTCGTTCGCCGCTCAGGACGTCGCGTCGGCGGCGGACCGCACCGACCGCCCCGACGACGCGGCCGTCGCGATGCAGGAAGTCCTGGACGGGCTTCAGGCCGAATCCCTCACCGCCACCACGACATCCACCCGGATCAGCGGCGACTCCGCGACCGTGGGCTACAACTACGAGTGGCACCTGCCGAAGGAACGGGTGTGGCAGTACACCGGTGAGCTCAACATGGGGCGCAGCGGGAACGACTGGATCGTGCGGTGGGCGAAATCCGCGCTGCACCCGCAGCTCGGCGAACGGCAGATCATGCAGCTCCGCAGCAGTCCGGCGCCGCGCGCCCGGGTCAACGAGCACGCGGGCAGCGACATCCTCGTCCCCGGCACGGTCTACGGCATCGCCTTCGACGCCTCGCAGACCACCGACGTCGCCGGTGCGGCACGACAGCTCGCGTCGACGTTGTCGGAGTTCGATTCCTCGCTCACGGCGCAGGCGATCGCGGAATCGGTGACGGCCTCGTCCGGGCCGCGGTCGGTGATGCGACTGCGCGAGGACGACTACGAGCGCGTCGCCCCACGCCTCGCCGGGATCGACGGTGTCGTGGTGACCGAGCAGGCCGACCTCGTCGCGACCGATCGCAACTTCGCGCCTGATCTCGTGGGCCAGATCAAGAAGACCGTCATCGACGAGGTCGACGGCACGGCCGGGTGGAGCGTCGTCGTGGTGAACCAGTACGGCGTGGACACCGGGGTGCTCACCGAGACGCCGCCGCAGCCGGTGCCGTCGTTCTCGGTCAGCCTCGACCGTCCCCTCCAGCTCGCGGCTCAGGCGGCCGTCGATGCCCGCACCGAGCAGGCGATGACGGTCGTGATCGAGGCGTCCACGGGTGCGGTGCTGGCGGTGGCCCAGAACAAGGCCGCGGACAGGGACGGGCCGGTCGCGCTGGCCGGCCAGTACCCCCCGGGCTCGACGTTCAAGATCGTCACCTCGGGTGCGGCGATCGCCGAGGGTCGCGCGACCCCGAACACGATGGTGCCGTGCCCCGGTCGCATCACGATCGGCGAGCGGAGCGTGCCGAACTACAACGAGTTCGAGCTCGGGACGGTCTCTCTCGCCACCGCTTTCGCCCGATCCTGCAACACCTCCTTCGCCAAGCTCGCCTCCGAGATGGCCCCGGACGCGCTGACCGTCGCCGCCTCGCAGTTCGGTATCGGTGTGGACTACGAGGTGGTCGGGATGCCGACCTTCACCGGATCGGTTCCGCCCGCGGAGGATCTCGTCGAACGGACCGAGGACGGTTTCGGTCAGGGCAAGGTGGTCGTGAGCCCGTTCGGGATGGCGCTCACCGCGGCGACGGTCGCCGCCGGCCGTACTCCGGTGCCCTATCTCATCGCGGGTCGCGAGACGGTTGTGAACGGTTCGCCGCCGCCGGTGACGCCGGAGATGGTGGAGGGTCTGCGCGAGATGATGCGCTTGGTGATCACGAGCGGTACCGCCGACCGTATCCGGGACCAGGGCGACGTCTACGGCAAGACCGGCGAGGCCGAGGTCGAGGGCGGGTCGCACTCGTGGTTCGTCGGCTACCGCGGCGATCTGGCGTTCGCGACGCTCGTCGTGCGCGGCGGCAGCTCCGACAACGCGGTCGCGGTCACCCGCGACATGTTCGCCGCCCTGCCGCCGGAGTACGACGAGGGAGCCTGAGCTCAGGCCAGGGCCGGATCCTCGGCGAGGGCGGCGAGCTGTTCGAGCAACGGTGCCGCCGCGACGAGTTCGGCGGCATCGACCGGATCCATCGCTGCGAGCACCTCCTGCATCCGTGAGATCCACATACGCCGAATGAGATTCCCGTTGTGCTCGGCCAGGGGAGTGCGGTGCAGATGGTGCGACCGCCCGTCGTTCGGGTTGGTCGTGCGGGAGACGAGGCCGCGGGCGACGAGGCTGCGCACCGTGGCACTGACGTTGCTGCTCTGCAGTCCGAGCATGCGCGCGAGATCGGACACGGTGATGCCGGGATGGTCGGAGAGCACCCGCAGGACCTCGATCTCGGACTGGGGGATCCCGACCAGGCCCGATTCGCGTTCGCCGACGCGCTGCAACTTCCACACGAGCGTGCGCACGCTGTCGGCCAGCCGGTCGACGTCGGCGTCGCTGATCCTCGGGTCGTCAGGCATGCCTCGATCGTAGGCTAGAATCTATATATAAATTTATATATGAATTCGAACTTATCGATCGAGGTGTGATGAACCGACCCTCCGAGGCCGCAACCGGAGTGAAGACCGACGAGTACGGATCCGGCGGCCGTTCGCTGTCCGGCATGTCCGTGGCGTCGCTCGGTCTGCTGGCCGCCCTGGCCCCGCTCGCCGTGGACATGTACCTGCCCGGCTTCCCCGACATCGCCGAGGAATTCGGCAGTACCGCGTCCGCGGTGCAGTTCACGCTGACGGCCTTCCTCATCGGCATGGCCCTCGGCAACCTGATCATCGGACCGTTGTCCGACCGGTTCGGTCGCCGCTCGTCCATGCTCATCGGCACGGCCGTGTGCGCCCTCGCGAGCGTCGCGTGCGCCCTGGCGCCTACCGTGGAACTGCTCGCGGTCTCCCGCTTCGTCCAGGGCTTCGCCGGCGCCGCCGGCATCGTCGTGGGTCGAGCCGTCGTCTCCGACCGTGCCGAGGGCATGGCCGCGGCGAAGCTGTTCGGCCTGCTCGTGCTCGTCAGCGCAGTGGCGCCCATCGCGGCGCCGCTCGTCGGCGGCGGCATCATCCTGTCCGTCGGCTGGCGCGCCGTCTTCTGGTTCCTGGCCGCGCTGAGCCTCGTGATGCTCGCGGCGATCGTCTTCTTCCTGCCCGAGAGCCTCCCGGCCGACCGTCGCTCGGCAGGTGGCCTCGGCGGCCTGGCGAGCGGGATCGCCGTCGTCGTCCGCGACCGCACCTATCTCGGCTACCTGCTGGCCCACACCTTCGCGTTCGGTGTGCTCTTCGCGTACATCTCCGCGTCGCCGTTCGTCATGCAGAAGATCCACGGCCTGTCGACCGGCTGGTTCACCCTGCTGTTCGCGTTCAACGCCGTGGGCATCAGCCTCGGCAATGTGGTGAACCAGAAGCTGCTCCAGCGCACGACCCCGCACCGGCTGCTCGGCATCGGGTCGGCGCTGCTCGTCTTCTGGTCCGCCGTGCTCACCGTCAACGCCCTCGCGGGACCCGTCCTCGGAGTGACCATAGTGGCGTTGTGGTTCGGCGTCGCGAGCCTCGGGCTGGTGCTCGCCAACGCTGCGACCCTCGCCCTCGGTCAGGTCCGGCACGCTGCCGGCACCGGCTCGGCGCTCCTCGGCGCCCTCCAGTTCCTGCTGGCGGCCGTAGTCGCTCCGATCGTCGGCGCCTGGGGTGAGGACACCGCGGTCCCCATGTCCCTCGCCATGCTCGTCACCGCCGTCCTTGGTCTCGGCTCGATGGCGCTGGTCCGCAACCGCTGACGGACCCTCAGCTCTCCTCACGATCCGTCGTACTCGTGGGCCGGCCGTCGCGCCGGCCCGCGAGTCGCGTCACCAGCCACAGCACCACGCCGATCCCGAGCAGCACCCCGGCCGTCCGGTACTGGGTCGCAGGCCGGTCGACCCACGGTAGGACGAGGAACAGGCAACTGGTCGCCCCGAGCACCGGAAGGATCGTCGGCACGCGGAAGTGCCGGTGCTCCACGTGGTCCCGGCGCAGGACCAGGGCCGCGACGTTGACGATCGCGAACACCCCCAGCAGGAGCAGCGCCGTCGTACCCCCGAGTTCGGGCACCCCGCCGACGAAGACGACGAGACCGACCGCGAGCAGCGTCGTGAACACGATCGCGACATAGGGCGTGCGGCGGGTCGGGTGCACCCGCCCCAGGACGGCGGGCAGGACGTCCTCGCGGGCGATGCCGTAGATCAGCCGGCTCGCCATCAGCATGTTGATCAGCGCGGTGTTGGCCACCGCGAACATCGTGACGAAGGCGAAGATCCCGACCGGGAACGCCGGGGCGCCGACCTCGACCACCCGCAGCAAGGGCGTCTCGCCCGCCCCGAGTTCGTCGGGCGGGACGAGCGCGATCGCGGTGATCGACACGAGCACGTACACCAGCGCAGCGAGACCCAGGCCGAGCAGCAGCATCCGGGGGAAGATCCGGGTGGGCTCCTTGCACTCCTCGGCCATGTTCACCGAGTCCTCGAATCCCACCATCGCGAAAAAAGCCAGGGCCGTCCCCGCGACCACCGCGGAGAAGACGGACCGGTCGCCGGGATCGATCTCGACCACACGCGAGAAGTCGCCGCCGCCGAAACCCAACGCCCACATGCCGATCGCGACGATGATGAGCAGGCCGCCCAACTCGATCATCGTGAGCACCACGTTGGTCTTCACGCTCTCGGCGACCCCGCGGAAGTTGATCACCGCCAGGACGAGGACGAAGACCAGCGCGATCACGGTGATCCCGGCCGTGCCGGCCAGGTCGAGTCCGAAGGCCTCGGCGAAGTTCGCGGCGAACGCCCGCGCAGCCGTGGCTGCAGAGGTGATGCCCGAGGACATCACGGCGAAGGCCACCAGGAAGGTCAGGAAGTGCACGCCGAACGCCTTGTGCGTGTAGAGCGCCGCTCCGGCCGCCCGCGGATACTTCGTGACCAGCTCCAGATAGCTGAACGCCGTCACCGTCGCGACGGCGAACGCGACGAGGAACGGCAGCCACACCACGCCACCAACCTCGTTCGCGACCTCCCCGGTGAGGGCGTAGATGCCGGTGCCCAGGATGTCGCCGATGACGAACAGCAGGAGCAGACCCGGCCCGAGAACGCGGACGAGCTGGGGTGAGTCGGTCGTCTCGGCCACCGCAGGCCCCCTTCCGCGCACCCTGTCCACCGCCGGCGGGGGCCGACCGGATTCAGGGCAGCAGACCCGATTTTCGCGCGGCGACGACGGCCTCGTGGCGGGAATGGACGTCGAGCTTGCTCATGGCGCTGCGCAGGTAGCTCTTGACCGTCTCGGCGCCGACCGACAGGCGCTGGGCGATCTCGGCGTTGCTGCACCCCAGCGCCACATGGGACAGCACGTCGGTCTCGCGGGGGGACAGCACGACGTCCGTCGGTTCCGGTTCCGTTCCGTCGAGCACCCCGGCGAGACGGTCGGACAACGAGCGGAGCTTCTCCTGCAGCGCCGGATCGGTCGTGCCCTGCGCGAGCACCCGCAGCTCGGCGTGGACCTCGCGGACCTGCGCAGTCGCGACGGGATCGCGGTCGCCGGACGACCGCTCGAGCATCGCGAGTCGCCGATCGACCTCGTCGCGCACCTCGATCTCGTGCGCGAGACGAGCCGCCGCCTGCGCGAACGCCGTCACAGCCCGATCGCCGACGGGCGCGCACTCGCGCGCGGCGCCGTACAACACCGCGCGGGCCTTGCCCTCGACGAGTACCGGCACGGCGAGGATGGACCGCAATCCCTCGTACAGAACGGGACGGTCGAAGTGGTGCGTGATGGATGCGGAGCGACCGTAGTCCGACACCGTCACCACTCGCGACTCCGCGAGGACGCGACCGCCGAGACCCGCCCGCGGAGGCACTACGACCCCGGCCAGGCTGTTGGTGCGGGTGCCGAAGAATTCGCTGAGTTGCAGCGATCCCTGCTGGACCTCGCCGGCGAAGACCACCGGCAGCTGGGCCTGCGCCGCGGTGCGGCGGAGTTCACCGCGCAGGGCATCACCGTCGCGGGGACGCAGCAGCGCCGACGAGGAGGACGACACGAACGCCACCCCTTTCCGGGGGTATCGGGGAACATGGTGTGACTCGAATCATAGACGTCGAACGGGTGTGCTCCCCAGATCGGGAACACCCTGGCCGGTACGGACGAAAGGACCACAATGGGCGACACAGCGAGCCGCGTGCGGACACTGCTCGAGCGGTACGACACGGCAGACGCCTGCGCAGCCCGACTGCTGTGCGACGACCATCCCGCCGACGCGGTGGCGTTCACCGTCGTCGACGCCGACCTGAGCTCGACGGATCTCACCTACGGTGAGCTCCGCGAACGGTCGGCCCGCTTCGCCGCGGCGCTGGCGGATCTCGGTGTCGAACCCGGCGACCACGTCGCGACGCTCATGGGCAAGTCGGCAGACCTGGTGGTCGCGGTTCTCGGTATCTGGCGTCGCGGCGCCGTGCACGTGCCGCTCTTCACCGCCTTCGCCCCGCCGGCGATCGCCTTCCGGCTCGACGCGAGCGGCACCAAGGTGGTCGTGGCCGATCGGGATCAGGCCGGCAAGCTCGCCGCCGGATCGGATCTTCCCGCCGAGGTGCCGTGGCAGGTCGTCGTGGCCGGTGAGGGCGACGCAGACGCGTCCGGTCGTGAGGGCCGCGACTTCGGCGAACTGGTCGCCGCGCAGTCGGCCGACGACCCGCGTGGCGAGGCCGTCGCCGTCGGCGCCGAGGGGCGTCTGGTCCAGCTGTTCACCTCCGGCACGACCGGCACTCCCAAGGGTGTCCCCGTCCCGGTGAAGGCGCTGGCGTCCTTCCACGCCTACCTGGAGTTCGGCCTCGACGTGCGCGAGGACGACGTCTTCTGGAACGCGGCCGATCCGGGATGGGCGTACGGGCTCTACTACGCGCTGCTCGGGCCGCTCGCGGCCGGTCGGCGCAGCCTCCTGCTGCACGCCGGCTTCTCGCCCGCGCTCACCTGGCAGATCCTCGACACCTTCGGGGTCACCAACTTCGCGGCGGCCCCGACGGTCTACCGCAGCCTCAAGGCCGACACCGCCGAGCACCCGCCGGTCCGGCTGCGTCGTGCGTCCTCGGCCGGTGAGCCGCTCACCCCGGACGTCCTCGAGTGGTCGCAGGAGACCCTCGGTGTCGTGGTGCGCGACCAGTACGGGCAGACCGAACACGGCATGTTCGTCGTCGACGCGTGGGCGGACGAACTGCGCGAGGACACCCCGGCGCGTTCGATGGGCAAGCCCCTGCCGGGCTGGAGCTGCGCAGTGCTGCGCGAGGACAGCGACGAGATCGCCGAGCCCGGTGAGGTCGGGCGCGTCGCGATCGACGTGCATGCGAGCCCGCTCGTGTGGTTCACCGGCTACGTCGACGCACCCGAGAAGACCGCCGACCGGTTCAGCGAGGACGGCCGCTGGTACCTGACCGGCGACGCCGGCAAGGTCGACGAGAGCGGATTCTTCTTCTTCTCGTCCCGCGACGACGACGTGATCATCATGGCCGGTTACCGCATCGGCCCGTTCGACGTCGAGTCGGTGCTCGTGATGCACCCCGACGTGATCGAGGCCGCCGTGGTGGGTCTGCCGGACGAACTGCGGGGCGAGGTCCTCGAGGCGTTCGTGGTGCTGCGGGAGGGTGTCGAGGGCGACGACGCGCTCGAGGCGGAGCTCCAGAAACTCGTGAAGCAGAAGTACGCCGCCCACGCCTACCCGCGCGCGGTGCACTTCGTGCCGCACCTGCCCAAGACGCCGAGCGGCAAGGTCCAGCGTTTCAAGCTGCGCCAGGCGGGCGCTGTGGGCTGATCGGTGCACGACCGCTCGATCGGTGGATGACGGGGGAGCGGGGCGCGGCAGCTAATCTGGAAGTCATGGCTACCCGCGCTCCGCTCGTCCCCGGCACTCCGACTCCCATCCGGGAGGTGCCCGCATCGATCGAACGGCCGGAGTACGTGTGGAAGCCCACGGCGAAGGAAGGCAACGAGCCGTGGGTGCAGACACCCGAGACGATCGAGAAGATGCGACTCGCGTCGAAGATCGCCGCACAGGCCCTCGTCGAGGCCGGTAAGGCTGTCGCGCCGGGCGTGACCACCGACGAGATCGACCGCGTCGCGCACGAGTACATGTGCGACCACGGCGCCTACCCGTCGACCCTCGGCTACCGCGGCTTCACCAAGTCGTGCTGCACCTCGCTCAACGAGGTCGTCTGCCACGGCATCCCCGACTCGACCGTCGTCGAGGACGGTGACATCGTCAACATCGACGTCACCGCCTACATCGACGGCGTCCACGGCGACACCAACGCCACCTTCCTGGCCGGCGACGTCTCCGAGGACGTCCGCCTGCTCGTCGATCGCACCCGCGAGGCGACGATGCGCGGCATCAAGGCGGTCAAGCCGGGCCGGGCCCTCAACGTCATCGGGCGGGTCATCGAGTCCTACGCCAACCGTTTCGGCTACGGCGTCGTCCGCGACTTCACCGGCCACGGCATCGGCGAGACCTTCCACAACGGCCTGGTGATCCTGCACTACGACCGGCCCGACATCGACACGATCATCGAGCCCGGCATGGTGTTCACCATCGAACCGATGATCAACCTCGGTACGCCCGACTACGAGATCTGGGACGACGGCTGGACGGTCGTCACCAAGGACCGCAAGTGGACCGCGCAGTTCGAGCACACCATCGTCGTCACCGACATCGGCGCCGAGATCCTCACCCTGCCGTGACCTCCGCTCGCTGAGCGAGCACCGAGTTCGGCCCCGACCCGGA
>NZ_JBLWIU010000034.1:259806-462837 GCF_048381395.1 Rhodococcus shunpengi
AGGGTCGGGGCCGAACCTGTTCCGGAAGGCGGCCGGCCTAGGGTGCCGCGTTGCGGACGACCTGCCAGGTCGCACCCACGCACACCGCAGCGACCAGCAGAGGAAGGACCACCAGGGTCGTCGTCGGCGACGTGTCGACGATCCACGACCACAGCGACGACCACGACCGGGTCCACGTGACGAGGATCGCGGCGAGACCACCGATCACGACGACGGACGCGGCAGCCGTGAGCAGACCCGTTGCGCGCCAACGGTGCTGGATCGCCCCGGTGAGCATCGACAGCGCGACGATCAGGAGCATCGTGGCGAAGAAGCCCAGGAACTGCACCACGGAACTGTCGGTGACGAAACGCAGGATTCCGAACATCCGCATGTCCACTCCCCAGCCCCCGGTCGCGGCTTCGAGCACCGAGAGGAGCTGGAAGGCGATCGCGAACACCGCCGACTGGGCCACCGCGATCGCCACCATCGACTGCATGTAGTGCGATCGCGTGGAACCGAGACGCAGTGCGAACGAGAACATCTGGGTCATCGCCAGGATGTAGAAGGCGACGATGAAGCCGTAGACCGACAGTATGCTGCCGGTGACGTTGTACTCCGCACCCGTGTCGACGAGGGAGAAGATCACCCATGGGATGAGGGCCGAGGTGATCAGCAGTCCGACGGGCCACGCGACGAACAGCGGCCACGAGACGAGTTGCAGGCGGGCGACGGACAGGACACGCGCCGACCCGGTGGTGACCGGGGCGGGCAACGGGATCGCGGTGGTCACAGCGATGCCTCCTCGTTCGTGGTGACGGTCTCGGGTGTCCGGTGGAGGTGGACCACGAGGTCCTGGAGCGAGATCGGTTGCACGTCCACACGTCCGGAGGCATGGGGGAGTTCGTCCGCGTCGTTGCGGAGGAAGGCCGTGCGGGCGACACCGCCGAGGCTCTCCGTGTGCAGGACGGTGCTGTCGCCGACGATCCGCGCCACCTCGTCCGCCGGGCCGGTCGCCTGTGCGGCGCGGGTGCGCAGCGTGTCGGTGTCCTCGTCGACGACGAGATGTCCGCGGTCGAGCACGAGGATGTGTTCGAGCAGGTCGGCGGCCTCGTCGATCAGATGGGTCGACAACACGATCGTGCGCGGCCGCTCCGCGTAGTCGAGCAGCAGTTCGTCGTAGAACATCTGCCGGGCCACGGCGTCGAGACCGAGATACGGTTCGTCGAAGACCGTCACCGGTGCGCGCGACGCGAGACCCACCACGATGCCCAGTGCGGAACTCATGCCGCGGGAGAGTTTCTTGACCTTGCGTCCGCAGGGCAGCGCGAACCTGTCGGCCAGCCGCTGTGCGTACTCCCGATCCCACAGCGGCAGAAGAAGTTCCGCCGAGGCGAGCACGTGCCCGACGCGCATGTCGTCGGGATAGCGCTGGGTGTCGGCGACGAAGCACAACTGCTGGAGCACCGCGGTGTTCTCGTACGGATCGGCGTCGAACACCTCGACGCTGCCGGTCGTGGGACGCATGTGGCCCGCGAGCAGCTGCATGAGGGTGGTCTTGCCGGCGCCGTTGCGGCCGAGCAGGCCGTAGATCGTGTTCCGGTGGAGTGTGAAGTCGGCGTCGGTGAGGGCGGCGACGTCCCCGAACCGCATGCCGAGGTGACGTGCGCGGACGACGGGCGGAGTGATGGTCATACGTGCTCCCGTGTGTCGAGCATGGACTTGAGCTCGTCGATGCCGATTCCGAGTTTCTCGGCCTCGAGGACGAGCGGGACGACGTACTGCTGGGCGAACCGATCCCGTCGGCGGGCGATCAGTTTGTCGCGGGCACCGGTGGTGACGAACATGCCGATTCCTCGTTTCTTGTAGAGGATCCCGTCGGCGACCAGGGCGTTGAGGCCTTTCGCGGCCGTGGCCGGGTTGATGCGGTGGAAGGCTGCGAGCTCGTTCGTCGAGGGAACCTGCGATTCCTCCGCGAGGCTGCCGTCGACGATCGAGTTCTCGATGAGCTCGGCGATCTGTTGGAAGAGGGGCTTGCCCTCGTCGTTCAGCACGACGCCCCGGGGCCCGCAGGCGGGTGCATCGGTTCATTACTCATGTAATGAACCATAGGACCTCGTCGTCGATACGGCAAGAGACGGAGCATGGACTGCGGCCATGTAGCGTTTGCCCATGGAATCGAGGACGGTGACCACGCCCGGTGGGGACGTGCAGGTTCGGATCGGCGGCCCCGAAAGTCGTTACACGGTGCTGCTCTTCCCCGACGCGGGGGAGGACGCGGGTGTGTACGACGTCGTGTGCGAGCGGCTGCACACGTCCGACCTGCGGACGATCGTGGTCGAGAAGATCGACGGACTCGCGCCCGCCGACGTGTTCGCCCTACTGGACGCCCTCGCCCTGCCCTGGGTTCATCTGGCGGGCAGCGGCGCGGGAGCCGAACTGGCATGGGCCGTCGCCGCAGGGCGCTTCGGACGCTTCGCGAGCCTGGTGGTCGCCGACCGCGGCCATCCCGCGGTCGCGGATCGTGACGGCACGGTGCGCGACGCATCGGCGCCGCCCGCGGAGGTGCCCACCACGATCGTCGTGGGCGATGCGTCGCGTCGACCCGAAGCGGACGCATCGATGCGCTACGTGACGGGAGAGTTCCGGGTGGTCGAACTCGCCGGTGTCGCCAACGTGCCCGCCGAGGCGCCCACCGACTTCGCGTCCGCGATCGCGCTGCGCACCGGAAGCTGGTGAGACGGGTGTGGCCTGCGGCCCGGGGAGGGCAGCAGGCCACACGGCGCTGATGGAAGTGCTCAGAGACCCCGAAGTTCGGAGACCCCGAAGTTCAGAGACCCCGAAGTTCAGAGACCCCGAAGTTCAGAGACCCAGGAGGGCGTTCTCGACGAGCTCGGGCAACGCAGGGTGGATCCAGTACTGGCCGGTCGCCATCTCCCGCGCGGGCAGACCGAACGACATCGCCTGGATGAGCGGCTGGATGACCGTCGACGCCTGCGCCCCGATGATGTGGGCGCCGAGCAGCAGACCCGTCGACCGGTCGGCGATCAGCTTGCAGAAGCCCTCGGTGTCCTCCATGGCCCAGCCGTAGGCGACATTCCCGTAGTCCTGGATCTTGACCGAGATGTCGTATCCCGCCTCCCGGGCCTCGGCCTCGGTGAGACCGACCGACGCGATCTGCGGATCGGTGAACACCGCGGAGGGGACGTAGCGGTGGTCCGTCCGCTGCAGACCCGTGGTGTCGTCGCTCCACGCGTCGTGCAGCAGGTTGTGCTGGACGACCCGCGCCTCGTGGTTGGCCACGTGCTTGAGCTGGTAGGGCGACGACACGTCGCCGAGGGCGAACACACCCGCAGCGGACGTGCGCTGGAACTCGTCGACCACGATCCGGCCCTTCGCATCGAGTTCGATGCCGGCCGCCGCGGCGTCGAGCAGGTCCCCGTTGGGCTGCCGACCCGTCGCGACGAGCAGGGCGTCGCCGCTCACGACGGTGCCGTCGGCGAGTTCGACCTCCACGCCGTCGCCGACCGGACGGAACGCCCGGGCCGGATCGGCGAGGTGGACGTCCCACTTGGCCGCGGCGAGTGCCGTGAACCGCTCGGAGACGTCGGCGTCGAGGTGCCGCAGCAGACGGTCGGTCCGCGCGATCACCGACACCCGCGTGCCGAGCGCCGAGAAGACGTGGGCGAACTCCATCGCGATGAAGCCCGTCCCGAGGATCACGAGGGACTCGGGCAGTTTCGGCAGCCGCATGACGTCGTCGCTCGTGTGATATCTCACACCGGAATCGAGTACCTCCTGCGGGATCGCGGGCCGCGAACCGGCCGCGACGACCACCTGATCCGCAGTGATCACCTCACCGGTTCCGGTGTCGATGCGGCGCTCGCCGACGAACCGCGCGTGACCGTCGTAGACGGTGACGTTCGCGCAGTCCTCGCGGCGGTAGCGCTCCCCGCCCGCAGCGATGGGATCGATGCGACCGAAGACCCGGTCGACGATGTCGTTCCACCGCACGCCGTCGATCGACGCGTCGACGCCGTACTTCGCCGCGGTGCGGACCGTGTGGGCGACCTCGGCAGCGTAGACGTACATCTTCGTGGGGATGCAGCCCACGTTGAGGCAGGTGCCCCCGAAGGTGCCTTCTTCGAGGAGAGCGACGCGCTTCCCGTCGTACCGCTCGTCGAGGATCGAATTCCCCGATCCTGTGCCGATGATCGCGAGGTCGTAGTGGGTCACGCGTGCTCTCCCATGGGTCGGTGCAGTACGGAAACGGTGGCGGAGTCGTCGGCCTCGGTTCGGGAACCGGAGGTGTCCGCCTCGTCCGCTCCGTCCAACCATTCCAGCCACAGGTCCAATTCCCGGAAGGCCTCCGCCAGGGGACCGGGTGTGGACAGGAACACGTCGTGACGGGCACCGTCGATCGGCACGATCGTCGTGCGGTTGCCGAGGCATCCCGCCCATCGGGCTATCTGGCGGACGTCGAGGACCGCGTCGACGGTGTCGACGCTCGCGTCGTACCGCGGAGCGGAGCGGGAGGCACCGGACCGCAGGATCAGCGACGGCACCCCGATGTCGAGCCCGCGGTGCAGGACGGCCTGGCCGCGCCGCACGGCACGCAACCAGCCGAACCGGATGGGGAAGCCGGTCAACGGCTTCCAGTCGAGGTCGTAGCGCCAACCGTCGCTCTGCAGGCTGCGGCCGTAGGCCTCGGTCTTCGGCAGCGGGATGAGCGCGCGGGGCCGGAGGCGGCCGACGACGTCGATGGCCGCCGTGCCGACATTGCGCAGGTAGGACGGTCCCTGCAGGTCGAACCACGGGCTGTTCAGGACGAGACCCACGATGCCCGCCGCGGCAACCCCACCGGGCCGGCGACGGAGCCGGTCGAGCCACAACGGCAGGACGAGCCCGCCCGTCGAGTGGGCCGCGAGCAGCACACCGCCACCGACCTCCTCGCGCACCACGCGCAGCGCCTCGTCGAGCTCGGCGTCGTAGTGGGAGAGATCGGTGACGAAGTGAGGAGTGTGCCCGGGTGCCCGCGAGCGGCCGCACTTGCGCAGGTCCAGTGCGAAGAAGCGGTAGCCGCGCGCCGCGAAGTGCTCGGCGAGGTGCTGCTGGAAGAAGTAGTCGGTGAAGCCGTGGACGTAGAGCACCGCGCGATCGGGGAGATCGGTGGACGGCGGCTGGTAGCGCACCAGGGTCGCCGAGATCTCGCCTTCGCCGTCGGGGTCGGTGCCCAGCGGCAGTTCGAGCTGCTCGTAGCCGTCTCCGAGGACGTCAGGACGCCAAGTAGTCACTATCACACCCTAGGTGTGTTCGCCGACCACCGCTCATGGGTACACAATGAGGTGAAATGAAACGCCGGACCACGCGCGGGTAACCTGTCTGTCGCATTCGCGCGCCGCGTTGACGGGACACCCACGCGAGACGGTACCTCCGTACTTCGGCGGCGCGTGCGAACCAGACAAGGAAGTCGATTTCCCAGTGTCAGAGAACGTAGTAGCGAAGACCGACGTAGTGCTCGTGGGCGCGGGCATCATGAGCGCAACCCTCGGTGCGTTGTTGCGTCAGGTGCAGCCCGACTGGTCGATCACCGCGTTCGAGCGCCTCGACGCCGCGGCCGCCGAGAGCAGCGACCCCTGGAACAACGCCGGTACGGGCCACTCCGCGCTGTGTGAGCTCAACTACACCCCCGGGAAGCCGGACGGTTCGGTCGACATCGCGAAGGCCGTCAACGTCAACGAGCAGTTCCAGGTCTCGCGCCAGTTCTGGGCGTACGCCGTCGACAACGGCATCGTGTCCGACCCGAAGAACTTCATCAACCCGGTCCCGCACGTCAGCTTCGTGCACGGTGCCGAGAACGTGAAGTACCTGCGTGCCCGCTACGACGCCCTCGCCGGACATCCCCTCTTCGAGGGCATGGAGTACACCGAGAGCCCCGAGGTCTTCACCGAGCGCCTGCCGCTCATGGGCAAGGGTCGCGACTTCTCCGACCCGGTCGCCCTGAACTGGACGCAGACCGGCACCGACGTCGACTTCGGCGCCCTCACCAAGCAGCTCATCAACCACGTCGCGGCCTCCGGCGGCACCGTCTTCTTCGGCCACGAGGTCACCGACGTGTCCAAGCAGTCCGACGGCAGCTGGATCGTGAAGGTCCGCAACCGCCGCACCGGCGAGTCGCGCAAGGTCCAGGCGAAGTTCGTCTTCGTCGGCGCCGGCGGTGGCGCGCTGCACCTGCTGCAGAAGTCGGGCATCAAGGAGATCAAGGGCTTCGGTGGCTTCCCCGTCTCCGGTGCCTTCCTGCGCTGCACCAACCCCGAGGTCATCGCGCAGCACAGCGCCAAGGTCTACGGCAAGGCCGCGGTCGGCGCCCCTCCGATGTCGGTGCCGCATCTCGACACCCGCGTCATCGGCGGCAAGCAGGGTCTGCTCTTCGGTCCCTACGCCGGCTGGTCGCCCAAGTTCCTCAAGCAGGGCGGCATCATGGACCTGCCCAAGTCCGTCAAGCCCGGCAACCTGATGTCGATGCTCGGCGTCGGCGTCACCGAGCTCGGCCTGGTCAAGTACCTCGTCGGTGAACTCATGCAGTCGCCCGCCGACCGTATCGGCACCCTCGCCGAGTTCGTGCCCGAGGCGCGCCTCGAGGACTGGGAGCTCATCGTCGCCGGTCAGCGCGTGCAGGTCATCCGCCGCAAGGGTGCGGGCGGTGTCCTCGAGTTCGGTACCGCCGTGGTCAACGCGGGCGACGGTTCGATCGCCGGTCTGCTCGGTGCGTCGCCGGGTGCCTCGACGGCCGTTCCGGCCATGCTCGACGTCCTCGAGCGCTGCTTCCCGCAGCAGTGGGCGGGCTGGCAGTCCAAGCTCCGCGAGATGGTCCCGTCGCTCGGCCTGAAGCTGTCCGACAACCCCGACCTGTTCCGCCAGGTCTGGGACCACAGCACGAAGTCGCTGCAGCTCGACGTCGTCTCCGACACCGTGGCCGAGGCGCCCGCAGAGGCCGCCGCGGTCTGATCCGATCACTGCACCTGTGGCCCGGCGCGATGCCCGGGCCACAGGTGTCCTGAAGGTGGGTCCGATCGGATTCGCCTCGACACGAGAGATGGGGAGATGCCCGTGTCCGCTGCCGCTGAGGACGAGACCAGTTACCTGGTCGGACTCGATCTCCGTGGACGCCGCGTCGTGATCGTCGGAGGAGGCAGCGTCGCGCAGCGGCGTCTCGGTCTGCTCGTCGCGTCCGGTGCCGACGTCCACGTCGTCGCCCGGGCCGCGACCCCCGTGGTCGAGAGCATGGCGACGAAGGGCCGCATCTCCCTCGACGTGCGCGAATACCGCGACGGCGACCTCGACGGCGCGTGGTACGCCATGGCCTGCACCGACGAACCCGAGACCAACGCCGCGGTCGTCGCCGAAGCCGAACGCAACAGGATCTTCTGCGTCCGCGCCGACAACGCCCGTCACGGCAGCGCCGTCACCCCCGCCACGGCCCGCTACGAGGGCCTGACCGTCGGCGTCCTCGCCGGTGGCGACCACCGCCGGTCCGCCGCTGTGCGCACCTCGATCCGCGACGCTCTTGCCGGAGCGGCCGTCACCGAGTTCGCGGAGACCGCACCGAAGCCGGTCGGCGTCGCCCTCGTCGGCGGCGGACCGGGCGATCCCGATCTGATCACTGTGCGCGGTCGCCGCCTCCTCGCTCGCGCCGACGTGGTCGTCGCCGACCATCTCGCCCCGCAGGAGCTCCTCGCGGAACTCGACTCGCACGTCGAGGTGATCGACGCGGCGAAGCTCCCGTACGGACGGGCCATGGCCCAGCAGGTCATCAACGAGACCCTCATCGACCGCGCGAAGGCCGGCAAGTTCGTCGTCCGGCTCAAGGGCGGCGACCCGTACGTCTTCGGACGCGGCTACGAGGAACTCGAGGCCTGCACCGCGGCCGGCATCCCGGTGACCGTCGTCCCCGGTATCACCAGCGCGATCTCCGTGCCGTCCGCGGCCGGGATTCCCGTCACCCACCGCGGGGTCACCCACGAATTCGTCGTGGTGAGCGGCCACGTCGCGCCCGGACATCCCGACTCGCTCACCGACTGGGACGCGCTCGCCAAGCTGCGCGGCACCC
The DNA here is from genome assembly GCF_048381395.1 of Rhodococcus shunpengi. NCBI lineage: Bacteria > Bacillati > Actinomycetota > Actinomycetes > Mycobacteriales > Nocardiaceae > Rhodococcus > Rhodococcus shunpengi. The sequence continues at coordinate 267,896 of NZ_JBLWIU010000034.1, forward strand.
TGGTCCTGCTCATGGCCGTCGAACGCATCGAGCAGTTCGCCGACGCCCTGATCGCCGGCGGACGTCCCACCGACACCCCCGTGGTCGTCGTGCAGGAGGGCACGCTGAGCAGTCAGCGTGTGGTGCGTGCCGACCTGTCGACCGTCGCTCAGCGTGTCCGGGACGAGGCGGTGCGCCCGCCCGCGATCGTCGTGATCGGGCCGGTGGCCGGATTCGGACTCGATCCGCGGAGCGGCTCCGACTCGGACGGTGGGTAACGTTGGATCACGTGTCAGCCACCTCGCATCCGTCGGCCACCCGCGCGGTCGCTCTGGCCATGCTGGTCCTCAGCGGCCTCCAGTTGATGGTCGTGCTCGACGGAACGGTCGCGAACCTCGCGCTCGCGCCGCTGCAGAGCGATCTGGGACTGTCGGATGCGGGTCGCAACTGGGTCCTCACCTCGTACGCTCTCGCTTTCGGCGGGTTGATGCTCCTCGGCGGTCGTCTCGGCGACAGCTACGGGCGCAAACGCATGTTCATGGGCGGGGTGGGCCTGTTCACCCTGGCGTCCCTGCTGTGCGGTCTGGCGACCGGCGAGGCGATGCTCATCGGCGCCCGCGCCCTGCAGGGCGTCGGCGCCGCGGTCGCGTCCCCGACCGCCCTCGCGCTCGTCGCGACGACCTTCGCCGCAGGTCCGGCACGCAACCGCGCCATCGCGGTCTTCGCGGCCATGACCGGTGTCGGGTCCATCGCCGGACTGATCCTCGGTGGTGCGCTCACCCAGGTGTCGTGGCGCTGGATCTTCCTCATCAACGTCCCCATCGGCGTCCTCATCGTCGTGCTCGCCGCGATCGCGCTGCGCGAGACCGCCTCCGAACGGCTCGCGCTCGACGTGCCCGGCGCGATCCTCGCGACGCTCGGATGCACCGGCCTGGTCTTCGGTCTCACCGAGGGTCCCGAAGTCGGTTGGTCGAGCCCCTCGGTGATCGGCGCGATCGTCGTCGGCTTCGTGCTGCTCGGAGTGTTCCTGCTCGTCGAGCGGCGGGCCGAGAACCCGCTGCTGCCGTTCGTGCTGTTCCGCAACAAGGACCGCGTCGCGACCTTCGTGGCGATCTTCTTCGCGGGCGCCGTGATGTTCAGCCTCGCGGCCTTCGTCGCCCTGTTCGTGCAGGACATCCTCGGCTACAGCCCGCTCGCCGCGGGTCTGGCCTTCGTGCCGTTCGCCTTCGGCCTCGGCGGTGCCGCCGCAGTGTCGTCGAAGATGGTCGCGCGCATCGAACCGCGCTGGCTCGTGGTCACCGGCTCGGCGATCATGACCGTCAGCCTGCTCTACGGCTCGACCATGGACGGCAACGTCCGCTACTTCCCGACCCTGTTCGTGCTGGTGCTCGTCGTCGGGTTCGGGGTCGGTCTGGCCGTGGTCCCGCTGCCGCTGTGCGCGATCTCCGGGGTGGGACCGCACGAGATCGGACCGCTCTCGGCGATCGCGCAGGTCGCCCAGACTCTCGGAGGTCCGGTCGGCCTCGGTGTGATCGGGGCGATGGCCACCTCGCGGACGATGTCGCTCGGTGGTGTCTCCGGAACCGTCGCCGATATGACCGACGCCCAGCTCGTCGCCCAGGGCGAGGGATACATGTTCGCGCTCGTCGGATGCGCCGTGTGCGCGGTGATCGCCGGCGTCGCGGCGCTGTTCATCCGCTTCACGCCCGAAGAGGTCGCGCAGGCACAGGAGGCCGAGAAGGCCGCGCAGACCTCCTGACCGCTCGACCGCTGTGGCGGATGAGTGTGCTCACGCCTGCCACGCAGGACCCCCGGGTACCCGACACTCATGCAGGTCGGTGTTCTCGAACGGGGTAGATTCGTCGGATCGTGGATCGTCCGCGCGGTGCGCGAGGCCGGACACGAACGGTACGTCGCCCTCCAAGCGTTCCGGTCCACGCTCGCCGCGGTGGTCGCGTGGCTCGTCGTGACCGAGGTCTTCCACTTCCAGCAGGCCTTCCTCGCGCCCTACGTCGCGGTCTTCCTCGTCGAGGCGACACTCGTGCGCTCGCTCCAGCAGGCGGTGGTGCAGGTCGGGGCAGTGATTGCGGGTCTGCTGGTCGCGGTCGTGGTGACCCGGCTCGTGGAGTCGACGACCGCTGCGATCGGAATCGCCGTGGCGGTCGGCTACTTCGCGGGTCGCTGGCGGCGGTTCGGGGCCAGTGGCATCTGGGTGGCGATCACCGCGCTGCTGGTGATCGCGACGGGCGCCTCGGACAGCCCGATCCTGCTCGGTGAACGACTCGCGGAGACGATGATCGGCGCCGCGATCGGCGTCGCTGTGACGGCGCTGGTCTTCCCGCCGGTGTACTCGGCGGGCAAGGAGGCCCGCGAACTCACCGGTGAGCTGCGCGACCTGCTGCGGGACATGGCGTCCGGGTGCCGTGAGGGATCGTCGGGGGTACGGGACTGGGTGCAGCGCGCGCGGGGCATCGACAGCCTCGTGCAGCGTGCCTTCGACGAATCACGGTGGGCACACGAGAGTGTCCGGATGAACCCACGCCCCGCCGCTGCACGGGCCGGGGAATGGGCACGCCGCTGGGACCGGACCCTCGACGACCTCTCGTCGGTGTCCAGCGCCGTCGAAGAACTCGCGCACGCTCTGGACCCAGTCCTCGGCGACGACATCGCCGAAGCCGACCGCGACCGCCTGCGGACGGGGATCGCAGCGATGCTCGACGCCCTCGCCGAGATGGTCGATGCCGTGGGGGCGGGCCGGGAAGTCGACCCCGACGGGGCGTGCCGCAGCAATCTCACCGAACTCGAGCGGTTCGCCACCGAATCGGACGACCTGGTCCTGACCGCGCGACTCGGCGCCGTCCTGCACACGGCCCGCCGGATCGTCGCGGCGATGGGACTCGAGGTCAGGTGAGCACGACCAGCTCGGTCGGCGACTCCACCTCGACCCTCAGTCCCGCCTTCGACGCCACGCGGGCGAGCGCTCCGATATCGCTCGGCTCCGCGCGGGTGAGGACCAGCGCGCGGGCCAGCAGGCCCTTGTGGTGTTTGTTGAAGTGGCTGACGACCTTGCGAGTGCCATCGGGCTGCTCGGTGAGCACGGTCGCGGTCACCGCACCCGGCACGGGACCGAGCTGCTGGTAGACACCGGAGCGGAGATCGACCACGAGGTCGCCGCCGGCCTCGGCCATCAGCGCGTCGGTGAGCTCGTTCCGCCACACGGACTTCAACGTGCCGAAGCCGGGCAGTTTCGACCCTCCCGAGAGACGGTAGGCGGGAATCGGATCCGCAGCCCGGACCGCGCCGAACAGCGCCGACCCGATGCCCAGGCGCCGATAGGCCTTGTCCCGTTGCGCCTTCGTGAACGCTCCCGCGTCGAGCGCGTCGTACAGCACCCCGGTGTACCGCTCGAGCGCCGGGCGGGTGGGGGAGACCCACAGCTTCGCATTGCGTTCGATCTCGTCGGTGCCCTTCGTGCCCAGTCCGAGTGCGCGGCTCGACTCCTCGGGGTCGGCGGCGAGGTCGACGAGGGCCTGCACGAGCATCTCCCGCGTCTCCGTCAACTGCGGCATCGACAGGTCGGCGAGATCGAGCGGCCCGCCGTCGCCGCCGTCGGACTTGGTTTCGGATGGAGGGAGAAGCACCAGCACAACCGGTAACCGTACCGACCCCGCCACCGGGCGCCGACGTCACTGCCCGAGGTGCCGGGCGCCGACGTCACTGCCCGAGGTGGCCACGGTAGGCTGCAGGGTCGTGATCACCCGCATGTCGCACCTGTTCCTCCGCACCCTCCGAGACGACCCGGCCGACGCCGAGGTCGCGAGCCACAAGTTGCTGGTCCGAGCCGGATACGTGCGACGTATCGCGCCGGGTGTGTACTCGTGGCTGCCTCTGGGTCTGCGGGTGCTGCGACAGATCGAGCGGGTCGTGCGCGAGGAGATGAACTCCATCGGTGCGCAGGAGATCGCTCTGCCCGCGCTGCTGCCGCGCGAGCCCTACGAGGCCACCAACCGGTGGACGGAGTACGGCGACAGCCTGTTCCGGTTGAAGGACCGCAAGGGCGGCGACTACCTCCTCGGCCCCACGCACGAGGAGCTCTTCGCGCTCACCGTGAAGGGTGAGTACAACTCGTACAAGGACTTCCCGGTCACGCTCTACCAGATCCAGACGAAGTACCGCGACGAGGAGCGCCCCCGCGCCGGCATCCTCCGCGGTCGCGAGTTCGTCATGAAGGACTCCTACAGCTTCGACCTCACCGACGAGGGCCTGTCCCAGTCGTACAAGGCGCATCGCGACGCCTACGAGCGCATCTTCGCGCGCCTCGGTGTGAAGTACGTGATCGTCTCGGCCACCTCCGGCGCGATGGGCGGCAGCGCCTCCGAGGAGTTCCTGGCCGACTCGCCCGCGGGCGAGGACACCTACGTGCGGTGCCTCGAGTCCGGCTACGCGGCGAACGTCGAAGCGGTGAAGACCCTCGCGCCGGAACCGCTGCCGATCGACGGACAGCCCGAGGCGGTCGTGCACGACACCCCCGACACCCCGACGATCGCCTCGCTCGTCGCTTCGGCGTCGGAGGTCCTCGGTCGTGAGGTCACCGCGGCCGAGACGCTCAAGAACGTCATGGTCAAGGTCCGGCAGCCCGGTGGCGACTGGGAACTGCTCGGCATCGGCATCCCCGGCGACCGCGAGGTCGACGACAAGCGCCTCGAGGCCTCGCTCGAACCCGCCGAGGTGGAATTGCTCACCGACGCCGACTTCGAGGCCAATCCCTTCCTCGTCAAGGGCTACATCGGCCCGAAGGCGCTGCTCGCCAACGGTGTCCGCTATCTCGTCGACCCCCGCGTGGTCGACGGCACCAGCTGGATCACCGGTGCCGACGAGCAGGGCAAGCACGTCTTCGGGCTGGTCGCCGGTCGCGACTTCACCCCGGACGGGACGATCGAGGCCGCCGAGGTGCGCGACGGCGATCCGTCGCCCGACGGAGCCGGCCCGCTCGTCTCCGCCCGCGGCATCGAGATCGGTCACGTCTTCCAGCTCGGCCGCAAGTACACCGATGCCTTCGCGGTGGACGTCCTCGGCGAGAACGGCAAGCCCGTCCGCCCCACGATGGGCTCCTACGGCGTCGGCGTGTCGCGTCTCGTCGCGGTGGTCGCCGAACAGCAGCACGACGAGAAGGGCCTGCGCTGGCCGTCGGAGATCGCGCCGTTCGACGTGCACCTGGTGATCGCCAACAAGGACGAGCAGGCCCGCGAAGGCGCCGAGAACCTCGCCGAGGAACTCTCGAACGCCGGCCTCGAGGTGCTCCTCGACGACCGCAAGGCGTCGCCCGGCGTGAAGTTCAAGGACTCCGAGCTGCTCGGCATGCCGCTCGTCGTCGTGGTCGGCCGCGGCTTCGCCGACGGCAAGGTCGAGGTCCGCGACCGTTTCTCCGGCGAGGCCGACGAACTGCCGATCGGTGAGGTCGTCCAGCGCATCGTCTCGCGCTGACCCCCTTGTCTGCCGGTGCCCTCGCACTCGCTGTGCGGGGGCACCGCTGTATCTGCGCGAAGGCGGCAATATCGACGTCGGATAGGTAATGCTAACCTCATTCCGTTCTTGTGGTCTGTCACGACAGAAACGGATGGTGGAAATGAGATCGACGGTGCGGCGGGAGAAGCGGCGGGGCGTGGCGTCGTCGTCCCGGTGGGTCGCGGCGGGACTCATCGGTGCCCTCGCCTTCACGGCCGGATGCTCGAGCCGCGACACCCAGGAGGCCGACGCATCGACCACCGGTGACGCCGTCACGATCGTCGACCAGCGAGGCGAGACGATCACACTCGACGGTCCGGCCGAGAAGGTGGCCTTCACCGTCATGCCCGCCCCCTCGATCTTCGCGGCGGTCGACCGGAGCTACGACCGCATCGTCGGCATCAACCAGTCCACCCTCGTCGCGAACCAGGGCGGCATGTTCGCCACCATGTTCCCGGCGTCGGCCGAGTCGACCACCGTGGCCGGAAGCGACTTCGTGCCCAATATCGAGACGCTGCTCGAACTCGACCCCGATGTCGTCGTGCAGTGGGGCGATCGTGGTCCCGACGTCGTCGAGCCCATCGAGTCCGCCGGTTTCCCCGTGGTCGGACTCGAGTACGGCACGCAGGAGGACCTGGAGACGTGGATCACCCTGTTCGCGCAGATCGCAGGTAAGCCCGAGCGCGGTGAGGAACTCGTCGCCTGGCAGCGCGCCGAGATCGAAGAGATGCGCGAGAAGGTCGCCGAACAGGACGCCCTGCGACCGCGCGCGATGATCCTTTCGCGCAACGGCGACGCCTACAGCACGACGAGCGCCACCGGATACGACGGTTTCCAGTTCGATCTCGTCGGGGCCGATCTCGTCACCGAAGGATTCGTCTCGGATTCCGGCCAGGTCAGCCCCGAGCAGATCCTCGCCTGGAACCCCGAGGTCATCATGCTCAGCGGTTTCGACCAGAGCACCCCGGCCGACATCTACGCCGACCCGCGCCTCGCCGGTGTGAGCGCGGTGCAGAACGGCCGCGTCTACAAGACCCCGCTCGGCGGTTACCGCTGGCAGGTCCCGAGTGCCGAGTCGCCCCTGATGTGGGAGTGGATGTTCCGCATCCTCTACCCGCAGGAGCAGACCGGTGAGTTCCGCGACGACATCCGCGCCGCCTTCGACGACCTGTTCGCCTACGAGATCTCCGAGGACGAGATCGACCAGGTGCTGCGCTTCGATCTGAACCGGGACGCCGCGAGCTATGACCAGTTCGCCCGTTGACGCGACGGCCCGCTCGACCTCCCCGGCGTCGGTCTCGACGCCGCGGCAGGCGAGGTGGGGCCGTAACCCCCTGATCATCGCGGGTTTCACCGCACTGGTCGTGGTGGTCGCTCTCGTCGCGCTGGCGGTGGGACGCTACTTCGTCCCGCCGAACGAGATCGTCCGCCTGCTCGCCGGCCAGATCCTTCCCCTCCGCGAGACGTGGACGCAGCAGGAGAGCACGGTCGTCCTCGACGTCCGCCTGCCTCGCGTGCTGCTGTCCATCCTGATCGGCGCCGGACTGGCGCTCACCGGCGCCGTGATGCAGGGGGTCTTCCGCAATCCCCTCGCGAGCGCACAGATCCTGGGAGTGTCCTCCGGTGCCTCCTTCGGAGGCGTGCTGGTGCTGCTCGTGGGGCTCGGCGGAGTCGCCCTCGTCGGAGGCGCTTTCATCGGCGGGGTGATCGCCCTGCTGCTGGTCCTCACGATCGCGCGGGCCGTCCCGGGGGCACCACTGCTCATGATCATCCTCGGCGGGACCGTCGTGGGCGCGATGTTCCAGGCGATGGTCTCGTTCATCACCTATATCGCCGATCCCTACAGTGAACTGCCGTCGATCGTCTTCTGGCTCATGGGATCTCTTGCCACTGCCAGTTACGGGAAACTCGCGATCGCCGCGGTGCCGATCCTCCTGCCCGCCCTCGTGGTACTCGCGCTGCGCTGGCGTTTGAACATCCTGTCGATGGGGGACGAGGACGCCGTTGCGCTCGGCCTGCGCCCGCAACGCCTGCGGCTGCTGCTGCTCGGCTGCGTCGCGATGATCACCGCCGCTGCGGTGGCGGTCTCGGGTGTCATCGGATGGGTGGGCCTGGTCGTGCCGCACCTGGTGCGCATGATGATCGGCACCGACAACCGGATGGTGCTGCCCGTCAGCGCGCTGCTCGGCGCCGCCTATCTCACCGCCATCGACACCCTGTCGCGCGTGCTCAGTACGGCCGAGATCCCGATCGGCATCCTCACCGCGATCATCGGTGCGCCGTTCTTCGTCGCCCTGCTGATCCGCAACCGAACCCGACTGTGGGGTAGCGATGCTTGACGCGAAATCCATCTCGTTTCGGTACTCGGCCAAGGGGCCGTGGATCTTCGAGGACGTCACGGTCACCGCGAGTGCCGGTGAGGTTCTCGCTGTGCTCGGGCCGAACGCGCGCGGCAAGACGACGATGCTCAAGTGTCTGTCCGGCCTGCTCACACCGGTCACCGGGACCGTCACGTCCTCGGGCACCATCGGATACGTGCCGCAGAGTCATGCGGTGGCGTTCTCGTTCACCGTGCTCGACATCGTGCTCATGGGACGCGCCCGCAAGGTGCGCATCTACAGCAGCCCCACGAATGCCGACCGTGACGCCGCTCTGGACGCACTCGGTCGCGTCGGCATCCTGCATCTGGCCACTCGCGATTACGGCGGTCTGAGCGGGGGCGAACGGCAGCTCGTCCTCATCGCCCGGGCCCTGGTGTCCGGCTGCGACACGATCGTGCTCGACGAGCCGGCTTCCGCCCTCGACCTGCGGAACCAGGCACGTGTGCTCACGGTTCTGCGCGGCCTGGCCGACGACGGGATGGCCGTGGTCATGACGACCCATCATCCCGATCACGCCCTGCACATCGCCGAGCGTTCGATGCTCATGGTCTCCGCAGAGGATCAACGGGTCGGTGCCACCCGGGAGCTGCTCGGCGACGAGTTGCTCAGTGAGATGTACGGCGTGCCGATCGTCACCGCCGACGTCGCGACACCCAGTGCGCTGCGCCGGCTGACGGTTCCGGACTTCGGACGGGGGATCGCATGAGCGTCCTGAAAGCGGTGATGGCGCCGCGCGACGGTGCGCTGGTCGACGGCTTTCGTGAGATCGACGTCTACGACCTGCCGTCCGTGTGCGGGCCCGAGGTCACCGGTATCTACTTCACCGGCGACGTCGATCAGGAGTATCTGTTCGACAACCGCGATGTGCTCGACGCGTTCGTCGCGCGAGGCGGCAGAGTTCTGATCAACGGTCACGTCCAGCGGATCTTCCTCACCGGCCTCACACGGTGGCGCAAGCTCGAATTCCGCAACCCCTCGGATCTCGCCCTGCGCCGGGTGAACGAGCATCCGGTCTGGGCCGGGATCGATCCGAAGGCCTTGCTGTACAACAGCGGTCGCCGGGATCCGGTGCCCTTCGAGGAACTCGAACGTATCGGCGTGGCCGGTTTCTACGGCCGGGGATGCTATCTCGACATGCCCGACGGCGCACAGGTGGTGCACACCCTCGGACGTACCCGCGCGCCGATCGACTACGAGTACCGGCTCGGACAAGGACGGGTGCTCGTGCACGGTGGCAACGACCTGCTGCAGTTCGCTGGCGAGCACAGGGGCACCGCGCATCTTCGTACGCAGATCCGCGACTGGCTGGAGGGCCGATGAGCCGAGCGACCCGAACGAATCCGGCGCCGGCGGTCGCCTTCCTGCACGGCGGCAGCCACAGTCACCTGGCGACACTGGCCGACCCCGCCCTCGCGCCCTACCGGATGCGCGCGGTGCACGTCCGTACCGGCGTACCCGAGGACATCGCAGGCTCCGATGTCGTGGTCGTCGCCGACCGGCTGCGGCCGGACCTGCTGTCCGGATGGGCAGCGGAGGTGAAGGATGCCCTGGAACGAGGCGTAACGGTCGTCGTCTTCGGCGAGAACCACGTCCAGGACTGGCTGGGAGTGCCCGAACAGCCGCGGCCGACCATCTTCTGGTGGTGGCGTACCGGTGAGGACCACCGGGTGCGGCTGCAGGCACCGGATCATCCGGCCTGGGGATTCTTCTCCGACCGCTCGGTGATCTGGCACTACCACGGGGTGCTCGAGCCCCCGCCCGGCGCAGTGAGTCTGGCGGATCTGCACACCCCCGACGGGGAACGGGACGGTTCGATCCTGTTCGTCGACGAGACCAACCATCGCGGCCGCCTGCTGGTGACCACGATGGATCCGGTCTACCACCACGGTTCGGGCTTCATGCCCGGTGCCACCCAATTGCTGTACTCGGCTCTGCACTGGGCCACGAGAGGATAGGACACGCGTGCTCACCGTCTACGAGTCGGGTCACCCGATCGAATTCACCTTCGCCGACCTGATGAAATATCACGGTCCCGAGTTTCCCGGGGGAGTGGCTCACGGTTTCACGGTGATGCGGCACGCCTTCTCGATCCTCGGCGACGTCGAGCGGCGGGAAGTTCGGGTGCGCACCGCTTTCCCCGGTCCCGGCGGACGCGACGCGGTGGAGATGGTGCTGCGTGCCGTCACCGACGGGCGTTATGTCGTCGACCCGGAACTGGCCGCGACCGAACGCGGAGCCACCCTCGCCCGCTACGTCTGGCAGTTCACCTGGCGCGAGCGCAGCGTGACGCTGCAGATCCGCGACGACGGACTCGTCACCGACGAGTTCATCGCGCTCGGCGCCGAGCCCGGCCGCACCGACGCGGAGAACGCGCGGCTCACCGTGTTGAAGCAGGAGATGACCGATCGCCTGCTCGCCCGCGAGGTGGGCGCCGCTTACGAAGTGGTGGAGTGACCCACCCCGGGACACAATGAGGTGCATGGCCGACAACTGGAGTGCGACCGACAACTACCTCACCGACGTGCTGATCGGCGACGACCCTGCGCTGAGCTCGGCGCTGGAGGCGAACGCCGCAGCGGAACTGCCGCCCATCGACGTCTCCGCGCCGCAGGGCAAGTTCCTGCACCTGCTCGCACGGATCCGGGGTGCGCGCCGGGTCCTGGAGATCGGCACCCTCGGCGGGTACTCGACCATCTGGCTCGCCCGGGCCGTGGGGGAGTCCGGCCGGGTGGTCACCCTCGAATACGAGCCGAGGCACGCCGAGGTGGCCCGCGCCAATCTCGACCGCGCCGGCGTCGGTGACCGCGTGGACATCCGGGTCGGCCCCGCCCTGGACTCGCTGCCGGGCCTGGTCGACGAGGATCCCTTCGACCTGGTGTTCATCGACGCCGACAAGGAGAACAACAGCAACTACGTGCGCGCGGCGCTCGGGTTGTCGCGACCCGGCACCGTCATCGTCGTCGACAACGTGGTGCGGGCCGGGGCCATCGTCGATCAGGACAGCGACGACGAACGGGTCCGCGCCTCACGGGACGTGCTCGAACTGCTCGCCCAGGAACCACGGCTCGACGCAACGGCGTTGCAGACCGTCGGATCGAAGGGCTGGGACGGCTTCGCGCTCGCCGTCGTGACCGGCTGACCCGTGCTTCGGCCCGACCGGCTCAGGGTTGACCGGGGAAGGCCACCGACGGCACGACTCCGCGGCTCTGCCGCCACCGCGCCGCCCGCAGGGCCGCCTCGGTGAGTGCACCCACGGCCGTGGCCCGGGTGGCCTCGCTGCGAGCACGCTCCACGACCGATCGCCACGCGACCGCGGTGTCGCTCTCGATCTGCTCGGCGAGCTGCGCGGCGGACGCGGCGTCGATCACCGGGAACGGCACGGTGTAACCGGGTGCCGCGACCGGCGGCTCGACACTCGCGGCGCGCAACGCCTCGACCGTCGCATCACGGCGTGCGCGGTGCGCGGCGGTGTCCTCTGCCACAGCGTCCGCGCGGGTGGGATCCGCGAAGGCCGCGATCACGCCGTATCCGAACACCGCCGCGTGTTCGGCCTCGAGGGCGTCGACGAGGGCCTGCTGTTCGGAACCGAGTTCGGGTGAGCTCACGGCAACATCACCGTCGTCTGCACGGCGCAGGACGCGCTGATCGAGGCGAGAAGACCCGCGCGGTAACCCGAGAGCGTGCGTGCGAGGTCGGCGGCTTCGCGCTGCGACCGGTTCAACCGCTCACGGAGTTCCTCGACGGTCGGCAGCTCACCGGTGGGGGTGGTCACCGTGGTCGACGGGGGAGTGAAACTCGTGGTGGCACCCTCCATGCGGGCGATCTCGGCCTCGAGAGCGTCGGCGTGGGAGGTCCGCTCGGCCGCGATCGTGGTGAGCGCCGCGGACAGCTCCGGCGCCCGCGCGACCACCGCGGTGGCCGTCGCGGCGTCGGTGCGGGCGCGGGTCGCCTGGCTCGCCAGCGGATCCGGTTCGGCGGCATCCTCGTCGGATGCGCCGCACGCGGTGATCGTCGTGATTCCGAACCCACCGACAGCGACCGACGACCATCGCAGGAGGGTTCGTCGGGAGACGGTGGGACGGTCGAGTGGCATCGGCACCGGACCATCCTGCCAGTCCCGTCGTCCGACGAAGGACGCCGCCCTGGTCACGGCAGCACGAAACGCGGGTTAGGCTTGATGTCTGCCGGTACGCATCCGTTCCGGCCCGCTGCCCGCTGCGACCACAACTGAACGAGGAGCCCGCCCGCCATGCCTGTGCCGCCCCCGGAGAGGATCGTCGAGCTCGTCTCCGATCTGCTCGCCAGAGAGGGATACGACCTCGAGGACGTGGTGGTCACGGCCGCCGGAAAGCACAGTACGGTGCGCCTCCTCGTCGACAGCGACGCAGGTCTCGGTCTCGACGAGGCGGCCCGCCTGAGCAGGATCGTCTCCGAGGCCTTCGACGGGGTCTCGGACTTCGGTGAGTCGCCCTACGTCCTCGAGGTCACCAGCCCCGGGATCGGCCGGCCCCTGACCGAGTCCCGCCACTGGCGGCGCGCCCAGGGTCGCAAGGCGAAGGTGGAACTGGCCGACGAGATCCTCGTCGCCCGCATCGGCGAGCTCGTCGGCGACGAGATCAGGCTCGTCCTGCCCGATCGGTCCGGGCCGGTCGTGCGTTCGGTCCCTCTCTCGGCGGTGCGCAGAGCGGTGGTGGAGGTGGAGTTCTCCCCGCCGCCGCCGAGGGAACTCGAGCTGGCGGGCGGGGTTCCGGACGGCCGGGTCGCGGCCGGAGAGCTGGCCGAAGGACCCGACGACGAGACCGGCAGCGACGACCACGACGAGACGAACGAAACGAAGGTGGACAAGTGAATATCGAGATCGCCGCCCTGCGCATGCTCGAGGCGGAGAAGAACATCCCGTTCGACGAGCTGATCGCGACGCTCGAGACGGCCCTGCTCACGGCGTACCGGCACGTCGACGGACATCAGCCGCACGCGCGGGTCGTGGTCGACACGAAGACCGGCGCCATCCAGGTCCTCGCCGAGGAACGCGACGCCGACGGCAACCTGATCGCCGAGTGGGACGACACTCCCGAGGACTTCGGCCGGATCGCGGCGACCACCGCGCGTCAGGTCATCATGCAGCGCATCCGCGACGCCGAGCACGAGCAGCGCTTCGGCGAGTTCGCGACCCACGAGGGCGAGATCGTCAGCGGTGTCGTGCAGCGCGACTCGCGTGCCAACGCCCGCGGCATGGTCGTCGTGAAGATCGGTGGCGAGACCAACAACGCCGAGGGACTGATCCCGCCGGCAGAGCAGGTGCCGGGGGAGACCTACGAGCACGGCGACCGCATCAAGTGCTACGTCGTGGGCGTCTCCCGCGGACAGCGCGGCCCCCAGATCACCCTCTCGCGGACGCACCCCAACCTCGTGCGCAAGCTGTTCGCCCTCGAGGTCCCCGAGATCGCCGACGAGTCGGTGGAGATCGTCGCCGTCGCCCGCGAGGCCGGGCACCGATCGAAGATCGCCGTGCACTCGACCGTCCCGGGCCTCAACGCGAAGGGTGCGTGCATCGGCCCGATGGGGCAGCGGGTGCGCAACGTCATGCGCGAGCTGGGCGAGGAGAAGATCGACATCATCGACTACGACGAGGACCCCGCCAAGTTCGTGGGCAACGCACTCTCGCCGTCGAAGGTGGTTTCGGTCACGGTCGTCGACCCCGACGCGCGTGCCGCCCGGGTGGTCGTTCCCGACTTCCAGTTGTCCCTCGCGATCGGCAAGGAAGGGCAGAACGCCCGGCTCGCGGCCCGGCTGACCGGCTGGCGGATCGACATCCGCAGCGACGCGGCACCGGCCGGGAACGACGATTCACGCGGCGGCTCGACAGGCGCGTAGGAGTGGGATGCGGGATTCCGGGCAAATCAGCGGTACAGTGGTCGATGGTTCAGCATGACCTGTCCTCGACCGGCGGGGAACGCGCCACTACGGTGCGGACCTGTGTCGGATGTCGGCAGCGAACGCTGGCTGCCGAACTGCTCCGGGTGGTGGCGCGCGAGAAGGAACCGTCAGGTTTCGCCGTGATTCCCGATCCCCGACGCAGGCTTCCCGGGCGAGGTGCTTGGTTGCATCCCACTTCGGAATGTCTGGGCCTGGCGGTTCGGCGTCGAGCATTCGGCAGGGCACTGCGCGTGACCGGACAACCGGACACCACAGCGCTGGATCAGCTGGTCGGGTCCACGGAACAGTGATCACGGACGCATCGAATCGGCTTCGGCCGGGTAGACGGACGTGGGAACGACGACGAGGAACACCAACAGTGACATCGCACTCTGAGAAGAACAGGCACGAACACTCATGAGCACACCGTGAAGCACCAGCGATGAACGTCCATCGGAGATAACCCGAGGTCGTGCGGGCAGTCGGCCGCTCGACCTCATCAGTGAGGAGAGCAGTGGCAGGCAAGGCCCGCGTGCACGAGTTGGCGAAAGAACTCGGTGTCACCAGCAAGGAACTACTCGCACGCCTGAAGGAACAGGGCGAGTTCGTCAAGTCCGCGTCGTCGACCGTCGAACCGCCGGTCGCGCGTCGACTGCGCGAATCGTTCGGTAAGACCGAAGGCGATGCAGCCGCGAAGGCTGCACCCACCCCCGCACCGAAGCCCGGTGCTCCCCGGCCGGGTCCCCGGCCCACCCCTGCGAGCCCGGCCCCCGCGGCCGAGACCGCACGTCCGAAGCCCGGCGCACCGAAGCCGGCCGCTCCCAAGCCCGCTCCGGCACCGGAGAAGCCCGCGGCTCCCGCGCCGCACGCCCCTGCTGCCCAGGCGGCTCCGCAGGCCCCGGCTGCTCAGGCTCCCGGCGCGACGCCGCAGGCCCCCGCGGCCAAGCCCGGCCCCAAGCCGGCCGGTCCGCGTCCGGGTCCGAAGACCCCGCGCGTCGGTAACAACCCGTACTCCTCGGCTCCGGCCGAGCGTCCCGCTCCGCGTCCGGGTGCCCCGCGCCCCGGCCCGGGCGGACCGCGTCCGACTCCCGGCCAGGGCGGCCCCCGCCCCACGCCCGGACAGGGACGTCCCGCAGCAGGCCCCGGTGGCCCGCGTCCCGGACCCGGCCAGGCCGGTCCGCGTCCGGCGCCGGGTCAGGGCGGTCCCCGCCCGGCGCCCGGTCAGGGCGGACCCCGTCCGTCCCCGGGTTCGATGCCCCCGCGTCCCAACCCCGGTGCGATGCCGCAGCGTGCTGCGCGTCCGGCCGCATCCGGTCGTCCGGGTCGTCCGGGCGGAGCTCCCGGTGGACGTCCCGGTGGCGGCGGCGGCGGTTACCGCGGTGGCGGCGCCGGTGGTGGCGCACCCGCAGGTGCAGGCGCTCCCGGTGGTTTCCGCGGTCGCCCCGGTGGCGGCGGCGGTGGACGCGGTCGCGGCGGTGCAGCCGGCGCGTTCGGTCGTCCCGGTGGCGCTCCGCGTCGTGGTCGCAAGTCGAAGCGGCAGAAGCGGCAGGAATACGATTCGATGCAGGCGCCGTCGGTCGGCGGCGTGCGGTTGCCGCGTGGCAACGGCGAGACCATCCGTCTCGCTCGCGGCGCATCGCTGTCCGACTTCGCCGAGAAGATCGACGCGAACCCGTCGGCCCTGGTGCAGGCGCTGTTCAACCTCGGTGAGATGGTCACGGCCACTCAGTCGGTGAACGACGACATCCTCGAGCTGCTCGGCTCGGAGATGAACTACGTCGTGCAGGTCGTCTCGCCTGAGGACGAGGACCGCGAGCTGCTCGAGTCGTTCGACATCCAGTACGGCGAGGACGAGGGCGGCGAGGAAGACCTCCGTCAGCGTCCGCCGGTGGTCACCGTCATGGGTCACGTCGACCACGGCAAGACCCGCCTGCTCGACACGATCCGCAAGGAGAACGTCGGCGAGGGCGAGGCCGGTGGCATCACCCAGCACATCGGTGCCTACCAGGTGATGACGCACCTCAACGGTGAAGATCGCCTGATCACCTTCATCGACACCCCGGGTCATGAGGCGTTCACCGCCATGCGTGCCCGCGGCGCGAAGTCGACGGACATCGCGATCCTCGTGGTCGCAGCCGACGACGGCGTCATGCCGCAGACGGTGGAGGCGATCAACCACGCGCAGGCCGCCGATGTCCCGATCGTGGTCGCGGTGAACAAGATCGACAAGGAGGGTGCGAACCCTCAGAAGATCCGTCAGCAGCTCACCGAGTACGGGCTGGTCGCGGAGGAGTACGGCGGCGACACCATGTTCGTCGACATCTCCGCGAAGCAGAACCTCAACATCGACCAGCTGCTGGAAGCGGTGCTGCTCACCGCCGACGCAGCGCTCGATCTGCGGGCCAACCCGGACATGGAGGCGCAGGGCGTCGCCATCGAGGCGCACCTCGACCGCGGTCGCGGTCCGGTGGCCACGGTGCTCATCCAGCGCGGCACCCTGCGCGTCGGCGACTCGATCGTCGCCGGCGACGCCTACGGCCGCGTGCGTCGCATGGTCGACGAGCACGGCGAGGACGTGCTCGAGGCACTGCCGTCGCGTCCGGTCCAGGTCGTCGGCTTCACGTCGGTGCCCGGCGCCGGCGACAACCTGGTCGTCGTCGAAGAGGACCGCATCGCGCGTCAGATCGCCGACCGGCGTAATGCCCGCAAGCGCAACGCGCTCGCAGCACGCAGCCGCAAGCGCATCAGCCTCGAGGACCTCGATGCCGCTCTCAAGGAGCACAACGAGCTCAACCTCATCCTCAAGGGCGACAACTCGGGTACCGTCGAGGCCCTCGAAGAGGCGCTCATGGGTATCGAGATCGACGACGAGGTGCGTCTGCGTGTCATCGACCGCGGTGTCGGTGGCGTCACCGAGACCAACGTCAACCTCGCTGCCGCGTCGAACGCCGTGATCATCGGCTTCAACGTCCGCGCCGAGGGCAAGGCCACGGAGCTCGCGAACCGCGAGGGCGTCGACATCCGCTACTACTCGGTCATCTACCAGGCGATCGACGAGGTGGAGAAGGCCCTCAAGGGCATGCTCAAGCCGATCTACGAGGAGGTCGAGCTCGGCCGCGCCGAGATCCGCGCGATCTTCAAGTCGTCGAAGGTCGGCAACATCGCGGGTTGCCTCGTGCAGTCCGGCATCGTCAAGCGCAACGCGAAGGCCCGCCTCATCCGCGACAGCAACGTCGTGGCCGAGACGGTCACCATCTCGTCGCTGCGCCGCGAGAAGGACGACGTCACCGAGGTCCGCGAGGGCTTCGAGTGCGGTTTGACGATCACCTACTCCGACATCAAGGTCGGCGACGTGATCGAGGCGTACGAGTTGCGCGAGAAGCCGCGCGACTGATCCACCCGCACCCGTGGCGGTGAACGATTCGTCGTTCGCCGCCACGGGTGTGTCGGGACGCCCGACCCTGCCGGCACGGAGCCGACCGGGCGGCCGACCGGACTGTCCTCGAGGGGAGAAGCGGATGTATCTGGGAGCACTCGAACTCGACCTGCTGCTCGGCGACGTGCATTCGCTCAAACAGAAGAGATCGGCGATCCGTCCGGTGGTCGCAGAATTGCGCCGGCTCGGGGTGTCCGCCGCCGAAACCGGGGAACACGATCTGTACCGCCGGGCGCAGGTGGGTGTGGCGGTCGTCGCCCCCGACCTCGCGCACGTCGGAGAGATACTGGACAAGTGTGAGCGGCTGGTCGCCCAGCGGCCCGAACTCGACCTGCTGTCGGTCAGACGCAGGCTGTACGGGCCCGAGGACTGATCCCGGCCGCACGACGGGCCGCCTGCCGGCGGCCACAGAAGGGAACGAACGACATGGCCGATCCAGCACGGGCCCGCCGACTCGCGAAGCGCATCGCCACCATCGTGGCCACCGCCATCGACCTCGAGATCAAGGATCCGCGGCTCGAGTTCGTGACGATCACCGACGCGAAGGTCACCGCGGATCTGCACGACGCCACCGTCTACTACACGGTCCGCGGCGCGGATCTGAACACCGAACCCGATCACGAGGCCGCTGCTGCCGGCCTCGAGAAGGCCAAGGGCGTGCTCCGCTCGAAGGTGGGCGCCGGCACCGGTGTGCGGTTCACCCCGACGCTGACGTTCGTCACCGACACCGTGCCCGACACGGCACGACACATGGAGGAACTCCTCGCGCGTGCTCGCGCGGCCGACGACGAGGTCGCACGCGCCCGTGAGGGTGCCGTTCCGGCCGGCGATGCCGATCCCTACAAGGAACCCCGTGAGCGCGACGCCGGTGACGACGACGAATAACGCACCGGTGCCCGACCAGACTCCTCCGATGGTCCCGTCACACCGCCACGATGCCGGCGTTCCGTCCGGCCCGGCAGGATCCGTCGACCTGCACGGTGCCGCCGCACTGCTCGACGCGGCGGCCACCGTGACGGTGCTGTGCCACATCAACCCCGACGCCGACACCCTCGGCAGCGGGCTCGCCCTAGGGCTCGCGCTCGAGCGACGCGGTGTCGCCGTGCAGGTCGCGTTCGGTTCGCCCGCGGACATGCCGGAATCGATGCGGTCGCTGCCGGGCGCCCACCTGGTCACGCCGGTCGCGGAGGTGCGCCGCGAGGCCGATCTCGTGGTGACCGTCGACTGCGGTACCGCGGGCCGTCTCGGTGTCCTGCGCGACCGTCTGAAGACCGCACCGAACGTCCTGGTGATCGACCACCATCTGTCCAACACGCGGTTCGGCACCCACAACCTCGTCGACCCGGAGTCCGAGGCCACCGCGATGGTGCTCGCCGACCTCTTCGACGTGTGGGGTGTCGAGATCGATGCCGCACTCGCGCACTGCCTGTACGCGGGACTGGTGACCGACACCGGATCGTTCCGGTGGGGTCGCCCGCAGGCCCACGGACTCGCCGAGCGACTGCTCGCCACCGGGATCGACGGCACGTCGATCACGCGGGCCCTGCTCGACACCCATCCCTTCGGATGGTTGCCGATGCTGTCGTCGGTGCTGGCGACCGCCACGCTCGAACGCGACGCTGCGCAGGGCAGGGGACTGGTCTACGCCTTCGTCCGGCGCGCCGACTCCGCGCATCTCGGTCCGGAGGAGGTCGAGAGCGTCATCGACATCGTGCGCACCACCGCCGAGGCCGAGGTCGCCGCGGTGTTCAAGGAGGTCGCTCCCGAGGAGTGGACCGTCTCGCTGCGCGCGAAGACCTCGGTGGACGTGTCCGCCGTCGCCACCGCACTCGGCGGCGGAGGACACCGCCTGGCGGCGGGATACACCGCCCACGGCGACACCGATCGGATAGTCGCCGCCCTACGCGGCGTGCTCGGTTGACTGCGTCCGGCGGGTCGCCCGCCTCCGATACGCCCGGCGGCTCACGCGCCTCCGAGACGCCCGGCGGCTCACGTGCCTCGGACGTCACCGGACGGCGGATCCTCGGGCTCGCCCTTCCCGCCCTCGGGGTGCTCGCGGCGGAACCGCTCTACCTGCTGTTCGACATCGCTGTCGTCGGCCGGCTCGGGGCGCTGCCCCTGGCCGGTCTCGCGATCGGAGGGTTGATCCTCGCGCAGGTGAGCACCCAGCTCACCTTCCTGTCGTACGGCACCACCGCGCGCGCGGCGCGTTTCCACGGCGCGGACCGGCACGACGACGCCGTCGGCGAGGGCGTGCAGGCGACCTGGCTCGCGATGATCGTCGGACTGGCGATCCTGCTCGTCGGCCAGGCACTGGCCGGTCCCGTCGCGCGGCTGCTCGCCGGCGATGCCGAGATCGCCGACGCCGCCGTCTCGTGGCTGCGGGTCGCGCTGTTCGGGGCACCCTTGATCCTCGTCGGCCTGGCCGGGAACGGCTGGATGCGCGGCGTCCAGGACACGATCCGGCCGCTGCGATTCGTCATTGTCGGTCTCGCCCTGTCGGCAGTGCTGTGCCCGGTTCTGGTCCACGGTCTGCTGGGTGCTCCCCGGTGGGAGCTGGTCGGTTCCGCCGTCGCCAACGTGATCGGGCAGTCCGTGACGGCCGTCCTGTTCGTCGTGGCGCTGCTGCGGTCCGGGGTTCCGCTTCGGCCTCGACCGGCCGTGATCGGGGCGCAGTTGCGGCTCGGACGCGATCTGATCGCCCGCAGCCTCGCGTTCCAGGCCTGTTTCCTGTCCGCGGCGGCGGTGGCGTCGCGCTTCGGTGCGGCCGCGGTGGCCGGTCATCAGGTCGTGCTGCAACTGTGGAACTTCGTGACCCTCACCCTGGACTCGCTGGCGATCGCCGCGCAGGCCCTCGTCGGCGCAGCGCTCGGTGCGGCCGATCGGCGGGGCGCGACGCGCCTGGCGTGGCGGTTGTCGGCCTGGTCGGCGGTCTTCGCCGTCGTCCTCGCGGTGGTCTTCGTGGTCGGGAAGGACGTGATCCCGGGTCTGTTCACCACCGACACCGAGGTGCTCGATCAGATCGGCGTGGCGTGGTGGTTCTTCGTCGCGATCATGCCGCTCGCAGGAATCGTGTTCGCACTCGACGGTGTTCTCCTCGGTGCCGGGGACGCGGCGTTCCTGCGGACCGCGACGCTGGCCTCGGCGTTGTTCGGCTTTCTGCCGTTGATCTGGTTGTCGCTCGCGTACGACTGGGGTCTGGCGGGTATCTGGACGGGGCTTACGGTGTTCATCGTGTTCCGGATGATCGCCGTCGTATGGCGCACGCTCTCGGGACGATGGGCGGTGACGGGCGCGGACCGGCAGGTGCGTGTCCAGGACGAGTCGGGAGGTTAGTGCGTGGCAGCGAAGCTGTGGGCGATCAGCGACATCCATGTGGGCCATCGGGGCAACCGGCCGGTCACCGAGGATCTGTATCCCGAGTCGCCCGACGACTGGTTGATCGTCGCGGGCGACGTGTCGGAGAAGACCGACGACATCCGGTGGGCGCTGTCGCTGCTCCGCAGCCGGTTCGCGAAGGTGATCTGGGTGCCCGGCAACCACGAACTGTGGACCACCGCCAAGGATCCGGTGCAGATGTTCGGGGTCGCGCGCTACGACTACCTCGTGACGATGTGCCGCGAACTCGACGTGCTCACCCCCGAGGATCCGTATCCGATCTGGGAGGGCGAGGACGGGCCCGTGGTGCTCGTGCCGATGTTCCTGCTCTACGACTACTCGTTCCTGCCGGAGGGCACCACGACGAAGGCGGACGGTCTCGCTCTCGCGCGCGAACGCAACGTCGTCGCGACCGATGAGTTCCTGCTGAAGCCGGATCCGTACATCACGCGCGACACCTGGTGCCGGGTACGTGTGGAGCAGACCCGAGCCCGTCTCGACGCGCTCGATCCCGCGCTGCCCACCGTGCTGATCAACCACTTCCCGCTGGTGCGCGAACCCACGCGGATGCTGTTCTACCCCGAGTTCGCGCTGTGGTGCGGCACCACCGAGACGGCCGACTGGCACCTGCGCTACCGGGCGCTGTGCAGCGTCTACGGCCACCTGCACATCCCGCGGACCACCTACTACGACGGGGTGCGCTTCGAGGAGGTCTCGGTCGGCTACCCGCGCGAATGGCAGCGACGCGGCATGCCGGAGCAGCCCCTGCGGCAGATCCTCCCCGTCCCGGAGTATCCGCCGGGCAGCCTGAACAAGTGGGGCGGTCACTTCACCGTGACCCCCGAGATGGAAGCCGAGGCCGAGAAGATGCGGGCTCAACGAGAGAAGGAGTTGCGGTGACCGAACCGGACACCGGCCAGAAGACGGACACGCGCGGCGCGCTGATCGGGCGCATCGTGCCGGACGGCGTCGCTGCAGCCGAGTTGTTCGAGGACCCACCGGGACTGCGGCCGCATCCCCAGGAGGAGCCGCTCGTGGCGCGGGCCGTGGAGAAGCGGCGCCGCGAGTTCGCCGGTGCCCGTCACTGCGCCCGCCAGGCCATGCGCACCCTCGGCGTCGACCCCGCGCCGGTACTGCGCGGAGAGAAGGGTGATCCCGTCTGGCCGCGCGGCGTCGTCGGCAGCCTCACCCACTGTGACGGCTATCGCGGTGCGGTGCTGGGTTATTCGCTGCAGATCCGTTCGCTCGGCATCGACGCCGAACCGCACGACGTGCTCCCCGACGGGGTGCTGCCCGCGGTGAGCCTCGAACCCGAACGCGAGTGGCTCGCCTCGGCCGGCGACGACCTGCACTGGGACCGTCTGCTGTTCTGCGCCAAGGAGGCCACCTACAAGGCGTGGTTCCCGCTGACGAAGAGGTGGCTGGGCTTCGAGGACGCCCACATCACCTTCGCGCGCGACACCACCTCGGACGCGGTCACCGGCACCTTCCATTCGCGACTGCTCGTCCCCGGTGACACCCTCGACGGACAGCCGTTGACGGGCTTCGACGGACGGTGGCTCGTCGCCGACGGTCTCGTCCTCACCGCGATCACGGTGCGCTGATGAACGACACCGTACCCCCGCAGGAACATCCGGCACTCGCCCGCGCGGGCCTGCTCGTCGTCGACAAGCCCGCCGGCATGACGAGCCACGACGTGGTGGCGCGCTGCCGCCGACTGCTCGGCACCCGCAAGGTCGGGCACGCGGGCACCCTCGACCCCATGGCGACGGGTGTGCTCGTTCTCGGCGTCGAGCGCGCTACGAAGCTGCTCGGGCTGCTCGCACTGACGACCAAGTCGTACACCGCGACGATCCGTCTCGGGCAGAGCACCGTCACCGACGACGCGGAGGGCGAGACCGTCGCGACCACCGATGCGACGCACGTGACCGACGAGCAGATCGGCGAAGGCGTGGCCGCGTTGACAGGCGACATCCAGCAGGTGCCCGCCAGCGTCAGCGCCATCAAGATCGACGGCAAGCGCGCCTATGCTCGCATGCGCGAGGGGGAGGCGGTCGAGTTGAAGGCCCGGCCGGTCACCGTCTCGCGGTTCGACGTCCTCGCCCGCCGCGATGTGCCCGAGAGCGGCTTCGTGGACGTCGACGTCGACGTGGACTGCTCGTCCGGCACCTACATCCGGGCGCTCGCACGCGATCTCGGCGCGGCGCTCGGAGTGGGCGGTCATCTCACGGCGCTGCGTCGCACGAAGGTCGGCCCGTTCGGCCTCGAGCACGCCCGCACGCTCGAACAACTCGCCGACGATCCGACGCCGAGCCTCGACATCGACGCGGCCGTGCGCACGGCCTTCGAGTGCCGCACCATCAGCGACGAGGAGGCGGGACTGCTCGCGAACGGCCGCTGGCTCGAGCCCGTCGGGATCCACGGGGTCTACGGTGCCGTGGATGCACAGGGTCGGGCCGCGGCGCTGCTGCAGGAGAAGGGCAAGCGGGCCGCGGCGGTGTTCGTCGTGCGGCCCTCCAACATGTGAGTCGGCTCAGACGAGCCAGATCGCTTCCGCTGCCGGGTGACCGAGATCGATCGTGCGGCCCTCGGTCGGGCCCAGCCGGACCGAGATGGTTCCGGCGAAGTCGCGACGTTCGAGCACGGTGATGTCGGTGTCGAGGGCGATCCCCACCTCGTCGAAGTAGCGCAGCATCGCGGGGTCGGAGTCGGAGATGCGGGCCACGCGGCCGTGGTCGCCGTCGTTGAACTCGCTCAGGGCGCGGGCCGGAGGTGACGGGATCGTGCCGTCGGGCGCCGGGATCGGGTCGCCGTGCGGGTCGCGTTCGGGATGACCGAGTTTGGTGTCGATCGCCGCGACCATCCGTTCGGAGACGGCGTGCTCGAGGATCTCGGCCTCGTCGTGCACCTCGTCCCACCCGTAGCCGAGCTCGCGGACCAGGAAGGTCTCGATGAGGCGGTGGCGCCGGACCATCGCCACCGCGGCCTGCCGGCCCTCGTCGGTGAGGGAGATCGCGCCGTAGCGCTCGTGGTCGACGAGCCCCTGGTCCGCGAGACGGCGCACCGCTTCGGACACGGTGGACGCCGACACGCCCAGCTTCTCGGCGAGCAGCTTGGTGGAGATCTTCTCCCCGGACCACTCCTGGACCGTCCACATGATCTTGAGATAGTCCTGTGCGACCGAGGACAGCATCTCGGTCGCGGTGGTCTCGTTACTCTCAGGCACGCGTCCAGCTTAGGTAACCATCACCCGGGAATCACGCTCTCCGTCGTCTCGCTCGTTCTTTCGCCCTCCGGCGCGCGGCGACGCATCACGAGCCGGGTGACGACACCCTGACGCGGCGCGAACAGGTACGCGAGAGTGAAGACCACGGCCTGGGCGAGCACCACCACCCCGCCGGTCGCGGCGTCGGTGTAATAGCTCGTGTACACACCGACCACCGACGCGATCACCGCGAGTACCGGTGCGATCACCAGCATCCGGGCCATCCGGTCGGTGAGCAGATAGGCCGTCGCGCCCGGGATGATGAGCATCGCGACGACCAGGATCACGCCGACCGCCTGCAGCGCGCTGACGATCGTCACCGCGAGCAGCGACAACAGCAGCGCCGACAGCGCGGCGGGGGACAGGCCGAGGGTGTGCGCCTGGACGCGGTCGAAGGCGAACAGCGTCAGATCGCGGCGCTTCGCGACGAGGACGGCCAGCACGACGGCCGCCAGAATCGACACCTGCCAGACGTCGCCCGTCGCGAGCCCGAGCAGGTTTCCGAACAGCACGTGGTGCAGGTCGATCTGGCTCGGGTTCTTCGAGATCAGCACCACGCCCAAGGCGAACAGTGTCGTGAAGACGATGCCGATGGTGGCGTCCTCCTTGACGCGGCTCGTGCCGCGGACGAGCCAGATCAACGCGACGGCGATGCCGGCGAAGACGAGGGCTCCGAGCGCGAACGGCACCCCCACCAAATAGGCGAGGACGACACCGGGCAGTACGGCGTGCGAGACCGCGTCGCCCATCAGCGACCAGCCGATGAGCACGAGCCAGCAGCTGAGCAGCGCGCACACGATCGTCGCGGCGACCGCGACGAGCAGCGCGCGCTGCATGAAGCCGTACTGCAGGGGTTCGATCAGCACGTCGATCATCGTCCGGCCTCCTGTGCGTAGGTCTCCCGCGCGACGTCCTCGGCTCGTCCACCGTTCGCCGGTGGGGGAGCGCCGAAGGCGCGGGCGAGGTTCTCCGGGAGGAGGATCTCCTCGGGGGAGCCGTGCACGAGCACGCGTCGCTGCAGCAGCACCGCTTCGTCGCACAGTTGCGCCAGACCCGCGAGATCGTGGGTGGCGACGAGGATCGTGTGACCGCTCGCCGCCAGTTCGCGGATGACGGCGGTCAGCGCGTGCTCGGTGGTGGTGTCGACCCCCGCGAACGGCTCGTCGAGCAGCAGCAATGGCGAGCCCTGCGCGATCGCCCGTGCCACGAAGACACGCTTGCGCTGGCCGCCCGAGAGCTGCCCGATCTGCCGGCCGGACAGCGCGGTCATGCCGACCCGGTCGAGCGCGGCGTCGACGGCCTCGTGGTCGGCGGCGCGCGGGCGGCGCAGGAAGCCCTGGTGGCCGTAGCGGCCCGTCATGACGACGTCGCGCACGCCGATCGGGAAGTTCCAGTCGACTGCCTCGGACTGCGGCACGTAGGCGACCTGCGTCCGGCGACGCGCCACGGCGGTGGTCGTCCCGCCGATGGTGACGCGACCCGAGGTGGGTCGCACGAGGCCCATGATCGTCTTGAACAGCGTCGACTTGCCCGAACCGTTGGTTCCCACGAGTCCGCAGACACGGCCCGGTGCGAGCTTCAGAGTGACGTTCTGCAGGGCCAGGACGGTGTCGTAGCGCACCGTCACGTCGTCGACGAACAGTGCCGGTGTGTCGAGTGTCGAAGTCATGGCCTCAGTCCCGTCGTGATGACGTCGATGTCGTGTCGGAGCAGATCGAGGTAGGTGGGGACGGGGCCGTCCGCCTCGGAGAGCGAGTCGACGTAGAGGATTCCGCCGAACTCCGTTCCGGTATCGGCCGCGACCTGCCGTTGCGCCTTGTCCGAGACGGTCGATTCACAGAACACCGCCGGCACCTCGTTGGTGCGCACGAAGTCGACGGTCCGGGCGATCTGCTGGGGGGTGCCCTGCTGGTCGGAGTTCACCGGCCACAGATAGGCCTCCTGCAGCCCGGCATCCCGAGCGAGATAGCTGAACGCGCCCTCACAGGTGACGAGTGCGCGCCGGTTGGCAGGGATGCCGTCGAGGGCGGTGACGAGTTCGGTGTGGAGAGCGTCGAGTTCGGCCTTGTACGCCTCGGCGCGGGCCGCGAAGTCGTCCGCGTGCTCGGGGGCGAGGTCGGCCAGTGCCGCGGCGATGTTGTCGACGTAGACGCGGGCGGCGAGTGGGGACATCCAGGCGTGGGGATTGTAGGGGCCCGTCATCGCGCCCTCACCGATCGGCAGTGGGTCCACACCGTCGCTCACGACCACGTGCTGGGCGTCGACGTCGGCGACGAACTGTTCGAACCACCGTTCGAGACCGAGTCCGTTGTCGAGGACGAGGTCGGCCTCGGTCGCGAACCGCAGGTCGCCCGGGGTGGGCTCGTAGCCGTGGACCTCGGCGCCGGGCTTGGTGATGGACTCGACCCGCACGTGATCGCCGCCGACGTTGCGTGCCATGTCGGCAAGGACGGTGAAGGTGGTCAGGACCAGTGGCCGATCGTCGGCGGAACCGGTGGTCGAACACGCCGCGAGGGCGGCGGCACAGGCCGTGGCCGCGAGGGCGGCGATCATGCGACCGCCACGGGAACGTACGGACTGTGTTCTGCGGGCTCTCGGCGAAAAGTTCGGCACACCGAAATTATGCATTCGCCGAGCCGTCACCGTCATGTGGGGCGCGCCGGGAGCCATCCGGGCGTGCCCGACCCGCTCACGGGCCGTAGGCTGCCGATGTGCAGAGATGGCGAGGTCTGGACGAAATTCCTGCGGACTGGGGTCGGTGTGTACTCACGATCGGCGTGTTCGACGGTGTACACCGCGGCCATCAGCAGCTCATAGCGCGTGCCGTCGAGGCCGCGCGGGCACGCGGGGTGGCCGCCGTGCTCATGACCTTCGATCCCCACCCCATGGAAGTGGTCCGTCCGGGCAGCCACCCGGCGCAGCTGACCACCCTCGCGCGACGCGCCGAGCTCGCCGAGGAACTCGGTATCGACGTCTTCTGCGTCATGCCGTTCACCCCGGAGTTCATGAAGCTCTCACCGGAGCGGTACGCCCACGAGATCCTCGTCGAGCGACTGCACGTGGCCGAGGTGGTCGTGGGGGAGAACTTCACCTTCGGGAAGAAGGCGGCCGGCACCGTCGACATGTTGCGCTCGATCGGTGAGCGCTTCGGGTTCGCGGTGCAGGGGCTCACGCTGGTCGCCGAGCACGCCGTGACGTTCTCGTCGACCTACATCCGTTCGTGCGTCGACGCCGGGGATGTCGTCGCGGCCGCGGACGCACTCGGGCGCCCGCACCGGGTCGAGGGCGTGGTCGTGCACGGCGACGGCCGCGGTCGCGGACTCGGATTCCCGACCGCCAACGTCGCACCGCCGATCTACGCGGCGATCCCCGCCGACGGGGTGTACGCGGCCTGGTTCACGGTGCTCGACTCCGGTTCGCCCGTCGAGGGACTCACGGCCGGTCAACGTTACCTTGCGGCCGTGTCGGTGGGCACCAATCCGACCTTCTCCGGACGCAAGCGCACGGTCGAGGCGTTCGTCCTCGACGAGA
Organism: Rhodococcus shunpengi; assembly: GCF_048381395.1. Classification (NCBI taxonomy): domain Bacteria; kingdom Bacillati; phylum Actinomycetota; class Actinomycetes; order Mycobacteriales; family Nocardiaceae; genus Rhodococcus; species Rhodococcus shunpengi. The sequence goes on from NZ_JBLWIU010000034.1 coordinate 295,287, forward strand.
AGGCCGATCTCTACGGCCAGCACGTGGCGGTCGACTTCGTCGAGCGGCTGCGGGGCATGGAGAAGTTCGATTCGGTCGAGGCGCTCATCTCCGCGATGCACCGCGACGCCGAACGAGCGCGAGAGGTTCTCACGAAGACTCCCCAGTGACACCGACTCCCCAGTGACACCGACTCCCCAGTGACGTGGGTGTCCGTCGACCGTCCGGTGTCGTCCGAACGAACGAAACTGCGAGTTCGGTACGAAAAAGGTCTTGTCCGCCGTCACAATCGGCTACATGTTTTTTCGAGAGTGGAGGTCCGCGCGCCTTTCGTGGGTCGATGCGGGTAACTACTTTCAGTCGATCCCGGGACGGCCCACCGATTGGTGGTCGTTCGCCGTGTTCTCGGAGGACCGGGGACACACCCCGGACCGCGGGTCGATTCTGTCGTTCTTCGACTCCCGGATGCACCTGGTCAGCGCTCTGGCACGTCGGATCGCCGACGCGCCGGGCTCACTGGACTATCCCTACTGGGTGAAGGCCGACCTCGCCGTCGACGACGTGGTCACCGTCCACGACGCGCGCAGTTCCACCTTCGAGGACTGGCTCGGGTCGGTGGCGCGACTGTCCGCCGACGGCGTCGACGCCGCCCGGTGCCCGTGGCAGGTGCACGTCTTCCCGGGCGTCCCCGATCCGGACGAGCCCGGCGCGACCGTCACCGTCGCCGCGATCCAGGCGAGCCATGCCATGCTCGTCGGTTCCTCCGCCCGGGGGCTCCTCGAAGCCCTGTTCGGTGAGGAGGGCCGGCCGCTGGAGGTCGACGGTCTCGCGCCGCCCGCCGGCACGACCCATCCCGTCGCGGCCACGACGCACGGCATCGCCCGTCTCGCGATCTGGCCGGTCGTCGCGCTCGGCGGGCTCGTGCGGGCACATCTGGAGGCGCGTCGTCGCCGTCAGGATCCGCTGCCCGGAACGGTAAGCGCGGATCCCGCCCCGGACAGGACTCCCGTCGTGCAGACGAACCGCCGGGTCATCCGCATCCTGCGGCCCGACCTGTCGGCGCTGGCCGGACGATCGTGGACGGTGACCGCCCTCGGGCTGACGGCGGTGTCGCTCGCGATGGAGCGCTATTACCGCGAGCGCGGGGAGGATCTGCCCTCGGAGTACGCGGCGGTGCCCGTGGCGCTCGGCGAGTCGGCGGCCGGGCTCGGGGTGAATCGCGTCGCGGGCGGTCTGGTGCCCCTGCACGTCGAGATCCCCGAGCCTGCGCAGCGCGCGGCGACGATTGCCGACTCCCTCGCGCGTGAACGGGCCCGCGTCGACTCGGCGGAGAGCATCGACGCGATGCACCGCACGGGCGCCGCGCCCTATCCGGTCTTCCGGCGTGTCTCCCGCGCGCTGGCGCGCGCGCTCGCGTCCGGAGCGGTCCCCGGCGTCGCGACGGCGCTCAGCAGCGTCAACTGCGGTGCGGACGTACGGTGGTCGGTGCCGTGGGGGCACCTGAAGTTCATTGCCGGTGTGCAGGCCCTCGTGCCGCGTGTCGACTTCATGCACACCTTCGCGCGGGCGGGGGATGCGTTCGCGGTCACCGTCCTGGCCCCGGCACGGGACGACAACCGTCCCAACCGCGACATCGACCGGTACGTCGAGCTGCTCGATCAGGGTTTCGCCGAGGTGTCGGCCGCGGTGGGCCGCGCGGGTGCCGGCCGGCGTTGAACCCCGATCGTGGTTCGGCGGCGGAAGCCGGCTCTGATAGGCTGGACCGTCGGTGCGCGCTGCGGTTCGCGGTGGCCGTACCGGGCGGACTCCGGTCCGTCTACCGTCACGCGGACGTCAGTTGTACAGGAGTGACCCAGTGGCTCTGACCACCGAACAGAAGAAGCAGATCCTCGGCGAGTACGGCCTCCACGAGACCGACACCGGTTCCCCCGAGGCGCAGGTGGCACTGCTCACCAAGCGCATCGTGGACCTCACCGAGCACCTCAAGCAGCACAAGCACGACCACCACTCCCGCCGCGGCCTGCTGCTGCTGGTCGGTCGTCGTCGCCGCCTGCTGAAGTACGTCGAGAAGGTCGACGTCGAGCGTTACCGCTCGCTCATCCAGCGTCTGGGTCTGCGTCGCTGACGCGGACACGACACGACCTGATCTGCATTCGCTGATCTTTTCCGGCAGCCGACGGGGTACCCACTACACTGGGCCTCGTTGGCTGTCGGTGTTTGTGCCGGTTCGGCCGGCGACTTCCATCGCCTCCAGCGGCGATGATCCGTATGCACCGACGGTGTCGGTCCTCGGTAGTGACCTTCCGGTCCCGTCGGGTGTCGTATCCCGAATCCGCCGGAGGGTTTCGATCGACGACCGCCTCCGTGAGTCGGTGCGCAGCCGTGGCCACGGGGGTCGCGGCGCCCGCGCGGGTACGGCGAAGACGAAGAGGGAAGAGAAGACATACAGATGACAAGCACTACCGCAGTCGAGATCGACGAAGGGGTCTACGAGACCACCGCGACGCTCGACAACGGTGCCTACGGCACCCGCACCATCCGTTTCGAGACCGGCCGCCTCGCACGCCAGGCCGCCGGTTCGGTCGTCGCCTATCTCGACGACGAGACCATGCTGCTCTCGGCCACCAGCGCCTCGAAGCAGCCCAAGGACCAGTTCGACTTCTTCCCGCTGACGGTGGACGTCGAGGAGCGCATGTACGCCGCGGGTCGCATCCCGGGCTCGTTCTTCCGTCGCGAGGGACGCCCCTCCACCGACGCGATCCTGACCTGCCGTCTGATCGACCGGCCGCTGCGCCCGTCCTTCGTCGACGGTCTGCGCAACGAGATCCAGGTCGTCGTCACGGTTCTGAGCCTGAACCCGAACGACCTCTACGACGTCGTCGCGATCAACGCCGCGTCGGCCTCCACCCAGCTCGCCGGCCTGCCGTTCTCCGGCCCGGTCGGTGGCGTGCGTGTCGCGCTCATCGTCTCCGACGACAACAAGTCGGGCCAGTGGGTCGCGTTCCCGACCGTCGAGCAGCTCGAGAACGCCGTCTTCGACATGGTCGTCGCCGGTCGCATCGTCGGTGGGGGAGACAACCCCGACACCGCCGACGTCGCGATCATGATGGTCGAGGCCGAGGCGACCGAGAACGTCATCGCCCTCGTCGACGGTGGCGCCCAGGCGCCCACCGAGACCGTCGTGGCCGAGGGCCTCGAGGCAGCGAAGCCGTTCATCGCCCGCCTGTGCATCGCGCAGCAGCAGCTCGCCGCTGCCTCCGCGAAGCCCACCGGCGATTTCCCGCTGTTCCCGCCCTACCAGGACGACGTCTACGCCGCGGTCGAGTCCGCTGCGTCGGAGAAGCTCGCCGAGGCGCTCACCATCGCCGGCAAGCAGGAGCGCGACGACCGCACCGACGAGATCAAGGTCGAGGTGCTCGAGCAGGTCGCTCCGAACTTCGAGGGTCGCGAGAAGGAGATCGGCGCTGCCTTCCGCTCGCTGACCAAGAAGCTCGTGCGCCAGCGCATCCTGCGCGACCAGTTCCGCATCGACGGTCGCGGTGTCACCGACATCCGTGCTCTCTCCGCCGAGGTCGCGGTCGTTCCCCGCGCCCACGGTTCGGCGCTGTTCGAGCGCGGCGAGACCCAGATCATGGGTGTCACCACGCTCGACATGGTGAAGATGGCGCAGCAGGTCGACTCGCTCGGTCCCGAGACCAGCAAGCGCTACATGCACCACTACAACTTCCCGCCGTACTCCACCGGTGAGACCGGTCGTGTGGGCTCCCCGAAGCGTCGCGAGATCGGTCACGGTGCGCTCGCCGAGCGTGCCCTGATCCCGGTGCTCCCGAGCCAGGAGGAGTTTCCCTACGCCATTCGTCAGGTCTCCGAGGCCCTGAGCTCCAACGGCTCGACGTCCATGGGTTCGGTCTGCGCCTCGACGCTGTCGATGCTCAACGCCGGTGTGCCGCTCAAGGCCCCGGTCGCCGGTATTGCCATGGGCCTGGTCTCCGACGAGGTCGAACTCGAGGACGGCACCCGCGAGACCCGCTACGTCGCCCTCACCGACATCCTCGGTGCGGAGGACGCGTTCGGCGACATGGACTTCAAGGTCGCCGGCACGAAGGACTTCGTGACCGCCCTGCAGCTCGACACCAAGCTCGACGGTATCCCGTCGCAGGTCCTCGCCGGTGCGCTCTCGCAGGCCCACGATGCTCGCGCCACGATCCTCGAAGTCATGGCCGAGGCCATCGACACGCCCGACGAGATGAGCGAGTTCGCTCCGCGTATCACCACCATCAAGGTCCCGGTGGACAAGATCGGTGAGGTCATCGGCCCCAAGGGCAAGATGATCAACTCGATCACCGAGGAGACCGGCGCCAACATCTCCATCGAAGATGACGGCACCGTCTACGTCGGTGCAGCGGACGGCCCGTCCGCGCAGGCCGCGATCGACAAGATCAACGCCATCGCCAACCCGCAGCTGCCGAAGGTCGGCGAGCGCTTCCTCGGCACCGTGGTCAAGACCACGGCGTTCGGAGCGTTCGTCTCCCTGCTCCCCGGCCGCGACGGCCTGGTGCACATCAGCAAGCTCGGCAACGGCAAGCGCATCGCCAAGGTCGAGGACGTCGTGAACGTCGGTTCGAAGATCCGCGTCGAGATCGCCGACATCGACAACCGCGGCAAGATCAGCCTCGTCCCCGTCGAGGACGAGTCGGCCGAGGCCGCTGCGACCGGCGAGAACGCCGAGTCCTGATCACCCCACCCGCCTGCCGGTTCCCGGTGGGCGGGTGAACCCCGCACCCGTGGCGCCCGACATCCGGTCGGGCACCACGGGTGCGTCGTTTCCGGCAGACCATGGTTACCGGGGTGCAACGGCCGGACGTCATCCGGGTGAGGTTCCGCCGAACCGGGTCCGGACCGCGCCCGGGAATGGTTCCCTGAGTATGTGAGAACGGTCACGCCGGCGGATCTCGGGAGGTTGCGCGGAGCGAATCTGGCTCTGGCAACGTGGGTGTCCGCCATCAACTTCTGGGCCTGGAACATGATCGGGCCGCTGTCGACGACCTACGCCACCGACATGTCGCTCAGCAGCACGGAAGCGTCGATGCTGGTGGCCACGCCGATCCTCGTGGGCTCCCTCGGCCGCATCGTGGTCGGGGCGATGACGGACAGGTACGGCGGACGGGCGATGTTCATCGTCGTCTCGCTGCTGTCGATCGTTCCTGTCGTCGCGGTCGGATTCGCCGCCGAGGCCGGCTCCTACCCGCTGCTCCTGGTCTGCGGGTTCTTCCTCGGCATCGCGGGCACGATCTTCGCGGTCGGGATCCCGTTCGCCAACAACTGGTACGAACCTGCCCGCCGCGGCTTCGCGACCGGCGTGTTCGGGGCGGGCATGGTGGGCACGGCCCTGTCGGCCTTCTTCACACCGCGCTTCGTGAACTGGTTCGGGCTGGTGCCCACCCACATCGTCGTGGCGGCCGCGCTCGCCGTGACCGCCGTGGTGTGCATCCTGGTGATGCGCAACGCTCCCGAATTCCGTCCCAACACCGATCCGGTCCTGCCCAAGTTGACCGCCGCGGCGAAACTCGGTGTGACCTGGGAGATGTCGTTCCTGTACGCCGTCGTGTTCGGCGGGTTCGTGGCATTCAGCAACTATCTGCCCACCTACATCAAGACGATCTACGGCTTCTCCGCCGTCGACGCCGGTACGCGCACGGCGGGTTTCGCGCTCGCCGCGGTCCTCGCGCGGCCCGTGGGCGGAGCGCTGTCGGACCGGGTGCCGCCGAAGTACGTGGTCCTGGCCTCGTTCGCCGGTACCGCGGTGATGGCGGTGATAGCGACCTTCCAGCCCCCGCCCGACCTGTGGTCGGCGCTGACGTTCATCACGATGGCGATCTTCCTGGGCATCGGCACCGGTGGTGTCTTCGCGTGGGTGGCGCGTCGCGCCCCGGCACACGCGGTGGGCAGTGTCACCGGCATCGTCGCCGCAGCAGGTGGGCTCGGCGGTTACTTCCCGCCCCTGGTGATGGGCGCGACCTACGACGCCGAGGGCAACGACTACACCGTCGGTCTGCTCCTGCTCGCGGCGACGGCACTGGTGTGCCTGCTCTACACCGCATTCCGCCTGCACACCCACGAACCGCCCCCGACAGCAGCAGGATCCGGGGCCCGCGACGTACGTGAGGAGAAATCGTGACGGACACCGCCGGAATCGGGAACCGGATCGAGGAACTGCTCGTGCGCAGCGGACGGTTCTTCACCTCCGGCGAGCAGTCCGACGACACACGCACGGTCACGCGGCGCGGTGGCCGAGAAGGCGACATCTTCTACCGGGACCGCTGGAGCCACGACAAGGTCGTCCGCTCTACACACGGGGTGAACTGCACCGGTTCGTGTTCGTGGAAGATCTACGTCAAGGACGGCATCATCACCTGGGAGACCCAGGAAACCGACTATCCGACAGTCGGCCCCGACCGTCCCGAGTACGAACCGCGTGGGTGCCCGCGCGGCGCGGCCTTCTCCTGGTACACCTACTCGCCGACGCGCGTGCGCTATCCGTACGCGCGCGGACTGCTCGTCGAGATGTACCGGGAGGCGCGGCAGCGACTCGGCGATCCGGTGCTCGCCTGGGCCGACATCCAGAACGATCCCGAGCGGCGCCGCCGCTACCAGCGTGCCCGCGGCAAGGGTGGGCTGGTGCGCGTCACGTGGGCCGAGGCCACGGAGATGATCGCCGCCGCGCACGTCCACACCATCAAGGAGTACGGACCCGACCGGGTGGCCGGCTTCTCGCCGATCCCCGCCATGTCGATGGTCTCCTTCGCCGCCGGTTCCCGGTTCGTCGAACTGCTCGGCGGCGTGATGACGTCGTTCTACGACTGGTACGCCGACCTGCCGGTGGCGTCGCCGCAGGTCTTCGGCGATCAGACCGACGTGCCCGAGTCCGGGGACTGGTGGGACGCCTCCTACCTGATGATGTGGGGTTCGAACGTGCCCGTCACGCGCACCCCGGACGCGCACTGGATGACGGAGGTCCGCTACCGCGGCACCAAGGTCGTCTCGGTGAGTCCGGACTACGCCGACAACACCAAGTTCGCCGACGAGTGGATGGCGTGCGCGGCCGGTACCGACGGTGCCCTGGCGATGGCGATGGGCCATGTGCTCCTCACTGAGTTCTATGTGCGGCAGCGCGTTCCGTTCTTCGTCGACTATGTGCGCCGATACACCGATTTGCCGTTCCTCGTGCGGCTCGAGGAACGCGGCGGACGGCTCGTGCCGGGCAAGAACCTCACCGCCGTCGATCTCGGACACAGCGTCGAGAACGCGGCGTTCAAGCCGGTCTTCGTCGACGGTGCGACCGACACCGTCGTCGTACCCCCGGGCTCCCTCGGCTTCCGCTACGGCGACGACGGCATCGGCAAGTGGAATCTCGAACTCGGTGACCTCGTCCCGACCCTGACGGTCGCGCCCGGCGGCGGGGGAGCGGTCGAGACCGCGGCGGTGCACCTGCCGAGTTTCGACACCGTCGACGGGCACGGTGAGAGCATCGAACGGGGTGTGCCGGTCCGTCGGATCGGGGATCACCTCGTGTGCACCGTCTTCGACCTGATGCTCGCGCAGTACGGGGTGAACCGTCCGGAGCTCGACCTGCCCGGGCAGTGGCCGAGCGGGTACGACGACCCGGGCTCGCCGTACACCCCGGCCTGGCAGGAGGCCCTCACCGGGGTGCCCGCGGCCCAGGCGATCCGGATCGCGACGGAGTTCGCCCGCAACGCCGAGGAGTCGGGCGGGCGTTCGATGATCATCATGGGGGCCGGCATCTGCCAGTGGTTCCACGGCGACGCCACCTATCGCGCGGTGCTCGCGCTGCTCATGCTCACCGGCTGCATGGGACGCAACGGGGGTGGATGGGCGCACTACGTCGGGCAGGAGAAGTGCCGTCCCGTCACGGGATGGGCGGCCATGGCGATGGGGACGGACTGGTCTCGCCCGCCCCGCCAGATGGCCGGCACTTCCTACTGGTACGTGCACACCGACCAATGGCGCTACGACGGTTACCGTGCCGACGCGCTGGCCAGTCCGCTGGGGCGCGGGCGTTTCCGCGACAAGCACACGATGGACGTCATGGCGTCCGCGGTCGCCATGGGCTGGACACCCTTCTATCCCCAGTTCGACCGCAACACCCACGAGGTTGCCGAACAGGCACGGGCGGCGGGACGGGAGATCCCACAGCACGTCGCGCAGCAACTCGCCTCGGGCGAACTGAAACTGTCGGTGACCGACCCCGACGACCCGCGGAACTGGCCGCGCGTGCTCAGCGTGTGGCGGTCGAACCTGCTCGGCTCGTCCAGCAAGGGCAACGAGTATTTCCTGCGGCACCTGCTCGGCACCGATTCCAACGTGCAGGCCGAGCCGACGGCCCCCGGCCTGCGGCCCGGTGAGGTGGCGTGGCCCGACGACCTGCCCGAAGGAAAACTCGACCTGCTCATGTCGATCGACTTCCGCATGACCTCGACGACGTTGTTCTCCGACATCGTCCTGCCCGCCGCGACCTGGTACGAGAAGGGCGACCTGTCGAGCACCGACATGCACCCCTACATCCACGCTTTCACCGCGGCGGTCGACCCGCCCTGGGAGACCCGTTCGGACTACGACGCTTTCGGCGCCATCGCGCAGACCTTCAGCACCCTCGCCCGGACTCACCTGGGAACCCGCACCGACATCGTGATGGGGACACTGCAGCACGACACACCCGCAGCGATGGCGTATCCGTCCGGCACCGAACGGGACTGGCGCTCGACCGGCGAAGTGCCGGTTCCGGGCAGGACGATGGGTCCGCTCGCCGTCGTCGAACGGGACTACGGTGCGATCGCGGAGAAGTGGGCGACGCTCGGTCCGCTCGTCGAGACCCTCGGGTTGAACACCAAGGGCGTCGTGACCCGGCCGGACCGTGAGGTCGCCGAACTGGCACAGAGATTCGGCGTCATGGATTCCGGTGCCGGACGGGGCCGTCCGGCGATCACCACCGCCGAACGGATGGCCGACACGATCCTCGCGCTGTCGGGCACGTCCAACGGCAGGCTCGCCGTCGAGGGATTCCGCGAACTCGAGAAGCGCACCGGGCGCCGACTCGTGCACCTGGCGGAGGGCAGCGAAGAGCGGCGCATCACCTACGCCGATACCCAGGCCCGTCCCGTGCCCGTCATCACGAGCCCCGAATGGTCGGGGAGCGAAACCGGAGGTCGGCGGTACGCGCCCTTCACGGTCAACATCGAGGAACTCAAACCCTTCCACACCCTGACGGGACGGATGCACTTCTACCTCGACCACGACTGGCTGGAGGAACTCGGTGAGCAGCTCCCCGTCTACCGGCCCCCACTGGACATGTCGCGACTGTTCGACGAACCGGCCGTCGGCACGGGTGACGGAATCGGGCTGGCCGTTCGGTATCTGACGCCGCACTCGAAGTGGTCGATCCACTCCGAATACCAGGACAACCTGTTCATGCTCTCCTTGTCCCGGGGCGGGCCCACGATGTGGATGTCGGCCGCCGATGCCGCGAAGATCTCGGTGAGCGACAACGACTGGGTGGAGGCGGTCAACCGCAACGGTGTCATCGTGTGCCGGGCGATCGTCTCGCACCGCATGCCCGAGGGCGTCGTCTTCGTCTATCACGCGCAGGATCGCGTCATCGACGTGCCACGGACCGAGACCACCGGTACGCGCGGCGGTATCCACAACTCCCTGACGCGCATCCTCATCAAGCCCAGCCACCTGGCCGGGGGATACGCGCAGACCGCCTACGCGTTCAACTATCTCGGCCCCACGGGCAACCAGCGCGACGAGGTGACGATCGTGCGGCGCAGATCGCAGGAGGTCGTCTACTGATGTTCGTCGAGCGAACAGCCGGGTGGAGTGCGATGCAGGAAGCGAGGCGGACATGAAGGTCATGGCACAACTTGCGATGGTGATGAACCTCGACAAGTGCATCGGATGCCACACCTGCTCGGTGACCTGCAAGCAGGCATGGACCAATCGGTCGGGTACCGAGTACGTGTGGTTCAACAATGTCGAAACACGTCCGGGGCAAGGTTATCCGCGAACCTACGAGGATCAGGAACGCTGGCGCGGCGGATGGATCCGGGACTCCAAGGGCCGCGTACGCCTCCGGGACGGCGGCCGATTCGCCAAACTCGCCCGCATCTTCGCGAACCCGAAGATGCCCTCGATCCAGGATTACTACGAGCCGTGGACCTACGACTACGACAACCTCACCAACGCTCCGCTCGGAGAGCACATCCCGGTGGCGACGCCACGCAGCCTGATCTCCGGTGAGCCGATGAAGGTGCAGTGGTCGGCGAATTGGGACGACAACCTCGGTGGCTCTCCGTCGGTCGTCCCGGACGATCCGATCCTGAAGAAGGTCGGCGAGCAGGTGAAGCTCGAGTTCGAGCAGACCTTCATGTTCTACCTGCCCAGGATCTGCGAGCACTGCCTGAACCCGTCGTGTGTGGCGTCGTGTCCGTCCGGCGCGATGTACAAGCGATCGGAGGACGGCATCGTCCTCGTCGACCAGGACCGGTGCCGCGGCTGGCGGATGTGTGTGTCCGGATGCCCGTACAAGAAGGTGTACTTCAACCACAAGACGGGCAAGGCCGAGAAGTGCACCTTCTGCTATCCCCGGGTGGAGGTGGGCCTGCCCACCGTGTGCTCGGAGACGTGCGTGGGACGGCTGCGTTACATCGGGCTCGTCCTCTACGACGTCGACCGCGTGCTGGAGGCGGCCTCGGTGGAGGACGAGAAGGACCTGTACGCGGCGCAACGTGACGTGCTGCTCGATCCCAAGGATCCCGACGTGATCGCCGGCGCCCGCGCCGAAGGGATCTCCGACGAGTGGATCGAGGCCGCCCAGCGTTCACCCGTCTACGACCTGATCAGCACCTACCGGGTGGCGCTGCCTCTGCATCCGGAATATCGGACGATGCCCATGGTCTGGTACGTGCCACCGCTCTCGCCCGTCGTCGACGCCGTGAGCCGCGAGGGGCACGACGGCGAGGACATCGGCAATCTCTTCGGCGCCCTGGACGCACTGCGCATCCCCGTCGCGTACCTCGCGGAACTGTTCACGGCCGGAGACACCGGTGTCGTCGAGGCCGTGCTGCGCCGGCTCGCCGCGATGCGCTCGTACATGCGTGACATCAATCTGGGACGCGAGACCCGTCCCGAGATCCCCGAATCCGTCGGCATGAGCGAAGAGCAGATCTATGCGATGTACCGGCTCCTCGCACTCGCCAAGTACGACGAGCGGTACGTCATCCCGACCGCGTACGCGGCCGAAGGCCATCGGCTCGAGGAGACCGCGACCGACTGTGCGCTGTCCTACGAGGGCGGCCCCGGGATGTACGAATCGGGTCCCTTCGGTGAGGCCAGCGGTGCCCCGGTCCCGGTGGCGGTCGAGACGTTCCACGCACTCGCGCAACGGCAGACCAGTGAAGGGATGGCGGCGAACGCGTCGAACCCGTCACGGGTCAACCTCCTCAACTGGGACGGTAAGGGCGTGCCGAGCGGGATGTTCCCCGACGGACGCGACGGGAACGGGGACACGCGATGAAGTTGCTGCGTTCACGGCGCACGGCGTCCGATCGCGCTCTGCAGCGGCGCCTCGTCCGTCAGGCCGCGTCGCTGCTGCTCGCCTATCCCGACGAAGGGCACGCCGGACGGCTCGACACCGTCGAACAACTCCTCGAGCACGTCACCGGTCCGGAGAAGGACGTCTTGAGGGCGGCCGCCCGAGCGCTGGGCGAACCGAACCTCCTCTCCGTCGCCCAGCAGTACGTGGATACCTTCGACCTGCGACGGCGTTCGACGATGTACCTGACCTACTGGACAGCAGGCGACACCCGGAACCGAGGGGCGGAGATGCACGCCTTCGCGAGTGCGTATCGTGCCGCGGGGGCCGAGCCGCCCGCCCACGAGTCACCCGACCATCTGCCGGTCGTCCTCGAATTCGCGGCCACCGTGGATCCCGCCGCGGGCGAGGAACTCCTCACCCGGTATCGGGTGGCCCTCGACGTGCTGCACACCTCCCTGCGTGAGGCCGGCTCGCCGTACGCGCAGGTCGTCGCGGCCGTGTGCGCGACCCTCCCGCCGGTCACCGCCCGGGACGAGGAACGGGCCCGGCGCCTCGCGCAGGCGGGACCGCCCCGCGAGTCGATCGGATTGCAGCCCTTCACCCTGACGGTGCCGCCCCGGCGAGGAGTCCCGGAATCATGAGTGCAGGAGAGATCTTCTGGGACGTGGTGCCGTACGTGACGCTCGCGATCGTCGCGGTGGGGACCTGGTGGCGGTATCGATACGACAAGTTCGGATGGACCACCCGTTCGTCCCAGCTGTACGAGGCGCGGTTACTGCGCATCGCGAGCCCGATGTTCCACTTCGGGATCCTGGTCGTGATCGTCGGCCACATCATCGGCCTGGTGATCCCGCAGTCGTGGACCGACGCCGTCGGGTTGAGTCAGCACGCCTATCACGTGCAGGCCATCACGCTCGGCACGATCGCCGGTGTCTCGACGCTCGTCGGCATCTCCCTGCTCGTGTACCGCCGTCGCACCCGCGGTCCCGTCTTCAGCGCCACCACTCTCAACGACAAAGTCATGTATGTCGTGCTCGTCGCCGCGATCGTGGCGGGTCTCGCCACCACGCTGATGGGGTCGGGTGTCGTGGGCGAGGAACACAACTACCGGGAGACCGTCTCGCCGTGGTTCCGGTCGATCTGGGTCCTGCAACCCCGCGGCGACCTGATGGTGGAGGCGCCGTTCAGCTTCCAGCTGCACGCCCTGATCGGCCTCGCGCTCTTCGCCATCTGGCCGTTCACGCGCCTCGTCCACGCCTTCAGTGCCCCCGTCGGATACCTGTTCCGGCCGTACATCGTCTACCGCAGCCGCGAGGAGGCACGTCCCGGCCGGCTCGTGGGTTCGCAACCGCAACGACGGGGGTGGTGAGCGCGACCGATGGTGGGGGAGAGTCCCGGTGTACTGTGAAATGTTCCGCGCCCCCCGACCTTGTCAGGACCACCGAAGATCCCCATGGCTTCCAGTTCCCACGTGAAGAACGACGCTTCGACCCCCGCACCCGTCGCGGCCACCGGCGTCCGCCGCTCGGTCCTTCCCGGGGGAGTGCGGGTCGTCACCGAGCACGTCCCGGGAGTGCGCTCGGCGGCCGTCGGAGTGTGGGTCGGTGTCGGATCCCGCGACGAACAACCGTCGGTCGCAGGCGCCGCCCACTTTCTCGAGCACCTGCTGTTCAAGGCGACCCCGACGCGCACCGCTCTCGACATCGCCGAGACGATGGACGGGATCGGGGGAGAGCTCAACGCGTTCACCAGCAAGGAACACACCTGCTTCTACGCGCACGTCCTCGACGACGACCTGCCGATCGCCGTCGAGGTCGTCGCCGACGTCGTCCTGCGCGGCCGGTGCCTGAGCGCGGACGTCGACGTCGAGCGTCAGGTGGTGCTCGAGGAGATCGCGATGCGCGACGACGATCCCGAGGACCTGCTCGGCGACTCGCTGCTCACCGCGCTGTACGGCGATCACCCCCTCGGCCGGCCGATCATCGGATCCGTCGAGTCGATCGAGTCCATGACCCGGACCCAGTTGCATTCGTTCCACGTGCGCCGCTACACCCCGCCGCGGATGGTCGTCGCGGTCGCCGGCAACGTCGACCACGCGCACACCGTCGAACTGGTGCGCCGCGCCTTCGCCGGTCACCTGGACGACGCGGCCACTCCCGCGCCCTGCCGCGACGGACGGCTCGAACTGCGCACCGCGCCGACGATGAGCATCGTCGAGCGCGACAACGAACAGGCGCACCTGACCCTCGGCGTGCGGTCCTTCGGCCGGCACGACGGGCGTCGCTGGGCGTTGTCGGTGCTCAACGCCGCCGTCGGTGGTGGTCTGAGTTCGCGCCTGTTCCAGGAGGTACGCGAGAAGCGGGGTCTGGCCTACTCGGTGTACTCCGGCACCGACACCTTCGCCGACACCGGCGCCTTCTCCGTGTACGCGGGCTGTCAGCCCGACAACCTCGGTGAGGTCGCCGCGGTGGTCCGGGAGGTGCTCACCGACGTGGCCGAACACGGCATCACCGACGCGGAATGCGCCCGTGCCAAGGGGTCGCTGCGCGGCGGTCTCGTGCTCGGACTCGAGGACACCGGGGCGCGCATGCACCGGATCGGCCGCAGCGAACTGAGCTACGGGCAGCACTGGAGCATCACCGAGACCCTCGAACGCATCTCGTCGGTGTCCACCGAGGAGGTGCGCAGCGTGGCCGCCGACCTGCTGCACCGGCCGTTCGCGGTCGCCGTCGCCGGCCCCTACCGGCGCACTCGTGACGTTCCGGCGTCGGTGCGCGAACTCGTGTCCTGAATCGTCCTCAGCTGGGCCAGTCGGCTCCGCAGGCGTCCGATGTCGTGCGCGACGGGTCCCGCCGGAGCAGCGAGTTCCGATACCGCGACCTCCGAGACGAACACGACCCGCACGTCGCGGTCGTGGAGCACGTCCACCAGATTGGCGAACCGCTGCGCGGGTTCGCGACCCGCGGTCGTCAGATCCGGGATCTTGTCGACGACCCAGAACAGGTGATCCGCCGCAAGCGCCAGATAGTCGGCCGGCGCCGTGGTGTGGTCGCAGAGATCGCCGAAGTCGAACCAGAGACAGTCCTCCTCGGCCCGTAGAGCGCGGAGCGGACGTTCCGCCGGGCGCAGGACCCGATGTTCGGCCGGCGCCGGCCGTTCGAGACCGAGCCGTCGTAGCTGCCGGTCGGACGGGGAGACGGCCCAGATCCCCGACGCGAATCCCTTCGCATGGTCGGAGCCGAGCCGATGATCGCGCGGACCGTCCAGAGCGACGACCGTCGCGCACCGCTCGACGAGCTCGATCGTCGGGACGAAGCCGTCGTGGAAGAGCGGGTTGGGGAGCAGGTGGCGGGGAGGATAGTTCGAGGTCAGGACGAGACGCGTGCGGCGACCGAGCAGTGCGGGGAACAGCCGGGCGACGAACGTGCCGTCCGCCGGATCGTGGACGTGGAATTCGTCGAAGCACACGAGCTCGGCGCGACCGATCAGGTGATCGAGTGCGGCGTCGAGATCGAAGCGGTGCCGTCGGAGCTCGACGTGCAGGTCGCGGAAGAACTCGTGGAAGTGGACGCGCAGCTTGTTCCGTCCGGGATAGGCCGAGAAGTACACGTCGGCGAGCCAGCTCTTGCCGCGCCCGGGCGGGCCCCACAGGTAGACGTTCGGGCGCTCGGGATGACACAGCTGCTCGACGGCGTCGTGTTGCGCGGGATCGAGCACGAACCCCCGGCTGCGCGCGGCCTCGTCGAACACGGTGCGGGGGACGGGGTTCGGCATGGCGGTGTTCGGCGACATGCGGTTCCTGCGTCGGCGCACCCTCACGGCCGAGACTCTATCATCGTAGAGTGACGACTTCACCCGAACGTCCCTCCCGGCGCACGGCCATCAGCGATGCCGCCCTCGAACTCGCCGCCCGTGGCGGCAACCACGCGGTGACGCACACGGCCATCGACGTGCACCTCGGCCTGCCGAAGGGCTCGACCTCCTACTACTTCCGCACCCGCCACGCGCTCGTCTCGGCTGCGATCACCCGCCTCGCCGAACGGTCGCGCGCGGATTTCGCCGCGCTGTTCGACGACACGACCGGCGACCCGAGCCCTCCTGCCGACCTGATCGCGCGCTATCTCGAACGCCTGCTCACTGTGCGTCGCACCGATGTGCTGGCCCGGTACGCGCTCGCGACCGACGCGCGCCTCGAACGAGAGTCTGCCGAGGCGCTCGCGGCCTGCATGTTCTCGATCTCCGCGGCCACCGATCTCGTGCGGGAACTCGGTGCGCCGGAACCCGACACGGCGGGGCGCGATCTGGTGACCCTGCTCGAAGGAGTTCTGTTCGACCGCACCCACGGCGCTCGCGCCCACACGTCCTCGGATTCGGACACGGCATGGGTCGACGAGATCAGCTCGACCGTCGGTCGGTGGCTCGACGCGCTCTGCGCACAGCAGTAGGTGGCGTTCGACCCGCTCGGGACGTCCACGGGTGGTTGCGTAGGATTTCCGGGGGAGACGGCAACGAAAGGGCGTGACGACGCAAGTGGATGCAACAAAAGTTCGGGTGGGTGTACTCGGTGCTGCCGGCAAGGTCGGCCAGGCGATCTGCGCCGCCGTCGACGCCGCGTCCGATCTCGAGCTCGTCGCCACCGTCGACAAGGGCGACAGCCTCGACGCCTTCGTGAACTCGCAGACCCAGGTGGTCGTCGACTTCACCCACCCCGACGTCGTCATGGACAACCTGCACTTCCTCGTCGAGAACGGCATCCACGCCGTGGTCGGAACCACCGGCTTCGACGACGAGCGCCTCGACCGGGTGCGGAGCTGGCTCGCGGATCGTCCCGAGGTGGGCGTGCTCATCGCGCCGAACTTCGCGATCGGTGCCGTGCTGTCGATGCGCTTCGCTCAGGCCGCCGCCCGGTTCTTCGACTCCGTCGAGGTGATCGAGCTGCACCACCCGAACAAGGCCGACGCCCCGTCCGGCACCGCCTACCGCACTGCCCGTCTGATCGCGCAGGCCCGCGCCGAGGCCGGTGTGGCTCCGAGCCCGGACGCCACCACCACCGAACTCGACGGTGCTCGCGGCGGCGACGTCGACGGTGTCCGCGTGCACTCCGTGCGTCTCGCCGGACTCGTCGCCCACCAGGAGGTGCTGCTCGGCACCCAGGGCGAGACCCTCACCATCCGGCACGACTCGATCGACCGCTCCTCCTTCGCTCCCGGGGTGCTGCTCGGTGTGCGGGAGATCGGTAAGCGACCGGGTCTGACCGTCGGAATCGATCCCCTCCTCGACCTGTGAGAACCGGCTCGCTCAAAGTCCTCGTGCCCATCGCGTTCATCGTGGTGGCGCTGGGGTTCTACTTCGTTCTGCTCGGCTCCACCGGCCTGGAACTGGTCCGGTCCGGTGAGGTCGCGGCGATCGGTCTCGGGATCGGCATCCTCATCCTCCCGGTCGTGGGAGCCTGGATCGTCTACGCGACCCTCCGCGCAGGGCTGCAGCATCAGCACCTCGCGCGGCGGATCCACGACGAAGGCCTCGAACTCGACGTCGACGACCTGCCCCGCATGCCGTCTGGGCGGATCGACCGGGACGCCGCCGACGAACTGTTCGCGACCGTGAAGCAGGAATGGGAAGCCGACCCCGACAACTGGCGCAACTCCTACCGGCTGGCACGCGCCTACGACTACGCGGGCGACCGCAGTCGCGCGCGGGAGACGATGCGCCGGGCGGTCGCGCTCGAGAAGCTCGAACGGGACGGCCTCGCCGGTTCCTGAACCGGCGAGCGGCTTTGACAACCTCGACGTGGTGCAGCAGCCTGCTGATGTGACGGACGAGGCTGTGGAAGACCGGGCTGGGGTGGACGAGGCGGGGCGCGGGGACGGATCCCGCACGGTGCTGGTGGTGCACCACACCCCGTCGCCGCCGACCCGCGAGATCCTCGAAGCCGTCCTGGCGGGAGCTCGGGACCCGGAGATCACGGGTGTCACCGTTCGGGTGGTCCCCGCGCTGGGCGCCACGGTTCCCGATGTGCTGGCCGCCGACGGCTTCCTGTTCGGCACGACAGCCAATTTCGGCTACATGTCGGGTGCGCTCAAGCACTTCTTCGACACGGTCTACTACCCGTGTCTCGATGCCGTCGCCGGTCGTCCCTACGGTCTGTGGGTGCACGGGAACAACGACACCGCCGGCGCTGTGGCCTCGGTTCGGCGCCTGACCACCGGGTTGGGTCTCGTGCAGGCTGCTACCGATCTCGAGATCACCGGACCGGTCGACGCGAAGGTACGCGAGCAGTGTTACGAGCTCGGCGCCATCGTCGCGGCGACCGCGGCCGGCGAGATCTGACTTCAGCGGAAGTGTTTCTCCGTGAACGACGTGAGGCCTTTGCCGGCGGTTTCGAGGGCCATCTTCTCGGCGCGCCGCACGAGGAATCCGGGGACGGGGATCTTCGGATCGATGGTCAGCGAGAACTCGGCCGTCGTGCCGGATCCCTTGGCGGTGAGGGTGTAGGCGCCGTCCTGCTGGCGTTGCTGGCTGCTCTCCACCAGGGTCCACGACATGGACTCGTCGCCGTTCCAGGAGTACTCGACGACCTGTTCGTCGGTGATGCCGACGATGGAGACGGTCATCCGCACGCGGTGCGGTCGTCCGTCGGGGTGGGTGGACTCGACGGTGACGGACTTGTGGGTCGACGACCACTCGGGCAGGCGTTCGACCGCGGCGAGCGCGGCCATCACCTGCTCCGGGGTTGCGTCGATGTCGAAACTCCTGGTGCTGCTGACCGCCATGCGCCCTCCGCGTCGCCCGATTGTGTGCGTCGGCACTCTATCGTGCGGTGAGGTGCCTCACGCGTCGCTGCGCGGGTTCGTGTCGTCGGGACCTGCAGCGTCGTTGCGGCCGGCAGTGTCGTCCGGGCCTGCGGCGTCGGTCGGGTCGGACGGCGGTTGCTCGGTGGGTTCGGGCGAGGTGGGCTTCGCCCAGCCACCCTGACGGCGCCATTCGTCGGCACGGCGCTGATAGCGCATCTGCTCCCGCAGGGCGCCCTGCACGGCCTGCGCCATCCAGGAATTGAGCGACAGCCCGCTCTGCTGCGCCGCTTCCTCGGCCTTGGTCTTGATCTGTTCGACGAGGCGCAGGGTCACCCGGCTGATGTCGCCGGTCATCTCTTCGAAGGACGGCGTCGGAACCTCGTGCGGGGGAGCGGGTTCGCTGTGGACGGCGAGGACGGCATCGGTGCCGTCGAGGCGCACCGTGACGGTGCGGTCGCCGAGTTCGTCGCTGATCTCGTTGGCCATGTCGGACAGTGCTGCCAGGACCGCGAGTCGGACGGGTGCGGCGATGGCGGTCGCGAGGGCGGCGGCGGTGCGTCGGGTCTGCTCGTCGCCGAGTTCGGCCGCGGAGATCACGGAGTCCGTGATGGCGGACGTGTACTTGTCGATGTCCATGACGCCAGTGTGGCGTCACGAGTGATGTCACGCAAGTGTCATCATGATGTCATCGATCGTCGCAGGCCGAGGCGCGTTAGTGTTCGGACGGAAGAGACGGCGCGTCCGGAGGATGCGCGACGACCCAGGCGAGGAGGAGACGATGGCGCCCGAAGCCGCCGTTCCGAAGGTCCGGCTCATCGCCACGACGGAGTTCCACGTCCCCGACGACGTCGACTGGGACACCGACGCCGAGGGCGGGGAAGCGCTCGTCGAGTTCGCCGGTCGCGCCTGCTACCAGAGCTGGTCCAAACCGAACCCGCGCACCGCGACGAACGCCGGATATCTCCGTCACCTGCTCACCGTGGGGCACCTGTCCGTTCTCGAACACGCCACGGCGACCTTCTACATCACCGGCATCTCCCGTTCGTGCACGCACGAGCTGATCCGGCACCGGCACTTCTCGTTCTCCCAGCTGTCCCAGCGTTTCGTCGCCGACGGTGAGGTGCCCGTGGTGGTTCCGCCCGCGATCGCGGGCGATGCCGAACTCGAGGAGTTGTTCTTCGCGGCCGCGGAGCGCAGCCGCGAGGCCTATGTGGCGCTGTTGGCGGCGCTCGACGAGAAGCTCTCGCATCTTCCCGCCGGTCCGTTGCGCGCCAAGCAGGTCCGGGAGGCCGCCCGGGCGGTGCTCCCCAACGCCACGGAGACCCGCATCGTCGTCACCGGCAACTACCGATCGTGGCGTCACTTCGTCGCCATGCGCGCGACCGAACATGCCGACGTCGAGATCCGGCGTCTCGCCGTCGAATGTGTGCGTCAGCTCGCGGATGCCGCACCGAACGCGTTCTCGGACTTCGCGATCACGAAGCTGGCCGACGGCAGCGAGATCGCAGCTCCCACGCTCGCGACCGATCTCTGATCGACCTGTACCCCGATCTCCGATCGACTGCTACACCGATCTCCGATCGACTGCTACACCGATCTGTGATCCGTCTTCGGGGGGCGGGCGTGTGTCGAGGCGGCCCTGCCACGCGGTAGCCTTCTGACCATGACCAACGGTGATTCCGCAACTGCTGTCGAGCTTCCGTTCGGCACCGTCGCCACAGCGATGGTGACCCCGTTCACTGCCGATGGCAAGCTCGACGTGGATGCGGGCGTGCGTCTGGCGAACTACCTCGTCGAGGGTGGCTGTGACGCACTGGTTCTCGCCGGTACGACCGGCGAATCGCCCACGACGACCGAGAACGAGAAGATGGAGCTGATGCGGGCCGTGCTCGCATCCGTCGGCGACCGCGCCAAGATCATCGCCGGTGCCGGCAGCAACGACACCGCCCACAGCGTCGAGCTCGCCCGCGACGCCGCGCGAGCCGGTGCGCACGGCCTGCTCGTGGTGACCCCGTACTACTCGCGGCCCCCGCAGGCGGGTCTCTACGCCCACTTCGTCGCGGTGGCCGATGCGACCGATCTGCCGGTCATGCTCTACGACATCCCACCTCGATCCGTCGTGCCGATCGAGACCGACACGCTGCGTCTGCTCGCCGAGCACCCGCGGATCGTCGCGGTGAAGGACGCCAAGGGTGATCTGAACGCGGGCGCCGAGCTGATCGGCACCACCGACCTGAAGTTCTACTCGGGCGACGACCCGCTGAACCTGCCGTGGCTGTCCGTCGGCGCCGTCGGATTCGTCAGCGTGATCGGCCATCTCGTGCCCGGTCGCCTCCGCGAGCTGCACACCGCCTTCGAGGCCGGCGATCTCGAACTCGCCCGTCGCATCAATCTGTCGATGGTGCCCATCTACCGGGCCGTCGCGCGACTGGGAGGTGTGAGCGCCTCGAAAGCAGGGCTGCGACTGCTCGGTATCGACGTCGGAGAGCCCCGTCTGCCGCAGGTCGCCCCGGTGACAGCGCAGATCGACGCTCTCGCGGCGGATCTCCAGGCTGCGGGGGTGCTGTGATGAGCCGCCCCGATCGTGGCCGTGGCCGCGCCACCCGCAACGCCGGTCCGCCCTCCCGCGCCCCGCGCCGGGTGCCGCAGAACTCCGCGGCCGCCCAGCGACCCGACGCGCGCGTCGTCGACCCCACTGAACGGTTGGGTACGCCGCCCAAGGCTCCTCGCGACGGTCTGCGCGTCGTCGCGCTCGGCGGTATCGGCGAGATCGGCCGCAACATGACGGTCTTCGAACACCAGGGACGGCTCCTGATCGTCGACTGCGGTGTTCTCTTCCCCGAGGACCAGCAGCCCGGCGTCGATCTGATCCTGCCCGACTTCCGGTACATCGAGGACCGGATGGACGACGTCGAGGCGATCGTCCTCACCCACGGCCACGAGGACCACATCGGTGCCGTGCCGTTCCTGCTGCGTCTGCGCCCCGACATCCCGGTCGTCGGGTCCAAGTTCACCCTGGCGCTGGTCGCGGCCAAGTGCCGCGAGCACCGTCAGCGTCCCAAGCTCGTCGAGGTCGTCGAGGGGCAGAGCACCTCGCACGGTCCGTTCGAGTGCGAGTACTTCGCGGTCAACCATTCCATCCCCGACGCGATCGCCGTCGCGATCCGCACCGCCGCGGGGGTCGTGCTGCACACCGGCGACATCAAGCTCGACCAGCTGCCGCTCGACAACCGCCTCACCGACCTCGCGGGCTTCTCCCGCCTCGGCGACGAGGGTGTCGACCTGTTCCTCGTCGACTCGACGAACGCCGAGGTCCCCGGCTTCGTCACGCCCGAGCGCGAGATCGGCGGGGTGCTCGACACCGTCATCGGCAAGGCCACCAACCGGGTGATCGTCGCGTCCTTCGCGAGCCACGTGCACCGCATCCAGCAGATCGTCGACGTCGCGGAGCGCTACAACCGGCGCGTGGCGTTCGTCGGCCGGTCGATGGTCCGCAACATGCAGATCGCGCAGGATCTGGGCTATCTCAACGTGCCCGACGGCCTCGAGGTCGACATCGACACCGCCGCGAGCCTGCCCGACGGCCGGGTCGTGCTGGTCTCCACCGGTTCGCAGGGCGAACCGCTCTCGGCGCTGTCCCGGATGGCGCGCGGCGAGCACCGGCAGATCAACATCCGGGCCGACGACCTCGTCGTCCTCGCGTCGTCGCTGATCCCCGGCAACGAGAACTCCGTGTTCGCGGTCGTCAACGGTCTGGCCAAGCGCGGCGCGAAGGTCGTCACCCAGCAGAACGCGAAGGTGCACGTCTCCGGTCACGCGTCGGCCGGCGAGCTGCTGTACCTCTACAACGCGGTGCGACCCACCAACGCGATGCCCGTCCACGGCGAGTGGCGCCACCTGCGGGCGAACGCCGCCCTGGCCGAGGCCACGGGTGTTCCCCGCGAGCGGATCGTGCTCGCGGAGGACGGTGTGGTCGTCGACATGGTCGACGGACTCGCCGAGATCGTCGGGCGCGTCCCGGTCGGTCACGTCTACGTCGACGGCCTGTCGGTGGGCGACGTGGGCGAGTCCACGCTGTCGGATCGTCTCGTCCTCGGCGAGGGTGGGTTCATCTCGATCTCCGTCGCGGTCGACGCCGCCACCGGCCGTGCGGTGAGCACCCCGGAAGTCTCCGGTCGCGGTTTCTCCGACGACCCGGGCGCACTCAACGAGGCGGCACAGCTCGTCGACAAGGCGCTCAACGAACTCGCTGCAGAAGGCGTCACGGAGACCCATCGAATCGCCCAGGGCATCCGCCGCGTCGTCGGCCGCT
Source organism: Rhodococcus shunpengi (assembly GCF_048381395.1). NCBI lineage: Bacteria > Bacillati > Actinomycetota > Actinomycetes > Mycobacteriales > Nocardiaceae > Rhodococcus > Rhodococcus shunpengi. The sequence goes on from NZ_JBLWIU010000034.1 coordinate 317,986, forward strand.
GGGTCGCCGAGACCTATCGTCGTCGCCCGATGATCGTGCCCACGGTGATCCCGGTCTCCTGAGTGCGGTGCGCGCGGTCCCGCCGAACACGCGGGCTCGCGCGATGGGCGAGGGCAGGAGTGATCGCTAGAGTGGCGGAATGAGCCTCGCCCGAAGCGAACGACATGCCCTCGTCCGCACCATGTCCGAGGTCGGGCCCGACGCGCCGACGCTCTGCGGCGACTGGACGGTCCGGGATCTCGCCGCGCACCTGCTCGTCCGCGAGCGCCGGGTGGACGCGATGCCCGGCATCGTCGTCCCGGCCCTGGCCGATCACACGGAGAAGGTGCGACGCTCCGCCACCGACCGGCAGTGGGCACACCTGCTCGCCGACGTCGATTCCGGCCCGCCGAAGTGGTCGCCGATGTTCCTGTTCGACGCCGTCGCCAACGCGGCGGAGATGTTCGTGCACCACGAGGACGTGCGCCGCGCGCAGCCCGGATGGGAGCCGCGGACGCTGTCGGCGGACGACCAGGACCAGCTCTGGCGCATCGCGCGGATGATCGGACGCAACAGCTACGGCGGATGCGACGTCACGGTGGTCTTCGAGCGGTCCGGTTCCGGCGAGCGGGTCACCCTGCGCAAGCGCGGTCCGCGCACCGTCGTGCTGCGCGGCGAACCGGCCGAACTCGTGCTGCACGCCTTCGGCCGCGACCAGGTGCGGTTCGAGATCGAGGGTGACGAGTCGGCGGTCACCGAACTGGCGGGGTCGAAACGCGGACTGTGAGCGCTCGCCCGGGACGGCGTGTGACCAGTGCCGCCGCCCGGTACCCGTGTTGCTGATGGTTCATGAGAGGTCCGTGCGGCTACCCTGGCGGATATGGCAGGAAAGTCGTCGGGCAGCCGCGGAACGTCGTCTACGACCTCTCGGTCGCGGGCGGGGGCGCGGGGTTCGGGCGGCAGCACCTCCCGTGCTCGCAGCGCGGGTGCCTCCACCTCGAAGACCGGATCGACCGCGAAGTCGAAGGCGTCCGGATCGACCCGGTCCACCCCCGCACGCAAGCCGCGCGCCGCGGCCTCGACCGCGAACCGTCGCAGCGGTGGCACCGCACGTCGCACTCCGGCCGCGAGCCGCCGCCCCGCGCCCGCCCGTCCCCGGCGCAGTTCCGGGGGGATCCTCACCGCTGTCGGCCGCACCGTCGGCGCCGGCTGGATGATGACGGCCCGCGCCCTCGGAGCCACGACCCGGACGATGGGTCGCGCCACCGAGATCGAGTCCGGACACCGCCGCGACGGCATCGCGCTCGGACTGATCTCCATCGGCGTGATCATCGCCGGCACGGTGTGGTTCGGCGTCGGCGGCCCGGTGGGGGAGTGGGTCGAGACGGCCGTCCGCGCCGTCACCGGCGGTGCGAGCGCGGTCCTTCCGCTCGTCGCGGTCGGCGTCGCGGTGACGCTCATGCGCACCGAACCGCATCCCGAGATCCGTCCCCGGCTCGTCGTCGGCGGACTGCTCGTCGGTCTGCCCGCGTTGGGTCTGTGGCACATCGCCTCCGGTTCGCCCACCGACGCGGAGGGCCGCTCGGAAGGGGCCGGTTTCGTCGGTGCCGCCGTGGGTGGACCGCTCACCTCCGGACTCACCGTGTGGCTGTCCGTGCCGCTGATGCTCCTCGCGGCGGGCTTCGGGATCCTGCTGCTCACCGGCACCACGGTGCGGGAGCTGCCCGAACTGTTCCGCGACTACTTCGGCCTCGGCTACCGCGCCGACGACGAGTACGGCGACTACGACGACCACTACGACGACGATTACGGCTACGACGAGCCGCCGATGTTCGACGCCGACGGCTACCCGATCGACGAGCCGCCCGCGCCCAAGCGGTCCCGTCGCCGGCGTACCCCGGTGGAGAACTACCCGCCCGACGAGTTCGACGGCGACGCGAAGACCGAGGTGCTCCCGCTGTGGGACGACCGCGCACCCGAACCGGAGGCGCCCGCCTCGCCGCCGGCCACGCTGGAGATGCCCTCGGTCGCCGAGACCCCGGCCGCAGCACCGGCCCCCGCTCCCGCCCGTAAGAAGCCGAAGGCCGCCCCGGTACCCGAGGTCGTCGACCAGACCTCCGAACCGGAACCGGCCGAGACGTTCGTGCGCGACCGCGAGATCGAGGGCGACTACACGCTGCCCTCGCTGGAGTTGCTCACCAAGGGCGACCCGCCCAAGACGCGGTCGGCCGCGAACGACCAGATGATCGAGGCGATCACCGAGGTTCTCGAACAGTTCAAGATCGACGCCGCGGTCACCGGCTTCACCCGTGGCCCGACCGTCACCCGCTACGAGGTCGAACTCGGCCCCGGCGTCAAGGTCGAGAAGATCACCGCGCTCGCCCGCAACATCGCGTACGCGGTGGCCACCGACAACGTCCGGTTGCTCGCACCGATCCCGGGCAAGTCCGCCGTCGGCATCGAGGTCCCCAACACCGACCGCGAACTCGTGCGGCTGTCGGACGTGCTCGCGGCGCCGTCGACCCGCCGCGACCATCACCCCCTCGTCATCGGTCTCGGCAAGGACATCGAGGGCGACTTCGTCTCCGCCAACCTTGCGAAGATGCCGCACCTGCTGGTCGCCGGTTCGACCGGTTCCGGTAAGTCGAGCTTCGTCAACTCGATGCTCGTGTCGCTGCTCATCCGCGCGACGCCCGACGAGGTGCGGATGATCCTCATCGACCCGAAGATGGTCGAGCTGACGCCCTACGAGGGCATCCCGCACCTGATCACCCCGATCATCACGCAGCCGAAGAAGGCCGCGGCGGCGCTGGCCTGGCTCGTCGAGGAGATGGAGCAGCGCTACCAGGACATGCAGGCCAACCGCGTGCGCCACATCGACGACTTCAACGCGAAGGTGAAGTCGGGGGAGATCACCGCACCGCTCGGCAGTGAGCGCGTGTACCGGCCGTATCCGTACATCCTCGCCATCGTCGACGAGCTCGCCGACCTGATGATGACGGCCCCACGCGACGTCGAGGACGCGATCGTCCGCATCACCCAGAAGGCCCGCGCCGCCGGCATCCATCTCGTGCTCGCCACCCAGCGACCCTCGGTGGACGTCGTCACGGGTCTCATCAAGACGAACGTGCCCTCGCGACTCGCGTTCGCGACGAGTTCGCTCACCGACTCGCGCGTCATCCTCGACCAGCCCGGCGCCGAGAAGCTCATCGGTATGGGCGACGGACTGTTCCTGCCGATGGGGGCGGGCAAGCCGATCCGCCTGCAGGGTGCGTTCATCACCGACGAGGAGATCGCAGGGGTCGTCGACTTCGCCAAGAATCAGGCCGAACCCGAGTACAACGAGGGAGTCACCGCTCCGAAGGCCGGCGACAAGAAGGACGTCGATCCCGACATCGGCGATGACCTCGACGTCTTCCTGCAGGCCGTCGAACTCGTCGTCACGAGCCAGTTCGGTTCGACGTCGATGCTGCAGCGCAAGCTGCGCGTCGGATTCGCCAAGGCCGGTCGCCTGATGGACCTGATGGAGACCCGCGGTGTGGTCGGGCCGAGCGAGGGCAGCAAGGCCCGCGAGGTGCTGGTCAAGCCCGAGGAGCTCGACGGCCTGCTGTACTCGATCCGTGGCGGTGGAGATCCGGCAGAGGCCCCGGCTGCAGAGCAGTGAGACATGCCCTCTCGACGGGCCGTCCCTGCTGCCTCCGGCGGGAAGCGACGATGTGTGGCACAATCGTGGAAGCTGTGGAGGGGAGTATCCCCAGATCCGCGGCGGTCTCGTCAACACGTGCGGCGCCGATGCCGTCCCGGGGCCGTCGGTCCGGCGATAGTCCGGGCGGGAGAGACCTCCGGCAGGTACGCATACCTACCGGAAGGCCTATGGGTCCATGCACGTAAACCTGACCACCTGGTTGATCACGATCGCCGTCATCATCGGGTTGTTCGTCTTCGACTTCTTCGCCCACGTCCGCAAGCCGCACGCGCCCACACTGCGCGAATCCGGTTTCTGGTCGGCCGTCTTCATCGCCATCGCGATCCTCTTCGGCGTGATCGTCTTCGCGGTCTGGGGACCGACCTACGGCGGCGAGTACTTCGCCGGCTACATCACCGAGAAGGCGCTGTCGGTCGACAACCTCTTCGTCTTCGTCATCATCATGGCCACCTTCGCGGTGCCCCGTGAGTACCAGCAGAAGGTCCTCACCATCGGCATCGTGCTGGCGCTGGTCATGCGCGGTGCCTTCATCGCGGTCGGTGCCGCGGCGATCAACGCCTACAGCTGGGTGTTCTACCTGTTCGGCTTCTTCCTCATCTACACGGCCGTCAAGCTCATCCGCGACCACGGTGAGGACCCGCAGGCCATCTCGGAGAACCGGATGGTCAAGCTGGCCCGGAAGTTCCTGCCGGTGCACGACGAGTACGACGGCGACCGCCTCATCACTCGCATCGACGGCAAGAAGCTCGTCACGCCGATGCTGCTCGCGCTTGTCGCCATCGGCTTCACCGACATCCTCTTCGCGCTCGACTCGATCCCCGCGATCTACGGTCTGACCAACGAGCCGTATCTGGTGTTCACCGCGAACGCCTTCGCCCTGATGGGCCTGCGACAGCTGTTCTTCCTCATCGGCGGTCTGCTCGAGCGGTTGGTCTACCTGTCCTACGGACTGTCGATCATCCTCGCGTTCATCGGCGTGAAGCTGGTGCTCCATGCCTTGCACGAGAACACGCTCGGCTGGATCAACGGCGGCGAGCACGTTGCCGTCCCGGAGATCTCCACCGGCGTGTCCCTGGTCGTGATCATCGGAGTGCTGGCCGTGACGACGGTGGCCAGCCTGCTCAGGACGCGCGGCGAGAAGGAATCCGTCAGGAGTTGAACACGCCCATCACCGGGTTCCACCCGGTGATGCGCACGGCGTCGACGAGGTCGCGCTGCGCGAACGGGTCCTGGCCCATCAGTTCGCGCGCCGCGGCCTCGTCGGCCACGTCGACGAGGATGAGCGCACCCGAACCGTCCGTCCACGGGCCGGTCGCCCGCACGATGCCCTGATCCACGAGGTCGCCGAGCCATGCTCGGTGCTTCGGGCGGTGCTCGTCGCGCGCCGAGGCGGTCGCATCCGAATAGGTGTACTCGACGGCGAACAGGGCCATACGGGTCTCGCTTTCGTGGTCTCGATCAGAGGGTGAGGAGCATCCGGGTGTTCCCGAGCGTGTTCGGTTTCACATAGCTCAGGTCCAGGAACTCCGCGACGCCCGTATCGTACGACCGGCACATCTCCGCATAGACCTCGGCCGTCACCGGAGTCCCCTGGATCTCCGCGAAACCGTGCCGCGCAAAGAATTCCACCTCGAAGGTGAGCACGAACAGTCGTTCCAGCTCGAGCTCGCGGGCGACCTCGATGAGGCGCGCGACGATCAGGTGACCGGCGCCGTGGCCCTTGACGGACGGGTCGACGGCCACGGTGCGCACCTCGCCGAGATCCGACCACAGCACGTGCAGGGCCCCGCACCCGACGACCTGTCCGCCGAGTTCGGCCACCCAGAACTCCTGGACGGCCTCGTACAGGGTCACGAGATTCTTCTCGAGCAGGATCCTGCCCGCGTAGATGTCGATGAGCCGCTTGATCTCGGGCACGTCGGAGGTTCGGGCGCGCCGTACGACCATTCGATCGTTCGAGTCGTGGTTCGTCGGCGGTGTCGTCATGCGGTGAACAGTAGCGCGTGCGGCTACCGATATTGTGGGGCACATGAGCACGCCCCGCCAGCATGTCACCGCGTCGGGCGGGAGCGGCGCCGCACCGGGACCGCACGCCGGGAGCCCGCACGATCCGGTGCCGTTGTGGAACATCGCCAACATCCTGACGGTGGGCCGGATCGCGTTGGTACCGGTCTTCCTGGTGCTGCTCTTCGTCGGCGACGGGCACGACACCGCGTGGAGGCTCGCGGCGACCGGAGTCTTCGCGATCGCCGCCATCACCGACCGGATCGACGGTCAACTCGCGCGAAAGCACGGTCTCGTCACCGATTTCGGCAAACTCGCCGATCCCATCGCCGACAAGGCCCTCATCGGTGCCGCGCTCGTCGGGCTGTCGCTGCTCGGCGACCTGTCGTGGTGGGTCACCGGCATCATCGCGGCTCGGGAGCTGGGTATCACTGCCCTGCGGTTCGCTGTGCTCCGGCACGCCGTGATCCCGGCGAGTCGCGGCGGCAAGCTCAAGACCCTGGTGCAGACGCTCGCCATCGGTGTCTACCTGATGCCGCTGCCCGAATCGGTGGAACCGGTGGCGATCGGCCTGATGATCCTGGCGGTCGCACTGACGGTGGTGACGGGACTCGACTATGTGGTCCAGGCGATCCGGCTGCGTTCCGGGGTGCGCCGGAGCGAGAGCGAGACCGCCCGTGCGGGGGACGTTTCGGGGGCGGACGTCTCGGGGGATGCCGCCGCCCGGGACACACCGGGCGACGGCCGCACGGTGGGTGAGGACGCCCGGTAACCACGGGACGGGACGCGCGGGATCCGGCTCGGTGCGGTCGACACCGCTGTGTCGGGACTACTCGGACGTCTGCAACCGCCGTCGGCGTTGTAATGTCTGGACACCGCGGTATCGAGGTCCGATCGATCTGCGGGAACCTCGCAGCGTCGTCGTGCGTTGACGAGGTGTCGGCACGACGGACGAAGGAGGATGGGATGGCGCTGTTGTTGCGTGAGGCACTCGGTGACAGCCTTCGGCGCACCCGTGTTTCGCAGAGCCGCACCCTGCGCGAAGTCTCCAGCAGCGCCCGGGTCAGCCTCGGCTATCTCTCGGAGATCGAGCGCGGCAGGAAGGAGGCCTCGAGCGAACTGCTCGCGGCCATCTGCGATGCACTGGAGGTCCCGCTGTCCGACGTGCTGTTCGACGTGAGCGGTCTGCTGGCGGACGGCCTCGACCGTCGCACGGACATGGAGACCACCGCAGCCGACACGGCACCGGCCGAGCGGTCCGACGACGGCGCCACCGCCGAGCCCGGTTTGCTCGCGCAGGAGCCGCGCATGGTGATCCCTGCACCCGCCGCGCAGGCGCTGGCAGCCGCCTAACATGGATCACGAACCGTGCCGGCCTCGCCGGATACGGTCGTAAGCGACATCGACCGGGGCGTGGTGCGTGCACGGACCCGGCCGGGGCAGGTGGGTCGTCGGGGGTAGCAGCGGACCGGCGATCTTCGAACCGGGGCGCGAGGGCCGCGTACCGGGTCGCGTTCGGCGCGGCGTACCAGATGGAGGCAGGATCACACCCATGGCTAATCCTTTCGTCAAGGGCTGGAAGTACCTGATGGCGCTTTTCAACTCGAAGATCGATGAGAAGGCCGATCCGAAGGTCCAGATTCAGCAGGCGATCGAGGACGCGCAGCGTCAGCATCAGGCACTCTCGCAGCAGGCGGCCTCCGTCATCGGTAACCAGCGTCAGCTCGAGATGAAGCTCAACCGTCAGCTGGACGAGGTCGAGAAGCTCAACGCGAGTGCTCGCCAGGCCGTCATGATGGCCGACCAGGCCACGGCGGCGGGCGATACCGAGAAGGCGATCCAGTACACGAACGCGGCCGAGGCCTTCGCGGCACAGCTCGTCACCGCCGAGCAGTCCGTCGAGGACCTCAAGGTGCTGCACGACCAGTCGCTCCAGGCCGCCGCGCAGGCCAAGAAGGCCGTCGAGCAGAACGCCATGGCGCTGCAGCAGAAGGTCGCCGAGCGCACGAAGCTGCTCAGCCAGCTCGAGCAGGCCAAGATGCAGGAGCGCGTGAGCGAGTCGCTGCGTTCGATGGATTCGACCCTCGCAGCTCCGGGCACCACTCCGAGCCTCGACGCCGTCCGCGAGAAGATCGAGCGTCGCTACGCCAACGCTCTCGGTTCGGCCGAGCTCGCCCAGAACTCGGTGCAGGGCCGCATGCTCGAGGTGCAGCAGGCCACCGTCCAGATGGCCGGTCACAGCCGACTCGAGCAGATCCGGGCGTCGATGAAGGGCGAGGCGCTTCCGGGCACTCCCGCCAACCCTGCCGTCGACACGCGCAAAGAGCCCCCGAACGCTGCCGGTACCACCGGCCGCTGATCCGCACGCCTCGGAACTGATCCGCCGTGAACGCCTCCGGAGACGACCGGACCGGGAACATCCCCGGTTCGGTCGTCTCTGCGTTCCGCGACGCCACCGACAACGCGATGGAGGCCGCGCGCCGCTGGCGCGATCCGGCCGCCCGCTTGCGGCGTAAGAAACGTCGCGCGCGTCGGCGTGCCAGTTTCTTCGGTGCCGGCTCTGGCACCACGGCGATCGGCACCGCGACCCTGGCCGTCGCGTCGGCTCCCGAATGGACGCTCGTCGCGGCCGGGGGAGCGACGGCGGCTCTCGCAGTGCCCGCCGTCCTCGCCGTCCGTACGTTCCGTCGCCTCGATGCCGTGCCGCTGCCCCCACCGCCGCCGCGCCGCCGGCCGCTGCCACCGGCCGGTTCGGTCGCCCGCGCCCCGATGGAACGCCTCGCGGCGAACGAGGAGAGCCTGCGGCGCCTGCTCGGTGTGCTCGTGCGGTCGAACTCCGTGGCCCCCGACGACCTCACCGAGATCGACGACGCGGCCCGCGCAGCCGCATCCGCACTCGATGCCGTCGTCGAGGACGTCGTAGCCCTCGAATCCGCCGCGCAGGGCAGTGCGGCCGCCAAGACCCACCTGTCCGCTGCCATCGTCGACGCGGGCGAGCGTCTCGGGACGGGTGTCGACCAGTTCGAGGAACTCGTCGCCGCTGCAGCACGCCTCGCCGCGACCGCCGAGGGCAACCGGTCGCTGGCGATGCTCGACCAGCGGCGCGCCGAACTGATCGCCACGTCCGACAAGCTCGAGAGCTGGGCGCAGTCCTGGCGCGAGTTGGGGCAGATCGAGCAGCGTTACCGCCCCTGAGGGGCGGAACACCTCCGTCATCGACACCGCGGGCCGAACACGTCGGTCGTCGACACCTCTCAGTCGTCGACACCGCGAGCGGCGAGGGCCTCGCCCATCGCCTCCGCGGTGCGCAGGGCTCCCACCACCACCGGAACCACGAGGGCCCGCAACGAGAATCCGAGACCACGCGCCTTGCGTGCCTCGGTCACGCGGGTGACCACGGTGCCGATCAGCGGGATCGCGCGGACGGTCATCACCAGCACGAGTCCCACCCGGTCGGGATCGACCCCGACGCGCGCGAGGGGACGGGCCGCTCGCACGATCGCGTCGAGCATGTCGGTGGTCCGCGTCGTGAGGGTCACCAGGGCGGCCAGGGCAACCGCCACGAGCAGCGACCCGCAGATCACCACCGCCCGTTCCCACCCCGCGACGAGGACCTGGAACGCTGCGATGATCGCCAGCATCCACGCCAGCGGCCGCAATTGCACAGCGGCCAGACGCGGAGGTATGCGCGCGGCCGCGTACGCGAGCACGGCCAACGCCAGGGCGGGCAGCACCTGCCAGGGCTGCCGGATCCACAGGGTCAGCGCGAGGATCAGTGCTGCGACCGCGAGCAGCTTCGCTCCCGCCGGAAGCCGATGCAGGACGGAGCGTCCGGGATGGTAGAGGCCGAAAGTGTTCACCCGATCAGATTCCGGTAGAACGCGAGCGCGGACGCCGGTTCGTCGTCGGCGACGACCCGCCCCGAGTCGACCACCAGTACACGATCGAAGTCCGCGAGGAGTTCGAGATTGTGGGTCACCGCGATCACCTGCTGCGGCAGGCTCGCGAAAGTGCGCGCGATGAGCTTCGTGTTGCGCAGGTCGAGCAGGGTCGTCGGTTCGTCCGCGACGAGCACCGCCGGGTCGGTCACCATGATCGCGGCGAGCGCGAGCAACTGCTTCTGACCGCCCGAGAGCAGGTGGCTGGGGTGGTCGTGATGCCCCGCGAGCCCGAAGTCGGCGAGGACCTGCCGTACCCGGGCCTCGCGTTCCTCCTTGCCGAGTCCGCTGCGTCGGAGCGAGAAGGCGACGTCCTCGGCGACCGTCGGCATGACGATCTGATGGTCCGGGTCGGTGAAGACGAATCCGACCTTCTTGCGGACCTCCCGGCCCTTGCGCGCCGTGTCGAGGCCGTCGACGGTCACCGAACCGGACGACGGGACGAGCAGACCGTTGATCATGCGCGCCATCGTCGACTTGCCGCTACCGTTCGCGCCGACGATGCCGACGCGTCGTTCGGTGAGGACCACGTCGACCCCGTCGAGGACGGTGCGGTCGCCGTAGGCGTGCCGCACCTCCCGGAATCGGATCTCGCTCATCGACGGTCGGGCGGCGGCGTCAGTGCGCGGGATCCGCAGCGGGGCGGGGCACGATGCGCGGTGCCGCCAGTGCGGGGTAGGCGCGGTGCACCTGGGCGGCGACCGCTGCGGCGACGACCGCCTTGGCGAGATCGCCCGGCAGGAAGGTGACGTTGGCAGCGGCGGCGGCCCACACCGTGAGATCCGTGCGCAGGACCATGCCCGCGATACCGAAGGCGTAGAGAACGACGATGCCACCGAGGACGTTGACGGCCACACCGGGCAACGTGCGGTAGCGCGGCAGCATCTTCATGCTCAGCCAGCCGATCACGGCGACGGCAGGGACCCAGCCGATGAGGAAGCCCACCGTGGGACCGGCCAGCGAGGTGAGGGTCGTGCGCCCGCCGGCGAGTACGGGCAGCGCCAGTCCCAGCACGATCACGGTGAGCACCGACAGGACACCCTTGCGTGCGCCGAGCAGTGCACCCGCGAGCATCACGCCGAGGGTCTGCAACGTGATGGGCACGCCGGACGATCCGATGCTGATCTGACCGGGCAGTCCCAGGGCGATGATCAGGGCGGCGAAGACGGCGATCTGCGCGAGGTCGCGCGCGGGGATACGGCGGGACGTGGACACGATTACTCAGCCTTCCGGTATGGACGGTGAACCCGTAGAGCCTAAGCCGTACCGGCGTGCCGCGGGTCACCGACCCACCTCCGGGTGCCCGTGGGCCACACCCGGGGTGCGTCTCCGGGTGTCCCCTGATCTTTCCCTGATATCTGCGCTGACCTGCTGTTTTTCTCCACTCGAGCTGTCAGGATCGAGGCGTACCGAGCAAACGGAGTCCGGCACGGAAGAGGTCGGCATCGAGGGTGGGAGTACCCAATGTTCTGGAAGATCGTAGGAATCGTCGCGGTGGTGTGGGTCGGTCTCGCCGTCCTCGGCGCCCTGCTCGACAACCTGTTCGGCTTTCTCGTACTCGGCGCCGTGATCTTCGGCGGATACCTGCTGTACAAGGCAGTATCGGGAGGTGACAAGCACGACCTGACACGTCTGTAGGACGAAGGGGGCAGCTGTGGAGGCGGTACCGGAGGACTGGCAGGACGGACTCGTGATCGCCGCGCACCCCGACGACATCGAATACGGTGCCGCCGCGGCCGTGGCCAGATGGACCCGGCAGGGCAAACAGGTGCGCTACGTCCTCGCGACGAGCGGGGAGGCCGGGATCGCCGGGCTCGACCCCGAGGAGTGCGGCCCGCTGCGGGAGGCGGAGGAACGCGAATCCGCGCGGATCGTCGGCGTGGACTCGGTGGAGTTCCTCGGCCACCGCGACGGGCACATCGTCGCCGGCCTCGATCTGCGACGCGACATCGCGGCGAGCATCCGCAGACACCGACCCGAGATGGTGGTGACCGGGAACTTCGGGCTCACCTGGTTCCCCGGCATCCTCAACAGCGCGGACCACCGTGCGGTCGGGCTGGCCGTGCTCGATGCCGTTGCCGACGCTGCCAACGAGTGGATCTTCCCGGAACTCGCGGAGGCCGGTCTCGAAGCCTGGCCCGGGGTGCGGTGGGTGGCGGTCAATACGACGTCTCCGACCCACGGGGTGGACGTCACCGACACCGTCGAGGTGGCGGTCGAGTCGCTCTCGGCGCACCGCCGCTATCTCGAGGCCCTCGACGACAGGAGCGCCGAGGAGCAGGCCCGCGAGCAGGTGGAGCGATCGTCCGCACCGCTGCCGGGCTTTCCGGCCGCTCGGGCCGCCGGATTCGAGCTGTACACCTTCGCGGGATAGGGGACGTCCCACGACGGTGTTGTGACATCTGTCCCGCGTGCGCGGGAGGCCCGATCCCGCGTGCGCGGGATGTGGCAGGCTGTGCGCGTGCGAGTGGCGGTGGTGGCCGGGCCCGATGCGGGTCATGCGATTCCGGCGATCGCGTTGTCGCTGCGGCTCGCGGATGCCGGGCACGACGCGGTCGTCCTCACGGGCGAACGATGGCTCGGCCTCGAGCTGCCCGGTGTGACGTTCGCAGAATTGAAGGGGCTCGCACCCCGGCTCGGGGACGACGACGGCGACGCGGGGGCGAAGATCCACGCCCGTGCCGCCCACATCGCGAACGAGATGCTCCCGGATCTCGGAGCCCTGCTACCCGACCTCGTCGTGGCGGACGTGCTCACCGCCGGCGGAGGGATGGCCGCCGAGCGACTGGGGATCCCGTGGGTCGAGCTCTCGCCGCATCCGTTGTACCTGCCCTCGCGCGGGCTTCCACCGATCGGGAGCGGTCTCGATGTGGGCACGGGTGTGCGGGGCCGGTTGAGGGACGCCGCGTTGCGTGCGATGACCGCGAGATCGTTGCGGCAGGGGGAGCGCGAGCGTTCTGCCGCACGTGTCGGAATCGGTCTGCCGGCGCGCGATCCCGGGCCCCGGGCCCGGCTGATCGCCACCCTGCCGGCACTCGAGGTGCCCCGTCCCGACTGGCCCGGGCACGCGCATGTCGTCGGTCCACTGCTGTGGGAACCCACCGCGGAGATCCTCGATCCGCCGCCGGGTGACGGACCTGTCGTGATGGTCGCGCCGTCGACCGCGGTCACCGGCGTGACCGGGATGGTCGAGACGGTCTGCGACGCACTCGACGGGGCCGGGATGCGGGTCGCCGCGACGATGCTCGACCCCCCGCAGCAGTCGCTCCCGAGCTGGGCCGTCTCGGGTCGCGGCCGGCAGGACGTCCTGCTCCGGCAGGCCGATGTCGTCGTGTGCGGGGGTGGGCACGGGATGCTCGCCAAGACGCTGAGTGCGGGGGTTCCGGCGGTGATCGTGCCCGGGGGTGGCGACCAGTGGGAGCTGGCGAACCGCGCCGCACGGCAGGGGAGTGCGGTGGTGGTGCGTCCGCTCGACGCGGCTGCGGTCCGCTCCGCGATCGACACCGTGCTGTCGTCCCCGGACTTCGCCGCAGCGGCTCGTGCGGCCGCCGACGGTGCCGGCGACGTGGAGGATCCGGTCGCGGTGTGCGAGGCCGCAGCGGACTGACTGTCGCGGCGCAGCACGCGCGACTACCGTGGTCGGGGTGCGGTTGACGGAGTTCTACGAGGTGGTCCGGGACGAGTTCGGACAGATGCACGGCGATGCCCTGCTGCGCGATCACGTGCTGCTCTCGCTCGGTGGACGGACGGCGGCCGAGGCGATCGAGGCGGGACAGGAGCCCCGGGAGGTGTGGCGCGCGCTCTGCGACGAGTTCGACGTCCCGCCCGTACGGCGGTAGTCACGGGACCGGCCGGGAGTGTCACGCGCCGAATCGATTTTCTGTCCGACGGGGATGCGACCATTCCTCGCGTACACGAAGCGACCGGCTTTCGAACACGTGTTCGGCTATGCTGGGAGCGCCGGGTGGGTTGTCCACAGGTGGTGATTCCATCCACAGATACGGCGTTTCCGCGGTCGCGACAGCGAACTTGTCGGTGCCGGGTTCTAACGTCGTCGACAACAAGGACGAGATTCTATTAAGGGGACCAAGATGGCAGCACAGGCTCACGACCGCGAGAAGGCGCTCGAGCTCGCCCTCGCGCAGATCGACAAGAGCTTCGGTAAGGGCTCGGTGATGCGCCTGGGCGAGGACGTCCGTCCGCCCATCGCAGTCATTCCCACCGGGTCGATCGCACTCGACGTGGCTCTCGGTATCGGCGGCCTGCCGCGCGGGCGCGTCATCGAGATCTACGGCCCGGAATCCTCGGGTAAGACGACGGTGGCCCTCCACGCCGTCGCCAACGCGCAGGCCGCCGGCGGCATCGCGGCGTTCATCGACGCCGAGCACGCCCTCGATCCGGACTACGCGCGCAAGCTCGGTGTCGACACCGACGCCCTGCTCGTGTCCCAGCCCGACACCGGTGAGCAGGCCCTCGAGATCGCCGACATGCTCATCCGCTCGGGTGCGCTCGACATCATCGTCATCGACTCGGTCGCGGCGCTCGTGCCCCGCGCCGAGATCGAAGGCGAGATGGGCGACAGCCACGTCGGTCTCCAGGCCCGCCTGATGAGCCAGGCACTGCGCAAGATGACCGGTGCGCTCAACAACTCCGGCACCACCGCGATCTTCATCAACCAGCTGCGCGAGAAGATCGGCGTGATGTTCGGCTCGCCCGAGACCACCACGGGCGGTAAGGCGCTGAAGTTCTACGCCTCCGTGCGTCTGGACGTGCGCCGGATCGAGACGCTCAAGGACGGCGGCGACGCGGTGGGCAACCGCACCCGCGTGAAGGTCGTCAAGAACAAGGTCTCGCCTCCGTTCAAGCAGGCCGAGTTCGACATCCTGTACGGCCAGGGCATCTCGAAGGAGGGCTCGCTCATCGACATGGGTGTCGATCAGGGCTTCATCCGTAAGTCCGGCTCCTGGTACACCTACGAGGGCGACCAGCTGGGGCAGGGCAAGGAGAACGCCCGCAAGTTCCTGCTCGAGAACACCGATGTGCGCGACGAGATCGAGAAGAAGATCAAGGAGAAGCTCGGCATCGGTGCCGTTCTCACCGATCCGAGTGATGTCGAGGAGCCGGTCGACTTCTAGTCACCGCCCAGACCGCACGGGGCACGGACGCACGTCGGCCGTGCCCCGTGGCGTATCTGCACCCGGCCGCGCTGTCGGTGGGTCCGGCTACTGTGCGCGTCATGGACGACCCCGAGGAACAACGGCCCGACGCACGGCGCGAACGACGCGGACGGCGGCGCTCGGCTCGCACCGAGCAGGAACTGCCCGGCGGTGGCACCGAAGCGCAGGCCAAGGACGTCTGTCTCCGTCTGCTGACCGATCGGGCACGCAGCCGATCCGAGCTCGCGACGAAGCTCGAGCAGAAGGGGTTCGCACCCGACGTCGCCGAACGTGCCCTCGACCGTCTCACCGAGGTCGGGTTGATCGACGACGCGGATTTCGCCAACCAGTGGGCACGTTCACGGCATCTGCACGCGGGGAAGGGTAGGCGCGCAATCGCACTCGAACTGCGCCGCAAGGGAATCGACGCCGACGACGCGGCGGCTGCCCTCGAACAGATCGACACCGCCGACGAACGGGAACGAGCGGTCGAACTGGTCCGCAAGAAGCTCCGCACCCAGCCGCCGCTGCCCACCGAAGGGGATCGGCGCGAGATCGCGGCCGAACGCGACAAGTTGGTACGGCGACTGGTCGGAATGCTGGCCCGGCGCGGTTACGCGCAGGGGATGGCGTTCGACGTCGTGCGGGAGGAACTCGCGACCTTCGGTGCCGACGCGAGCGACCTCCCGCACGACTGAAACATTACGTCCGGACCTCGACGGTCGGGCGCACTACTTGCGTCCCTCCCCGGTCATGTCCAGGCCGGGCACCGACATCGTGGGCATCGTCTGCGGCTCCTCGGCCGGCACGGCACCCTTCTTCCGCTTCCCGGATCGCAGGCGCTTCTCGAGCCAGATCGCGAACTGCGTCAGCGCGCTGTTGAGGATGATCATGATCGCCGCGACTACCAGCAGCGACGGCAGGTAGTTCTGGAAGAACGCGCCGAGCTGCTGTCCGGAACGCACCACTTCGACATAGCCGATGAGGTAGCCGAGCGCGGAGTCCTTGAGCGCGATCACCATCTGCGACACGATCGCCGGGAGCATGACCGTCACGGCCTGCGGCAGCAGGATCAGCCGCATGAGCTGGTTCTTCCGCATGCCGATGGCGTAGGCGGCCTCGCTCTGGCCGCGCGGGAGCGACCTGATGCCCGCTCGCACGATCTCCGCGATGACCGATCCGTTGTACAGGGTCAGGCCGGTGATGACCGCAGCGAGCGCGAGGTACTCGGACTTGAAGACTCGGTACTCGGCGAACACCTGGTAGGCGAAGATCATCAGGATCAGTACCGGGACGGCGCGGAACAACTCGACGATCGTGCCGGCGATCCCGCGGACCCATCGGTGATCGGACAGACGGGCGATGCCGAGCACCGTGCCGAGGACCAGTGCCAGCACGATCGACGCGACGGCCGCGATGATCGTGCCGCGGATGCCGGGCAGCAGATAGGTGGTCCAGCTGGACGATTCGACGAACGGCTCCCACTTGGCGGCCGTCAGCTGTCCGTTGGCGTCGAGCGCGCGGTAGACGATCCAGCCGACGAGGACGAGGAGCGCGACCACGACCACCGACAGGATCCGGTAGAGCGCCTTGGCGCGGGGCCCGGGTGCGTCGTAGAGAACGGTTCCGTGTGCACTCATCGGGCGACCTCGTATCGCTTGCTGAGCCGGCCGAAGAGCAGGCCGGTGGGAAGGGTGAGGATGACGAACCCGAGCGCGAAGATGCCACCGACGACGAAGATGGCCGCTTCGTTCTCGATCATCGTCTTCATCAACAGCGAGGCCTCGGACACGCCGATGACGGAGGCGATCGTCGAGTTCTTGGTCAACGCGATGAGCACCGAACCGAGCGGGGCGATGACCGCGCGGAACGCCTGGGGGAGGACGATCAGGCGCAGATTCTGGCTGAAGGTCAGGCCCAGCGAGCGGCCGGCCTCCGACTGTCCGAGCGAGACCGTGTTGATGCCCGAGCGGAGCGACTCACACACGAAGGCCGCCGTGTAGACGCTCAGGCCGAGCACGGCGAGCCGGAAGTTGTTGTCCACCAGGAAGGTCGGCGACGACTCGGATGCCAGCTTGATGCCGAGCGTCTGGGACAGACCGAACAGGCAGAAGATGATGATCAGGGTCAGCGGGGTGTTACGGAAGATCGTCACGTAGGCGGCGCCGACGGCACGCGCCACGGGGATGGGAGACACGCGCATCGCAGCAAGGATCGTTCCGAGGATCAGAGCGCCGATCGCCGAGATGACGGTCAACTGGATCGTGGTCCAGAACGCGTCGAGTAGCTGACTGCTGTACTTGCTCAACAGATCCACAGGTCACTCCGGGATCGAGGGGACGGGGTGGGTGTCCGGAACGGTCCGGCCGGTCCGTGAGATCTCACGGACCGGCCGCACCGGCGGACAGGACGGGACTGGCCCGTGCTCGGTAGAGATCGACGCTCAGTAGCGATCGACCTCGGGCTGCTCGGGCAGCTCGTAACCCGAGGCACCGACCGTCTCCTGGAAGGCGGCCTCCCACGCACCGCTGGCGATCATCTCCTCGATCGCGTCGTTGATCGCGTTGCGCGACTCGTCGTCGCCCTTGGCGAGACCGATGCCGTAGCGCTCGGTGGTGAACGGCTCACCGACGACCTTGAAGTCGCCCGGGCTCTGCGCGGCGTAGCCGGCGAGGATGATGTCGTCGGTGGTCACCGCGTCGACCGCGCCGTTGCGCAGCGCCTCGACGCACAGCGAGTAGGTGTCGAACTCCTGGAGCTGGACGTCCTGCGCGTAGTTGTCCTTCACGTTCTGGGCCGGGGTCGAACCCGCCACCGAGCACAGGCGCTTGCCGCCGTTGAGCGAGTCGGGTCCGGTGATCTCGGTGTCGTCCGCGCGCACGAGGAGTGACTGGCCCGCGATGAAGTACGGGCCGGCGAAGTCCACCTTCTCCTTGCGGGAATCGGTGATCGAGTAGGTCGCGACGATGTAGTCGACCTCACCGTTCTGGATGAGGGTCTCGCGCTGAGCGGACGGAGCTTCCTTGAACTCGATGTTCTCCTCCGAGACACCGAGCTGACCGGCGACATACTTGGCGACCTCGACGTCGAACCCGCTGAACGAACCGTCCGGGTTGCGCAGGCCCAGGCCCGGCTGGTCGAACTTGATACCGACCGTCAGGGTGCCGTTCTCCGCGGACTGCGAGACACTGCGCGTCTCGTCGCCACCGCACGCCGTAGCGACCACTGCCACGGCGACGGCGCCGATGCCCAGGCGGATGGAGCGGGACAATTTCATCGAATACCTCCGGTGCGGTTCGGAACTACGTCCGACGGGCCGGGCGGCCCGTCGGATGCGGGAATCAGGTCAGTGACTGAGGATCTTGCCGAGGAAGTCCTTGGCGCGATCGGATTTCGGTGCGGTGAAGAAGGTCTCGGGATCGGTGTCCTCGACGATGCGACCGTCGGCCATGAACAGAACGCGGTCGCCGGCCTTGCGGGCGAATCCCATCTCGTGGGTGACCACGACCATCGTCATGCCCTCTTTCGCGAGGGAGGTCATCACGTCGAGGACCTCCTGGACCATCTCGGGGTCGAGGGCGGAGGTGGGCTCGTCGAACAGCATGACCTTGGGGTTCATCGCGAGCGCGCGTGCGATCGCCACGCGCTGCTGCTGGCCGCCCGACAGCTGCGCCGGGTACTTGTCGGCCTGGTTGGCGATCCCGACGCGGTCGAGCAGCGCCATCGCCGACTCGCGGGCCTGTTCCTTCTTGATCTTGCGCACCTTCGAGGGGCCGAGCATGACGTTCTGGAGGATCGTCTTGTGGGCGAAGAGGTTGAACGACTGGAACACCATGCCGACGTCCGCGCGCAGGCGGGCCAACGCCCGGCCCTCCTCCGGCAGCAGGGTGCCGTCGACGTGGATCTCGCCCGTGTCGATCGGTTCGAGCCGGTTGATGGTGCGGCAGAGGGTCGATTTCCCCGAACCGGACGGGCCGACGACGATGACGACCTGCCCTCGTGGGATCTCGAGGTTGATGTCCTGCAATACGTGCAGGGATCCGAAGTGCTTGTTCACCCCGTTCATGGAGATCATGGACGAGCTGGTGTCCGACTTCTCGGACGGACGATCCGTTCCGGCTGCCGCTGATGTCATATCTGCAGACCCTATGCCGTCCGGCGCCCGAGACTTCGCATTTCGGGACACCTTCGGTGCACGCGTCACGGGATTTTTACGGCACGAGCGGTGACCGACACCTCGACGGGGCTCATGGGGGCAGCGCGTGGAAAGGAGACCGGTCGAGGTGAGATACCCTGAGACGTGTCACTGATCGACGAAGAAGCCCCCCGCACCGGTGCCCGGACCTACGAGGTCCGCACCTACGGCTGCCAGATGAACGTACACGACTCCGAGCGTCTGTCGGGGTTGTTGGAGGACGCCGGCTTCACCAAGGCCGGGCCCGGCGCGTCACCCGATCTGGTGGTCTTCAACACCTGCGCGGTGCGGGAGAACGCCGACAACAAGCTGTACGGCAATCTGAGTCATCTGCGTCCGGTCAAGGACGACAACCCCGACATGCAGATCGCCGTCGGAGGCTGCCTCGCCCAGAAGGACCGCGACACGGTCGTCAAGAAGGCGCCCTGGGTCGACGTGGTCTTCGGCACGCACAACATCGGCAATCTCCCCGCACTGCTCGAACGCGCGCGGCACAACCGCCGTGCCGAGGTCGAGATCCTCGACGCCCTCGAGGCGTTCCCCTCGACGCTGCCCGCCAAGCGCGAGTCGTCGTACGCCGGATGGGTGTCGATCTCCGTCGGCTGCAACAACACGTGCACCTTCTGCATCGTGCCGTCGCTGCGCGGCAAGGAGGTCGACCGGCGCCCGGGCGACATCCTCGCCGAGGTGCAGGCGCTCGTCGACGAGGGCGTGCTCGAGGTGACACTGCTCGGCCAGAACGTCAACTCCTACGGCCGGTCCTTCGCCGATCCGGAGCAGCCCCGCGACCGGGGCGCCTTCGCGTCGCTGCTGCGCGCGTGCGGCGACATCGAGGGCCTCGAGCGGGTGCGCTTCACGTCCCCGCATCCGGCCGAGTTCACCGACGACGTCATCGACGCGATGGCGCAGACCCCCAACGTGTGCCCGCAGCTGCACATGCCGCTGCAGTCCGGCAGCGACCGGATCCTGCGCGCCATGCGCCGCTCGTACCGCAAGGAACGCTTCCTGGGCATCATCGAGCGGGTCCGTGCCGCGATGCCGCACGCCGCGATCACCACCGACATCATCGTCGGCTTCCCCGGTGAGACCGAGGAGGACTTCCAGCAGACCCTCGAGGTCGTCGAGAAGGCACGGTTCACCAGCGCGTTCACCTTCCAGTACTCGAAGCGCCCCGGCACGCCCGCTGCCGACATGGACGGTCAGCTCCCCAAGGCCGTGGTGCAGGAACGTTACGAGCGCCTGATCGCGCTGCAGGAACGCATCACCCTCGAGGAGAACCGCAAGCTCGTCGGAACCGAGGTCGAACTGCTCGTCGCCGCGGGGGAGGGCCGCAAGAACGCCGAGACCGCCCGGATGAGCGGGCGTGCCCGCGACGGCCGCCTCGTCCACTTCCGTCCCGAGGGCGCGATCGACACCGCGGTGCGTCCCGGCGACGTCATCACGATCGTCGTCAGCGACGCCGCGCCGCACCACCTCGTCGCGGACACCCCGATCCTCACGCACCGCCGTACACGTGCGGGCGACCACTTCGAACAGGGCCGGCTGCCCAAGACACCGCCGATCGGTGTCGGACTCGGACTGCCGAGCATCGGCGTCCCCGACCCGCTGCCGCCTCAGATGGGATGCAACGCATGACCACCGACAAGCCGCACGATCACCACGCGACGGGTGACGTACGCGCCGAACTCGAAGCCGCCGAACGGAAGGTGGCGAGCGACATCGACCCGGGCGCCCGGGCGATGTTCGTCGCGATCGCCGTCCTGATCCTGCTGGCGACCTTCAGCCTGCCCCACGCCGGATCCGCGAACGGGTGGGAGGTGCTGTCCTTCGCCCCGGACGCGACCACCGAGGAGATCGGTCTGCCGTCGCGGCTGTTCGTCGGCTTCGCAGTGGTCTTCGCCGGGCTGGGCTCGATCCTCGCGCTCGTCACCCGCAAGTGGGCGCTCGCGTGGGTGTCCCTGGCCGGATCGGCGGTGACCATCGTCTTCGGCATGCTCGCGATCTGGTCGCGCCAGACCCTGCCCGTCGAGTCGTCCGCCGCGGGACCGGGATTCGGTCTCGTCATCGGCTGGTTCGCCGTCATGGTGATCGTCTTCCACTGGGCCCGCGTGGTGTGGGCGCGGACCTCGGCCCAGCTCGAGGCCGAGGCCGAGTTGCGGAAGGTCGCAGCCCAGCACGAACGGCCCCGCCTGATGCGCGACGACCCCGACGCCTGACGCCTCCGGCACGAACACGACGATCCCCCTCTCCCGATCGGGAGAGGGGGATCGTCCGTCTCGGATGTCGCGGGGGTCAGCGCTCGCCGACGGCACCTTCGGCCGCGTCGGCCCACTCGCGCCACTGCGCGGCCTGGGCGAGAGCCTTCTCGGCCTCCTTCGCCCGGCCGGCGGCGGTCGCTTTGGCGGCCTGCTCCTCGAACTGGCGCACCCGCTCACGGAACTGGGCCGCACGGGCGAGGGCCTCGGGATCGGTGCGGCGCCACTCGGAATCCGCGGCCTCGCGCACCTTCTTCTCGATGGCCCGCAGACGACCCTCGAGGTCGTGCATGCGCTCGCGCGGCACCTTGCCGATCGCCTCCCACTGGTCCTGCAGCTCGCGCAGGCGCGCCCGGGCACCTTCGAGATCGGCCGACGGGTCGATCGAAGAGGCCGCTTCGAGCAGGGCCTCCTTCGCGCGGGCGTTCTCCTCGAACTCGGCGTCGCGCTCGGCGTTCGCGGCGTTGCGTGCGGCGAAGAAGACGTCCTGGGCGCCCTTGAATCGCTTCCACAGCTGGTCGTCGGCGTCCTTCGGTGCCCGTCCGGCGGCCTTCCACTCGCCGAGCAGGTCGCGGAAGGCCGCGGCGGTGGCACCCCAGTCGGTGGAGTTCTGCAGATCCTCCGCCCGGGCGACGAGTTCTTCCTTGCGGCTCTTCGCCGCGGCGCGCTCGCGGTCGAGTTCGGCGAAGTGGGCCCCGCGACGCCGGTTGAACGCCTCGCGTGCCTTCGAGTAGCGACGCCACAACACGTCGTCGACCTTCCGGTCGACCCCGCGGATGGTCTTCCACTCCTCGAGGATCTCGCGCAGCCGGTCGCCCGCAGCCTTCCACTGGGTGGATTCGGCGGCGATCGTCTCGGCCTCGGCCGCGAGGGCCTCCTTGCGGGCCGTGCTCTCGGCGCGCCGACGCTCCTTCTCCTGCTTGGCGAGAGCCGCGGCCTCCTCGGAGTGCTCGATGATCGCGGTGAGCCGGGTGGCGAGCGCATCGAGATCACCGATGACGGCGGCGGTCGGCAGCGACTCGGCCAGTGCCTCGGCGGCCGCGCGGGTCTTCTTCACGTCGGCGGTGCCGGAGGTCAACCGGGTCTCGAGGATCGCCACCTCGGTGGCGAGATCGTCGTAACGGCGTCCGAAGTGCGCGAGGCCCTCGGCGGCGTCGCCTGCCTGCCACGATCCGATGCACCGCTCGCCCTCGCTCGTGCGGACCCATGCGGTGCCGTCCTCGTCGACGCGTCCGAACCGACTCGGATCGCTCGCGGGCACCGCCGGGACGTGGGGGTGCGTCTGGGCCGCGACGGGATGCGGCTTCGGGGGTGCTGCGGTGGAACTGCCGTTCTCTCGGCCCGCAGGGCCGGGCGTCGCAGCATGGGCTCGGGGTGTGGCGGGACCGGGACGCGGGGTCCGCTCCTGCGTCGACTCGCCGGTTCGGTCCTGTGCGTTCGGGTCGCTCATCGATACCTCATCTCTGCCGCGCGGCACGGCTGCCTGGTCGCATGGGTCTACCGCCGGTCGATCCCGGGGCTCCGCGATCGTGTCCGCCCACTATTGAAACAGGTCGTGTCGATGCAGGGCGCCGGGTCCGGTGGACTACGGTTGCCGATGTGTTGACCGCCGCGGCGTTCGTGCCGTCCCCACCGCTGCTCGTGCCCGAGCTCACCGGTCTCGCCGCGTCCGAGACCGACGATCTGCGCGAGGCGGTTCTCGAGGTCGGTCGTAGCCTGTCCGGTGCCACGGAATGGGTGGTCGTGGGAGCCGAGACGGCCGAGCAGACCGTTCCCCCCACCGCGCGCGGGTCCTTCCTCGGCTTCGGTGTCGACGTCACGGTCCAGCTCGGTCCCGAGGCCGCCGGCGAACCCGATCCCGCGCTCGCGTTGACCGCTCTGGTGGCCGGCTGGATCCGCGACCGCACGGCACCCGGCACCCGCGTGACGACCCACGTGGTGGCCGCCGACGCCGCCGCCGCCGACTGCGCCGATCTCGGCCGCGACCTGCGTGCGGAACTCGACCGCGACGATCGGCCGCGAGCGTTGCTCGTCGTCGCGGACGGAGCGACGACCCTCACGGCCAAGGCGCCCGGCGCCTACGATTCGCGTTCGGAGGAGGTCGAGGCGGCCCTGGCCGCGGCGCTCTGCGCCGGCGATCCGGAGGCGCTCGCGGCACTCGACCCCGAGCTGTGTTCGGACATCAAGCTGACCGGACGCGCCGCCTGGCACGTCCTGGCGGCCACCCTCGGCGCGCGCCCGCGTTCGGCGTCCGTCACCTACTCCGCCGCGCCCTACGGCGTGGGCTACCACGTGGGAATCTGGACACCGTGAGCGCAGGAATCACCGGCCCCGCCGACACGCTCGTACCGATCGCGGTGGTGGGCCCCACCGCCACGGGCAAGTCCGATCTCGGACTGGACCTCGCCGAGGCGCTCGGTGGCGAGATCGTCAACATCGACGCGATGCAGCAGTACCGCGGGATGGACATCGGGACGGCCAAGCTGGCACCGGACGAGCGTCGCGGGATCCCGCACCATCAGCTCGACGTCCTCGACGTCACCGAGACCGCGACGGTCGCCCGCTACCAGCAGGCCGCGATCGCCGACGTCGAGGCGATCCTCGGGCGCGGTCGTCTCCCGATCGTCGTCGGCGGATCGATGATGTACGTACAGGCACTGCTCGACGAATGGCAGTTCCCGGCGACGGATCCGCAGGTCCGCGCCAAGTGGGAGGCGGTCCTCGAGACCGAGGGGCTCGCAGCGGTCCACCGGGCGCTGCAGAGCGCCGATCCCGCCGCCGCGGCGACGATCCTGCCCACCGACGGCCGCCGCATGGTCCGCGCGCTCGAGGTCGTCGAACTGACCGGGCAACCGTTCGCGGCGTCGCAGCCGACGATCGGTGAGCCTCGCTGGGGCACCGTGATCCTGGGCGTCGACCGCGACACCGCCGAACTCGACGACCGCATCGCGCGGCGCACCGACCTGATGTTCGAACGGGGCCTCGTCGACGAGGTGCACGGTCTCCTCGAGGTCGGCCTGCACGAGGGTGTCACCGCACGTCGCGCGATCGGCTACGCGCAGGTGCTCGCGTACATCGACGGGGAGTACGACCTCGACCACGCACGCGAGCGGACGTTCATCGGGACCCGCCGCTACGTGCGACGACAACGCTCGTGGTTCCGCCGCGACCCGCGCATCCACTGGCTCGACGGCGCCGACCCCCACCTGCTCGACGTCGCCCGGCGGGCCGTACAGGACGCACGCACATCACCGGCCTCACCAGCCCGATAAGGTAGCGCGCATGGAGTTCAGCAAAGGGCACGGAACCGAGAACGACTTCGTGATCCTTCCCGACCCCGACGCGCGCCTGGACCTCGACGCAGGCCGGATCGCCGCCCTGTGCGACCGGCGCCGCGGGCTCGGTGCCGACGGTGTGCTCCGCGTGGCGCGGGCCGGTGCGCTGGTGTCGGCCGGTGTGCTCGAAGAACTGCCCGAGGGCACCGACGCCGACGACTGGTTCATGGACTACCGCAACGGCGACGGATCCATCGCCGAGATGTGCGGCAACGGTGTGCGGGTGTTCGCGCACTATCTCACCGCGCACGGACTCGAGGACCGCCGCGAGTTCGTCGTCGGCAGCCGGGCGGGAGGCAAGCCCGTCACCGTGCACGAGACCGGACCGGTCCTCGGCGAGGTGACCGTGGACATGGGGACGGTGCGCACCCTCGGCGAGTCGGCGGCGACCATCGACGGGCGGGTCTATCCGGGCATCGGCATCGACGTCGGCAACCCGCACCTCGCGTGCGTGGACCCGCACCTGAACGACACGAGTCTTGCCGGTCTCGACCTCACCTCGCCCGGCTTCGACCCGGGCTTCTTCCCGCACGGGGTCAACATCGAGTTCCTGACCCCGATCGCGGCCGGGACGGTCCACATGCGCGTCCACGAACGCGGCGTGGGGGAGACCCGCTCGTGCGGAACCGGCACGGTGGCGGCGGCCGCTGCGGCCCTGCGCTTCGACGGCGCATCCGACGGCGCGGTGCGGGTGCGGATCCCCGGCGGCTCGGTCGAGGTGCGCATCGAGGACGGTCGCGCCTGGCTGCGCGGGCCGTCGGTGCTGGTCGCAGCGGGTGAACTCGACGACACCTGGTGGTCGGCGCCGAACTGATCGGCACCGATCGGGCCAGCTCGGGGTGCACTCGGGTACCCCCGCGGGGATGCGGCAGAAGAACTCGAATGCACCGATTCGGGCTTCGTGACACCATGGAGGTGTATGACGAACACACAGCGCATGCATCGCGCAACCACAGATGACAGCACTCCGACCGCGTACGACGCATCCGGAGGCTGGACCGCCGAGGATCCGTCCGTCGGCGAGATGCAACTCGAAGACCGTAGCGCGTTGCGGCGTGTGGCCGGTCTGTCCACCGAACTCGAGGACATCACCGAGGTCGAATACCGTCAGCTCCGACTCGAGCGTGTCGTGCTCGTCGGTGTCTGGACGGGCGGAACGGCCGCCCAGGCGGAAGCGAGTCTGGCCGAGCTGGCCGCGCTCGCCGAGACCGCGGGCTCCGAGGTCCTCGAAGGTCTGGTCCAGCGTCGCGACCGGCCCGATGCTTCCACCTACATCGGCTCCGGCAAGGCCGACGAACTGCGGGAGATCGTCCTGTCCACCGGTGCCGACACCGTGATCTGCGACGGCGAACTCACCCCCGCCCAGCTCACCGCGCTGGAGAAGGTCGTCAAGGTCAAGGTCATCGACCGGACCGCGCTGATTCTCGACATCTTCGCCCAGCACGCCACCTCGCGGGAGGGTAAGGCACAGGTCTCCCTCGCGCAGATGGAGTACATGCTCCCGCGGCTGCGCGGCTGGGGCGAGTCGATGTCGCGGCAGGCCGGTGGCCGTGCCGGTAGCAACGGCGGTGTGGGCCTGCGCGGTCCCGGTGAGACGAAGATCGAGACCGACCGTCGCCGGATCCGTGAGCGGATGGCCAAGCTCCGTCGCGAGATCAAGGCGATGAAGGCCGCGCGCGACACCAAGCGCACCCGGCGTCTGCGCAACAAGATCCCGTCCGTCGCGATCGTCGGATACACCAACGCCGGCAAGTCGAGCCTGCTCAACAAGCTCACCGGCTCCGGTGTCCTGGTGCAGAACGCACTGTTCGCGACCCTCGACCCGACGACCCGCCGGTCGGCGCTGCCCGACGGCCGCGAGTACGTGCTCACCGACACCGTCGGTTTCGTCCGGCACCTCCCGACCCAGCTGGTCGAGGCGTTCCGGTCGACCCTCGAGGAAGTCGCCGACGCCGATGTGCTGCTCCACGTCGTCGACGGTTCCGACCCGATGCCCACCGAGCAGATCAAGGCGGTGCGCGAAGTCGTCACCGAGGTGCTCCGCGAATCGGACGCACCGCCGCCGCCGGAACTGATCGTCGTCAACAAGATCGATGCCGCCGACCCGGTCACCCTGGCGCAGTTGCGCAGCGCGATCCCCGGCGCGGTGTTCGTCTCCGCGCACACCGGCGAGGGCGTCGAGGAGTTGCAGACCCATCTCGCGGGTCTGCTCGAGGATCCCGACGTCGAGGTGAAGCTGCTCCTGCCGTACACCCGCGGTGATCTGCTCGCGCGCATCCACTCGGACGGTCAGATCCTGTCGTCCGAGCACGAGGTGGACGGCACGCGGGTGCACGCGAAGGTGCCGGCAGCGCTGGCGTCGGCATTGGTCGACTTCGCGGCCTGATGCGGGTCGTGCGCCGGGCGGCGCTGCTCGCTGCCGTCGCGGCGTTCGTGCCGGTCTCGCACGCCGGCGCGCAGGACGCCGGGATTCCGGTCGCGGATCTGCCGACCGAGATGCTGTGTATCCCCGACGATCCCGTGCTCGCCGAACTGTCCGGCTTCGCGACGATCGGCAACCGGCTGTTCGCGACGCCCGATGCCGGGGAGGACGAACGCATCGTCGAACTCGACGGCGATTGCTCGGTGCTGCAACGTGTTCCGTCGCCCGTCGATCCCTACGACATCGAGGATCTCGCCGCGGGGCCCGACGGCCGGTTGTGGCTCGGGGATCTCGGCGACAACACCCGCGTCCGCGAGACGATCGCGCTCATCTCCCTCGACCCCGACACCGGGCAGGGAGATCTGCATCGGCTGACCTATCCCGACGGTCCCCGCGACGCCGAGACCGTGCTCGTCTCCGCGACGGGCGAACCTGTGATCGTGACGAAGGCGCTGTTCGGCTCGAGCAATGTCTATCGGCCCGCACGCGGACTCACGATCGACGGCCTGCCCGCCCCGGGACCGGCCCCCCTCGAGAAGGTCGGGTCGCTGGCACTCGGACCGTCGGACACTCCCGGCGGTCCCATTCCCGGTGCGTCCTCCTCGATGATCACCGGTGGTGCGGTCAGCGCCGACGGGACGGTCGCGGCGGTCCGCACCTACACCGACGTCTACCTGTTCCATGTTCCCGACGGCGATCTCGCGTCCGCTCTGGTCGCCGGTCCGCGCTTCCGCGTCCCGGTCCCGGACGAACCGCAGGGCGAAGCCGTCGCCTTCACCGCCGACGGGGACCTGCTCACCGCGTCCGAGCGCGGCGCGGCAGGCACGGAGAATCCACCGCTCCATATCCGTCGCGGTGCGACCGATCTCTTCGCACCCGCGAACGACGATGCCGCGGACGAGATGTCGTCCGCGGCACTGCCGGTCGTCGGTGCGGGCGTAGCCGCCGGGGTCATCGCCCTCGGGGTCCTCGGACTCGTCGTCCGGCGCCGCGCCCGCGGCTGAGATCAGGCGCCGCGCCCGCGGCCGAGATCAGGCGTCGCGCCCGCGGCTGAGATCAGGCGTCGAGGTCTGCGGCGACCAGCTCCGCGACCTGCGCGAGGACCGCGTCGTCGTCGCACGAGATCGTGACCTGCGTGTCCTTTTCCGCGCCGAGGGTCATGATCATCAGGGCCGAACCGGCGTCGACGGGCTCGCCGCCGTCGACCGCGAGGGTCACCGGGACACCGGCCGCGACCACGGCCTCGGCGATGATCCCTGCGGGACGGGCATGGAGGCCGATGGACGAACCGACGGCAACCGTGGTGCTGGGCATGTGAATCTCCTTCGTGGTGGGGAAGTGCAGGGAGTCGGTGCGGTCAGGAGCGTGCCGCTGTCGATCAGGAGCGTGCCGCTACGGGCTGGGGGTTCGCCTCGTCGGCGGCGACCCGGGCGGGACGCGTGATCGACTTGGCGATGCTGACCGCGAGTGCGGCGACCACCGTGCCGGCCGCCAGTGCGATCAGGAACCACACCACGCGGTCCATCGCGAACAACACGAACAATCCGCCGTGGGGAGCGGTGAGCGTGACACCCGTCGCCATGACGATGCCGCCCGTCACGGCGCCGCCGAGCATCATCGACGGGATGACCCGGAACGGGTCCGCCGCCGCGAACGGGATGGCGCCCTCCGAGATGAACGATGCACCGAGCAGCCATGCGGCCTTGCCGTTCTCGCGTTCGGCCGTGCTGTAGAGACGCGGACGCACCAGCGACGACAGTGCCATGGCGAGCGGCGGAACCATACCGGCGGCCATGACCGCCGCCATGATCTCGAGCGAACCGGTGTTGGCGACGTCGAGACCCGCGACCGCGAAGGCGTAGGCGGCCTTGTTGACCGGTCCGCCGAGGTCGAAGCACATCATCAGGCCGAGGATCGCGCCGAGCAGCACCGCGGAACCGCCGGACAGACCGTTGAGCCAGTCGGTGAGACCGGTCGTGATCGCGGCCAGCGGGCGACCGAGCAGCAGGAACATGAGCCCACCGACGATCAGGCTCGCGAGCAGCGGGATGATCACCACGGGCATCAGACCACGAGCCCAGGTGGGCAGCGGGATACGGCCGACCCACAGGGCCGCGAAGCCGGCGATGATGCCGCCGACGAGACCGCCGATGAAACCGGCGCCGACGAAGACGGCCACCGCACCGGCGGTGAAGCCCGGAGCCAGACCCGGACGGTCCGCGATCGCGAAGGCGATGTACCCGGCCAGTGCCGGGACGAGGAACGAGAACGCCAACGAGCCGATCTGGTACAGCACCGCACCGAGATAGGTGCCGAGCCCACCCTCGGGCAGGTTGGTGAGCGTGTTGTCGAGGACGATGTCGGCGGCCGAGTCGGTGATGTCGGGACCGGCGAGCAGGAAGCCCAGAGCGATGAGCAGACCACCGGCCGCGACGAACGGGATCATGTAGCTCACGCCGGTGAGCAGGATCTGCCGCAGCCGGGTACCCCAGCCGAGATCGCTGCCGCTCTCCGACTCACCCGCCGGGGCGCCCGCGGTGCCCTCGACGGTGCGTGCGGACGGATCGGTGGCGGCCCGCAGGGCCTCGCCGACCATGGTGTCCGGTTCGTTGATCGCGCGCTTGACGCCCGAGGCGATCACGGGCTTCCCGGCGAACCGTTCGCGGCCCTTGACGCCCACGTCGGTGGCGAAGATGACGGCGTCGGCGCCGGCGATCACGTCGGCGGGCAGAGGAGTGCTGCCGCTCGATCCCTGCGTCTCCACCCGGACCGTCACGCCCGCGCGTTCACCGGCGGCGGCCAGCGCGTCGGCGGCCATGTAGGTGTGCGCGATACCGGTCGGGCACGCGGTGACCGCGACGATCGTGCGGCCTCCGGGTTGTTCCGCGCTCTGCGGAGGCGCGACCGCCGGCTTCGCGGAAGCTGTCGGTGACGGCTGTTCCGGCGCTGCGGTCGAGCCGGCAGCAGCGCTGCTCGACGCTTCCGGTCGGGGCGGGAGGACGTCCTCGACGAGCGCGATGACCTCGTCCGCGGACGCGGCCGCGCGCAGCGACGCGACGAAGTCCGGGCGCACGAGTGCACGAGCGAGAGCGGTGAGGAGCTTCATGTGGTCGCCGCCCGCACCTTCGGGCGCGGCGATGAGGAAGACGAGATCGGCGGGTCCGTCGGGCGCACCGAAGTCGGCCTTCGGGGACAGTCGGGCGAAACCGAGCGACGGTGTGGTCACCGCTTCGCTGCGTGCGTGCGGGATCGCGATCCCGCCGGGAAGACCGGTGGCGGACTTGGCCTCCCGTTCGAGAACGGCTGCGGTGAGTGCGTCGGCGTCGGACGCGCGACCGTTCACTGCGAGACGCTCGGCGAGCGCGGCGATGACGGAGTTCTTGTCGGATCCCAGGTCGGCATCGAGCGAGACGAGTTCCGTGCCGATGATCGAGGAACCGCCTGCGGAGCCGGAGGTGGTGTCGGACATGACGTTCCTTAGGAGTGGGAGGGGAGCGGTCGGGGTCGGCGGTGGACGTCGGTGACGTGCACCCGGGATGGATCGACGGAATCGGTTGTGGGCAGGGCTGTTCCGGGGAGCGTGACGGCTGCGGTCCCGTACGCCACGGCGAGGCGCAGGCACTCGTCGGGGGTGTGACCGGCCTGATCGGCGAGCAGATATCCG
Organism: Rhodococcus shunpengi; assembly: GCF_048381395.1. Classification (NCBI taxonomy): domain Bacteria; kingdom Bacillati; phylum Actinomycetota; class Actinomycetes; order Mycobacteriales; family Nocardiaceae; genus Rhodococcus; species Rhodococcus shunpengi. The sequence continues at coordinate 348,640 of NZ_JBLWIU010000034.1, forward strand.
GCGAGCGACGAGTCTCCCGCGCCGACCGTGCTGCGGACCGTGACGTCGTCGGCGGTGGCCCGCCACGCGCCGGTGGCGGTGACCAGCACTGCGCCCGCACCGCCGAGGGTCGCGAGCACCGCGCCGACACCGCGTTCCACCAGCACCCGTCCCGCGTCGACCACGGCGCCGACGTCTCCTGCGGCGGCACCGGATTCGAGTTCGTGGGCGTCGGCGCCGGTGAGCTGGGCCAGTTCGTCGGAGTTCGGCTTGATCACGTCGGGGGCCGCCGCGGGGAACCGCTCGGCGAGGGCGAGCAGTGGCCGCTCGGAGGTGTCGACCGCGATGCGGCATCCGAGACCGCGAAGGGCACCCACGAGATCGGCATACCACGACTCGGGCACACCGGGAGGAAGAGAACCGGACAGGACGGTCCACGCGGCTCCCTGCGCGCATTCCAGCAGGACTGCGTGCAGTTCGCCGAGTGTGCGTCCGGTGCAGGGGGTTCCGGGTTCGTTGAGCTTGGTGGTGGTGCCGTCGGGTTCGGCGACGGTGATGTTGTTGCGCGTCGGCCCGGAGGTGGGCACGGCCCGATGGGCGATGCCCTGCTCGTCCAGCGCGGCGAGCAGAGGATCGCCGGCGTTGGCCGGGAGAACGGCGACGACCTCGGTTGTCGCGGCGTGCAGCACACGGGCGACGTTGATCCCCTTGCCGCCCGGATCGACGGTGGATCGCTCGGTGCGATGCACCCTCCCGCGCTCGAGCGGGCCCGTCAGCCCGACCGTGCGATCGAGACTGGGGTTGGCCGTGAGCGTGACGATCATGCCGTCACCACCTCGATTCCGTGTTCGATGAGTTGCCGACGGTCGGTGTCGTCGAGATCGGTGTCGGTGACCAGGACGTCGATCGGTTCGAGCGACGCGAAGCTCAGGAGATTGCGCCGACCGACCTTCGACGAATCGGCGACCACGACGACCCGGTCGGCGGTGCGCACCATCGCGCGCTTGACCGCGGCCTCGTCGGCGTCGGGGGTGGACAGGCCGTGGTCGATGCTCAGCGCGTTGGTGCCGATGAACGCCACGTCGACGTGCACCGTCGACAAGGTGGCGAGGGCCTCGGCGCCCACCGCGGCCTGCGTGACACCGCGGACGCGACCGCCGAGCAGGTGCAGTTGCACGGTGCTCATCGCGGCGAGGCGCGCGGCGATCGGCACCGAGTTGGTGACGACGGTGAGGTCGACCTCGGGCGGCAGCGCTCCGACGATCCTGCCGGTCGTGGTGCCGGCGTCGAAGAGCACGCTTCCGCCGGACGGCGGGAGGAAGGACGTGGCGGCGGCGGCGATGCGGTCCTTGTGTTCGGCGCGGGTGTGTTCGCGCTCGGAGAGGGCGGGCTCGGCCACCGACAGCGAGGCGGCCGGGATCGCGCCGCCGTGGACGCGCCGCACGAGGCCCAGGCGTTCGAGGTGGGCGAGGTCGCGGCGCACGGTTTCGGTGGTGACGCCGTACCGGTCGGCGAGCACGGCGACCGATACGCGGCCACGAGCCGCCACCAGCGCTGCGATCGCCTGCTGCCGTTCCTCTGCGTACACCGACACTCCTGGGGGTACCCGATTTGTGGGGAAACAATGTTGGTTTATGTTGTTTTACGCCCGTCTGTGTTGACATGTCAAGGCTTCCGAGTAATCTGAGTCACAACGAACTACTGCGGTGAGGAGATCTCCATGGAGCAGTCGGCGTCCGTCCTGCACGGCACCCCCGTCGTCCCCGGTATCGGATACGGGCCGGTCATCCGTCCCGTCGCGCGTCCTGTGGTCCCGGCGCAGGGCGCCTCGATCCCCGACACGGCGCGCGAGGCCGAGGTGGGCCGATTCGAGGACGCCGCGAAAGTCGTGGCCGAGCGGCTGCGGGCCCGGGCCTCGCGGGCATCGGGTGCCGCAGCAGAAGTGCTTCAGGCCACCGCTGTGCTGGTCGAGGACCGCGCCTGGCGCGGGGCGGCCGCGACGAAGATCCGGTCCGGCACCGACGCGGTCGGCGCCACCGTCGCCGCCACCGACCAGTTCGCAGCCCTGTTCGAGAAGATGGGCGGGCTGCAGGCCGAGCGCGTCACCGACCTGCTCGACATCCGCGACCGCGTGATCGCCGAACTGCAGGGCGCCCCCGAACCCGGCCTCGAGATGCCCGATTCGCCGTCCGTGCTCCTCGCGGCCGATCTCGCACCCGCCGACACCGCCGGACTCGACCCCTCCGTCGTCGTCGCGCTGGCCACCTCTCTCGGAGGACCCACGAGCCACACCGCGATCATCGCGCGCCAGCTCGGCATCCCGTGCGTCGTCGCGGTGGCCGGTCTCGACGACGTTCCGGCCGGCACCGAGGTGCTGGTCGACGGCGCGGCGGGCCGGATCGTGCTCTCCCCGGACGGTGCCGAGGCCGCAGCAGAGGTCGAACGCGACCGCGTCGAACGCGAGCGGGTGGCGGGCTGGTCCGGCCCCGGTGCCACCGCCGACGGTCACCCGGTCGAGATCCTCGCCAACGTGCAGGACGGAGCCGGTGCCCACGCAGCGCGCCGGACGCCGGCGCAGGGCGTCGGACTGTTCCGCACCGAGCTGTGCTTCCTCGACCGCGACACCGAACCGACGGTGGACGAGCAGGCCGACATCTATGCGGCGGTCTTCGAGGCGTTCGACGGGCGGAAGGTCGTCCTGAGGACGCTCGACGCCGGATCCGACAAGCCCCTCCGGTTCGCCAACCACCCCGACGAGCACAACCCCGCCCTCGGCGTCCGCGGTATCCGCATCACGACCACGGCGCCGGGCGTCCTCGATCGTCAGCTCGACGCGGTGGCCGCGGCGGCTTCGCGCACCGGCGCCACGCCGTGGGTCATGGCGCCGATGGTGGCGACCGTTTCGGAGGCCGCCGATTTCGCCGCGCGCGTGCGCGAGCGCGGACTGTCACCGGGCGTCATGATCGAGGTTCCGTCCGCTGCCCTGCTCGCCGACCGGCTGCTCGAACACCTGGACTTCCTGTCGATCGGCACCAACGACCTCGCCCAGTACACGATGGCGGCCGACCGGATGTCGCCGCAGCTGGCCGCACTCACCGACCCGTGGCAGCCCGCGGTGCTCGCGCTGGTGGCCCGCGCGGCACAGGCCGGGGCGGCTGCGGGCAAGCCGGTCGGGGTGTGCGGCGAGGCGGCGGCCGACCCGCTTCTCGCCTGCGTCCTGGCCGGAATGGGCGTGACCTCCTTGTCGTGCGCGGCGTCCGCGGTGACGGGTGTCGGCGCCCGGCTCTCCTCGGTCCCGATGGACCGTTGCCGCGAGGCGGCCGAGGCGGTCCTCGCGAGCGACGACCCCGTAGCGGCACGTGCCGCGGCAGCGAAACTGCTGGACTGAGCGGCGCGGCCGGGACGGCCTGTTCCACGCGGCCGGGACGGCCTGTTCGACGCGGCCGGGACGGCCTGTTCCACGCGGCCGGGATGGCCGATTCCACGCCGCTGAGGCTGCCGGTTCTACGATGACCTGTCGTGACCGAACGAGCGAACACGACCGGACGCACGACCACACGCCGCGGCTGGACCCTGCACGGCGACGGGCGTCGTATCAATCCCGGTGCGGTGGTCGCACCGCACGAGCGACTGTCGTGGCCGCGCACCATCGGCATCGGGATGCAGCACGTCATCGCGATGTTCGGCGCCACCCTGCTCGTGCCGACGATCACGGGCTTCCCCGTCACGACGACGCTGCTGTTCTCCGGAATCGGCACCGCGCTGTTCCTGATCATCACGCGCGGCCGGGTGCCCAGCTATCTCGGCTCGTCGTTCGCGTTCATCGCGCCGCTCAGCGCCTCGGCCGGTTCCGGTCCTGCAGCGCAGCTCGGCGGGATCGTCGCCGTCGGCATCGTTCTGGTGATCATCGGTCTCGTGGTCAAGGCGGCAGGTTCGCGCATCATCGATGCGATCATGCCGCCGGTGGTCACCGGGGCGATCGTCGCCCTCATCGGCCTCAACCTCGCGCCGACCGCCACCGGATCGTTCGAAGCCCAACCGCTCGTCGCCACGATCACGCTCGTGGTCACGCTGCTCGTGACGGTGGTCGGCCCGGGCATGCTCGGCCGCCTCGGCATCCTCGTCGGTGTGATCGTCGGATGGATCTTCGCGGCGTTCACCGGGGCGATCGCGTCCGAACGCATCGACGCCATGCGCGACGCGGCCTGGTTCGGCCTGCCCGATCTGCACGGCCCCACCTTCGAACTGTCGGTCGTGCTGCTGGCGCTGCCCGTCGTCGTCGTGCTGGTCGCGGAGAACGTCGGCCACGTCAAGGCGGTCGCCGCGATGACCGGCCGGAACCTCGACGACATGGCCGGCAACGCGCTCGTCGCCGACGGCCTTGCGACCACCCTCGCCGGTGCGGGCGGCGGCTCGGGCACGACCACCTACGCCGAGAACATCGGCGTCATGGCGGCCACGCGCGTGTATTCGACCGCTGCATACGCCGTTGCGGCGGTCACCGCCGTCGTGCTGGCCTTCTCGCCGAAGTTCGGTGCGCTGGTGTTCACCGTGCCCGACGGTGTCCTCGGCGGCGCGACCCTCGTGCTCTACGGCCTGATCGGCATCCTCGGTGTGCGTATCTGGACGGAGGCGAAGGTCGACTTCACGGATCCGGTCAACCTCACGGTTGCGGCTGCGGCGCTCGTCGCCGGCATCGGCGACCTGACCCTGTCGATCGGCTCGGTCGAACTCGGCGGTATCGCCTGGGGTTCGATCGGCATCCTCGTCGCGTACCCGCTGCTGCGCAGACTCGCGGATCTGCGCCGCTGACCGGAACCCGGCGCATCGGCCGTTCGATACCGACGCGTACCCGCTGGGGTCGTCCGGGTCACAAAATGCGCTCGGTTGTGTCAGCGTCACCGCGCGCTCGTCTGCATACCGTGAGTATGTCGAACGACGTCTCACACAGGAGCGCAGATGGAACGCACCCTTTTCGAGCCCGAGCACGACCTCTTCCGGGAGTCGTACCGGAAGTTCCTCGAACAGGAGGTGGCCCCCTTCCACGAGCAGTGGGAGAAGGACAAGATCGTCGACCGTGAGGTGTGGAAGAAGGCCGGCGCGCAGGGCTTCCTCGGCATGGCGGTGCCGGAGGAATACGGCGGCGGTGGAATGGACGACTTCCGCTACAACGCCATCATGGCCGAGGAGACCACCAAGCTGGGCTTCAGCGGTCTGGGCTTCATGCTGCACAACGACGTCGTCGCTCCCTACCTGCTCGAGCTCGCGAACGAGGAGCAGAAGAAGCGCTGGCTCCCCGGCTTCTGTTCGGGTGAGCTGATCACGGCCATCGCGATGACCGAGCCCGGCACCGGCAGCGACCTGCAGGGCATCAAGACCCGCGCGGTGCGCGACGGTGACGACTGGGTCCTCAACGGCGCCAAGACGTTCATCACCAACGGCATCCACTCGGATCTGGTGATCGTCGTCGCCTGCACCGATCCGGAGAAGGGCGCCCAGGGCTTCTCACTGCTCGTCGTCGAGCGCGGCATGCCGGGCTTCGAGCGGGGACGCAACCTCGACAAGATCGGCCTCGACGCGCAGGACACGGCGGAGCTCAGCTTCAACGACGTCCGCGTCCCGGCGGCCAACCTCCTCGGCCAGGAGGGCATGGGCTTCATCTATCTGATGCAGAACCTGCCGCAGGAACGTCTCGCGATCGCCGTCGTCGCCGCTGCCGCGATGGAGCGCGTGCTCGACGACACGATCCAGTACTGCCGCGACCGCAAGGCGTTCGGCAAGCCGATCGGCAAGTTCCAGAACACCCGCTTCGAGCTCGCCGAGCTCGCCACCGAGACCCAGCTGGCCCGGGTGTTCGTGGACCGGTGCATCGAGCTGCTCAACGAGAAGAAGCTCACCGTCCAGGAGGCCGCGATGGCCAAGTACTGGACCACCGACAAGCAGGTCGAGCTGATCGACCGCTGCCTGCAGCTGCACGGCGGCTACGGCTACATGCGCGAGTACCCGGTCGCCAAGGCGTACCTCGATGCCCGCGTGCAGAAGATCTACGGCGGTACGAACGAGATCATGAAGGAAGTCATCGGGCGCGGCCTCAACGTCTGAGGCACGTACGAGAAAGGCCGGGGTGGCTCCGCTCAGCGGAGNCCACCCCGGCCTCGTTCGTCTCCGGGTGGCCCGGGAATCAGATCTTGCGGACGACGGTGACGACCTTGCCGAGAATGACTGCGTCATTGCCCGGGATCGGCTCGAACATCGGGTTGTGCGGCATGAGCCAGACGTCGCCGTCGACCCGCTTGAACGTCTTGACGGTGGCCTCGCCGTCGAGCATCGCGGCGACGATGTCGCCGTTGTCGGCGACGTTCTGCTGCCGGACGACCACCCAGTCGCCGTCGCAGATGGCCGCGTCGATCATCGACTGGCCGACGACCTTGAGCAGGAACAACGAGCCCTGACCGACGAGTTCGCGCGGCAGCGGGAAGACGTCCTCGACCGATTCCTCGGCCAGGATCGGACCACCGGCCGCGATCCGGCCGACGACGGGAACCATTGCCGCCGAAGGGATGTCGTCGGTCGACGAGCCGGCGACCACCTCGGGGGAGGGCTCGGCCGCGGGGGTGGGCTCGAGACCGCGGACGTCCACGGCACGCGGACGGTTCGGATCGCGACGCAGGAAGCCCTTCCGTTCGAGGGTGCGCAGCTGGTGTGCGACGGAGGACGTGGAGTTGAGTCCGACGGCGTCGCCGATCTCGCGGATGCTCGGTGGGTACCCCCGTTCGCTGACGGAATCGCGGATGACCTCGAGCACACGACGCTGACGCTCGGTGAGGCTCGCGGTGGGATCGTCGGTCTCGGGTCCGCCCCGGCGGGCTGTGGATGTTCCGTCCGCCTTCATCGTGACCTCCGTGCGGCGAGTGTCGGATGGGTTGCAAGTTGCCTTTCGAATCTATCGAGATCCCGCGCGTATATCAAACAGATGTTCGAGATTCACCCTCCGGAGAGCTGTCGTCGGGGTGCGACTCGTGGTAGAACATTCGAACAGACTTTCGTTCGAACACATGATCGAGTGATCGAGTGAGGTCGTGAGACCACGCACGGTGACACGGACGGGGTCGGAAGACCACGCACAGCGACACGGAGGATTTCCGATGAGCAGAGCGGTTCGGATCGACACGGCGGTTCCGGTGGGTACGGCGCGACAGGGCGCGGTGGTCCGAACCGGTGCCTCAGTCCGGACGAGCACGGCAGGGCGGACCGTCGCGGGCCCGCACGGAGCAGGTGCGCCCGGAGCGGCGGCATATCGCATCCGACCGATAGCGACGTCGACGCTGCACCATCGCACCCGTGTCCCGGCGCGGACGAGACCGCGCGTCGCCGCGCCTTCGCGCGAATCCGGCGCCGCGCCTTCGCGCGAATCCGGCGCCGCGCCCTCGCGCGAACCCCTGCACCGCCGTTCGGAGATCACACCGCGCAGTCGCCGACCTGCGGAGGGGACGAGTTGGCGGCAGATGGCCGCGACGGTGCTCCTCACCGCGCTCGCGACCACGATGCTCCTCGTGCTCGCCCACGTGCGTACCGATGAGGTGATCTCGCAGAGCGCCGGCACCACGGTCACGGTCGTGCGAGAGGGGGAGAGCCTGGAGGCCTTGGCCGCTCGCGTGTGGCCCGACGCCCCGGTCGACGTCATGATGGCGAGGATCGCCGACCTCAACTCGCTCGACGGTACGGCCGTGCAGGCCGGAAGCCGCCTCCTCGTGCCGGATTCCACCCGGGGATGAGGGCGTCGTGGCCCTGCCCGACCCGCGATCCGCGCCCGAACCGGACAGGCGGGTATTGTCTAACACTGTCAGTCACACCACTCCGTGTGGTTGCGGCGGTGTCGGCCCACTCGCGGGTGGAGACGGTTCCGGTCGGGAGACATTGCTTCGGCGCCGACGTCGCGACCCGCACGGGCACGACGAAGGAACCGACATGTACTGCCCGTATTGCCGCCATCCCGATTCCCGGGTGGTCGATTCGCGCGAGGCAGACGAGGGTGCCGCGATCCGTCGTCGACGGGCGTGTCCCGAATGCGGGCGCCGCTTCACCACAGTCGAGACGGCCGTTCTGTCCGTCGTCAAGCGCAGCGGCGTGACCGAGCCGTTCAGCCGCGAGAAGGTCGTGCGCGGCGTGGCCCGCGCCTGCCAGGGACGCGATGTCGACAACGACGCACTCAACAAGCTCGCGCAGCAGGTCGAGGACGCGGTGCGGGCGAAGGGCTCACCCGAGGTCCCGAGCCACGAGGTCGGACTGGCGATCCTCGGACCCCTACGCGATCTCGACGAGGTCGCCTATCTGCGATTCGCGTCGGTCTATCGTTCCTTCAGCTCCGCAGAGGATTTCGAACGTGAGATCCAGGAACTGCGCGAGCACAAGAAGTCCCGCTCGGACGCGACCGACTGACCGTCCCGGTCGCTACCGGATCCCGTCGATCGCCTTCAGGACGCGCTTCTCCGACACCGGGATCCGCGTCCCGAGACCCTGCGCGAACAGGCTCACGCGCAGTTCCTCGATCATCCAGTAGATCTCGACCACCTCGGGCGCGGCGCGCCGCTCCTCCGGCAGTCGTGCGAGCAGCTTGTCGTAAGCGCCGTAGACGCGATCGAGCACATCCATTCCCGCCGCGTCGCGATGCGCACTCGCCGGCAACGCCTCCAGGCGCTGCGCAGCCGCGGTGAGATAGCGCGGCAGGTCGGCGATCCGCCGCGACCCCAGATCGGTGACGAAGCCGGGGAACAGCAACGACTGCAGCTGTTCGCGTACGTCGTCGGCAGCCTCGCCGTTCGACCGATCGAGGAGCACACCCACCTCGTGGGCACGGGACAGCACGGGCACAACCGCTTTCAACAGACGGGCCACGCGCCCCGGCAGGTGTGACCGCACCGTGGCCGCGAGCGCCTCGAACTCCTCGGGGGTGCGCACGGGAGCGCCGTGCGCGGCGATGAGTTCATCCACCGCGCAGGCACGGCAGTCCTCGATCAGCGCCTCGAACGATCCGTCGGGGTTCCGCCCGAGCGCGAGCCGCTCCATGTTGGTCAGCCCCGAGGTCACGGCCTTCGCCTTCGTCGGTGCCGACGACAGCAACAGGGCGCGCAACCCCTGACGCGTTGCGTTCTGCTGGGCCTGCGGTGTGCTGAGCACGCGCACCGCGACGCCGTCCTTCTCCGCGACCAGGGCGGGGTAACCGGTGACCTTCCGGCCGCCGACCTCGCGGGTGACGGTCTCCGGCAGGTCCCCGAGGGTCTCGGCCGTCCACACCACCGCCGCGGGACGTTCGGTGCCCGCAGCGGCGCGCGAGACCTCCGCTTCGACCCGCGGAGCCAACTTCTTCCGCAGGGCCGCCAGGCTCTTGCTGCGACCGAGCACGGTGCCGCGCTCGTCGACCGCCGCGAAGGTCATCCGCAGATGGTCGGGCAACGCACCGGTATCGAAGTCCGAGGGCTCGATCGTGCACCGGCCGAGCCGCGACAGCTCGCGGGCCATCGCATTGACGAGCGGTTCGGAGCGCGGCGTCACCGAGGCGAGGGCGGCCGCCGCGAAATCGGGAGCCGGGACGACCTGCCTCCGAAGGTGTTTCGGCAAAGTCTTGATGAGGGCCGTCACCAGCTCGGTCCGCATCCCGGGTACGAGCCAGTCGAAACCGACGGACTTGAGGTTCGCGAGCAGCGCGACGGGGACGCGGGCGGTGACGCCGTCCTCCTCCGTGCCCGGCTCGAACTGGTAGGTGAGGGGGAACTGGATCTCGCCCTGGCGCCACGCATCCGGGTAGTCGCCCTCGAGCACCGACGCGGCGTCCTGGTTCACCACGGTGTCCGGCGTGAACGTCAGCAGGTCGGGTTGCTGCCTGCGGGTCTTCTTCCACCACGTGTCGAAGTGCCGGGCCGAGATCGCCTCCGGGCCGACCCGCTGGTCGTAGAAGTCGAACAGGGTCTCGTCGTCGACGACGATGTCGCGCCGGCGCGCACGGTGTTCGAGTTCCTCGACGTCCTCGAGCAACGCCCGGTTGTCGTGGAAGAACTTGTGCTGTGTGCGCCATTCGCCCTGCACGAGGGCGTGACGGATGAACAGTTCGCGCGAGACCTCCGGATCGATCCGTCCGTACGGCACGGGACGCTGGGCGATCAACGGGATGCCGTAGAGCGTGACGCGTTCGTAGGCCATCGCCGACTCGCGGCGCGTCGACCAGTGCGGCTCCGAATAGGTGCGCTTGACCAGGTGCGGAGCGAGCTTCTCGACCCATTCGGGTTCGATGCGCGCGGCCGTCCGCGCCCACAGCCGGGAGGTCTCCACGAGTTCGGCGGCCATGACCCAGCGCGGAGGCTTCTTGAACAACGACGATCCCGGGAAGACCGCGAACCGTGCGCCGCGGGCACCGAGGAAGTCGCGCTTGTCGCCCTCGCGAAGACCGATGTGCGACAGCAGACCTGCAAGCAGCGACTTGTGGACGTCGTCGGGGTTCACGTCGCGGTGGTGCGTCTGCCAGCCCATGTCGACGGTGATCTGACGGAGCTGCCCCTGCAGGTCCTGCCACTCACGGATCCGCAACCAGTGCAGGAACTCGTCGCGGCACAACCTGCGGAACCTGCTCGACGACAGTTCCCGCCGTTGCTCCTTCAGGTAGTCCCACAGCCGCAGGAAGGCCAGGAAATCCGAGCCCTCGACCGCGAACCGGGCGTGCTTCTCATCGGCGGCCTGCTGGAACTCGGTCGGGCGCTCACGCACGTCCTGGATCGACAGGGCCGCGACGATGATGAGGACCTCGCGCAGGCATCCGTTGCGGTGGCCCTCGACGATCATTCGGGCCATGCGCGGATCGACGGGCAGCCGGGCGACCTCGCGACCCGTCGCGGTCAGGCGCGGCGTCTCGCCCTTCTTCGCGGGTTCGAGCGCGCCGAGCTCCTCGAGCAGAGCGATGCCGTCGCGGATCGCGCGGGGATCCGGTGCCTCCACGAACGGGAACGCCTCGATGTCGCCGAGACCGAGCGCCGTCATCTGCAGCACCACCGACGCGAGGTTGGTGCGCAGGATCTCGGGTTCGGTGAACTCCGGCCGGCCGTCGAAGTCGTCCTCCGAGTACAAGCGGATGCAGATGCCGTCGGCGACGCGACCGCAACGCCCGGCGCGCTGACGCGCCGAGGCCTGCGAGATCGGCTCGATCGGCAGTCGCTGCACCTTCGTCCGCACCGAGTACCGCGAGATACGGGCGGTGCCGGGGTCGACGACGTAGCGGATACCGGGAACCGTCAGGGACGTCTCGGCGACGTTGGTGGACAACACGACCCGTCGACCCGTGTGCGGTGCGAAGACCCGGTGCTGTTCGGCCGCCGACAGACGTCCGTAGAGCGGGAGGATCTCGGTGTTGCGCAGCTTGCGGTCGCGCAGCGCATCGGCGGTGTCGCGGATCTCACGCTCGCCGGAGAGGAAGACCAGGATGTCGCCGTCGCCTTCGCGCTGGAGTTCCTCGACGGCCTCGCACACCGCGTCGACGGGGTCGCGGTCGACGAGCGTGTCGCCCACCTCGACCGTCAGCGGCCGATAACGGACCTCGACGGGATAAGTGCGGCCGGAGACCTCCACGATGGGGGCGGGCGTGCCGTTCGCGTCGGCGAAGTGGCGTGCGAAACGTTCGGGGTCGATCGTCGCCGAGGTGATGATCACCTTCAGATCGGGGCGACGCGGAAGCAGCTGCGCGAGGTACCCGAGCAGGAAGTCGATGTTGAGGCTGCGCTCGTGCGCCTCGTCGATGATGAGCGTGTCGTACCGGCGCAGCAGACGGTCGCGCTGGATCTCGGCGAGGAGGATGCCGTCGGTCATCAGCTTGACGAGTGTCGACTCGGTGACCTGATCGTTGAAACGCACCGTGTATCCGACGGCGTCGCCGAGCTCGGTGTCCAGTTCCTCCGCGAGTCGTTCGGCGACGGCGCGCGCGGCGATACGGCGCGGCTGGGTGTGGCCGATCAGGCCGCGAACCCCGCGCCCGAGTTCGAGGCAGATCTTCGGGATCTGCGTCGTCTTGCCCGAACCGGTCTCGCCGGCGACCACCACGACCTGGTGGTCGCGGATCGCGGCGGCGATGTCGTCCTTGCGCTGCGAGACCGGCAGGTCCTCGGGATAACGGATCTCCGGGACCGACGACGCGCGGGACGCGAGCCGGGTGCGGGCGTTCTCGATCTCGGCGGCGACCTCGGTCAGCGCCTCGCCGCCCCACGCCCGGTCGAGCCTGCGACGGAGGCGGTTCTCGTCGCGGAGGGAGACCTCGGACAGGGCAGCGCGCAGTTCGCGACGATTCGGGGCGGGGGAGATGGACATGCTGATCACACAGCCTAGCGAAACGACCCGGTCGGGGCCGGTCGGGGAGGGCGGGCAGGCCCGGTGGTCAGCCCGCCAGGGCGCGCACCCGGCCGATCACTTCACCGAAGATCTCCCGGTACGGGGCGTGGACCGTGAAGTGGGTGAACCCGTAGCGCTCCCGGCTGCGCAGGATCTGCCCGGCCATCTCGTCGACCGTGCCGATCAGCACGAACGGCGAGTCGAGCAGATCGTCGGCGCCGACGGTGTGCTCGAACCGCTCGGCGAGCGCGGCGGCGGTGCCTGCCCGATCGTCGGTCTCGACGACCGCCTGGAGCAGGGTGTGCCACTCGATGTCCTCGACCCGGTCGCCGGCCCGTGCCCGCGCGAACGTGACACGGTCGTCGGCCTCGGCCGCGGTGGCGATGCGGAACGTCCCCGGTGGCTTCCCCGGCAGTTGGACGGCGCCGGCGACGCTCAGGATGTCGGCGTGGGCGGCGGCGACGGCGAGGATCCGGTCGCCGGTGCCTCCGACGATCAGGGGCGGACCGTAGCCGCCGAATCCGCGCCGTTGCACCGGACGGAGCACGGACAGATCGAACGCTTCGCGCAGCGCTGCCTGCTCGTCGAAACCGGACCCGGTGAACGATCGCTGCAGTTCCTGCACAGTGGCTTCGAGTCTCTCGGCTCGCTCGTCGAAGCGTTCCCACTCGATCCCGGCCGCCTCGAACTCCCATCTCATGTGGCCTGCGCCGAGACCGACCTCGAGCCGGCCGCCGGTGAGCAGATCGGTGGTCGCGATCTCGCGGGCGAGCAGTGCCGGATTCCAGAAACCGGCATTGAGCACCATCGTTCCGACCCGCAGACGCTCGGTGGCGCCGGCGGCGGCGACCAGGACGGGGAACGGCGCGGGGACACCGAGATGGTCGGCCGCGTACACGGCGTCGAAGCCCGCGTCCTCGACGGCCCGGCACCAGCGAGCGAACGCATCGGGGGACCCGACCTCGAAGATGTTGACGGAGAAGCGGAACTCGGTCATGGCACCAGGGTGGCGGGTGCGGGTCTTCGGCGCCAGAGTCGTTTCCTCCGCATACGATGGCGGGTGTCGTGATCGTCGTGGACGGGAGTTGGTCGTGGGTGCGTTGTGGCACGGATTCGCCGATATGGGCGCGATCGAACGGGACGGCGCATTCGTCGTGTCGCGCGGGGAAGGCGCGTACATCTGGGACGACGCCGGCAACCGTTACCTCGATGCCACCGCCGGACTGTGGTTCACCAACGTCGGTCACGGCCGCACCGAGATCGGCGAGGCGATCGCAGCGCAGATCGCCAAGCTCGCCCACTACTCGAACTTCGGCGACCTGACCTCCGAGCCCACGGTCGAACTCGCCGAGCGTCTCGCGGGGATCGCCCCGGTTCCGGGCAGCAAGATCTTCTTCACCTCCGGCGGATCCGACTCGGTCGATTCGGCGGCCAAGCTCGCGCGGCGGTACTGGCAGGAGGTCGGAAAGCCCGGCAAGCGGCTGCTGGTCTCGCGGGAGAAGGCGTACCACGGCATGCACGTCGGTGGTACCTCGCTCGCCGGTATCCCCGTCAACGGTGAGGGCTACGGCCGCCTGTGGGAGGACACCGCGCGGGTTGCGTGGGACGACGCCAAGGCTCTGCTCGAACTCATCGATTCGGTCGGTGCCGACTCCATCGCGGCCTTCTTCTGCGAACCCGTCATCGGTGCGGGCGGGGTGTACCTGCCGCCGGACGGCTATCTCGCCGAGATCCGCGACATCTGCCGCGACCACGACATCCTGTTCGTCGTCGACGAGGTGGTCACCGGTTTCGGTCGTATCGGTGGTTCGTGGTTCGCATCGTCCCGATTCGATCTGAATCCCGACATGGTCACCACCGCAAAGGGACTCACCTCCGGCTACCTGCCGATGGGCGCTCTGTTCGTCGCTCCGCGGGTCGCCGAACCGTTCTTCGCCGGAGGCGTGTGGTGGCGCCACGGCTACACCTACGGCGGGCACGCTGCCGCCGCAGCGGCCGCTCTCGCCAACCTCGACATCATCGAGCGCGAGGATCTGCTCACCGAGTCGGCGCGTATCGAGCGGACGCTGCACGAGAAGCTCGCTCCGCTGGCGGATCATCCGCGGGTCGCCGAGGTCCGCAGCGGTCTCGGTGCGGTGGCGGCCGTGCAGCTCGCCGATCCGTCCGAGGCGCTCGGCTTCGTCAAGACCCTGCGACAGCACGGGATCTCGGGACGTGCGGCCGGTCAGGGAGCGATGCAGATCTCCCCGTCGTTCGTGATGACCGACGAGCAGATCACCGATCTCGCCGACGGAATCGCCGCAGCACTCGGCTGATCCGTTCCTTCGGCCCGACCGGTACCTCGGCGAGGGGGAGTTCGGCGCTGCCGTCGCGTGCGGCGAGCGAACGCGCGTAACGCTCGTGCAGCACCGACCGCACCTCGTCCGGGCTGTAGTTCCGTCGTTGCCGCTCGTTGCGGGCGGCGACGGCACCGGTCGCCGCGACTCCCACGATCCCGGCGAGTCCGACGAGCTTCCACCACTTGCCACCGCGTAGTGCCATGTGGACGACCCTAGCGGCCGTCGGGACCATGCGGACGACCCCAGCGGCCGTCGGGGCCATGCGGACGACCCCAGCGGCCGTCGGGGCCATGCGGACGACCCCAGCGGCGGTCGGGCATGGCAGGCTGACGGCATGGACACTTCGTCGGCTGATCGGTCTGCCGGTGCGCGTTCGCGTCTCACCCTCGACGAGGCCGTGGCGACGACCCGCACGGGGGACCTGTGGATCTTCCGCGGCGCAACCCCGGCCGACCGAGCGATCCAGACGCTGACCAACGCGCCGGTGAACCACGTGGGGATGACGGTCGCACTCGAGGACCTGCCGCCGCTCATGTGGCACGCCGAGCTGGGCCGCAGCCTCCCGGACATGTGGACGGGACGGCACCAGCGCGGCGTGCAGTTGCACGACCTGCGCAGTGCGGTGCAGGTGTGGGCCGCGCGTTACGGCCAGCGCGGCTGGTTGCGGCAGATCTCGGTGGCGGTCACCCCGGATCAGGAGGATCAGCTGCTGCGCACGATCGCGCGGCTCGACGGCACACCGTTCCCGTCGACGACGACACTCACGGGGCGATGGTTCGCGGGCCGACTCCCACGTCGTCGGCGGGCCGCCGTCCCGTCCGGTGGGCTCGAGAGCGCGTACTGCGCCGAGGTGGTCGGATTGACGCTGGAGGAGATGGGATTGCTGCAGCAACGGCACCGGGGAAGCAACTGGTACGACCCCGGCCGGTTCTGGAGCGGCGATCGGCTGCCGCTCGCTCCCGGGGTGGAGTTCGGCGGCGAGATCGAGGTCGTGCTCGATGAGGACGACCTCGCTGCCGGAAAGGCGGCCGGCTCGGCGTCGTAGAGCCCGGACCGGCGTAGTCCGATAGTTGTGAAAGGTAAAGACGATAGGTCGTTCTACACTGATAGGCGTGACCGATCAGAGCTACCAGCCCACCCTCTCGCAGCTGCGTGCCTTCGTCGCGGTGGCCACCTACCGCCACTTCGGCACGGCCGCAGCGCGACTCGAGGTCAGCCAGCCCACCCTGTCCCAGGGTCTGGCGGCTCTCGAGAACGGCCTCGGCGTCCAGCTCATCGAGCGCAGCACCCGCCGTGTGCTGGTGACACCGGTGGGTGCACGCCTGCTTCCCTACGCAGAGGTGGTGCTCGACGCAGCCGACGGCTTCGTCGACGCGGCGGCAGGAGTGTCCGACGGACTGTCGGGCCCGCTGCGGGTGGGGTTGATCCCCACCGTCGCGCCCTACGTCCTGCCCGAGATCCTGCCCGCACTCGACGAAGCGATGCCGGCCCTGTCGCTGCAGGTCGTCGAGGACCAGACTGCGCGGCTCCTCGACGCACTGCGCGCCGGAACCCTCGACGTCGCCGTCCTCGCACTGCCCGCCGACGTTTCGGGTGTGATCGAAGTTCCGCTGTACGACGAGGAATTCGTCCTCGTCCTGCCGACCGGACACGAACTCGCCGGGCGCACCGATCTCTCGGTCTCCGCACTCGACAATGCGCAACTGCTGCTGCTCGACGAAGGCCACTGCCTGCGCGACCAGACACTCGACCTGTGCCGGTCCGTCGACGCGCGACCGACATTCGGCGACACCCGTGCGACCTCCCTGTCCACCGTGGTGCGCTGCGTCGCAGGACGATTGGGCATCACGCTCGTCCCGGCCTCCGCGGTCGCCGTCGAAACCGCCCGGGGAGACCTCGAGGTCGCGCACTTCGCGGACCCGGCACCCGGCCGCCGGATCGGTCTGGTGTTCCGCTCGTCGTCCCCGCGCGGAGTCGACTACCGCATCCTCGCCGAGACCATCCGCGGCTGCGTCCCGCCGACCTGCCGCCCCGTCGTCTCCTGACGAAGACCCCCTCAGCGCCGACCGCGTCGGGGTTTTCCGGGGCGCTTGCGCGCGGAGGTCCCTGCTCGGCGCGACGTCTTGGGTTCCGGCGCGCGGCGCTTCGGGGCCGAGCCCTTGCGTTCACCACGACGCGAGGTGCCGCCCGACTCGGCTTCCGGTTCGGAGTCGCTGCGGCGGCCACGAGAACTGTTGGCCGTCCGTCCCCGGACGATGCCGACGAACTCGTCGACGAGATCGGTCGTCCGGTCGGTGATCCACACGAGACCCACCTGGGACGCCGGCGCGTCGACGACGGGACGGTAGGTCAGGTCGCGTCGGTGGTGCAGGCGGGCGAGCGACTGCGGCGTGACGAGCACACCCACTTCCGAGGCGACGTGCGAGATCGCGTCCTCGGTGGTCGCGGGCCGCTCGAAGGCCTCCTCGCCGGGAAGGGCGACCCAATCGAGCACGTCGTCGAGCGGATGCAGCACCGTCTCGTCGGCGAGGTCGGACACCGACACCTCGTCGACCGCCGCGAACACGTGCTCCTTGGGCACCACCACGACGGAGACCTCGGTGTAGAGGGGGATGACCGACAGGCCGTCCCGCTGCAGCGGCAGGCGCAGCAGTGCGATGTCGGCGGCGTCCTCGCGCAGCGGATCCGCGCCTGCCGTCGGTTCGACGGGGACCAGTTCGATCGGGACGTCCGGCATCCGCTCGTTCCACACCCGCACCCACTTCGCGGGGGTGACACCCGGGACGTAGGCCAAGCGGAAGGGTTGCACGGTCGGTTCGCTCACCGAGTCAGGCTACCGCTCCCGTGACCCGCCGCCTGCGACGATCAGCCCTCGACGATCTCGAACTCGTCGAACACCACTTCACCGGCCGCATCGGACTCGCCGAGATTCACCTCGCCGATCAACGCCCAGCCGTGATCGCCCTGCGGGTCGTGCAGGGTCTGACGCACCCGCCACAGTTCGGGACCCGTCTCGACGGTGAAGAGCAGCGGTCCACGCGCGTCGGGGCCGGTGCCGATCTCGTCGTACTCCTCGAAGTACAACTCGAGCAGGTCCTCCCAGTCCTCGGCGTCGAGACCGTCGCCGAGGGCCGCGAGTTCGTCCCAGCGCCGACGTGAGGCCAGCTCGACCCGCTTGAACATCGCGTTGCGGACCATGACCTTGAACGCACGGACGTTCGCGGACAACGGCCGAGGGGAGTCGACACCGAACGCGATCTGCTGGTCGTCGGATTCCACCCCGGGATGGGTGAGCGACTCCCACTCGTCGAGCAGGGACGAGTCGACCTGACGGATCAGTTCGCCGAGCCACTCGATGATGTCCTCGAGCTCCTCCGTGCGCGCGGCGTCCGGCACCGTCTGCCGCAGGGCGCGGTAGGCGTCGGCGAGATAGCGCAGGACCAATCCCTCGGAGCGGGCCAGACCGTAGTGCGAGACCAGCTCGGAGAAGGTCATGCTGCGCTCGATCATGTCGCGCACCACCGACTTCGGGGACAGCGGGAACTCCGACACCCAGGGATGGCCACCCCGGTACGTCTCGAAGGCAGGCTCGAGCAGCTCTACGAGCGGCTTGGGCCAGGTGATCTCCTCGAGCAGTTCCATTCGCTCGTCGTACTCGATGCCGTCGGCCTTCATCTGCGCGACGGCCTCACCGCGCGCAGCGTGCTGCTGTGCCATGAGCACCTGACGCGGATCGTCGAGCGTCGATTCGATGACCGACACGACATCGAGAGCGTAGGTGGGGGAGTCGACGTCGAGCAGTTCGATCGCTGCGAGGGCGAACGGCGACAGCGGCTGGTTGAGCGCGAAGTCGCGTTGCAGGTCGACGGTGAGACGGGCCCGGCGCCCGAACTCGTCCGGCTCGTCGAGCTGCTGGACCACGCCCGCCTGCAGCAGCCCCCGATACAGCGAGATCGCCTTGAGGATGTGCTTGCGCTGCGCCGGACGGGGTTCGTGGTTGTCCTCGAGCAGATGCCGCATCGCGTCGAAGCAATTGCCCGGTCGCGCAATGACGTTGAGCAACATCGAGTTGCTCACCGAGAACCGCGACTGCAGCGGTTCGGGCGACGCCGCGATCAGCTTGTCGAAGGTGCCCTCACCCCACGAGACGAAACCTTCGGGTGCCTTCTTGCGCTGCACCTTCCGGCGCTTCTTCGGATCGTCCCCGGCCTTGGCGAGAGCCCGGACGTTCTCGATCTCGTGCTCCGGGGCCTGCACGACGACGGTGCCCATCGTGTCGTATCCGGCGCGACCTGCACGACCGGCGATCTGGTGGAACTCGCGCGCCTTGAGCTGCCGGGTGCGGGTG
The DNA here is from genome assembly GCF_048381395.1 of Rhodococcus shunpengi. Lineage (NCBI taxonomy): Bacteria > Bacillati > Actinomycetota > Actinomycetes > Mycobacteriales > Nocardiaceae > Rhodococcus > Rhodococcus shunpengi. The sequence continues at coordinate 367,672 of NZ_JBLWIU010000034.1, forward strand.
CCGTCGAACTTCGTCAGGCCCGTGAGCAGCACGGTGCGGATCGGCACGTTGATGCCGACGCCGAGCGTGTCGGTACCGCAGATGACCTTCAGCAGCCCGTCCTGCGCGAGCTTCTCGATCAGGCGCCGGTATTTCGGCAGCATGCCCGCGTGGTGCACGCCGATACCGTGCCGGACGAGACGCGAAAGGGTCTTGCCGAAACCGGTGGAGAACCGGAAGTCGCCCAGAGCGGTGGCGATCGCCTCCTTCTCGGCCTTCGTGCACATGTTCACGCTGGTCAGAGCCTGAGCGCGCTCGAGGGCCGCGGCCTGGGTGAAGTGCACGACGTAGACGGGCGCCTGGTGCGTCGTGACGAGCTCCTCGATCGCTTCCCCGATGGGTGCCTGCGAGTACGAGAAGGTCAGCGGGACCGGACGTTCGGAGCCCGAGACCTCCGCCGTCGGCCGTCCCGTGCGGCGGGTCAGGTCCTTCTGCAGGAAAGTCACGTCGCCGAGCGTCGCGGACATGAGCAGGAACTGCGCGTGCGGCAATTCGATGAGCGGAACCTGCCACGCCCACCCGCGGTCGGGTTCGGAGTAGAAGTGGAACTCGTCCATCACGACCTGGCCGATGTCGGAGTCCGGTCCTTCGCGCAACGCGAGATTCGCGACGATCTCGGCGGTCGCGCAGATGATCGGTGCTCCGGCGTTGACCGACGCGTCGCCGGTCATCATGCCGACCTTGTCGGCACCGAAGACGTCGCACAGGGCGAAGAACTTCTCGCTCACGAGCGCCTTGATCGGGGCGGTGTAGAAGGTGCGCTTGCCCGCGGCGAGCGCGAAGAAGTGCGCACCGAGCGCCACCATCGATTTCCCCGAGCCCGTGGGTGTGGCGAGGATGACGTTGGAGCCGGCGACGAGCTCCATGAGCGCTTCCTCCTGCGCCGGATACAGCGAGATGCCCCGATCCGTCGTCCAGGTGGTGAACGCGTCGAACAACGCGTCGTCATCGACGGGGTCGGGTATCAGATCGGGAAGCAGCACTTCTCCAGGCTAGTCGGAAGGAACCGACCCACCCGAGCGGGTCGCGCGGCTCTGCGGGCAGCGCAGTCGGGTGCCCCTGCGGGCAGTGCAGTCGGTGCCCTGCGGGCAGTGCAGTCGGGTGCCCTGCGGGCAGTGCAGGTCAGGTGGCGCTGCGCTCGTCCGAACCCATCGCGCCGAGCACCGCCATGCGGGTCTCCGGGCCGCCGCTGATCTGCGACTCGCTCACGCCCGACACGAGCAGTCGACGCCAACGGTCGAGGTCGAACTCCAGGGGAGAGGTGGTCTCCAGAAAGTTCTCGACCACCCGCAGGAAGCGCAGCGGGTCGTCGCGGAACGGGAAGTGGCCGGAACCCCGGAAGATCTCGAGACGTGAACCGGGCATGGCCGAGTGCGCGAGATAGGCGTGGGCGATCGGGATGACGCTGTCGTGATCGCCCCAGATGAGCTGGACGGGGAGGTTCTCCGTCAGATAACAGCGATCGAGCATGGTCACGACCTGACCGCGCCAGTCGACCACCGCGCGCAGCGTGCGCAGATACGCCTCGTAGGCCGTGGGGTCGGGGAGGTTCCCCAGCACGCGCACCAGATCCGAGGTGTCGTGCAGCAGGGCACCGGGACGCAGCGGCGATCCGTTGACCCGATTCAGCACGGCACCGGCGGCGCGCAGGACCGGCATCGCCCCGGGCAGCCGCAGGACCTGCAGCGCTTCGCTGACGATCGGCACCGAGATCAGGCGCAGCGCAGGATGAACGTCCTTGGTGACTCCGCCGGACGCGACGAGCACCAGACGCTCGACCATGTGGGGGAACTGGTAGGCGAACTGCATCGCCACCCCGCCGCCGAGGGAATGGCCGATCACCGTGACCGACTCGATCCCCAGGACCGACAGCAGGTCGCGCATGCCGTTCGCGTATGCGGCCACCGAGTAGTCGGCCCGCGGCTTGTCGGATCGACCGTGCCCGAGCAGGTCGGGGGCGATCACGGTGTACTTCTCCGCCAGGTGCGGGATCACGTCCTGCCAGGTCGAGGAGTCGTCACCGATGCCGTGCACGAGCAACAGAGCGGGACCGCTGCCGGCCATGCGGAACGCGCGTCGGTAACCGTGGATCGTGCGGAACACGATGCGGGGTTCGTTGTCCGGAACCGGGCGAAGCGTCCGGGCGCGCGGTGGAACCATGAGCGTCTCCTGCGACGTCGGTGATCGCGTGGTGGTAGCCGGGCTGCCCGGCCCGTCGCCGGGAACCGGACACAACTACCACTGTGGCATGTCGCCGAAGCGTACCGCCTGTATGTGACGCCGACAACGACGATTGTGACGATCATGAAACATCCGGCGGACCCGTCTTGGCGTCAGCGCGGAGCGGAATCGTCCCCGTCGTCCGGGCCGAGCTCGCCGAACCCGCCGTCGCCGGCCCCGCCGTCGCCCGGACCTGGGAGATCGTCGCCGGGATCGGTGCCGCGCCGGTCGTATTCGGCGAGGAACCGCTCGAATTCGGCGCCGATCTCCTCACCCGTCGGCAGACTCTCGTCGGTCGGCAGGGGAGAGGTCTGCTGTTCCTGGGCGGCGACGTAGCTGTCGTACTGTCGCTCGAGCGCGTGCACCACCCCGAGGACCTCGGCGTTGTCCTCGATGTGCTCGTCGATCTGCTCCCGCACCCGTGCCGCAGCCTCGCCGAGCGCCTGCAGCGGCAGCTCCAGGCCCCCGACCTCGGCGACGTTCGTCAGCAGCGTCTCGGCGGCAGCCGGATAGTCGGTCTGGGCGAGATAGTGCGGCACGTGCACGGAGAAGCCCACGGACTCGTGCCCGTGCTGCCCCATCCGGTATTCGAGCAGCGACGAGACCCCGGCGGGCACCTGCAGCTCGCCCGACCAGCGGTGGTGCCCCGCGATGAGGTCCTTGTTGGTCGAGTGCGCGGTGACCGCCAACGGCCGGGTGTGCGGGATCGCCATGGGGATCGCATTGAGCCCGATGGTCCGCCGCACCCCGAACTGCTCGGCGAGCAACCGCACCGCGGTGATGAAACGCTCCCACTTCAGATCCGGCTCGGCACCCGCGAGCAGCAGGAACGGGGTGCCGGCCTCGTCGATGAGCGCGTACAGGTTCAGTTCGGGCTCGGCGTAATCCGAGAAGTGGTCGGCCTTGAACGTCATGAGCGGCCGACGCGATCGGTAGTCGATCAGTTCGTCGACGGCGAACGACGCGACGAGTTCGGTCTCCAAGTTCTCGCGCAGGTGCGTGGTCGCCAGGCGCACCGCGTGTCCCGCGTCGGCGAACCCTTCGAGACCGTGCACGAGGACGGGCCCCTCACCGTCCGGGGAGGTGAGCTGCGGAGCCGGGAATTCCAGCTCGTACATGCGGGACTGCTCGTCCATCTGCGAACCACTCCGATCACACTCAGTCTCGGCATCTCCGCCGGGGTCACCCGACGTGGCATGGTGGTGTTCGAGTCTAATTGACGCCACGACGACCGATTCCGGGGCGCACACCCTGCCCGACGTCGACGACCGAGGGAGGTTCGGGTGACCCGACGCGATACTCGTCCGAGGCGCCGCGCATCGGCCGGCCGGAGCGTGGTGGCGGCCGCGTGCCTGATGCTCGCATCCGCCTGCTCCCAGACCGTCTCCGGCGACCCCCGGCCCGAACCGGCAGCCCTGACAGGAACCGCGTCCGCGCCTGCGCCTGCGCCTGCGCCCGCCCGGGCACCGGGCGAACTGGTGCTTCCCCCCGAACGGTTTCCCGAACCGTACGTCGCGGTGGTCCTCCCACCGGAGGCGGTGGCGCAGGCGGCGCCCGACCTGACCGGGATCCAGCCCGGCTCGAGGGTCGATCCGGGCGGATGTCTGCCGCCCGCGCAGGATTACGGCCCCGAGAGCACCGCCATGGTGGTCGGTACCGACAACGCCAGTCGCGCGACGATCAGCGTCGAGGTCACCCGGCCCGCTCCGGACCTCGCCGAGTACCGCACCCATCTGACGGAGTGTTCGCAGGTGGACGCCACCGTGCGGGGGATAACCTCGACCGTCTCGACCGTCCTCGACGACGATCCTGCTGCGCCCGTCGACGGAGCAGGGACGCTGGCCCTGACCCGGGCGGTCGACTCCGGCCGGGGATCGGGCGGCCTGACGCAGTCGATGGCCACGCGCATCGCACAGATCGAGGACGTGCGCGTGACGGTCACGTACATGTCCTTCGACGCGGCATCTCCCGACACCGACAATCTCGACCGCGTGTTCCGGGAGGCCGTCGACTTCGCCGCCCGCCCCTGACGCGGGCCGGGCGCGGCACCCTAACAGCGCCCGCCGACGGGATCGTCCGCTCGGCACCCGATCACGGTGCCGGTCTCGAAGTTGTCCACAGCCGGCCGGTTCATCCCCAGAAGGCCCCGGAACGGCCCCGGGAGCCGCTTTCCGCTCGGACCGATGGGCCACGGTTCGAGCATGACAACTTCCACGCCTTCGTCGTCGCACCCACTCCGTCTCACCGATGTCGGTGACGTGATCGCCGCCCTGCCCGCGCTGATGGGCTTCCCGCCGACGCGTTCGATCGTCGTGATGTGCCTGACTCCGACCGGTGACGTTCCGACCCGCCCGAACGGCAGGGTGGCGAGCATCGGTGCGGTGATGCGACACGACCTCGTCCTGCCCCGGTCCGGGGAACCGGTCCCCGAGCTCATGCGCGCGGCGTTCCGGCGCTTCTGCGCCGTCTGTGCCCGCGAGGGCGCGGAATCTGTGGTGGCCGTGCTCGTGGACGACGATCTCGCCGACCGGCACGATCCGGTGATCGCCGACGTGTGCAGGCTCGTCGACGACTTCGCCGACCATCTCGACGCCGTCGGCATCGACCTGGCGGGGGTGTACGCGCTGCCGGAGATAACCGGTGGAGCGACCTGGTTCGTTCCCGGCCAGGACATCACCGGCAGCGTGGCCGATCCCGGATCCTCGGTGGTCGCGGCCGCCCGGGTGTTCGAGGGCAGCCCGATCCGCGGCTCCCGCACCGAACTCGCCGCACTGCTCGCGCCGTATCCGCCGGCGGTGCGGCAGGAGGTCGCGCGGTGTATCGACGAGGTCGTCGAGACCCGCGACCGCGAGTACGAACGTTGTGCCCGCGAGGGCGGCGGCGAACGCGCCGATCGTCTCGAACTCGAGACCGTGCTGGCGCACATCGAGACGTACGCCGCAGGAGCGGATCCCAGCGCGTCCGACGTCGCCGAGCTGGCCGTTCTGCTCGCCAACCGCACGGTGCGCGACGCCGCCATGGGACTCGCGACCGGACCGCTCGCACGGCCGGCGGAGCGTCTGTGGACCGAGCTCGCCCGGGCCCTGCCCGATCCCGAACGGGCCGACGCTGCCGCGCTCGTCGGCTTCGGCGCCTACGTGCGCGGCGACGGTCCGCTCGCCGGAGTCGCGCTCGCAGCGGCCCTCGAATCCGATCCCCGCCACCGGCTTTCGGATCTGCTCGACCAGGCCCTGCAGGCGGGACTGCGTCCCGAGTCGATCCGCGGCCTCGCGGAGACGGGACACGAGATCGCGGCGCGGCTGGGACTCGAACTGCCGCGCGGCGACGAACCGTCCTGAACCGGGGCCGTCTGCTCGCTCAGGCCCTACGCTCGATCAGCGTCGAGTGGCGTGCAACCGGTCGCCGAGAGACCGGGTGAACTCCCACGCATCGGAGACGATCTCGTCGAGATCGGTGTGCTGGGGGTTCCACCCGAGCTCGGAGATCGCGCGGCTGCTCGAGGCGATGAGCACGGCCGGATCGCCGGCGCGGCGCGGCGCGTCGACCGCTGCGATCGGCAGGCCCGTGACCCGCTCGCACGCCGAGATGACCTCGCGGACGGTGAAGCCCTCTCCGCTGCCGAGGTTGTAGATGCCGTGGCGGCCGGGTTCGGACTTCGTCAGGGCCAGCACGTGCGCGTCGGCGAGATCCTTCACGTGGATGTAGTCGCGCACCGCGGTGCCGTCCTTGGTCGGCCAGTCGGTGCCGAAGACCGAGATGTGATCGCGCACACCGAGAGCGACCTGCAGCACCAGCGGGATCAGATGCGTCTCGACGACGCGGTTCTCCCCGGCACCGCCGTAGGCGCCGGCGACGTTGAAATACCGCAGGCTCGTCGCTGCGAGACCGTGGGCGTGCGCGTACGACGAGATCGCGTGATCGATGGCGAGCTTCGACGCACCGTACGGGTTGGTCGGGCGGGTGGGCGCGTCCTCGGTGATCGGCACGCTCTCGGGTTCGCCGTAGGTCGCGGCGGTGGAGGAGAACACCAACCGCGGGGTACCCGAGCGGCGGACGGCCTCGAGCAGGGCGAGGGTGGTCACCACGTTGCCCTGCCAGTACTTCTCGGGGAACTCCACCGACTCGCCGACCAGCGACTGTGCACCGAAGTGGAGGACGCCGTCGAAACGGGATCCGGAGAGCAGTTCGTCGGCGACGGCCGCGATGTCGCCCTCGACGAACTCGGCACCGGTGGGGACCGCCTCGGCGTTCCCGGTGGACAGGTCGTCGACGACCACGACGTCGTTGCCCTGTTCGAGCAACACGGTCGTGCACACGCTGCCCACATAGCCGGCGCCGCCGGTCACCAGAAGTCTCACGCTGGACATCCCCTTTTCGCACGCCCGTACCGGACATGCGAAAAGGGGTCTGTGTCAGACCTGCTTCACCTGCACGGCGTGGGCCATCTCGTCGGAAAGCTCGAAACTGTCGTGACCGGCCACGGTGATGGACACCGAGCCCGGTCGCGTCTCGACTGTAACCCGCGCGTCCGGGACCACACCGGCCTCACGCAGCCGCGCGATGACCTCGGGGTCGGACTGGACGTACTCCGCGAGCCGGCGCACCACGACCGCGGTCGGCTTGCCGTGCGGGATCTCCGTCAGCCGCACCAGCTTCTCGTCGAGGACCGCCGTGCGGTCGAGGCCGAGCTGGGCCAGTCCCGGGATGGGGTTGCCGTAGGGGGAGGTGGTCGGGTTGTTGAGCACCTCCACGAGGCGGCGCTCGACCTCCTCGCTCATCACGTGTTCCCAGCGGCACGCCTCGGCGTGCACGTTCTCCCAGTCGAGACCGATCACGTCCACGAGAAGCCGTTCCGCGAGCCGGTGCTTGCGCATGACCGAGACCGCGAGATCGCGGCCCTTCTCGGTGAGCTGCAGGTGGCGGTCGCCGGCGACCCGGAGCAGGCCGTCGCGTTCCATGCGGGCCACGGTCTGGCTGACCGTCGGTCCGCTCTGTTCGAGGCGCTCGGCGATACGCGCGCGCAGCGGCACCACGCCTTCCTCTTCCAAGTCGTAGATGGTCCGGAGATACATCTCCGTTGTATCGACCAGGTCCTTCACTCTCACACCCCTTCGTCTGGGCCGATTCTAACCGTGCGAACAGGACGGTGGGGGCGCCCTCCGAGGCTCGCATGTCCGTGGGTGGACCAGTAGCGTCTGTGTCCATGACCACGAGCTCCACCGCGGCGGGCGGTACGACACAGCTGAGCGGCGATCGGATAGTGGTGTGGAGCCCCGACTACCTCGATTACCGGTGGGGTCCGACACATCCGATGAATCCCACGCGTCTCGATCTCACGATGGCGCTGTCCCGCAGTCTCGGTCTCCTCGAAGGCGTCGAGACGGTCCGCCCGTCCCCTGCGGACGACACCGATCTGCTGCGCATCCACACCGCCTCCTACGTCGACGCGGTCAAGCGCGCGGGCTCCGCCCCCGAGGGAGCGGCACCCCCGGCCGACGCGCCCCACGGTCTCGGCACCGAGGACAACCCGATCTTCCCCCGCATGCACGAGGCCAGCGCGACGCTCGCCGGAGGAACCCTCGCCGCCGCACGCGAGATCGCGAGCGGCCGGGCCCGGCGCGCCGTGAGCATCGGGGGCGGCATGCATCACGCGATGGCCGACTGGGCCGCGGGATTCTGCGTCTACAACGACGCCGCCATCGCGATCTCGTGGTTGCTCGACCACGGCTACGACCGCATCGCCTACATCGACGTCGACGCCCACCACGGCGACGGCGTGCAGCACGCCTTCCTCGGCGATCCCCGCGTCCTGACCATCTCCCTGCACCAGCATCCGGCGACGCTGTGGCCCAACACCGGCTGGTCCAGCGAGGTCGGGTCGGGTCCGGCCGAGGGCACCGCGATCAATCTGCCGGTGTTGCCGGGCACCGTGGACGCGTTGTGGTTGCGCGCCTTCCACGCCGTCGTACCGGGCGCGGTCGCGGCATTCCGACCCCAGATCCTCATCAGCCAGTGCGGTGCCGACAGCCACCGCGAGGACCCCCTGGCCGACCTGTCCCTGACCGTCGACGGCCAGCGCGCGTCGTATCTCGCGATGCGCGATCTCGCCGATCGCTACTGCGAGGGCCGCTGGCTCGCCGTGGGCGGCGGCGGTTACGGCCTCGTGCGGGTGGTGCCGCGTGCGTGGACCCACCTGATCGCCGCAGCGCTGGACCGCGAGATCGACCTGAGCACCCCGATCCCGGCGGACTGGAGCGAGCGTGTCGGCGCTCTCGCCCCGAGCGTCGAACTGCCCACCGTCATGGGGGAGGGCTCCGACGTCTCGTACCTGCCGTGGGACGGTCCCGGCGGCACCCCGGAAACGGGAATCGCCTCCCTGGACCGTGCACTGACCCGCATCGATTCGGCGATCATCGCCACGAGGCGGGCGGCCTTCCCGCTGCTCGGCCTGGACCCGGAGGACCCCCGTGACTGACCGGCAGAATCCCGCGGCGGCACCGAACACCGCGTCTGCGGCGGGCGCCGCACCCGCACACGGCGTCGGGACGACGGGGGAGACCGACCCCGCGCGCGAGGCGGCGCTGGCGCGCGCCCGCGACTATCCGCGGCATTGGGTCGCCGACGTGCTGGCCTCGGACGGTGGTGTCGTGCACCTGCGGCCGATCGTCCCCGAGGACGCCGACGGGATCGTCGCCTTCCACGCCAAGCTGTCCGAACGAACCCGCTATCTGCGGTACTTCGGTCCGTACCCGACGATCTCGAAGAAGGACCTGTTCAACTTCACGGTCGTCGACCACAAGTCGCGAGTGGCGTTCGTCGCGGTGCTCGGTGACGAGATCATCGCCGTCGGGCGGTACGAGGGACTCTCGCACGAGGGCGACGGCCTCTCCGCCGAGGTGGCCTTCACCGTCGCCGACGCCCACCAGGGACGCGGTCTCGGCCCGATCCTGCTCGAACATCTCGCCGGCGCGGCCGCAGAGAACGGACTGCACACCTTCGTCGCCGAGGTCCTCGCCGAGAACCGGCACATGATCACGGTCTTCCGGGAGGCCGGCTACCAGGTCAGCCGCAGCTTCGAAGGGGGAGTCGTCCGGCTCGAGTTCGCGATCGACCCCACCGAGGCCCTCGTCTCGGTCCGCAACGCCCGCGAACGCGCCGCCGAGGCGCGCAGCGTGCGCAACATCCTCGGTCCCGGCAGTGTCGCCGTCATCGGTGCCTCCACCGACAGCCGCAAGGTGGGCAACGCCGTGCTGGTGAACATGCTGCGCAGCGGGTTCACCGGGCCGGTCTATCCGGTCAACGCCGAACACCGGTCCGTCCGGGGTGTCCGCGCCTACCCGACCGTCCGCGACATCCCCGACGAGATCGACCTCGCGGTCGCCGCCGTACCCGCCGAATCGATCGACTCGGTGCTCGACGACTGTCTCGCGAAGGGCGTCAAGGCGCTGCTCGTCGTCTCGTCCGGTTTCGGCGAGACCGGACCGGAGGGCCGCGACGCCGAGCGGCGGCTCACCCTGGCGGCGCGGTCGCACGGTATGCGACTCATCGGCCCGAATGCTCTCGGTGTCGCCAACAACGATCCCGCCATCCGGCTCAACGCGACCCTCGCGCCCGTACTTCCGGCGTCCGGCAACGTCGGCTTCTTCTGCCAGTCCGGCGCCCTCGGCATCGCGATCCTCGACGAGGCCGCCAAGACGGGTGTCGGACTGTCGTCCTTCGTCTCGGCCGGTAACCGCGCCGACCTGTCCGGCAACGACCTGCTCCAGTACTGGGACACCGATCCTGCGACCGAAGTGGTGCTGCTGTATCTGGAGAGCTTCGGCAACCCGCGCAAGTTCTCGCGCATCGCGCGGCGGGTGGCGCGCAGCAAGCCGATCGTCGCCGTCAAGAGCGGCCGCCACGCGGTGCCCCCGGCGCTCGCCGCCCGGACGGGCGAGATGGACGACACCATCGTGCGATACCTGTTCGAGCAGGCCGGCGTCGTCCAGGTCGAGTCCATCGGCCAGCTCTTCGACTCGGCGCTGCTGTTCGGCTACCAGCCGCTGCCCGCCGGTCCCCGCGTCGCCGTGGTCGGCAACTCCACCGCCCTGGGCCTGCTCGCCGTCGACGCCGCCCGCGGACAGGGCCTGCAGGCACCGGACGCGGTGGATCTCGGCGCGCAGGCGTCGCCGGAGGAGTTCGCCGACGCCGTCGCCCGGGCGCTCGACTCACCCGACGTCGACTCGGTGATCGCGGTCTTCGTCCCGCCGGTCGCCGTCGACGTCCAGCCCTACGCCCAGGCCCTGCGCGACGCCGTCGCCGGGTCGGAGAAGCCCGTGGTCACCACCTTCCTTGCGACCGAGGGCATCCCCGACGTGCTGGCCGTGCGCGGACCGGACGGCACTCCGATGCGCGGATCCGTGCCGTCCTATCCCGGTCCGGAACGAGCCGCGCTCGCCCTGGGACGGGCGTGGCGGTACGCGAAGTGGCGCAGTCGTCCACCCTCGCAGGTCGTGCGACCGGCGGGCATCGATCCCGAGCGCGCCCGCTCGCTCGTGGACGGCTGGCTCGAGACCACTCCCGAGGGTCGCTACCTGTCGGATACCGAAGCGGCACTGTTGCTGTCCTGCTACGGAGTCGAGGTCGCCGACTTCCGCGCCGTCACCACCGAGGAGGAGGCGGTCGCGGCGGCGGAGGAGATCGGCTTCCCCGTGGCGGTCAAGGCCACCGGTGCGCAGTGGCGGCACCGGCCCGATCTGAGCGGGGTCCGGCTCGATCTCGTCGACGCCGATTCGGTGCGGATCGCCTATCGCGACCTGGCCGCGGTGTCGGGGGAGCCGTTGATGCACGTGCAGCGAATGGCCCATAAGGGCATCGGTTGCGCGATCCGTGTGCAGGACGACCCGTCGTTCGGTTCGCTCATCTCGTTCGGTCTCGCCGGTGTGATCTCCGACCTGCTCGGTGATCGGGCCTACCGTGTTCTTCCGCTCACGGAGGACGAGGCGGTCGAGCTGATCGACGCGCCGAAGGCGGCGCCGTTGCTGTCGGGCTATCGCAACGCCGCGCCGGTGAACAAGCCTGCACTCGTCGACTTCGTCCAGCGGATCTCGGCGCTCGCCGACGACCTGCCCGAGGTGCGCGAACTGGTGTGCGAACCGGTGCTGGCCTCGGTGGTGGGGGCCGAACTCACCGACGCACACGTGCGGATCGGGCCCGAACCGCACCCGCTCGACCTCGGGCCGCGTCGTCTGCGCTGACGGCAGCCCCGGCCGACCGCCCGCCGGAAAAGACCCCGAACGGCAACGATCCCCGAGAACCCAGCCCGGTTCTCGGGGATCGGATACCGCTGACGCGCCCGGTCAGCTGGCGTAGGCGCGAAGGCGCTCGGCGCGGTCTCCTTCGCGGAGCTTGGCCATCACTTCGCGTTCGATCTGGCGGACACGCTCACGGGACAGCCCGAAGAGCTTGCCGATCTGATCGAGTGTGCGGGGCTGGCCGTCGTCGAGTCCGTAGCGCAGACGGATGACCTGCTGTTCGCGCTCGTCGAGCGTCGCGAGGACGCTGCGGACGTCGCTGTGCAGGAGGCCGGCGATGACGGCGGTCTCGGCGGACGTCGCCTCGGCGTCCTCGATGAAGTCGCCCAGCGGGGCCTCCTCGTCGTTGCCGACGGGCATGTCGAGGCTCACCGGGTCGCGGCTGTGGTCGAGCAGGTCGGCGATCTTCTCGACGGGGATACCCGACTCGTTGGCGAGTTCCTCGTCGGTCGCCTCGCGGCCGAGCTGCTGGTGCAGCTCACGCTTGATGCGGGCGAGCTTGTTGACCTGTTCGACGAGGTGGACGGGGAGCCGGATCGTGCGGCTCTGGTCGGCCATGCCGCGGGTGATGGCCTGACGGATCCACCACGTCGCGTAGGTCGAGAACTTGAAGCCCTTCGCGTAGTCGAACTTCTCCATCGCACGGATCAGGCCGAGGTTGCCCTCCTGGATGAGGTCCAGCAGGGGCATACCGCGTCCGGTGTAACGCTTCGCCAGCGAGACGACGAGGCGCAGGTTCGCCTCGAGCAGGTGGCTGCGAGCGGCCTGTCCTTCGCGGACGATGATCGCGAGGTCGCGCTTCTTCGCCGCCGACAGACGCTTCTTCGTCTCGAGCAGGTGCTTGGCATACAGGCCGGCCTCGATCCGCTTGGCCAATTCCACCTCGTCGGCTGCGGTGAGCAGAGCAGTCCGTCCGATACCGTTCAGGTAGACGCGAACGAGATCGGCTGCGGGGCTCTGACCGTCCAGGTCGGAATCGAAGCGAGCGGTGGTTTCGGGGCGTGCCATGACGTGCCTCCTCATCGGTGGTGTCTCACAGGGTTCAACGACCGGCGAAGCGGTGGAGTTCCCGTCGGTCTCCGAGTACCACCGCGCTGACCTGCACTAACCCGATGAGCTCCTGAGAAGTTGCTGAGAGAACCGAATCGTGGAACCTCAGGAACGCCCCGAACGGGGTCAGACGGGCTCGATCAACCCGTGCCGCACCAAGCCGTGCACGAGGCCTACCGATTGCGTGAGGAGGTCGTCCTCGTCCTCGCCGTGCGCGGCCGCGAGCAGCGACACGAGATCCCCGAGCGGAAGACCGTCGGCGCGCATGCCGCCGAGCAGGGCGGCCGCGAGATCGTCCACCTCGTGCTGCCAGGCCGGACCGCCACCGCGGTGCACCCGCACGACCACCTGGTCCCACCCGTCCTCGCCGGGCAGGTGCACCCGCTCGAGGGCAGTGTCGGGCCGCACCGCGAAACGGGCGTAGAGCACCTCGTGCGTACGCAGCCAGTCGAGGCGACGGAAGTAGTCGACCGCCTCGTCACCCAGCGCATCGGTGAACGCGTGCCGCAGATCCTCCGCCATCACGTCGGACGGCAGGTCGGTGCGGCGCAGGTAGACGAACCCGAACCCGACACCCTCGACGCCGTGCTCCTCGAAGTGGTCGAGCCACTGCTCTGCGCGCGCCGCGACCTCCGGCTCCCGCTGATCGGCGTCGCCGTCGCGCAGCCACGTCCCGACGTACAGGGCGGGATCGGCCACATCACGCTGCACGATCCAGGCGTCGACGCCGTGTGACGGCAACCACGATGCGACCCGCGCCCGCCAGTCCTCACCCTCGACGTGCACCCAGGACGCGAGCATCGCGGCGGTGCCGCTGGGATTCAGGTGCTCGGCGGCCTGCGAGATCATGAGCCGGCTGGCGCCGTCGAGGTCGAGACCGGAGTCGCGGTAGCTGTGCTCGACGCGTCCCGCGCTCACCACGAACGGCGGGTTCGCGACGATGCGGTCGAAGGTCCGGCCGGCGACCGGCTCGAACCACGACCCTTCGAGAAGATCGATGTCGATCTCGTTCAGCGCGGCGCTCGCGGCGGCCAGGGTCAGGCAACGGGGATTGATGTCGGTCGCGGTGACCTCGTCCGCGTGGTCCGCGGCGCGGATGGCCTGCACCCCGCAACCGGTGCCGAGGTCGAGCACCGAACCCACCCGATCGGTCGGGGTGGCCTGCAGCAGCGACAGGGAGGCCTGACCGACGCCGAGGACGTGATCGGGGCGGGTCGGCACGGGCCGGATCGAGCCGTCGAGATCGGACAGCACCCAGCGGGTACCGGTCCCGGCGTCGAGGGGTCGCAGGTCGAGAGCGGCCCGCACGCCGTCGCCGTCGCGTTCGACGAGCCCCGCCTGCACGGCCTGCTCCGTCGTCACCGGAGCGAGAGCCTGCGCGACCTCGTCCTCGGGGCAGGTGTCCTGGAGGAGGAACAGCCGCACGAGCACGCCGAGATCGCCCGCACCACGCGCGATACGCCGGGCGGGGACGGGTTCACTGCGTCCGAGGGCGGCATGCGCCTCGGAGCCGAGCAGTTCCCGCACGGTGTCGAGGTCGTAGCGGCACCGGATCAGTGCGGTGCGCAGAGCCGGGCAGAGAGACAGGAGAAGGTCGCGGTCCACCACGACATTCTCGCAAGCGACCCGTCGGGGGTCCTTCTCAGCCGTCGATCACAGGGTGTCGGGACGACTCGATCGCCGGGGCGTCGTCGAAGCGGCCGTCCCAGCGGCTCGGTTCGTCCTTGCGGCGCGGCGGCCGGTCGTTGGCGATGAGGACGGCGATCCACGGCAGCGGGATCGACACCCCGATGATCGCCATCGAGATCCAGGGATTGGCCCATACGCCGTACGCGATCGCCGCCAGCAGCAGGGCGGGGATGCGGACCGACATGATGGTGAGGTACTTGCGAACCCGTGCTCGGTGCTGATCCTCGAGCGACGCCTCCGCCGCGGTGATCAGAACCGGGTTGTCGGGCGATCCGTTCTCGGGGGATCCGCCGAAACCGTGAGTTCTCGCCATGTCTTCCACCTTCCCACGCCGGGCCGTCGCACGCACATACACATCCGGCCCTTCCGTGCGGCATCATGGACACGTGAGCACGGATATCAAGGAACGGCCGGATACCACCACCGACGAAACGACCGACGACGACACCCCGAAGTTCTTCCACTACGTGAAGAAGAACAAGATCGCCGAGAGTGCGGTCATGGGTACCCATGTGGTCGCGCTGTGCGGTGAGGTCTTTCCGGTGACCCGGTCGCCGAAGCCCGGCTCGCCGGTGTGCCCCGAATGCAAGAAAGTCTACGACGGTTTGCGCAAGGGCGACTGAGACACCTGGTGGAACACCCCGTCGTCCGCCGCGGCGTCGGGTGATTCCGGCGACGGTCTTGCTGCCGGCGAAGACGGTGATACTGCCTCCACCGGCGGGAGTTCGGTCTGGGCCGGGGGAACTTCGGATCCCCCGGCCTTGTCGTCGTGCGAGGCAGGGTCGTGGGGGGCAGTGTCGTCGTGGGGTGCAGGCCGGTCGTCCGGCGCCGCATCCGACTCGGCGGGTTTCCCGTCGATCGGCCACGACTCGGGTTGGCGATCCCCGGGCCGGATCAGGTCCGACAGTCGGATGGTCGTGGAGCTCGTCAACCGGCGGGTGAGGTTCGTCACCGGCCCGCTGTCGGGCGACGGATCACGGGCCGACTGCTCCGCGAGCCAGATCCGCCACTGCTCCAGACGCGTGGCGCGCGCCGGCCAGAACTGTTGCACCGTGGCGTTGAACTCCGCTCCGAGGACCACGGCGAAACCCAGGAAGAACGTGAACAGCAGGAACGCGATCGGGGCGGCGAGCGCGCCGTAGGTGTAGCCCGTGGCCGCGACCCACGTCAGGTACCACCGCAGGATCACGCTCGACGCGAGGAAGAACACCCCGGCCAGCACTGCGCCACCGAGCAGTCGGTGCCACGGCAGTGACTTCGGCAGCGCCACCTTGTACAGGGTCGTCAGACCGATGAGCAGGAGCAGGCCCACTGCGGGGAAGTAGAAGGTGTCGATGATCCGTGAGCCGACATCGAACCAGGCGTCGGGCAGCAACCGGCCGATCAGGGTGGGTCCGAGCGCGACGAGCGGCATCGTGAACACCGCCAGGATCAGGAAGACCACGTAGAGGAGCAGCCCGAAGATCCGCTGCCACACGGGGTGGCGATGGTCCTGCTGGTGGTGCGCTTCGACGATCGAATCCACGAACGTCGAGATCGCCGACGATCCCGCCCACAGCGACAACACGAAGCCCAACGACATCACGTCGGCGCGACCCCGACGGAGGACGTCCTCGACGGTGGGCTCGATGATCTGGTCGACCACGCTGTCGCTGAAGACCGAGCGGAGGAAGGTGACGGTCTTCGACGTGATGATCTCCACCGTGTCGGGACCGAACCAGCCACCGACGTAACCGAGACTGCCGAGCAGACCGAGCACCAGGGGCGGCAGCGAGAGGGTCTGCCAGAAGGCCGCGGTCGCCGCCTTGCTGAAGATCGAGTGGTCCCAGGCCGACGACAGGGTGTGCGTCACGACTTCCCAGCCCTTTCCGACCGCGCGGCGAACGCGGCCGGAGGGTGCCTGGGCGGGGGATCGTGGTGTGTCGTTCATCTACTTCCAGAATTCCTGAAGACACGCTCGCGTGCGCGCACAGGCAGGTGAGGGCCTCTCGAATTCTGCCACGCAGTCCTCGGAGAACCCGCCGACGCCGCGGCTTCGGCGGGTTCGCGGGCTCCGAGACGATAGGCTGCATGACGGTCGGCGCCCGGACGAGTGCGGTGGCACCGACCCGAGCGAAGCGGACAAGGAGCACGAGAAACCGGTGAGCACCGAAACCGTCGGACAAGCTACGACCTCCGCCCCTGTGGCCCAGCTGCGTGCCTGGCAGCGCCGCGCCCTCACCAAGTACCTCGCGACGAAGCCGCGCGACTTCCTCGCCGTCGCGACCCCCGGTGCCGGTAAGACGACCTTCGCCCTCCGGGTGGCGTCGGAGTTGCTGCGCGACCGGACTGTCGACCAGATCACGGTGGTCGCCCCCACCGAGCACCTCAAGCACCAGTGGGCGGGTGCCGCGGCCCGCATCGGCATCGCGCTCGACTCGAACTTCACGAACTCCACCGGGCAGACGTCGAGCGACTACCAGGGCGTCGTGGTCACCTACGCGCAGGTCGCCTCGCACCCGTTCAAGCACCGTGTGCGCACGGAGGCGCGTCGCACCCTGGTGATCCTCGACGAGATCCACCACGGTGGCGACGCGAAGAGCTGGGGTGAGGGCATTCTCGAGGCGTTCGGGGACGCGACCCGCCGTCTGGCGCTGACCGGTACGCCCTTCCGCAGTGACGACAGTGCGATCCCGTTCGTGAGCTACGAGCCGAACGAGGACGGTCTGCTGCAGTCCAAGGCCGACCACGCCTACGGCTACGCCGACGCACTCGCCGACGGCGTCGTGCGCCCCGTCGTGTTCCTCGCGTACTCGGGCGAGGCGCGCTGGCGCACGAGTGCGGGAGAGGAGTTCACCGCTCGACTGGGAGAGCCCCTCAGCGCCGAGCAGACGGCCCGGGCGTGGCGGACGGCCCTCGACCCCCAGGGCGACTGGATTCCTGCGGTGCTGGGGGCGGCGAACACCCGTCTGCAGCAGCTGCGTGCCGGCGGCATGCCGGACGCCGGTGGGCTCGTCATCGCCACCGACCAGACCACCGCGCGTGCGTACGCGAAGATCCTCGAGACGATCACCGGCGAGATGCCGACCGTCGTGCTCTCGGACGATCCCACCGCGTCCGACCGCATCTCGCAGTTCAGCGAGGGCAACCAGAGGTGGATGGTCGCCGTCCGAATGGTGTCCGAAGGCGTCGACGTCCCGCGACTCGCGGTGGGTGTGTACGCGACCAGCGCCTCGACCCCGTTGTTCTTCGCGCAGGCGATCGGCCGCTTCGTGCGGTCGCGGCGCAAGGGGGA
Organism: Rhodococcus shunpengi; assembly: GCF_048381395.1. Taxonomy (NCBI): domain Bacteria; kingdom Bacillati; phylum Actinomycetota; class Actinomycetes; order Mycobacteriales; family Nocardiaceae; genus Rhodococcus; species Rhodococcus shunpengi. The sequence goes on from NZ_JBLWIU010000034.1 coordinate 385,237, forward strand.
GACCGCCAGCGTCTTCCTGCCGTCCGTGCCGGTGCTGCTCGAACTCGCCAGCCAGCTCGAGGCGCAGCGCGACCACATCCTCGGCAAGCCGCACCGGGTCAAGGAGGGCTTCGACGACGAGCTGCTCGCCGACGCGAACCGGCGCAAGGACGAGCCCGGCGAGGACGAGAAGGCCTACCACTCGCTCGGGGCGGACGCGGAACTCGATCAGGTCATCTACGACGGATCCTCGTTCGGCACCGCGACATTCGCCGGCTCCGACGAGGAGGCCGACTATCTGGGGCTCCCTGGTCTGCTCGACGCGGAACAGATGCGGGCGCTGCTGCGTCAGCGTCAGGAACAGCAGCTGAACAAGCCCAAGGCCGCACCGGCACCCACGCCGCCGCCCCAGGTGACCGAGCGGGTCGAGACCGCCGACACCCTCGCCCAGCTCCGTCGCGAACTCAACTCGCTCGTCGCGGTCGTCCACCACCGGACCAGGAAGCCGCACGGGGTGATCCACGGCGAACTGCGTCGCCAGTGCGGTGGTCCGCCGACGGCGATGGCGACCGCCGAGCAACTGCGCGACCGGATCGCGATCCTGCGCAGCTGGTGAGGACGAGAACGGGCGACCACCTCGAGGTGGTCGCCCGTTCGGTCGGGTCGCGGAACCGTGGTTCCGGACGGCGGATCACACGGTGGCGTCGGACTCGCTCACGATCGTCGCTCCGAGTTCACGGAGGCGGTCGGTGTGCTCGTTCGCGTGGTGCCCGCAGAACAACAGTTCTCCGCCGGTCGGAAGGACGGCGCGGACACGAGCGGCGGCATTGCACCGATCGCAGCGATCTGCAGCGGTCAACTTCGGGCTGGTCAACGTACCGGGCATGACTCCTCCAAACTGGCCACCGCTCATATCGGGTGCCGGGGTCTGGTCCGCCGCACCGGCCGGCGCGGTGGATCTACTCTGACAGACGATTCGTATTCACGTGTTGTTCCCCTGGATGCCCAATGGTGGCGTGTTTCACGCATCGAACAGCGAAAACGCTTCGACATGGCCGTTTTCCGCACGGTGTGTTCGCTCACAGCGCAGAGCTCGAGGGGGCCGGGAACGCCCCGGACGGGCTGTCCGACGCACAATGACGCCATGACCGAGACCCTGCTGCACATCATCTCCCGCGACGATTGGGACCGCTTCCGACCCCTCGGGGCGGTCGTGCCGGACTCCCTCGGGACCCAGGGTTTCGTCCACCTGTCGACCCCGCACCAGGTGCACCTGCCCGCCGACCGGTTGTACGTCGGCCGCACGGACCTCCTCCTGCTGCGCGTCGACCCGACGCGCCTCGTCGACCCGCTCCGTTTCGAACCCGGCGTACCGGAGGACCCGGAGTCGATGCGCTTTCCTCACCTCTACGGGCCCCTGCCCGTCGACGCCGTCGTGGAGGTGACGCCCTACCTGCCGGGACCGGACGGTCGGTTCCCGCCCCTGGACCGGGAGCGAGCGGACGCCGTCGGTCCGGAGGACTAGTCTTTCGACCATGATCGTCGACGTGACGCCGCTTCCCGGGATCGGTGTACGCAAGGACTTCGAACTGGCCTCCGGGCGCCGCATCGGGGTGATCACCCATCGGGACGGTCACAGCGACCTCATCATCTCGAAGGCGGGCGACCCCGACGCGTGTGCGGCTTCCCTGCCTCTCACCGTCGAGGAGGCGGCGACGCTCAGCAATCTGCTCGGTGCCCCACAGCTCGTCGCACAGTTGCGTGAAGACCACCGCGAACTGCCCGGAATCCTCACCCGACAGCTCCATGTCAACGAGGATTCCCGGTTCGACGGAGCGGTACTGGGCGACACCGCGTTGCGCACCCGCACCGGTGTGTCCGTCGTGGCCGTGATGCGTGCCGGTCAGGTCATGCCGTCTCCGACACCCGACTTCGTTCTCACGGGTGGGGACATCCTGGTGGCGGTCGGCACGGCCGACGGTCTCGACGCGGTCGCCAGGATCCTGCGCAACGGCTGATCCCGCAGAATGGACACGACGACACTCGCACTCATCGAACTGGGTGCGGTGTTCTTCGGACTCGGCGTCCTCGGACGGCTCGCGGCGCGGATCGGCATGTCGCCGCTCCCGTTCTATCTGATCGGCGGCCTGTGCTTCGGCAACGGTGGCTTCATCCAGCTCGGCGACATCGGGGCGTTCAGTCACATCGCCAGCGAGATCGGCGTGGTCCTGCTGCTGTTGCTGCTCGGTCTCGAGTACACCGCGAACGAGTTGATCAGCGGCCTGCGACGCTCCCGGATGGCAGGTCTGCTCGACCTCGCCCTGAACGCGGTGCCGGGAGCCGCCGTCGCGCTGATCCTGGGTCTCGGACCCATCGGCGCCTTCGTGCTCGCGGGTGTCACCTACATCTCGTCGTCCGGGATCGTGGCGAAGGTCCTCGCCGATCTGGGGCGCCTCGGCAACCGCGAGACCCCGGTCGTCCTGTCGATCCTCGTCTTCGAGGATCTCGCGATGGCCGTCTACCTCCCGATCCTCACTGCGATCCTGGCGGGCGTGAGTCTGCTCGGCGGCCTCGAAGCCGTCGCGATCTCACTCGGTCTCGTCACCGTGGTGTTGGTGCTGGTGGTGCGATACGGGCGCTACGTCTCGGTCGTGCTCGACAGCCCCGATCGGGAAACGCTGTTGCTCAAGCTGCTCGGCGCGGCATTGTTGGTGGCGGGAATGGCGTCGGCCCTACAGGTGTCCGCGGCCGTGGGTGCCTTCCTGCTGGGCATCGCCATCTCCGGTTCGACGGCACACAACGCGGTCCGGGTCCTCGAACCGCTCCGCGACCTGTTCGCCGCCATCTTCTTCGTCTTCTTCGGACTCAACACCGATCCGACGGCGATACCGCCGGTGCTCGGCTGGGCGATCCTGCTGGCCGTGCTGACCGCGCTGACGAAGCTCGTCACCGGATGGATCGCGGCGGCCCGTCACGGTATCGCTGTGATGGGCCGGGCGCGCGCCGGCGCGGCACTCATCGCCCGGGGAGAGTTCTCCATCGTGATCGCCGGACTGGCCGTGGCCTCCGGTCACGTCGACAGTCGCCTCGCGGCGATCGCCTCGGCATACGTGATGATCACCGCGGTGCTCGGTCCCGTGGCCGCGCGGATCGTCGAACCGGTGATGCGGTTCGCATCCACACGACTCCCCGGAGGCGACGAGCGACAGCGCCTTCCCGGAGACGAACCGGAGCTTCTCTAGCGGCCCCTTCTCTCGCGGCCTTCTTCTGCGGACCCCGGGGTCCGGAACGAAGAACGAGGGCCACCCGATCGGATGGCCCTCGTTCTTCGGGACGGATGTCAGTCGAGGTAGTCGCGCAGCACCTGCGACCGCGACGGGTGGCGCAGCTTCGACATGGTCTTCGACTCGATCTGGCGGATGCGCTCGCGCGTCACGCCGTAGACCTGACCGATCTCGTCGAGGGTGCGCGGCTGGCCGTCGGTGAGGCCGAAGCGCAGACGCACGACGCCCGCTTCGCGCTCGGACAGGGTCTCGAGCACCGACTGCAGCTGATCCTGCAGCAGGGTGAAGGAGACGGCGTCGACGGCCACGACGGCCTCGGAGTCCTCGATGAAGTCGCCGAGCTGGCTGTCGCCCTCGTCGCCGATCGTCTGGTCGAGGGAGATGGGCTCACGCGCGTACTGCTGGATCTCCAGCACCTTCTCCGGCGTGATGTCCATTTCCTTGGCGAGCTCCTCGGGCGTGGGCTCGCGGCCCAGATCCTGGAGCAGCTCGCGCTGGATACGACCGAGCTTGTTGATGACCTCGACCATGTGCACCGGGATACGGATGGTGCGGGCCTGGTCGGCCATGGCACGGGTGATGGCCTGACGGATCCACCAGGTCGCGTAGGTGGAGAACTTGTAACCCTTGGTGTAGTCGAACTTCTCGACCGCGCGGATCAGACCGAGGTTGCCTTCCTGGATCAGGTCCAGGAACGCCATGCCGCGGCCGGTGTAGCGCTTGGCGAGCGAGACGACGAGACGGAGGTTCGCCTCGAGCAGGTGGTTCTTGGCCCGGTTGCCGTCGCGGCAGATCCAGTTCAGATCGCGGCGCTGGGCGACGGGGAGCTTCTCGCCCTTCTCCGCCAGCTGCTGCAGCATGTGGGTCGCGTACAGACCGGCCTCGATGCGCTTGGCGAGCTCCACCTCCTCCTCGGCGTTGAGGAGGGCGACCTTGCCGATCTGCTTGAGGTAGGCGCGCACGGAGTCGGCCGAGGCGGTGAGCTCGGCGTCCTTGCGTGCCTGACGCAGCGCCTCGGACTCCTCCTCGTCCCAGACGAAGTCGCCCGAGGCCTTGTCCTTCTCGCTGGGCTCGTCGTCCTCGACCACCACATCCTCGGCGCCGGCGAGATCACCCTCCGAGACCTCGAGGTCTGCGAGGTCCGCTTCCTCGGTGGCGTCGAAGTCCTCGTCGCCCGAACCTGCAGCCTTCGTGGCCTTCTTTGCTGCCTTCTTCGCGGTGGTCTTCTTGGCGGCTGCCTTCTTCGCAGGAGCCTTCTTGGCGGCTGCCTTCTTCGCGGGGGCCTTCTTCGCAGCGGTCTTCTTCGCCGGCGGCTTGGCACCGGGAGTGGTACCCTCCGCGGAGTCCGCAGCGCCTGCGACGCTCGAAGCGTCCGCAACGGGTGCCGATTCGTTGGCGGAATCAGCGGTGTGGATGTCGGTGGCTGCCACGTACGCCCTTTCGTGACGAGGTAGTGCGGCGTCGCGCCAGAGTGATTCCGGCGGAGAGGTCTGTCGGGATGAGGGCCGGTTCCGGCCTGCTGGGGACCATTGTAACGATCCCTCGGGCGGCCGATGCGCCGGACTCAGGGAGTGACACCTGTTTTCGCAGCGTAAGCAGCCCCTACGATTCCCGCCGCGTTGCGCAGTTCGGCGGGGACCACCGGGGTGCGGTTGGTCAGGAGCGGGATCCACTTCTCGTGCTTGCGGCTGATGCCGCCGCCCGCGATGAACAGGTCGGGCCAGAGCAGATCCTCGAAGCGGGTGAGGACGCGGGAGACCTCCTTGGCCCACTGCTTGTACGACAGGTCGTTGCGCTCCTTGACCGACGAGGCGGCGCGGTGCTCGGCCTCCTTGCCGTCGACCTCCATGTGCCCGAACTCGGTGTTGGGCAGCAGTACACCGTTGTGCAGCACGGCCGAACCGATCCCGGTGCCGAAGGTCAGGAGGATCACCACGCCGTCGGTGTCCTTGGCGGCACCGAAGCGGTCCTCGGCGATTCCCGCGGCGTCCGCGTCGTTGAGCACCGAGACGTCCCGGCCGCCGAGCACCCGCGAGAAGAGGGATCCGGCGTCGGTGCCGATCCACGACTTGTCGATGTTGGCGGCGGTGCGGGCGACGCCTCCGGTGACCACGCTCGGCAGGGTCACGCCGACGGGACCCGTCCAGCCGGCCTGTTCGACGATCTGCGCCACCGTCTTCGCCACGGCCTCGGGAGTGGACGGTTGCGGAGTGAGGATCTTGATGCGGTCGCCGACCAGGCGGCCCGTGTCGAGATCCACCACGGCACCCTTGACGCCACTTCCCCCGATGTCGACTCCGAATCCGTGGTTGACGGGAGTCGCTCGGTCCGTGGGGACGTCCTGTGCCATTGCGTACTTCCTCTCGCTGGGTGGGGCCGGCTGCTCCGCTCGTGTGGAAACGATAATGCCCGGTGTCACCGGGTGCGGGGTCGGTGGCGAAACCGTCGGCACTGTGTTCGGATCGGTTCGTGCACGCACAGAGAACACTCCCCGAATCCGAGTTGTCCGCGCTGAGGGATGTGGCGGTGACCGTCGCACGTGAGGCCGCGTCCTACGTCCGTTTACGCCGGGTCGAGCTGTTCGGTCCTCCGGGCTCGGGGGAGGCCGTCCGTGTGGGGACGAAATCGACAGTGACCGATCCCGTCACCGCCGCCGACACCGAGAGTGAGGAACTCATCCGGCGCCGGCTCACGGAACTGCGGCCGGGCGACGCCTTCCTCGGCGAGGAGACCGGGGCCGACGGCGGGACGGCGACTGCCGCGAGCGGAGTCGTCTGGGTGGTCGATCCCATCGACGGCACCGTCAACTTCGTCTACGGCCTCCCCGCCTCGGCGGTCTCGGTGGCCGCGCGGGTCGACGGACGCTCGGTGGCCGGTGCCGTCGTCGACATCGCCTCGGGGGAGACGTTCTCGGCGGCAGAGGGTCTCGGTGCCCATCTGGACGTCGACGGCACGCGGGTGCCGTTGCGATGCAATCCCGTGACGGATCCGCGACTGGCGCTCGTGGCGACCGGCTTCTCGTACTCGCCGGCACGACGCGCACGTCAGGGTGAGCTGGTGGCGGCGCTGCTACCGAGGGTGCGCGACATCCGGCGTGTCGGAGCGGCCGCCCTGGACCTGTGCATGGTCGCGGCCGGCAGGGTCGACGCCCACTACGAACACGGACTCGGTCCCTGGGACTGGGCGGCGGGGGCGCTCGTCGCTGCGGAAGCCGGTGCGGTGGTGCGTGTCCCGAGCGGCACCGGGGACGACGGGGAACTCACGGTCGCGGCCGCGCCGGGGATCGCGGCCGATTTCGAAACTCTGCTCGGCGAAATCGGAGCGCTCGACGCAATTCCGAATTGACCGTTTCGTCACATCATGAATTGCGTTCGTCACCTTTTACCGCAACAGTGACGAAAAACAGGATGCACGGTCTGTGAAAAGAGATTCAGCACCGGGCATTGCGTGCGGCCGTGAGCAGATCGAGGTCGAGCGGAGCCGTCTCCTCGCCCACCGGGACCTCGCGTAGTGCCCGCAGGACCTCTTCGGCATCCGCCCCGGGGGAGATGTCCCGGAAGTAGGTTCCCAGCGCGAGGTCGACGGTGTCGTCCTCGCGTGTGTCCTGCACCAACTCGGCGCACGGGGCGAGCAACCACACCGAGGACGCAGCAGCGCGCCCGGCCTCGCCGAAGCGGATCTGCCCCTGGCACTGCATGTTCTGGTCGACGTAGACCGGATCGTTGCCGGCCTGCACGTCGGGCGGGCTCGAGAAACCGTAATCGCTCAGCTGAGCGGCCACGTGCGTGGCCTGGCCGCGTTCGCCGTTGGCGTTGTAGACGCGCACCCGGGTGGCCGTCAGGGGAGCGGGTTCGATCTCGAGCAGCGTCGACCGGTCCACGACCTCGCCGAGCGGAGCCGGTTGCGGGCCTTCGGGGTCGGTGGCCTCGGTCGGGGGAGCGTTGCACGCCACGGTGGTCGTGACGGGCTCGGACGAGGTGAACACGGAGGACCACACGACGATGGTGCCTGCGGCGAGGACGGCACCCGCCACGGCGGCCGGGACCACCCGGCGCCGACGGAACGGGCGGCCGCGGTCATCGGTTGCGCTTCCTTCGGTGATCAGGGAAACCACGCGGCCCTGCCTCTCGTGTCATGCCGTGTTCGTCGCACTCACTGTAGAGGTCGCGGACGTGGTCGGTGGAACCGCCGACCCGAGGAAATGTCACGAGTCGTTGTGTTGTTGATGACGATTGCCAGACAATTCCCGGCGTTTCCACGCATCGATTGCATATTCGTGCGTGAGGTCGGCTATTGTTCGGCGGCCGAACCGTCCAAGAAGGGGCGGTGCGGCGCGAAAACAGAGTGAATTCGGGTATGCCACAGCAATGGCACACCCGTCGGGAACTCCAACGGACGGCCGTGCGTTGCCCTGGCCGGGAGCACCGTCCGTGTCCCGGCCGGCTACCGGTACGAGTACTAGAAGGTAAGAGGAAATGGCGACTGACTACGACGCACCCCGGCGGACCGACAGCGACGATGTGTCGGAGGATTCACTCGAGGAACTGAAGGCCCGGCGCAACGAGGCCCAGTCCGCTGTGGTGGACGTCGACGAATCGGACACCGCCGAGTCCTTCGAGCTGCCCGGGGCGGATCTGTCCGGCGAAGAGCTGTCGGTGCGTGTCGTCCCGAAGCAGGCCGACGAGTTCACCTGCTCGAGCTGTTTCCTGGTGCATCACCGGAGCAGACTCGCGAGCGAGGAGAACGGTGTCATGATCTGCCGGGACTGCGCAGCGTGAGGACATAGGGCAGAGTGAGGACATAGGTGCGGAACGAGGCCGGGTGACGACGGTGCGCCGTGGTCACCCGCGTCTCCCTCCTGCGTGCCCCGGCGCCGCGGCAGCCTCTGCTGTTCCTGGCATCCGGGGCCCTGTCGTATACGGGCCCTGTCGTATACGGGGACCGATGCCCGTTCGAACAGCCCTACTTGTGGGTCGGATCGTCCTTGCGGCCCGACTCGTCGCAGCCCAGCGCCGCGAGCAGTTCGGCAGGCCGCCGCGTGCTCACCAGCCAGTAGGGCGTCGGATCCTCCGGGTCGTCGAGCACGACGAGCGCCATGGTCCGCACCCAGGGACGGTGCTGGACGAACGCCGCCGGATCGAGCTGGCGACCCATCGCGGCACTCTTGGCCGACGCCGGAACCACCACACCCCGCGAGATCACGTCGACGGGCAGATGCGCGCGACCGACGACGAGTTCGCCGCCGACCACCTCGACCCGGCTGCGTGAGAGCCAGGTCAGGACCCAGATCGGGACCGGGAGCAGAAGGACGTAGGGAAGCCACGCGTACATCCCCGGGGCGCCCATGTGCAGCTCGGCCGCGAGCAGGGCGGCCACACCGAGCCCGATCGGCCACCACCACCACGGCACCCACATCCGCTCCGAGAAGGTCGGAGCGTCGGCCGTCGGAGGGGTAGTCGGTGAGGTGCGCGAGGAACGGGACACACCGTAAGGATAGTCGCCTCGGTGGAGCGACCCGGCACGCGAGTAGTCTCGGACGACGTGACCGATCTTCCCCCGATACCGCTGCGCCGGCTCGATCCGGACCTTCCCGTGCCCACTCGTGCCCACCCCGGTGACGCCGGTGTGGACCTGTGCACGTCGGTCGACGTGACCCTCGGCCCGGGGGAGCGGGCGCTCGTCGGCACCGGCATCGCCGTCGCGCTGCCCGTGGGCACCGTCGGCCTGATCCACCCGCGTTCGGGCCTCGCCGCCAAGTTCGGCCTGTCCGTCGTGAACACTCCCGGGACGGTCGACGCGGGCTACCGTGGAGAGATCAAGGTGTGTCTGATCAACCACGACACCGAGCGCGCCGTCGAACTCCGCCGAGGCGACCGCATCGCGCAGCTGCTCGTCCAGCGTGTCGAACTCGTCGATTTCGTCGAAGTGGACGAGCTCGACGACACGGCGCGGGGCAGCGGCGGATACGGATCGAGCGGCGGGCACGCCGGCCTCGTGAAGGAGGGTTCCTGACATGTTCGGACGACGCCGCAAGGACCGCGGGTCGAACGTCGAGGCGACCGACGCCGCATCCGCCGGCGACCTCGGCGCGTACGACGAGCCCGCCGACGAGGAGTACGACGAGTACGCCACCGGAAGTGCGGCCGATTCCGGCCCGTACGACATCGACGAGGTCGACGAGGAGACGGTGACCGCCTCCCGTCTCGACCTCGGATCCGTGCTCGTACCGCTCCCGGCCGGTGGTCAGATCCAGGTCGAGATGGCTCCGAACGGGACGCCGCAGAACGTCCACCTCGTGACCCAGTTCGGGCGCATCACGGTCTCCGCGTACGCCGCACCGAAGTCGCCGGGACAGTGGCGTGAGGTCGCCGCCGAGCTCGCGGAGACGCTGCGCAACGACAAGGCCGAGGTCAGCATCGAATCGGGGCCGTGGGGTCGCGAACTGCACGGCAGGACCGCGAACGCGGATCTCCGGTTCATCGGTGTCGACGGCTTCCGCTGGATGATCCGCTGCGTCGTCGCGGCGCCCTCGGGGAACGCCGGAGCCGACTCCGAACTCGTTCGGATCGCACGGTCGGTGATCTCCGGCACCGTCGTCCGCCGCGGATCCGAGCCCCATCCGGTCCGTACACCGCTGCCGATCGTGCTTCCCGAGGCGCTCACCCGCCAGCTCGTCGCGGCGCAGCAGCAGCAACAGCAGGCGGCCGCGCAGCAGCAACAGCAGGGCACGGCGCAGCAACAACAGGGCGCGGCCCCGGCGCAACCCGCTCCGCGGACGGCCCCGGCGGCACAGCCCACCCAGCAGACGCAGCAGGTCCCGCCCACCCGGCAGACGCCGCCGCGCCGCGGCGAATCCGGTTCGGCGATGCAGCAACTCGGCTTCTGAGGCCGATACCGATCATCGGTTCGGGACGGGGACGATCCTGTCGAGCGCGGCGAGGCACAACCTCCCGAGCACGGAGGGGTCGTCCCCGACCTGTTCGAGTGTCACCGTCGCGAGTTCCGCGTGAGGGATCTCCCGCGCCCATTGCCGCCCCACTGCGAGCGGATGGACCGCGTCGTCCACCGCGGCGGAAATACCGACCGGCACGGCCACGGACCGTAGTTCGTCGACGTCGAGTGCCCGGTAGTGCGCGGCCTCGTCCAGCGCGGACGGGAGATCGGGCCACTGGGCGCTCCAGGAGCGCGTCAACTCCCGGGCGAGCCAGGGCGGACTCGACGCCGCCATCGCAGCGGTGACCGTATCGAGGCCGTGAGCGCGCAGTTCGGAGGCCGTCCACCGCGCGCTCGCGGCGGCCGGCGCCTCCCGCGGATCGCCGGTCCACGCAGGTAGGGCAGCGAGGACGCCGACGACCCGGCCCGGATTGTCGAATGCCCATCTCAACGCGACGGCCGCACCGATCGACACCCCACCGACGAGGATCTGCCCGTTCCCGGCCGCCTCGTCGAGCGCGGCGAGATAGCTCGCCACCACACCGCGCGGATCCGGATCGACGGCGATCGGGGTGATACCCCGCCGTCGGAGTTCGGCGCCGAACGCCTTCTCGGCGAAACATGCATCCGAACCCGTACCGGGAAGCACGACCGCGGTGCCGGCGGTCGGGGGGACCGGGGATTCGCTGTGGGACATGCGGACGATCCTGCACCATCGACCTCCGGAGACCACGCTCACCTGCCCGCACAGCAGGACGAACGACGGCTGCACGCGTGTGTGCACCGTGCAACTTGTATCCGGCGAGAATGGGTCTACAGTGGCGGGCGAAGAAGAGTCCGGTGGCACGAAGATCCGTGCCCCTTCCGTACAGGAGCGTGTTATGGCTTCCCCGGCCGGCTACCTGCGTCGGCTCACACGGCGGCTCACCGAGGACATCGAAGAACTCGATGCCGAGGAGATGGCCGAATCCTCGCACTCCACGGGCGCCCTACCCGTCGTCGAATGCGCCCGCGGTCAGGAAGTGACCATGTACGGACGTCTTCGCAGTGTCGAGTCGTGTTCGCGTGCCGCTGCCGCCGTCGTCGAGGCAGAGTTCTTCGACGGGACCGACTCGATCCAGCTCGTGTGGATCGGTCGTCGGCGCATCCCGGGAATCGAGCCCGGGCGTACGTTGACGGTCCGCGGTCGTGTCGGCGAACGCGACGGACGCAAGGTGATCTACAACCCCTACTACGAGCTGCGCGAGCCCGCCTGAACTGTGTGCGCCGGGGGTGCAACCCCGGTCACGCGGGGTCGTAGCCCTGTCCTGGATGTGGCAGGCTCGTAGGAGTGAGCGACACCAACCAGCAGACGATGCTCGAACAACTCGGTGGGATCAGCGGGTTGATCTATTCGACGCTGCCGGTGCTGGTGTTCGTCCCCGTCAACAGCCTGTGGGGCCTCACCGTCGCCATCTGGTCCGCGCTGGGCGTCGCCCTCGCGGTGCTCGTGTGGCGCCTGATCCAGCGCACCCCGATCCAGCCCGCGATCTCGGGCTTCTTCGGAGTCGCCCTGTGTGCCTTCATCGCTCATCGCACCGGCGACGCGAAGGGATACTTCCTCTTCGGGATCTACGCCAGCCTGGTCTACGGGGGCGCATTCCTGTTATCCGTGCTCGTCCGCAGACCGCTCGTGGGCGTGATCTGGGGGATGCTCAACGGCCAGGGATCGCGGTGGCGTTCGCATCCCACCGCGGTGCGCGCCTACGACGTCGCGACCCTCGCGTGGACCCTGGTCTTCCTCGGTCGTTATCTCGTGCAGAACCACCTCTACGACGAGGACCGCACCGGCTGGCTCGCGGTGGCCCGGATCGGCATGGGCTGGCCGCTGACCGCACTGGCCCTGCTCGTGACCCTCTGGGCGGTCCGGCGTGCCGACCGCATCGTCGAACCCGCGCCCGCGGAGACGGCCGACGACGCGCCGGCCGACGATCCGGCGGCGGACGACGGGCTGTCGAACAAGCCCCGCGACGAGCAAGGGGCGCACGACGGGCAGCCTCAACTCCCCGGTCAGCACCGGCTCCGCGACTAGTCGGCACCGGCTCTGCGACCAGTCAACACAGACTCCGCGACTAGCGGTTCACCGCCTGCCGGAGATCGTCCTCGACGTCCTCCGCCGTGACGAACAGCAGTTCGTCCCCGCCTTCGAGCGGATCGTCCGGCTGCGGGACGATCGCCCGCCCGCCGCGCAGGATCGCCACGAGTGCCGTATCGCGCGGCAGTTCCAGTTTCCGGACCGGTTTCCCGGCGAGGGCGGTGGTGTCGCGCAGGGTGACCTCCACCAGGTTCGCGCCCTTGCGCAGCGTCATCAGCCGCACCAGATCGCCCACGGTGACGGCCTCCTCGACCAGCGCCGCGAGCATGCGCGGTGTGGACACCGCGACGTCCACACCCCACGATTCGTCGAACAGCCACTCGTTGCGCGGATCGTTGACGCGGGCCACGACCCGTGGAACACCGAACTCGGTGGTCGCGAGCAGGCTGAGGACCAGGTTGGCCTTGTCGTCGCCCGTCGCCGCGATCACGACGTCGTACTGCTCGAGTCCGGTGGATTCGAGCGAGCTGAGTTCGCAGGCGTCGGCGTGGACCCACGTCGCGTCCGGCACGGACTCGGGTTCGACGTGGTCGAGCTTGCGTTCGATGAGCATCACCTCGTGGGCGTTGCGCAGCAGTTCCCGCGCTATCGAGCGCCCCACCGCTCCGGCGCCGGCGATCGCCACCTTCATGTGGGCTTCCTCTCGGGTGGACGGGTCAGTTCTCGTCGACCGGCGGGTTCTCGGCGTGTGTGATCGCCTCCGAGACCGAACCCGACACGGCCGCGATGTAGACGGAGTCGTCGGCCTGCAGCACCGTCCTGCGGTCGGGCAGCAACCCGGTGCCGAACCGGATCAGGAACGCGACGCGCGAACCCGTGGCCTCCTCGAGGTCGGTGACGCGTCGTCCGACCCACCCCTCGTGCACGTTCACCTCGGCGATGGCGACGGATCCGGTGGGATCGCGCCAGCGGGCGGTCTCGCTGTCGTGCGTGAGCGCATGCAGGAAACGGTCGGTGGTCCACGGCACGGTCGCCACGGTGGGGATGCCGAGTCGCTCGTACGCTGCGGCCCGCTTGGCGTCGTAAATCCTCGCGACGACGCGTTCGACGCCGAAGGTCTCGCGGGCCACGCGCGTCGAGATGATGTTCGAGTTGTCGCCGGACGAGACCGCTGCGAAGGCGTCGGCACGTTCGATGCCGGCGGAGATCAGGACGTCGCGGTCGAAGCCCATGCCGAGCACGGTGTGCCCGGGGAAGTCCGGGCCGAGTCGTCCGAACGCGCTCGCGTCGCGGTCGATGACCGCGACTTCGTGACCGAGCCGGACGAGTGCGGTGGCCACCGCCGAACCGACCCGACCGCACCCCATCACCACCACGTACACCCGAGTGGACTCCGTTCCGGTCGGTCTTTCCGAGACGGACCGCTGCGGACCGCCGATCCGAACGGTACCGCGTGACGATCTTCGAGAGGTCGTGACCCGGCCGAGGGGTACTTCGGGGCCGGAACCGCATAGGCTTTGCGCGTGTCCAAGCTTTCCACCGCGGCGAAGCGGCTCGTGCTGGGTCGCCCCTTCCGCAGCGACACTCTCGGGCACGAGTTGCTGCCCAAGCGCACCGCACTGCCGGTCTTCGCCTCCGACGCGCTGTCGTCGGTCGCCTACGCACCCGAGGAGATCTTCCTCGTCCTCTCCGTCGCGGGGTTGTCTGCCTACGCCTTCTCGCCGTGGATCGGGCTCGCTGTCGCCTTCGTGCTCGTGATCGTGGTCGCCGGTTACCGCCAGACCGTGCGTGCCTACCCGTCCGGCGGTGGCGACTACGAGGTCGCCACGAAGAATCTCGGCCCCACGGCAGGGCTGACCGTCGGCAGTGCGCTGCTCGTCGACTACGTCCTGACGGTCGCGGTGTCGCTGTCGTCCGCGGCGGCGACGGTCGGATCGGCCGTCCCGTTCGTCGCCCGGCACAAGGTGCTCTTCGTCGTCGTCGCGATCGTGCTGCTGACCGCGGTGAACCTGCGAGGACTCCGGCGCGCCGGCCGGGCGTTCGCCGTCCTCACCTACACCTTCGTGGGCTGCATGCTGGTGATGCTCGGGGCCGGGTTGTTCCGGATCTTCGTCCTGGGCGACGACCTGCGGGCGGAGTCGGCGGACTTCGAACTCGTCGCCGAGCAGACGGACCTGACCGCGCTCGCCTTCGTCCTCCTGCTCGCGCGGGCCTTCTCGTCCGGCTGCGCGGCGCTGACGGGTGTCGAGGCGATCAGCACGGGTGTGCCGGCCTTCGAGAAGCCGAAGGCACGCAACGCCGCGACGACCCTGCTGGTGCTCGGTGGAATCGCCGTCACGCTGTTCCTCGGGGTGGTCTTCCTCGCCGAGCGGCTCGGTGTGGTGGTGGCCGAGCATCCCGACACCCAGCTGCGCGGTGCACCCGAGGGTTACGAGCAGAAGACGTTGCTCTCCCAGCTGGCGCACACCGTCTTCGAGGGGGTGCCGGCCGCGTTCGTCCTGATCACGATCGTCACCGCCGTGATCCTCGTGCTCGCCGCCAATACGGCCTTCAACGGATTCCCGGTGCTCGGTTCGGTTCTCGCGCAGAACCGTTACCTGCCGCGCCAGTTCCACACCCGCGGCGACCGGCTCGCCTTCAGCAACGGCATCCTGTTCCTCGCCGGGATCGCCGTCGTCTTCGTGTGGGTCTTCGAGGCCGAGGTCACCCGGCTCATCCAGCTGTACATCGTGGGTGTGTTCGTCGCGTTCAGCCTGGGGCAGGCCGGCATGGTGCGCCACTGGACGCGGGAACTGAGCACCGAGACGGATCCGTCGGCGCGGGGCCGCATGGCGCGGTCGCGGTTGATCAACGGTGTCGGATGCGTCTCCACGTCGGTGGTGCTGCTGGTCGTGCTGACGGGCAAGTTCGCCGCCGGGGCGTGGATCGCGGTGGTGACCATGGTCGTCGCGTTCGGGCTCATGAAGGCGATCCGGCACCACTACGACACGGTCGCCGCGGAACTCGAGAGGGCGGATTGGGACGGTGTGCTGCCCAGCCGCACCCATTCGATCGTGCTCGTCTCGACCCTGCACCTGCCCACGATGCGCGCTCTCGCCTACGCGCGGGCGACTCACCCCGACACCCTCGAGGCGATCACCGTGAACGTCGACGACGAGAGCACCCGGCGTCTCGTACTCGAATGGGAGAAGAGCGATCTCACCGTGCCGTTGAAGGTCGTCGAGTCGCCCTACCGGGAGATCACGCGGCCCGTCCTCGACTACGTCCGCCGGGTGCGGCGCGATTCTCCCCGCGACGTCGTGACCGTCTTCATCCCCGAGTACGTGGTGGGGCACTGGTGGGAGCAACTGCTTCACAACCAGAGCGCCCTGCGGCTCAAGAGCCGGCTCCTCTTCCAGCCGGGGGTGATGGTGACGAGTGTGCCCTGGCAGCTGCGCTCGTCCGCGGACGCCGGTGCGGTGGGGCGGGCCGCCCCGAACGGGCAGGATCGACAGTTGGACAACGAGGAGGAACCGCGGTGAATCGTCAGGCACACCCGCGCACGGATTGGTCCGGCCGGAGGATCGAGGTGATCCTCGGCAATCCCGCCCACGGTGGTGCGTGTGTCGCGCGGTTCGAGGGGCGCGTCGTGTTCGTGCGGCACGGACTGCCGGGGGAGCGGGTCTTCGCTCGGGTCACCGAGGATCGGGGCGGGTCGTTCTGCTTCGCCGACGTGGAGGACGTGCTCGAGGCGTCCGAGGACCGCGTCGATCGAGTCTGCCCGATCTCCGGTCCGGGAGGGGCGGGTTGCTGCGACCTCGCGCACATGACCGTCGAGGCGCAACGCCGTTTCACGGGCGCGGTGGTGGCCGAGCAGCTGCGCCGGCTCGGTGGGGTGGACCGCGAGGTGACCGTCGAGGAGGTGCCCGGCGGTGCGTCCAACGGCACCCTGTGGCGCACCCGGGTCCGGCTCGCGGTGGACGTGGTGGGGAACCCGGGGTACCGCCGGTACCGCAGCAACGAGGTCGTCCCCGAACTGGCGTGCCCGCAGATCGATCCGCACGCCTACGTCGGCCTCACCGATCGTGTGTGGCAGCCGGGAGCGGAGCTGCAGGTCGTGCTCGACGCGGACGGCCGGCGGCACGTGGTGGAGATCGCACCTCCGGTCCTCTCGGGTGGTGCGCGACGGCAGGGCCGGCGCGGCGCGGCGTCGCGGCGGGCGGCGGTGAACGCGCCCCGTCCGGAGAAGGTGATCGAAGGCTCGGGACGGGTGGTCGAGCGGGTCGGCGAGCGCGAGTGGCGGTTGGCGCCGACCGGTTTCTGGCAGGCTCATCGCGGCGCCGCGTCGACCTATTCGGCTGCGGTGGCCGACTGGGCGCAGGCCTCGGAGGGGGCGACGGCGTGGGATCTGTACGGCGGAGTGGGCGTCTTCGCGGCCGTGCTCGCCGAGCAGGTCGGTCCGTCCGGTCGGGTGGTGTCGGTCGAGTCGTCGAAGACCGCCGTGGACGACGGGGTCGAGGCGCTCGGCGACCTCGGGCAGGTGTCCTTCCGTCACGGGCGCGTGGAGCGGATGATCCCCGATCTGCCGGCCCCAGAGGTGGTCGTCCTCGACCCGCCGCGCGCGGGGGCGGGCAAGGACGTGGTGGCCGCCGTGGCCGCGGCGGGACCGCGCCGGATCGTCCACGTGGGCTGCGATCCCGCGTCCTTCGGTCGGGACGTGGGTCTGTACCGGGACAACGGATTCGAGTTGGCGGACGTCCGGGCCTTCGCGGCGTTCCCCTCCACTCATCACGTGGAGTGCATCGGTCTGTTCACCCGTTGAACCGGGTTCCCGTCGCACCCGCCCGGGGTCCGTGCTGTGTGTGGTGTGGCGAGGTGTGACGGGGACCGTATCCGGGTAGTCGGTGTGACATGAAAAAGAGATTGCTTGTAGTACGCAACTAATCTGTATAGTTGCATGACGTAATCAATTAGTTCATTCCGACGGAGGTTCGCTGTGCCGGAAAAGGCTCAGGCCCACGAACTCGCCGACGCCATCTTCATGTTCGGTCGCACGCTGCGTGGTGCACTCGTGCACCACGACACCGATGTGCTTCCTTCCGCGCTCGTCGCGGTGCTGTTCGTGCTCGCACGGATGGGGGAGTGCCGGCCCAGCGAGCTCGCCGTCGAAATGTGCGTCAGCCAGTCGTCGTTGAGCAGACAGATCGCCGAACTCGTCGAGCGAGGCCTCGTGGATCGACATCCCGATCCCGACGATCGTCGTGCTCACCGGGTGAGTTGTTCGGTCGCGGGTATCGAGATCCTCGACCTCGTGAAGAAGCGCCGGACCGAACGGCTCTCCGCAGAACTCTCGGACTGGCACGAGGACGAGATCGCAGGCGCCATCACGACGCTCGAACGTCTCACCTCGTCCCTGGCTCCGCTCGTCATCGATACTCGAAGGACCAATTCATGACCACAGTCTCCGGACAGGGAGCGCAGCCGGATGCTCCGGCAGCCGAGGAGCAGATGACGCACCGCGAGATCCTCGTCGTGCTGTCGGGCCTCCTCGCCGCTCTCTTCACGGCGTTGCTGAGCAGCACCATCGTCTCGACCGCTCTGCCGACGATCATCGCGGATCTGAACGGTACCCAGACCCAGTACGCCTGGGTCATCACCACGGCGCTGCTCGCGAACGCCGCGTCGACGCCCATCTGGGGCAAGTTCGCCGACCTGTTCAACAAGAAGCTGCTCGTCCAGCTCGGGATCCTGGTCTTCGTGATCGGCTCGGTCCTGGCCGGCATCGCGCACAACGTGCCGGTCCTGCTCGCCGCCCGCGTGATCCAGGGCATCGGCATGGGTGGTCTGACCGCTCTCGTCGTCGCGATCATCGGCAGCATCATCCCGCCCCGCCAGCGCGGCCGGTACTCCGGCTACATGGGCGCCGTCATGGCCGTCGCCATGTCGGGTGGACCCGTGCTCGGTGGTGTCATCGTCGACCTCCTCGGCTGGCGCTGGTGCTTCTACGTCTGCGTGCCGATCGCCGTCGTCGCGCTGATCCTGCTGCAGCGCACGCTGCACGTCACGACCGTCCGCAAGGAGAACGTGAGCATCGACTGGTTCGGCGCCACGCTCATCACCGCCGCCGTGAGTGTCCTGCTCGTCTGGGTGTCCTTCGCCGGTAAGGCCGACTACTACGAGTGGTTCTCGGCCGAGTCTGCCCTCTACGTCGGTGCCGGCATCGTCCTGCTCGTCGCGACGCTGATCGTCGAGTCGAAGGTCGCCGATCCGATCATCCCGCTGAAGATCGTCACCGAACGCACCACCGGTCTCGCGATCATCGCGTCCGTGGCAGTCGGTATCGGCCTGTTCGGCGCCACCACCTTCCTCGGCCAGTACTTCCAGACCTCGCGGGCCTACAGCCCGACGGTCGCCGGTCTGCTCACTATCCCGATGGTCGCCGGCACACTCGTCTCGTCGATGCTTTCCGGTCAGCTCATCACGCGCTTCGGCAAGTGGAAGGGCTTCCTGGTCGGCGGCGCGATTCTGCAGATGGTCGGTTTCGGACTTCTCGGCACGGTCGACCACCTCACCTCGCTCACGCTCATCAGCGTGTACATCGCGATCGTGGGTCTGGGCACCGGCATGCTGATGCAGAACCTCGTCCTCGCCGTGCAGAACACCGTGAGCGTGCGCAACATCGGCGCCGCGAGCAGTTCCGTCGCCTTCTTCCGCACCTTCGGTGGCGCGATCGGTGTGTCGGTGCTCGGTTCGATCCTCGCGTCCCGTGTCGCGACGATCTCCGCCGACGGCCTCGCGAAGCTCGGTGTGGACACCTCCGGTGGCGGATCGGGTGGAACTCTCGACTTCTCCCAGTTGCCCGAGCCGGTGGCCGAAGTCATCCGTGCCGCCTACGGCGACGCGACGGCGACCCTCTTCCTCGTGGCGGCGGCGTTCGCGGTCGTTACCCTGGTGGCAGTGGTGCTGATCCCGAACCAGGCGTTGCGCACCACCATCGACCTCGTCGAGGAGAAGTCGCCGGCCGATCGCGCCGACATCTCCTCGTGAGGGTGACCTCGCTCACCGGCGGACGATCCGCCCGCCGGTGACCAGGAGATCACGCGGAAGCGAGGCGGTGGCGGGAGACGCTCCGTTCCCGCGCTCCGTAGACTGAGGAAATCACTCGCGCGACGAGCGTGAGGCACGAGCCGGAGGGAGCTGTTCCAGTTGGGTGTTCTGTCCCGCATCCAGTCGCCCGACGATCTACGTCGACTCTCCCCTGTGGAGCTCACCGAGCTTGCGGGGGAGATCCGGGAATTCCTGGTCGAGAAGGTCGCGGCGACCGGCGGTCACCTCGGGCCCAATCTCGGCGTCGTCGAGCTGACCATCGCTCTGCACCGGGTGTTCGATTCGCCACGCGATCCGATCCTCTTCGACACCGGTCATCAGGCCTACGTCCACAAGATCCTCACCGGTCGTCGCGACGAGTTCGACAGTCTCCGGCAGAAGGGTGGGTTGTCCGGCTACCCGTGCCGCGCGGAGAGCGAACACGACTGGATCGAGTCGTCGCACGCCTCGGCCGCCCTGTCGTACGCCGACGGACTCGCCAAGGCCTATTCGCTGTCCGGACAGTCCGATCGGACCGTGGTGGCCGTCGTGGGCGACGGCGCGCTGACCGGCGGTATGTGCTGGGAAGCGCTCAACAACATCGCCGCCGGGCAGAACCGCTCGATGGTGATCGTCGTCAACGACAACGGCCGCTCATACGCACCCACGATCGGCGGTCTCGCCGAGCACCTCGCGGCGCTGCGCCTCAAGCCCGGCTACGAGAAGGTGCTCGACAACAGTCGGCGCATCGTCAAGCGGATCCCCTGGATCGGCTCGGCGGCCTACTCGGTGCTGCACGGCATGAAGGCCGGTGTGAAGGACGCGGTCAGCCCGCAGGTGCTCTTCACCGATCTGGGCATCAAGTACCTCGGCCCGGTCGACGGGCACGACGAGCAGGCCATGGAATCGGCGCTGCGTCGCGCGAAGGCGTACGGCGGCCCGGTCCTCGTCCACGCCGTCACCCGCAAGGGAGCCGGCTACGCGCCCGCCGAGAACCACCTCGCCGATCAGATGCATGCCACGGGCGTGATGGATCCGCGCACGGGTCGGGCGAAGTCCACCTCCGCCCCCGACTGGACGTCGGTCTTCTCCGACGAACTCATCGCGCTGGGGGAGAAGCGGGAGGACGTCGTGGCGATCACCGCTGCGATGCCCGGACCGACCGGACTCGCCAAGTTCGGCGAACGGTTCCCCGAGCGCACCTTCGACGTCGGCATCGCCGAACAGCACGCGGTGACGTCGGCGGCGGGGCTCGCGCTCGGTGGGATGCATCCCGTCGTCGCCGTCTACTCGACCTTCCTCAACCGCGCGTTCGACCAGCTGCTCATGGACGTCGCACTGCTTCGGCAGCCGGTCACCGTGGTGCTCGACCGGGCGGGTGTCACGGGTTCCGACGGGGCCAGTCACAACGGCATGTGGGATCTGTCCCTGCTGGGCATCGTTCCCGGCATCCGGGTCGCCGCTCCGCGCGACGGGGCGACGCTGCGCGAGGAACTCGGTGAGGCGCTCGACGTCTCCGACGGCCCGACCGTCCTCCGGTTCCCCAAAGGCTCGGTGGGAGAAGACATTCCGGCGCTTGAGCGTCTCGACGGCACGGTCGACGTGCTGCGGATGCCGCCGTCGCGGCGCGGCGACGCACTGATCGTCGCGGTCGGCGCCTTCGCCGGTCTCGCGCTCGACGTCGCCGATCGTCTCTCCAAGCAGGGCATCGACGCCGCGGTCGTCGACCCGCGGTGGGTCTTCCCCGTGCCCGACGCGGTGGTCGACCTCGCACGCGGCTTCCGGATCGTCGTCACGATCGAGGACAGCGGCCTCCACGGTGGTGTCGGCTCGGCGGTCTCCGCCGCGCTGCGCCGCAACGACGTCGATGTGCCCACGCGCGATCTCGGGGTGCCGCAGCAGTTCCTCGATCACGCCTCCCGCAACGAGATCCACGCCGAACTCGGTCTGACGGCCCAGGATGTGGCGCGTCAGGTCACCGGCTGGGTCGCCGGTCTGGACAGCGAACCCGAGGAGCGATCGCGACCCTCGGCGGTCGAGCAGTCCGACCGCGAAGCGGGCTGAGTCCGACCGACGCAGGTGCACAGACGCGAGGGGCGGTATCCGGTGATCCGGATACCGCCCCTGGCGTCTGTATCGACTAGCTCTGCATCTCCTCGAGTTCCATGCCCTTGGTCTCGGGGATCTTCGTCTTGACGAAGAAGAACGACAGCAGGGCGAAGAACGCGAACAGTCCGTACAGGAACCACAGCCCGACCGCGGAGGTCAGCGGCGGGAACGCCAGTGTCACCGTGAAATTCGCGATCCAGTTCGCCGCGGTGCTGATACCGAGGGCCACCGCGCGCATGCGGTTCGGGAACATCTCGCCGAGCATCACCCACATGATCGGACCCCAGGTGGCGGCGAAGAAGATCACGAAGGCGTTCGCGCCGACGAGGGCGAGCGCACCCCACGGTGCCGGAAGTTCGACATCCTCACCGCTGCCGACCGCCTGCGAGAAGGCGATGGCGGCGAGCAGCAGGCTGACGAACATGCCGATCGAACCGGTCATCAACAGCGGACGGCGGCCGATCTTGTCGACGAACAGGATCGCGACGAACGTCATGAGCACGTTGATCACGGCCGTGATCACCGACGTCGTGAACGACTGGTTCTCGGTGAAGCCCACCGACTTCCACAGGGTCGTCGAGTAGTAGAAGATCGCGTTGATACCGACGAACTGCTGGAAGACGGCCATCGTGATGCCGACCCACACCAGCGGCTGCAGACCGAAGACCGGACCGCGGATGTCGCCGAAGGACGCCTTCGACTCGCGTCGCAGCGTCAGCCGGATCTCGCGGACACGCTCGTCGGGCCGGAGTTCGCCCGTGACGTTGGCCAGGACGGCCGCAGCCTCCTCGTCCATGTCCTTGCCGACGAGATAACGGGGGGACTCCGGGATCGTCAGCGCCAGTACGCCGTAGAGGACGGCGGGCGCGACGCCGACGAGGAACATCCAACGCCAAGCCTCGAGATTCCACCACAGCTCGTTCGACGCTCCACCGGCGGCGTTCTGCAGCACCGCGTCGGACAGCAGGGCCGCGAAGATGCCGAGAGTGATGGCGAGCTGCTGCAGTGATGCGAGGGCGCCGCGGTAGCGAGCGGGTGCGATCTCGGAGATG
Source organism: Rhodococcus shunpengi (assembly GCF_048381395.1). Taxonomy (NCBI): domain Bacteria; kingdom Bacillati; phylum Actinomycetota; class Actinomycetes; order Mycobacteriales; family Nocardiaceae; genus Rhodococcus; species Rhodococcus shunpengi. The sequence goes on from NZ_JBLWIU010000034.1 coordinate 407,733, forward strand.
TAGGTCGGGGCGATGACCGAGGCGATACCGATGCCGAGGCCGCCGAGCACACGCCACAGCATGAGATCGGGAACGCTGAAGGCCAGACCGGACCCGATCGACGAGATGACGAACAGGGCGGAGCCGAGGAGCATCACCCGCTTGCGGCCCCAACTGTCGGCGAGGCGTCCGGCGAACCATGCCCCGACGGCACAGCCGAGCAGGGCGATGGCGACGGCGAAACCGGTCACGAACGAACTGAGTGCGAAGTTGTCCTGGATGGAGTCGACGGCACCGTTGATGACCGAGCTGTCGAAGCCGAACAGGAAACCGCCCACGGCCGCCGCGACGGTCACGGCGATGACTTTCGCGGCGTGTGCGGTCGATGGTTGGGTCACCGAGGAACTCCTGGATCGGACTGGCCGCGAGGGCGGGAAAAGGGCTGGACACAGTGTGTTTTCTTCAGGGGAACATTACGCCGGGGTGAACGGCCGACTCGACGTTTCCGGCGAGAACTCGCCCGCAGGGCGGACTTCGAACGGGACATCCACGGAGTGTGGCGACGCCTCCGAGCGGGCAAGAAGTTAAGATGTATTCTCTCTGCTTCGTTGCTCTGCCTGCGACCTTCCCATCCGGGGAGGACCTCCGCTTGACACTGTGTGATCTGGGAATACAGTCTCTTTCCATGACTCGGCGACGACCGGATGCGACGGTACAGGGTGTGGTGGGTGAAGCGGCGTTCCTGCTGACCTCACCTCGGAGGTTCCTCATGGAGATCGCTCTGCCTCCGGTGGGGCACGGGGTGGTGGAACACAGCAAGGCGCTCATCGATCCCGTCACACGCTTCCGGAACACGAGTGCGTACATCTTCCTCGTGGCGTTCGGCGACGACGAGGAACGGCGCAGGGTGGTGCGTTTCGTCAACCGCGCCCACGCACCGGTTCGCTCCGACGGATACAACGCCTTCGATCCGAAGCTCCAGTTGTGGATCGCCGCGGTGATGTTCCACGGCGGCCGCGACGTGTACGAGCGGTTCTTCGGCCGCCTCGACCGGGCCGAGGCCGAACGGCTGTACCGCGAGTTCGCGGTCTACGGCACGTCGTTGCAGGTACCTGAGGAGATGTGGCCCGCGGACCTCGACGCGTTCGATGCCTACTGGCACAGTGTCGTCGACGATCTCGAGATCGACGAGACCGTTCGTTCCTACGCACGCGCCCTGCTCTCCGGTGGCGACCTGCCGATCGTCGTCCGGCCGGCGATGGCGCTCAATAGGTTCTTCACCCTGGGCATGCTCGATCCCCGTATCCGTGAGGCCTACCGCTTCACGTGGACCGAGGCCCACCAGCGATGGTTCGACCGCCTCATGCGGATCGCGGTGCCCGCCTACCGGGCGCTGCCCGCGGCGGCGCGCCACCTGCCCAAGAGGCTGGTCCTGCGCGACGCGCGTAAGAGGTTCGCCGCGGTGCCCGCGCACGTCGCTGCTGGCTAGATGTGCTGCCCGGGACGCGGAAGCGCCGGAACGAAGCAGTACGTAGGAGAGACGGCGGAGATCAGTTCTCCGCCGTCAGGGCCTTCGCGAGTCGCGGCACGGTCAACGCGCGCTGCCACGGACGTGCCCCGCCCTCGGCGAAGCGGCCGTCGATGTACTCCTCGACGTCGCCCCCGTCGGAGACGTCCCAGTCCCAGCACAGGCGCCGAACGAGTTCGGGACTGATCAGGTTCTCGACCGGAACGGCGACTTCCTCGCTCAGAGCGGCGAGTTCGCCGCGCGCGAGGGCGAGACGTGCGGCCTCCTCGGGGTGGTGGCGCGACCACCGGCCGGCCGGCGGAGGCCCGGTCAGGGGCGGGGTGAGGGGTGGGAGCCGGTCCTCCGGCAGTGCACGGGCCCGCTCGATCGCGTTGAGCCACGCGCGGGAGGAACGCCGCTGCCGCGGACCGCCGAAGACCGGAAGCTTCTGCAGCTGTTCGACGGTCGTGGGATTCGCCTCCGCGGCGGCGATGATCGCGGAGTCGGGAAGGATGCGCCCCGGCGCGATGTCGCGCCGGGCGGCGATCTCGTCGCGAGTGGTCCACAGTTCCCGGACGATCGCCAGGCGGCGTCGGTCCTTGATCGCGTGGATCTTGGACGTGCGGCGCCATCGATCGGGCTTCGGAGCGGGCGGTCCCGCGAGCCGGATGTGCTCGAATTCCTGGGCGGCCCACTCGGTCTTGTTCTGCCGCTCGAGTTCACTCGCCATCGCGTCGCGGAGTTCCACGAGCGGTTCGACGTCGAGCGCTGCGTAATTGAGCCACGACTCGGGAAGCGGCCGCGTCGACCAGTCCGCCGCACCGTGGCCCTTGCGCAGCTCGAGGCCGAGGGTCTCGGCCACGATCGCGGCGAGACCGACGCGGGGGAATCCGGCGAGGCGACCGGCGAGTTCGGTGTCGTACAACTTCGCCGGGCGGAGTCCGAGTTCGGCCAGGCCGGGGAGATCCTGGTCGGCGGAGTGCAGGACCCATTCGAGGTCGTTGATCACCTCGGCCAGGGGAGCAAGATCGTCCCGTGTCGGAATGGGGTCGAGCAGCACCGTGCCGGCGCCCTCACGGCGGAGCTGTACGAGATAGGCGCGCGCGGAGTAGCGGTAGCCCGACGCGCGTTCGGCGTCGACGGCGAGCGGGCCGTGTCCCTGCGCCAGCATCGCTGCGGCCTCGGCGACCCCGCGCGCCGTGGTGACGACCTCCGGGACGCCGTCGCGCGGTTCGAGGAGCGGCACCGTCGTCACGCTCGTGCTCTTCTGCTCGTCCTCGTCGTTCTGTGCCGGCATGGGCGTGACTCTAGCGGTGTCGTCCCCGTGCGCAATTCCGTTCCTGTCCGGAACGTCCGATCGGCGGACACACACGGACCCGCTCGACGCCACGCGAACCCCCTCCGGGGTACCGCGTCACCCCTCCTGCGAGACGACGTCGTCGCTTTCCGCACCCGCCGCGAGGATGAGGTCCTCGAGGGCGGGGGAGAAGTCGTCGACGAGTTCCCACAGGTCGGGAACGAGATCGGGACACGAGATCAGGCCGATGTCGAGCCTGCCGTCGAGGGAGAGCACCGTCACGTTGAGCGCGGCGCCGTGGAAGATCGGGCCGAAGGGATACATCGCCGTCATGCGCGCACCCAGGAAGTACAGCGGGACGGGCGGTCCGGGCACGTTGGAGATCACGAGGTTGTGGATCACCGGGTGCCGGTCGGCGAGTCGGAGTCCGGCGTAGGCGCGCATCGCGGGAGCGAAGACCGCCGCGCCGAGGAACTGCGACCAGTCCTGCAGCAGGTTCGCGCCGAGATCGGCGTTGTGCTCCTTGGCCACCGCGTTCGCTTCCGCGAGGGTCCGCAGCCGCTCGGCGGGGTCGGCGATGTGGGTGTGGAGGTCGGCGAACATCGCCGAGACCTGGTTGCGTCCCGGGCGATCCGACCTGCCGTGGACCGAGACCGGGATCATCCCGATGAGCGGGGAGTCGGGCAGCTCGCCGCGCCGCTCCAGATATCGGCGCAGCGCACCGGAGCACACGGCCATCACCACGTCGTTGACGGTGACGCCGAAGACGTTCTTCACCAGTTTCACGTCGTCGAGGTTCAACTCGGCGAAGCCGACGTTGCGGTGTCCGGTGATGGTGGAGTTGAACGGGGTGCGCGGCGCCGTGAACGGCGCGGGCATGGCGTCGCCGCGGCGTGCGCGCGCAATCCACGAGGTCAGCGATGTGACCGCGCCGGGGAGGATTCGCAGCAGGTGGAGAGGCCGGCGGGCGACGTTGAGGGCTCCGGCGATCGCGATGGCGAGGTCGTTCGCGTCGCCGGCACCCCACTGGACCGGTTCGGGCCGGGGCTCGGCCGGGTCGAGGCTGCACAGCTGCGCGATGAGTGCGGCACCGGAGACCCCGTCCACCCCGGCGTGGTGCATCTTCGCGATGACCGCAATCCTGCCGTCGTCGAGGCCGCCGACGAACCACATCTCCCACAGCGGCCGCGAGCGATCCAGCGGTTGTGCGGCGATGTGGCCGCACAGGTCCGCGAGCTCGGTCCGGCCGCCCGGAGCGGGCACGCCGACGTGGTGGACGTGCCGGTCGAGGTCGAAGTCGTGGTCGTCGACCCAGACCGGATGGTCGAGGTTGAATCTGCTGTCGGCGAGCTTCATCCGGAACTGGGGTACGGCGGTGAGGCGTGCTTCGAGTTCGTTGCGCAGGCTCACGTAGTCGTAGCCACCCGGGACGGTGGACGGATCGAGCACGATCAGCCCGCAGATGTGGAGGAGCTGACTGGGGGTCTCGAGATAGAGGAAACCGGCATCGAGCCCGCTGAGACGCTGCATGAACCAAGAATAGAACAGGTTCTAGAAATCCGGTCGGATTGCGCCGGTTTTCACCGCTGGAGTCGCGCGACCCCCGCCGGAGGCAGACCCGCGGCATATGCGAGGACGTCGCAGAACGCCTCCACGTGCGGGGTCAGCATGTCGGACTGCGGAGTCCACGACGCGCGCAGTTCCAGTTGGTGGGCGCGTCCCGGGCCCGCGATGTCCCCGAACCGTACGGAGGTCGTCGCGGTCACCGTGCCGCCGAGCGCCGTGAGCGGTTCACCGTGCGCGGCGAGGGCGTCGACGAGCCAACTCCACGCGACCTCCGGTAGCAGCGAGTCCGCTGCCAGGCTCTCGTCGACGTCGGCCTGGATGTACGAGACGAGCCGGGTGGTCCCGTGCCACGCCTCGTCGCCGTCGGGGTCGTAGAGAAGGATGAGTCGGCCGAACGCGTCGCCCTCGGACTGCTCGGGCACCCGGTCCGTCTCGTCGTGCAGGACCTCGGCGCCCAGGGCGTAGCTGTAGGGAGCGAGCCGTTGCGGGGGGCGGATCGGCCCGACCTCGATCTCCGGGCGCACGGTGGCCGCGTTCATCGCATCGACTGCGGAACGGAAGCGGGCCGGCTCGGCGGGCGAGGTGGTCACCGAGCGGAGGTTAGTGCCGGTGACGCACCGCACGCGGGAGGCGCGCCGATTCCGGCGAACGGCACGGGCGTGGCAGCATGGGCAGCGGGTCCGGACCACACGTCCTGTGTGCGCCCCGGCAGACGCTGCCCTGCGCGACGGCGCGCAGTGCCCGAAGAACGAGGATCGATGACCGGCTTGGAGAACACGAACGTCGGATCTGCGGCGCCCGCGGAGTACCCCGCGCGGAGGATCCTGCCCCATGCGCCCCTGCTGTCGGCCGCGCGCGGTGAGAAGCCGGCCCACCGGCCCGTGTGGTTCATGCGCCAGGCCGGCCGCTCCCTGCCCGAGTACCGGGAGATCCGGACCGGCATCGGCATGCTCGAATCGTGCTTCGACCCCGAACTGGTCTGCGAGATCACGATGCAGCCGGTGCGGCGGCACAAGGTCGACGCCGCCATCCTCTTCTCCGACATCGTCGTCCCGCTCAAGGCCGCCGGGATCGACCTCGACATCGTCGCGGGCACGGGCCCGGTCGTCGCGAACCCCGTCCGCACCGCCGCCGACGTCACCGCGCTGCCGACCCTCGAGGCCGAAGAGGTCGGAGCGGTCGCCCGCGCGGTCGGTCTGCTGACCCGCGAACTCGGCGACACCCCGCTCATCGGATTCGCGGGCGCGCCCTTCACCTTGGCCTCCTATCTCGTCGAAGGCGGCCCGAGCCGCAACCACGAGCGCACCAAGGCGCTCATGCACGCCGACCCGAAGACCTGGCACGCCCTTCTCGGCAAGCTCACCGACGTCGCCATCGCCTTCCTGCGCGCGCAGATCGGTGCCGGTGTCGACGCCGTCCAGCTCTTCGACTCGTGGGCCGGCGCCCTCTCGCTCGCCGACTACCGCGAGTACGTCCTGCCGCACTCCGAGCGTGTCTTCGCCGAGATCGCCGGTGCGGGGGTGCCGCGCATCCACTTCGGTGTCGGTACCGGGGAGCTCCTCGGCGCCATGGGTGAGGCGGGTGCCGACGTGGTCGGCGTCGATTGGCGTATCCCGCTCGACGTCGCCGCGACCCGCGTCGGCCCCGGCAAGGCCCTGCAGGGCAATCTCGATCCCGCGATCCTGTTCGCGGGCCGGGAGGTGGTCGAACGCGAGGTGCGCCGCATCGTCGCCGAGGCCGACCGTGCTCTCGAGGCCGGCGCCATCGGACACATCTTCAATCTCGGTCACGGCGTCCTGCCCGACACCGATCCCGACGTCATCACGCGAGTGGTCGAGCTGGTGCATTCGCTGTGACCCCGCCGACGGTCGCGGTCGTCGGCGGTGGGATCAGTGGGCTCGTCGCCGCGTACCGGCTGCGTCGTTCGCTCGGCGCCGCCGCGCGGATCGTCGTGCTCGAGCGATCGTCGCGGCTCGGCGGCAAGCTCCGTACGGTCCCGCTTGCGGGCGACCCCGTCGACGTCGGTGCCGAGGCGTTCATCGCACGCCGACCCGAGGTGCTCGCGCTCGTCGAGGAACTCGGGCTGAGCGACCACGTCGTCCACCCCACGGCCGCCCGTCCGCTCCTGTACGCCGACGCGCGACTGCATCCGCTGCCGACGGGCACGTTGATGGGTATCCCCGCCTCCGCGCACTCCGTCGAAGGGCTCGTCGACGACGAGACGCTGGCGCGCATCACCGCCGAGCCCACAGTGCCGTTCCACTGGGACCGGGACTCCGACGTCTCCGTCGCGGATCTCGTCCGATCACGCTTCGGTGAGCAGGTGGTGCGGCGCAGCGTCGACCCGCTGCTCGGCGGGGTGTACTCGGGGCTGTCCGACACCGCGGGTGTCCGTGCCACCGTCCCGACGCTCGCCGCGGCCCTCGACGCCGGCGCGACGAGCCTGAGCGACGCCGTCGCCCGCGCTCTGCCCCCGAAGTCGGACGCCCCGGTCTTCGGGACGCTGCGCGAGGGCTACGGCGTGTTGATCGAAGCCCTCGTCCGCGGGGCCGACGCCGAGTTCCTCTACGGCACGGCCGCATCCGGACTGAAGCGCAGCGGTGGCCGGTGGTCGGTCGATCCGCTCGGCGAGGTCGACGGTGTGGTGCTCGCCGTGCCCGCCCCGGATGCCGCCCGGCTGCTGGTCGACAGCGTGCGATCCGCCGCACAGTGCGCAGCGCAGATCCCGCTCGCCTCGTCGGTGGTGGTCGCGCTCGCGTTGCCGCACGACGCCGGCCTCCCGCAGAACTCCGGGATCCTCGTCGCGACCGGGGAGGAACTGTCGGCGAAGGCCTTCACGCTGTCGAGCCGCAAGTGGCCGCACCTCGCCGAACGGCCCGTCGCGCTCGCCCGCGCGTCGTTCGGGCGGTTCGGCGACGACGCGCTCGTCGACGCGTCCGAGGCCGACCTGATCGCGCTGGCCCGCGCGGATCTCGCGACCGTGACCGGAGTCGACGCCGAACCGGTGGCCGCCTTCGTGCAGCGGTGGCACGGCGGGCTGCCGCAGTACCGCGAACACCACCGCGAGATCGTCGCCGCCTTCGAGGCCGAGATCGCAGGGATCGACGGACTCGAGGTCGCCGGCGCGATGCTGCACGGTGTGGGTGTACCTGCATGTGTCGCAACAGGCACGGCCGCGGCCGCACGCCTGACTGCACGAATGGAAGGATGAACGTCATGGCACGTCTCGACTACGACAAGCTCAATTCCACCCTCCGCTACGCGATGTGGTCGGTCTTCCAGGTCCGGCCCGGCGTCCTCGGCGACGACCGCGCCGCGGCGATCGAGGACGCGAAGGCGTTCTTCGCCCGCTTCGACGACACCGACGTGATCGTCCGCGGCATCTACGACGTGGCCGGCACCCGCGCGGACGCCGACTTCATGATCTGGACCCACGCCGAGCACATCGAGGATCTGCAGAAGCTGTACGCCGACTTCCGGCGCACCACGATCCTCGGCCGCGCGAGCACCCCGGTCTGGTCGAACACCGCACTGCACCGGCCCGCGGAGTTCAACAAGAGCCACCTGCCCGCCTTCATCGCGGGGGAGGAGCCGGGCAACTACGTCTGCGTGTACCCCTTCGTGCGGTCCTACGAGTGGTACCTGCTGCCCGACGAGCAGCGCCGCAAGATGCTCGCCGACCACGGCATGGCGGCCCGCGGCTACCCCGACGTCCGCGCCAACACCGTTCCGGCCTTCGCGCTCGGCGACTACGAGTGGATCCTCGCCTTCGAGGCGCCGGAGCTGCACCGCATCGTCGATCTCATGCGCGACCTGCGTGCCACCGACGCGCGCCTGCACGTGCGGGAGGAGACCCCCTTCTTCACCGGACCGCGGGTCGACGTCGAAGCCCTCGTCGCGTCGCTGCCCTGACGTGACCTCGACGAGCGCGGTGCCACCGGAGGGAGACGGTCGTCTGTTCTCCCAGATGGCGCACTGGGGCATGTTCTCGGCGCAGGCACGCGACGGCGAGGTCGTCGCCGTGCAGCCCTACGCCGGGGACCGCGACCCCTCACCGATCCTGGGGAACATCCCCGGATCGGTGCGGCACCGTGCTCGCATCGCCGGGCCGGCCGTCCGCCGCGGCTGGCTCGAGAACGGACCGGGACCGAGCACACGACGCGGCGACGACGAGTACGTCGCCGTCTCGTGGGACGAACTCACCGAGATCCTCGCGGGCGAACTGCAGCGCGTGAAGGACCGGCACGGCAACCGAGCGATCTTCGGCGGCTCCTACGGCTGGTCCGCCCCGGGCCGGTTCCACCACGCACAGAGCCAGGTGCACCGCTTCCTGAAGATGTTCGGCGGCTACACCCGCTCGGTGCACTCCTACTCGCTCGGCGCGACCGGCGTGATCATGCCGCACGTCGTGGGCACCCACTGGAAACTGTTCGCGCGCTCGACCTCCTGGGAGGTCATCGCCCGCGACACCGATCTGATGGTGTGTTTCGGCGGGATCCCGCTCAAGAACACCGCTGTCAACGACGGCGGCACGAGCGATCACCCCACCCGCGACGCCCTCGACCGGATGCGGGCCCGCGGCGGACGGATCGTCTCGTTCAGCCCGATCCGCAGCGACGTGCACGGTGAGCACGAGTGGCTCGCGCCGCGGCCGGGCACCGACGTCGCGATCATGCTCGCCCTCGGCTACGTCCTGGCCACCGAAGGTCTGGCCGACCGCGAGTTCCTCGACCGCTACTGCACCGGTTACGACCGCTTCGAGGAGTATCTGCTCGGCCGCACCGACGGCGTCCCGAAGACCCCCGAGTGGGCCGCCGGACTGTCGGGCATCCCGGCCGGCACCCTCGTCGACCTCGCGCGACGCATGGCCCGCGGCCGCACCCTGGTGTCGGTCACATGGTCGCTGCAACGCGTGCGGCACGGCGAGCAGGCGCCCTGGGCGGGCGTGACCCTCGCCGCGATGCTCGGTCAACTCGGCGTTCCCGGAGGCGGTTTCGGCCACGGCTACGGGTCGATGAACGAACCCGGTCTCGCGCCCGTCCCGTATCCGCTGCCCACCCTGTTCCAGGGCAACAACGACGTCGAGGACTTCATCCCCGTCGCCGCGATCTCCGACCTGCTGTTGCGGCCCGGGGAGCAGTTCGACTACGACGGCCGTCGCCTGACCTTCCCGGACATCCGGCTCGTGTACTGGGCGGGTGGCAATCCCTTCCACCACCACCAGGACATCGGCCGGCTCCGCCGGGCCCTGCAGCGACCCGACACGATCGTCGTTCACGACCCGTACTGGACGCCGATGGCCAAGCACGCCGACATCGTCGTGCCGTCGACCACGGCGCTCGAGCGCGACGACCTGACGTGCACGCGCAACGATCCGCTGCTCGTCGCGATGCAGGCCGCCGTCCCGCGCTTCGCCGACGCCCGCGACGACTACGACACCTTCACCGCTCTCGCCCACCGCCTCGGCTTCGGCGAGCAGTTCACCGAGGGCCGGACCTCCCGGCAGTGGCTCGAACACCTCTACGAGCAGTGGCGCGGTTTCGTCCTCGCCGACGACCAACGCATCGAGGACCCACCGCCCTTCGACGACTTCTGGTACGGCGGACCGGTCCGGATGCGGACCGAGGACGATCTGACGCTGTTCGAGGATTTCCGGTCCGACCCCGAGGCGAACCCGCTACGGACTCCCAGTGGACGGCTCGAGATCTTCTCCGCCGACATCGACTCGTTCGGCTACGACGACTGCGCCGGGCACCCCACCTGGTACGAACCCGACGAATGGCTCGGCTCCTCGCGGGTCGAACGGTTCCCACTGCACCTGATCGCCAACCAGCCGGCCACGCGCCTGCACGGGCAGCTCGATCACGGCTCGGTGAGCCAGGCGTCGAAGATCCGTGGCCGCGAACCGATCCGGATGCGTCCCGACGACGCGGCCGCGCGAGGTCTGGAGGCCGGCGACATCGTCCGCGTCTTCAACGATCGTGGTTCGTGCCTTGCCGGGGTCGTCCTCGACGACGGTCTGCTGCCGAACGTCGTCCAGCTCGCGACGGGAGCCTGGTACGACCCGCTGGATCCGTCCGATCCCGGATCGATGTGCGTGCACGGGAACGCGAACGTGCTCACTCCCGACGTCGGCACATCGTCGCTGTCCCACGGCTGCACCGGGCAGCACGTGCTCGTCGATGTCGAGCGGTTCGACGGCGAGCTACCGCCCATCCGGGCCTACGATCCGCCGGTCGTCCGGCAGCGCTGAGTCCTCGCGGCCGAGCACATACGGCCGGAGCGTCACAGACCGAGGGACGACTGGACCTCGCGCAGGGTGGCCGCGGAGGCGGCCAGACCCGCCTCCTCCTCCGGCGACAACGGCACCTCGAGCACGGTGTGCGCGCCGCGCGCGTCGACGACGGTGGGAAGCGAGAGGCAGACGTCCTGCAGGCCGTGCCGCCCGATCTGCAGCGTCGACACCGCAAGCACCCGGCGCTGGTTCCGCAGCACGGCCTCCACGATGCGGGCACTCGACAGTCCGATCGCGAGATTCGTGGCGCCCTTGCCGCGGATGATCTCGTAGGCGCTGCGCACGACCTCCTCGAAGAGTGCGGCGCGGGTCTCCGGACCGAAGACGGGTCGTCCGTCGACGGCGAAGGACTCCACCGGCACACCCCCGATCGCCGCACCCGACCACAGCGCGACCTCCGAATCGCCGTGCTCACCGACGACGAACACGTGGACGTTCTCGATCGCGACGTCGGCGCGGTGGGCGAGCAGATACCGCAGCCGGCCGGAATCGAGCACCGTGCCCGACCCGAAGATCCGGCCGTCCGAGATGCCGGTCGCCGCGATCGCGGCGCGGGTGACGATGTCGACCGGATTGCTGACGAAGACGATCACCGCCTCGGGGGAGACGGACAGCAGGCCGGGCGTCAGGTCCCGTGCCAGGGCGACGTTCGCCGCCGCGAGATCCAGACGCGACTGGCCGGGATGCTGTTTGGCCCCTGCGGTCACGACGATCAGATCGGAACCGGCGGTGACCGCGATGTCGTCGCTGCCCTCGATCCGGCACGACGGCGCGAACTGGGTGCCGTGGTTCAGGTCCAGGACCTCCGCGCGCACCTTCGCGGAATTCGTGTCGAACAGCGCGATGGCGTCTGCCGAACCCCTGAGCAGACACGCATACGCCACCGCGGTACCGACGCTCCCGGCGCCGACGACGGACAGCTTCGTGTGTCGCCGGATTCTCGTACCCGTCTCACCCATGCGAGAAATTGTGGCGTATACAGGCCGCTCGGTCGGTAACCTCGGGCCACATGATTTCGGTCCGCATCGGGACATTCCCTGCGTGCGGCCGGCCCGACGCGATGGCAGCGACTGCTCGAGGAGATCTACCCGAGCCGACCTGCCGCTGTCGCGTAGCCGTTAGCCTCGGGACATGGCCGAGACTCCCTTCGATGCCGTCCTGTTCGACTTCTCCGGCACCCTGTTCCGGCTCGAGGAGGACGAGAGCTGGCTCGCGGACGTCACCGACCACGAGGGCAGACCCTTCGACGTGCACCGGCAGGCCGAACTCATGCGGCGGCTGACGCAACCCGTCGGGCAGCCCGTCGAGATGGACGCCGACGAGCACCACGCGTGGACCAACCGCGACCGCGAACCGCGCTGGCACCGCGAGGCCTACCTGACGGTGCTGCGCAGGTCGGGCGTGGCCGATCCCGAGCAGGCACAGGCGCTCTACGAGAAGGTGACCGACCCCGACTGCTGGACCGTCTATCCCGACACCGTCCCCGTCATCGAGGCGCTCGCCGGAGACGGGATCGCCGTCGGCGTGGTGAGCAACATCGCCTTCGACCTGCGGCCGGCCTTCGCGCGGCTCGGTATCGACGACCTCGTGTCGGTGTTCGCGCTGTCCTTCGAGGTGGGCGCCGTCAAGCCCGAACCGGAGATCTTCCGCTACGCCGTCGACAGACTCGGTGTCGACCCGCGACGGACGCTGATGATCGGCGACAGCGAGAAGGCGGACGGTGCCGCCCGGTCGATCGGATGTGCGTTCGAACTCGTCGAACCGGCACCGACCACCGAGCGGCACGACGCACTGTGGACCGCGCTGGCCGCGGCCGGGATCACTCCGACGGAACCAGGCGCAGGGAGATCGAGTTGATGCAGTACCGCTGGTCGGTGGGCGTCGGGTAACCCTCGCCCTCGAAGACATGCCCGAGATGGCTGTGGCACGTCGCGCACACCACCTCGATGCGCCGCATGCCCAGCGAGTTGTCCTCGCGCAGGATCACGGCGTCGGAGTCGGCGGGGTCGAAGAACGACGGCCACCCGCAGTGGGAGTGGAACTTCTCGGTGCTGCGGAACAGTTCGGCACCGCACGCGCGGCATTCGTAGATGCCCTCGGTCTCGGTGTCGGTGTACTCGCCGACGAAGGGGCGCTCGGTGCCGGCCTGACGCAACACGGCGAATTCGGCGGGAGTGAGCTTCGCACGCCATTCCTCGTCGGTGTGGACGACCTTGGGTGCGGGTTCGGATCGAGGAGCAGACGTCATGATCTCCACGCTAACCGCGCTCGGCGCGCGCGTCACGTCTGCACCGGCACGGACGGATCACGTCCGTGCCGGCTGCTTCTCCTCGAGCAGGTGCGACGGCTCGATGCCGTCCGCCAGGCGCCCTTCGCGCTTCGCGACGAGGTAGCGGTCGAGCAGGACGGCGAAGACGACGACGAGCAGCAGCGACCAGCCGAAGGTGGTCTTCATGTACTCCGCCGCGCGCCCGGCCTCCACCCACCGGCTCGACAGCCACGAGTCGTAGCTCAGGAAGCCGTAGACGGCGAGCCAGGCGGGCCAGTTCCGCATCACGGAGTTCGGCAGCAGCACCGTCATCAGCAGCGGGAACAGCATCATCGAGTAGTACATCTGGCCGAGCGATCCGAGCAGGAACGAAGCGGCGAGCAACACACCACCGGCGGTGCACACGAAGAACACCTCGTCGTGGCGGCAGTAGCGGTAGAGCAACCACACCGACACCGCGACCATCACCGCGAGCGCCGCCCGCAGACCGAAGATCAGCCAGGCCGGGAGCCCGTAGTACATGCCGTTGCCGACGATCGCGCTGTTGAAGTAGTCGCGGGACTCGAGCAGGTACGGCACGGTGTGTTCGACGAACTGCCACGCGTCGACCGACAGGGGCCACGCGATGATCGTCAGCGCGATCGGGACACCCGCGGCGGTGATGAAGACCTTCCACTGTCCGCGCACGAGCGGGAGCAACAGCAGGGGAGCGAGGATCGGTTTGACGGCGAAGGTCAGGCCGAGCGCAGCCCCCGCCCACAGATCACGTCGTTTGAGCAGCAGCGTCAGAAACGCGATCTCGCCGAGCAGGACGAGACCGTTGATGTTCGTGAAGACGAGCGTGTTCGTCACCGTCTCGGAGGCGAACGCGGCGAAGACCAGCACCGGCGCGATCGGCGAATCGAGTCGCAGACCGAACATGCGCAGCAACAGATAGAGCGCGACGAGGATCGCGATCGCATTGGCGAGGATGAACAACCACCGCGACCGCTCGGGGTCGATCACCGCGATCGGGGCGATCAACAACGTGCCGGAAGGCGGATAGAGGTAGTGGGGATCGACCCACTGGAACTCGGCGGTGTACACCGGCCGGCGGTTGAGGAAGGCCAGCGCCGCGTTGTAGACCGGGGTGAAGTCGTCCGTCCGGAACCCGTTGACCGCTTTGATCACGACCCGGTGCAGAACCGTCAGTACGGCAAGGGGCCACACCACAGCCTTGACCACCTCGGCGGTCGTGCGTGCGGTCCGGGGTTCGAGACTTCTGAGGAACACTACGGCACGGTACACCGCGGGCCTGCGGACCCGTGCACACGCCCTGACCCCGGCCGGGGAACGTCACGCGGGGCACAGGCTCCCGTTGGGCGGAAGTTCCCCGCCGGACAGATAGGCCTCCACCCGGGCCTGCACACAACCCGAGTGCAGGACCGCCGAGTAACCGGCACCCTGCCACGACAGCGACGCCCAGGCGATACCGCCTGCGGTGAGCACACCGGTCACCGACTCCACGCCGGCATTGCCCACGACCGGGTCCGCGGCCCCTGAGGAGACGAGCACGGGCACGTCGAGCGCCGCCGGCAGCGGCGGGGGAGGCAGGCTCGGCCACGCCGCACACGCCGTCAGGCCCGTCGCCAGGTCCGCGCCGTACAGCGGATACAGGGTGGACCAGCTCCGGGCGAGATCGCCCGCGTGGGTCGGGGTCGGCCACCGCTGTCCGTCGCTGCACCGGGCGACGAACTGACCGTCCGTCGAGAGCCTCTCCTCGGCCGCACCGACCAGTTCGATGAGCGGCATGACATCGCCGTCCCGCGCGGCTGCGAGGACGTCCGCCACCTCACGGACGCGGGCCTGCAGATCGGCGCGCGGCGTGCCGAGGACACCCGTCAGTGCCGTGAGGAACGAATTGGCCGAGACCGGCGCGAGATCACCCTCGGTGGCCTGATCGTGCAGATCCTCGATCGCCGCGCGGGGATCGTCGCCCAGGGCGCAGTCGAGGGCGGTGCACTGCCGGGCGAAGGCATCGACGGCGGCCTCCGCGCCGCGGGCCTGCGACTCGGCCATGAGTTCGGCGTCGGCGGTGGCCGCGGCGGGGGAATCGAGGACGAGACGGCCGACCGCGCCCGGATAGGCGGCGGCGTAGGCGAGCGCGACCGTCGCACCGTTCCCCACCCCGAGGAGACCGATCCGGTCCACGCCCCATGCCTGGCGGAGGCGTTCGATGTCGTCAGCGGCGTGTGATGCGCCGAACATCAGCTGCTGCGGCTGCAGGTAGTCGGTGCACGAGATGGTCGCCTGACGGCCCAGATCGGCGACACGTTCGGGTGCATCGCCGGTGCGGCCGAATTGTCCGAGATCGCCGAGACCGCGACGATCCGCGGGAAAGATGCAGTCGATTGCGAGCGAGTTGCCCATTCCGCGCCGATCCACCGCGATGATCGGGCGCATCGTCAGTGCACCGGACATCGGGCCGGTCGCCATGCCGGTCAGTGCGCGCGTCGACGCGATGTCGGCGCCGGTCGTGAGAACCAGCGGCGCCACGTCGGTGGGGGTGTCGGGCAACCGTGCGCGCATGACTGCCAGCGGGAAGGTGCCCGCCACGTTGCCGGCCGCATCGATCGGGGCGACGACCTCCGCGCACTCGAGAACGAGACCCTGGGGACCGGGCGGTGCGTCGAACGAGGAGAGCGTCTCGTCCGTGCAGTTCCGCCATGCCGGTTCGGCCGACGGCACCGGAAGTTCGGGTACCTCGGTCTCGTCCTGCGGGGTCCTGTCGACGGCGATACCGGGATCGTCGCGCACCACGGCGACGTCGGGACGTATCGACGGTCCTGCTCCGCACGCGGTCGACGCCGCGGCAACCGTGATCAACATCGCGGCGATCACTCCCGATCTGCGCATGCGCACAGCCTGCCAGGTTCACCGGCGGGCGCGTGCAACCGGTGGTGGAGCGGCCGATCCGAAGTGTCCTCCCGGTGCGTGACGTCGAGGTGAACGCCGTGTGAAGTAGGTCGCATTCCGGATTCGAGTGAGGATCCGAGCATGATGCGGTCGTACCCTGGGCTAATGCACGAACGTCTCGTCGACCGCAATCCGGTGGTGCCTGCAGACCAGTTGGTGGCGCAGATGGTGCCCCCCGCGATGTTCGACGAGGTGAGCTTCGAGTCGTACATTCCGGATCCGAACGAGCCGAGCCAGGCGGCCGCGGTGAAGACCGCGGCGGAGTTCGTCGGCAAGATCGGGAAGATCCGCGGCGGCAAGCGCGGCCTGTTCGGCCGTCGCTCCCAGCCGCAGGGTGCCGGCCTCTACCTCGACGGCGGCTTCGGCGTGGGCAAGACCCACCTGCTCGCCTCGATCTTCCACAGCGCACCCGCGCCCAAGGCTTTCGGCACGTTCGTCGAGCTCACCCACGTCGTCGGCGCCCTCGGGTTCAACAAGGCCGTCGAGGAGCTGTCGAACCACAGCGTGCTGTGCATCGACGAGTTCGAACTCGACGATCCGGGCGACACCATGCTCGTCTCGCGTCTGCTGACCGAACTGTCGGCCCGCGGCGTCTCGATCGTCGCGACCTCCAACACGCTCCCCGGCCAGTTGGGTGAGGGACGGTTCGCGGCACAGGACTTCCTGCGCGAGATCAAGAAGCTCGCGTCGATCTTCGAGACCATCCGCGTCGACGGCCCCGACTACCGTCACCGCGACCTGCCGCCCGCACCCGATCCGATCGACTCGGCCGAGCTCTCCGAGCGCGCCGATGCGATCCCGGGTGCCACGCTCGACGACTTCGACGAGCTGTGCGCGCACCTGAGCACGCTGCACCCGTCGCGTTACGGCAAGCTCGTCGAGGGTGTCCCCGCTGTCTTCCTCGAGGGCGTGCACCCGGCGAAGGACCAGTCGGTGGCCCTGCGTCTGGTGGTCCTCGCCGACCGCATGTACGACGCGAGCATCCCCGTGACGGTCTCCGGCGCCAAGCTCGACGAGATCTTCACGCCCGAGATGCTCGCGGGCGGCTACCGCAAGAAGTACCTGCGCGCGACGTCCCGCCTGCTGGCGCTGTCCCGTTTCGAGGTCGCCGCGGGCTGATCGGACACCCGGCGCGCGCATGCCCGCCGGGTCGACCTTCACCGCATCATCGGCTCACCGGCCGGCATCCGCTCGGAGGGTGCGCTGCATGACGAAATCGTCGTGCGTCTGCGCGCCCACGACGAACGTGCGCGTGCCCACCACCTCGAAACCCTGCTTCTCGTAGAAGCGCCGGGCGCGGGTGTTCTTCTGGTTGACGCCGAGCCACAGGCCGGCACGCCCGAGCGTGTGGGCCCGCGCGACGATCGCATCCATGAGCGCCGCAGAGATTCCGGAACCGTGATGGCCCGGCATCACGTACAGCTTGCTGATCTCGATCGCCGGCCGCGCCGTGATCATCGCGTCGATCGCCGGATCCTCCGGAGCGGCGTCCACTGCCATCAGGTATCCGACGATCTCCTCACCCGCGCGCGCCTCGAGAACGATGCGTTCGGGAGAGGACAGGTACTCGGCGAACTTCTCCGCGCTGAGGGTGCGCTCGATGAAGTCGGCGATGTCGTCCTCGGCGGCGTCCGGAGGGCAGGCGAGCGGGAAGGTCGCGGCGGCGACCTGAGCGATCGCCTCGGCATCCCAGATGCCCGCCTCGTCGACGGAGATCGCTTCTTCGAGTGGTGGCATGGACATGCACACCAGTGAAGCACTCGGACAGGACGATCCGGCAGATGCCCCGCGTGTCGATGCGAGACGGAGACACGAGCCCGGACGCGAGACGGAGAAGGGTCCGGATATGGCTGAACCCCAGCCTTGGATGGGGGGTCATGGCTGGGGTTCGACACCATCGGGGGGATGGCAACATCCACGCTACATGAGGGATCCCTCAGGTTCCAGCGACCGTGGTCACGGTTGCGTCACACGGTCCCGTGCATGCGACTTGCACAAAATGTCGGGGCGTTGTACCGTCGCGGCAATGAAGCGCGTACTCGTAGTTCACCGCCGTAGCGGGGTCTGATTCGGACCGACCCCTCGCTGCGGGTCGTTGAGCTACGCGTCGGTCCTTCCTTCTCGTGGAAGACCACTACGAACGATGAACGCCTTCACCTCCTTCTCGGATTTCGCCCCGATGTTCCCCTTCGGCACCCCTGATGCCGATCCGTTCTTCGCCCGCTACGGACGTGCCCTTCCTCGGGGATTGCGCGAGGAAGCCTCCGGCATGAGCTGGACGGAGTTCGAATCCACCTACGGTGCGCAGCACGGCCCGGTCCGCCTCGGTGGCTGGACCGCGACAGCCCTGGGTGCGGGACGCAGCGCCTTCGAGGCAACGATCGCGATCGGCGACACGATCCACACGGCATCCGCCACGACCTGCGGACCGATCGCCGCGATGACCGCGATGCTGTACGACCTCGGGCTGAACATCGAGATCCTGTCGTTCCACCGCCACGACCTCGGTGAGATGTCCGCGACCTTCCTGCTGTGCCGCTCCGGCGAGCGCACGGTCTGGGTGATGGGCACGGGCGAGACCGGCAGCGAGTCGTCGCTGCGGGCCATGATCGCGGGGATCAACAAGCTCGGCGCCTGACGCGCCGGTCCGGTGCGGGGGAGTACCTCCGCACCGGACTGCCCGCTGTCGGATCCTCACCGGATGACCCGGACGATCGGCCGGCCCCGCGAACGGATGAAGGCCCCCTTCGAAATTCGAAGGGGGCCTTCATCTTCTGTGCGCGATACTGGGATTGAACCAGTGACCTCTTCCGTGTCAGGGAAGCGCTCTCCCGCTGAGCTAATCGCGCCGGCATGGTGATCGCCGGAGTGGAGCGGATGACGGGATTCGAACCCGCGACCCTCACCTTGGCAAGGTGATGCGCTACCAGCTGCGCTACATCCGCATGTGCACGTTGTTTCGGTGAACCGGCTCGACCCACGTGCTGGTCGAACCTGGTGCGCGATACTGGGATTGAACCAGTGACCTCTTCCGTGTCAGGGAAGCGCTCTCCCGCTGAGCTAATCGCGCGAGGTGGAGACGGGAATCGAACCCGTGTGCACGGCTTTGCAGGCCGTTGCCTCACCACTCGGCCACTCCACCGTAAAAGGTCGAGTCCAACCTCTCGAGCGGATGACGGGATTCGAACCCGCGACCCTCACCTTGGCAAGGTGATGCGCTACCAGCTGCGCTACATCCGCATTCGCACCGTTCGGCGTCTTGCTCTCCGTGGTGCGGTTCAAAACAGTAGCCGAGCATCTACGAAACACACAAATCCGCAGGTCAACGGAAGAAAACCGGCAGATTTCGCGAAGGTGACGGGTCGATGACCCCCGCGGGAGGCGACGAATCGGGCTTCGGAAGTCCAGCCCGCGTCCACCGCTCGTGTCGCTCCGGCCGGCAAATGCGCCCTCCGGTCCTCCCGAGCGGAGGGCCGTCGACGTCCCGGGGCTCCGGGTGCGTCCTCCTGCCTCCTCGGGCACGGTCTCTTGCCCGCCCGCGTACGCGCGCGCGCGCGGAGCCGCCCGGACGCGCTACCCGGAACATCACGTCGAAACGCTGCGACCAGGCGATTCGTCTTCGTGGCGGGAGCGTGTTAGTGTTCCATCTCGTTCGAGCCGCTGCGAAGCGGCCCGGTCCCGTGGCTCAGTGGAAGAGCGTCCCGTTCACACCGGGGAGGTCGCTGGTTCGATCCCAGCCGGGACCACCGAGATCGACAGTGACGAAAGGCACCCCCGCAGGGGTGCCTTTTTTCGTACCTTGATGAAATCGTTGAGCGTGCGTGGCACCCGGTCGGGCGGGTCGCCCGCGAGCGCGTATTTCCTTCGAACCGCAACGGCCCCATCGGGCTCGACCACGCGTGTCGTGTGGGCACAGCTGTGGTGCTTGTGGCCGAAGTGCGCATAGTGATGGCAGGATCGTGGTCGTCGAGGAGGACACGTCCGGATGAGCGTTGCGGACAGCGAATGGCCGGTCGTGGGGGCGACCGGAGCGAGATTCGGATCCGGTCGGTCCCGTCGACGTCGGCGGCCGGCGGATCACGCCGTGCCGGTACGGAATCACCGCGAGCCGGGTCCCGTCGTGGACGAGGTCCCGGCAGCCGAGATGTACCGGCCCGCAGCGCAGCCGGTCGACACAGCGCAGTCGGTCGGCGCAACAGAGCCGGTCGACACGGCGCAGGCGGCCGGCCGGAATGCGGGCACCGGGACCAGTGTGGGAATCGAGGACATGAACCAGCCAGAGACGTCGTCGTTCGTGCGCCCGTTCGTGCGGAGCGGGGGACGCACCCGAGCCGAGGTGGAGCTGCCTCTCGAAGTGCTCGTGTCGGCCGTCCCCTCCGCGATGGGCAGCGAGTCCGGTCCGGCGATGGACGAGCATCGCCTCGTGCTGGCGTTGTGCGCCCAGCCGAGATCGATCATGGAGATCGCTGCCCTCGCGCAGATCCCACTCGGTGTCGCGCGCGTGCTCGTCGGGGATCTCGCGGCGACCGGCGAGATCACCGTGCACCGCACGGCCGACAAGGTGGGACCGAACGTCGAACTGCTCGAACGGGTACTGACGGGTCTCAACCACCTCTGAGGACTTCGCGGCTCCCTGTGTTCGCGGTCCGCGCGGATGTCGATAGCATGATGAAGTTGCCGTGTGCTCGCGGTCGTCGACCGCAGCACGTGCCCGGCGACGACCACGTATCAGGCATCGAGCCGAGGAGTCCGTCACAGTGACCACGCCCGCATCCGCGAAACCAGCCACGATCGTCCGGGTGCCCGCGGGGACCACTGCGGGCGCGGCGGTCCGTGACGCGGGTCTGCCCACCAAGGGACCCGAGACGATCGTGGTCGTCCGCGACTCCGAAGGCGCGCTGCGCGATCTGTCCTGGACGCCCGAAGCAGACGTCGAGGTCGAGGCCGTCGGCGCCGACACCGAGGAAGGCCGCAGCGTCATCCGCCACTCGGCCGCCCACGTGCTCGCGCAGGCCGTGCAGCAGGAGTTCCCGGAGGCCAAGCTCGGCATCGGCCCGCCCATCCGCGACGGTTTCTACTACGACTTCCAGGTCGAGCGTCCCTTCACGCCCGAGGATCTCGCGAAGCTCGAGAAGCGGATGAAGAAGATCGTCAAGGACGCCCAGCGCTTCTCGCGTCGCGTCGTCGACAGCCTCGACGACGCCCGTGAGGAACTGAAGGACGAGCCGTTCAAGCTCGAACTCATCGACGACAAGTCCGGTATCGACGACCCCGAGGTGATGGAGGTCGGCGGCAAGGAACTGACCATCTACGACAACCTCAACCCGCGCACGGGTGAGCTCGTCTGGAAGGACCTGTGCCGCGGCCCGCACGTGCCCACCACCAAGTTCATCCCGGCCTTCAAGCTCACGCGTAGCTCCGCGGCCTACTGGCGCGGCGACCAGGACAACGCCGGCCTGCAGCGCATCTACGGCACGGCCTGGGAGTCCACCGAAGCGCTCGACGCGCACCTCGAACTCCTCGCCGAGGCCGAACGCCGCGACCACCGAAAGCTCGGCAACGAGCTCGACCTGTTCTCGTTCCCCGACGAGCTCGGTTCGGGTCTGCCCGTCTTCCATCCCAAGGGCGGCATCATCCGCCAGGAGATGGAGAACTACTCGCGCCAGCGGCACGTCGAGGCCGGCTACGAGTTCGTGTACTCGCCGCACATCACCAAGGGCCAGCTGTACGAGGTGTCCGGTCACCTCGACTGGTACCGCGACGGCATGTTCCCGGCGATGCACATCGACGAGGAGCTCAACGAGGACGGCACCGTCCGCAAGCCGGGCCAGGACTACTACCTCAAGCCCATGAACTGCCCGATGCACGACCTGATCTTCCGGTCGCGCGGGCGCTCCTACCGCGAACTGCCGCTGCGCATGTTCGAGTTCGGTTCGGTCTACCGCTACGAGAAGTCCGGTGTCGTCCACGGCCTGACCCGCGTGCGCGGCATGACGCAGGACGACGCGCACATCTTCTGCACCCCCGAGCAGATGCGCGACGAGCTCACCAGCGTCCTGAACTTCATCCTCGACCTGCTCAAGGACTACGGGCTCGACGACTACTACCTCGAACTGTCGACGAAGAACCCCAAGAAGTTCGTCGGCAGCGACGAGCTGTGGGACGTCGCGA
Organism: Rhodococcus shunpengi; assembly: GCF_048381395.1. Taxonomy (NCBI): domain Bacteria; kingdom Bacillati; phylum Actinomycetota; class Actinomycetes; order Mycobacteriales; family Nocardiaceae; genus Rhodococcus; species Rhodococcus shunpengi. Next base: position 429,772 of record NZ_JBLWIU010000034.1, read on the forward strand.
CCGAGACGCTGCGGGAGGTCGGTGAGGCCTCCGGCCTGAACCTCGTGCCCGACCCGGGCGGGGCCGCCTTCTACGGCCCGAAGATCTCGGTGCAGGTCAAGGACGCGCTCGGCCGCAGCTGGCAGATGTCGACGATCCAGCTCGACTTCAACCTGCCCGAGCGGTTCGAGCTCGAGTACACCGGCGCCGACGGTGCCAAGCACCGCCCCGTCATGATCCACCGCGCCCTGTTCGGTTCCATCGAACGGTTCTTCGGTGTGCTCACCGAGCACTACGCCGGTGCCTTCCCCGCGTGGCTCTCGCCCGTGCAGGTCGTGGGCATTCCCGTGGCCGCCGACTTCGAGGGCCACCTGTTCGACGTCGTCGGCAAGCTGAAGGCGCAGGGGATCCGCGCCGAGGTCGACGTCTCCGACGACCGCATGCAGAAGAAGATCCGCACCCACACCACGCAGAAGGTGCCGTTCATGCTGCTCGCCGGCGAGCGCGACGTCGCGGCCGGCGCGGTCAGCTTCCGCTTCCGCGACGGCACGCAGGTCAACGGCGTGCCCGTCGACGAGGCCGTGCGAATCGTCACCGAGTGGGTCCGCCGCCGCGAGAACGCCTCGCCCACCGCCGAACTCGTCGGTTCCGGCGGGGAAGGCAGCCCGTCGTGACGGGCGACCGTACCCCGGGGCCCGCCGACATCCCAGCGACCGACGACAGTCCCGCCTCGATGGTCGACCGCGGCGTGGGGGAGTCCGACCACCTGCAGCGCCTGTGGTCGCCCCATCGCATGTCGTACATCACCGAGTCCCCGCGGGGTCGCGACGAGCCGTACGAGCCCTTCACCGACATCCCCAAGATGTCCGACGAGGAGGGCCTCGTCGTCGCACGCGGCGAACTGGTGTACGCGGTGCTCAACCTGTACCCGTACAACCCGGGTCATCTGATGGTCGTACCGTATCGCCGGGTGGCCAACCTCGAGGACCTGACGCCCGAGGAGAGCGCCGAACTCATGCAGTTCGCGCAGCGGGCGCTCCGCGTCATCAAGCGCGTCTCGCGTCCGCACGGCTTCAACGTCGGCCTCAACCTCGGTGCCGCGGCGGGAGGCTCGCTGGCCGAGCATCTCCACCTGCACGTCGTGCCGCGCTGGGGTGGGGACGCCAACTTCATCACCGTCCTCGGTGGGTCGAAGGTCATGGTGCAGCTGCTGCGCGACACCCGTGCACTGCTCGCCTCGGCATGGGACGAGTGACAACCCTCCCCGAGTCGTCGCGATCGCAGCGCACGGCCGTGGTGCCGTTCGCGTGCCGATCCGCTGCGGGCCGACTGCGCATTTCCGGCCCTACTCGTGGCAGGATCGGATTCCGGACACAACGGTCGGACAGGAAGACAGGGGTCGCGGGATGCTGAGCTTCTTCGGGCGTGCGTCGGTGTCGAAGGTCACCGCGCCGCTCGGCAAGGCGCTGATCCGTACCGGCCTGACTCCGGACGCCGTCACGCTCATCGGTACCGTCGCCACGATCGCCGCCGCCGTGACCCTGTTCCCCATGGGACACCTGTTCTGGGGTGCGATGGTCATCTGGCTGTTCGTCATGTTCGACATGCTCGACGGCGCCATGGCCCGGGCCCGCGGTGGCGGAACGCGCTTCGGCGCGGTTCTCGACGCGACCTGCGACCGGGTCGCCGACGGCGCGATCTTCGGTGGTCTGGCATGGTGGGCCGTCTACCACGAGCAGAGCCGCCCGTTGTTCGTCGCCACCCTCGTCTGCCTCGCGACGTCGCAGGTCATCTCGTACGCGAAGGCGCGGGCCGAAGCGAGCGGACTGTCCGCCGACGGCGGTCTGATCGAACGACCCGACCGGCTCGTGATCGTGCTCGTCGGCGCCGGTCTCACCGGCCTCGGACTCGACTGGGCGATCCACATCGCGATGTGGCTGCTCGTCGTCGGATCGGTGATCACCGTCTTCCAGCGGGTTCTCGCCGTCCGCAACTCCGCGGGTGCGCGCGAACTGCTTCCCATCACACCCCCGGCCGGCGGGACGACGGAGACCCGGGACGACGGGGGAGCGCAGTGAGTGTCGGCGAGAAGGCGTCCGATCTCGCGTACGCGGGTGGCTGGCGTCTGGTCCGGGCACTGCCCGAGGGCGTCGCGCGACGGTTGTTCGACGCCGGCGCCGACTATGCGGCGCGCCGTGGCGGCGGACCGCAGCAACTGCGCCGCAACCTCGCGCGGGTGCTCGGGGTGCAGCCGCACGAGGTGCCCGATGATCTGATCCGCCGGTCGGTCCGGTCCTATGCGCGTTACTGGCGCGAGGCGTTCCGCCTGCCGGCGATGGATCTCGACGCGACCGCGAAGTCGATCGATTCGTCCATCGAGGGCCGCGAGCACATCGAGGCGGCGCTCGCCGCCGGCCGCGGCGCGATCCTCGCCCTGCCGCACAGCGGGAACTGGGATCTCGCCGGCGTATGGTGCGTCCGCTATTTCGGCGGGCTGACCACGGTCGCCGAGCGCCTGCGGCCCGAATCGCTCTACCGCCGTTTCCTCGACTACCGCGAGGGGCTCGGCTTCGAGATCTTCCCCTCGAGCGGCGGGGAGACGCCGCCGTTCGGGGAACTGGCCGCGCGGCTGCGCGACAACCGGATCGTGTGCCTGCTCGGCGAACGCGACCTCGCCCGCAAGGGTGTGCCGGTCACCTTCTTCGGCGAACCCACCCGCATGCCCGCCGGACCGGCGAAACTGGCCATCGACACCGGTGCGGCACTGTTGCCGGTGCACTGCTGGTTCACCGAGGACGGCTGGGGGTTCCGCGTGGATCCGGAGCTCGACGTGAGTGTCGGGATCGACGCTGCCACGCAGGCCCTCGCCGACCGGTTCGCCGCCAACATCGCCGCCCACCCCGAGGACTGGCACATGCTGCAACCGTTGTGGCTCGACGACCTGTCGGAGGCTCGCCGCGCCCGGATGGAGGCGTAGGTGAGGATCGGGATGGTCTGCCCGTACTCCTTCGACGTTCCCGGTGGGGTACAGGCGCACGTCGTGGATCTCGCGGAGGTCCTCATCGGCCGCGGGCACGAGGTGAGCGTGCTGGCACCGGCGTCGGAGACGACGCCCCTGCCCGACTTCGTGGTCTCCGCCGGTCGCGCCGTCGCGATCCCGTACAACGGATCGGTCGCGCGCCTGAGCTTCGGTCCGGTCTCCTACGCCCGGGTCCGCCGCTGGATCAACGACAACGATTTCGACGTCCTCCACATCCACGAACCGAACGCGCCGAGCCTGTCGATGCTCGCGCTCAAGGTGGCGGAAGGCCCGATCGTGGCGACCTTCCACACATCGACGACGAAATCGCTGGTGCTCAGCACCTTCCAGGGCGTCCTGCAGCCCTATCTCGAGAAGATCAGCGGCCGGATCGCGGTGTCCGAGCTGGCCCGGCGCTGGCAGGTCACCTCTCTCGGCGCCGACGCGGTCGAGATCCCCAACGGCGTCGACGTGCCGTTCTTCCGGCACGCCCCGCTGCTGCCCGACTATCCGCGACCGGGCCGTACGGTGCTCTTCCTCGGCCGGTACGACGAATCCCGCAAGGGCATGGATGTCCTGCTGGGCGCGCTGCCCGCGCTCGTCGCCCGGCATCCCGACATCGAGATCCTCGTGGTCGGGCGCGGCGACGAGGACAGGTTGCGGAAGGAAGCGGGACGCTACTTCCGGCACCTGCGCCTGCTCGGGCAGGTCGACGACGACGAGAAGGCGTCCGCGATGCGCAGCGCGGATGTGTACTGCGCGCCGAACCTCGGTGGTGAGAGCTTCGGCATCGTGCTCGTCGAGGCCATGGCTGCAGGGACGGCGGTCGTCGCCTCCCAGCTCGACGCCTTCCGCCGGGTGCTGCGCGACGGGCAGGCCGGTGTCCTCGTCCCGGTCGGCGACGCCGATGCGCTCGCGCGCGGCATCCTCGAGGTCCTCGACGACGACGACCGCCGGCAGGCACTGGTCGACTTCGGATCCACGGTGGTCGAGGCGTACGACTGGCCGGTGGTCGCGGATCAGATCCTGCGGGTCTACGAGACCGTCACCGTCGGTGCCGGCCCGGTGCGGGAGGTCCGGTCGTGACCCTCAGTGCAGTGACGATCCTCGTCCTGTCGCTGATCGCCGCGGTGGTCGTGGCGATCGGTGTGTGGGCCTATTCCACCGCCAACCGACTCGACCGCCTCCATGTGCGCTCGGATCTGTCCTGGCAGGCACTCGATGCGGCCCTGGCGCGTCGCGCGGTGGTCGTGCGGAGCATCGCCGCGTCGATCCCGGTCCCGGAGGGACGCGCACTCGCGCTGCTCGCCGACACCGCGGAGCGGGCCGACCGCGACCGGCGCGAGGAGGCCGAGAACGCGTTGTCGGCCGCACTGGCACGGCTCGAGACCGGTCGACTGCGTCCCCAGCTCGTGGCCGAACTCGCCGACGCGGAGGCGCGGGTGCTCATCGCCCGCCGCTTCCACAACGACGCGGTACGCGACACCCTGGCGCTGCGCACCCGGCGGCCGGTCCGCTGGTTGCACCTCGGGGGAACCGCCCCGCTACCCACCTATTTCGAGATCGCCGAACGGGCAGGTGCGGTGGCCACCGCGCCTCCGGCCGTTCCCGGCACGTCCCCTTCCTCGGACGCCGCCCTTGCCTCCGGCACTGCCACTGCTCCCGCTGCGCGGACCACCCCGGTGCCGGATCGGGCACGCACGTCGGCCCGCGTCGTGCTGCTCGACGAGGACGGCCGGGTCCTGCTCCTGCGCGGACACGACCCCACGGCGCCCGAGCGGCACTTCTGGTTCACGATCGGCGGCGCCGTCGAACCCGGCGAGGACCTGGCGACGGCCGCGCTCCGGGAGCTCGCCGAGGAGACCGGCCTCCGGGTCGAGCGCGACCTGCTGTGCGGGCCGATGTGGCGGCGCGTGGCCGTCTTCCCGTTCAACGGTGAGGTCCTGCACTCGGAGGAGCTGTTCTTCGCGGTGCGGGTGCCGTCCTTCGAACCCGCCGCGGACGGCTTCACCGATCTCGAGCGGAGCATGCGCCTCGAACATCGCTGGTTCGACGACGACGAACTGCAGACGCTCGTGCGGTCCGGGAACCCGGTCTACCCCCAGGATCTGCCCGAGCTCCTCGACGAGGCGCGGCAGGTCGCGACGCGGCGGCTCGAGCCGGAGATCCGCGCGATCCACTGAAATTTCGAACCCCTTCGGTCCGGCCGCAGGGCCCCTTAAGTAGAGGTCCAGTTCGCGGAACTGGACGGTTCCTCTCGGGAACGCGCAGGATCTCCGGTGCCCGCCCGAGGGGTGGACCGGTGTGATGCAGTCCAGTTGTTCCGAACTGGCTATAGGACCAGCTCGGCTGCGCCCCTAGGCTCGGTTCCGCTGTCCGTCGCCCGTGCGCCGGCAGCTTTCGCCGATCCGTCCACCGAGGAGGACTCCCATCGTGACCAGCCCCGACACCGCCCCCGTCACCGGCACCGCCCGCGTCAAGCGCGGCATGGCCGAGATGCTCAAGGGCGGGGTGATCATGGACGTGGTGACCCCCGAACAGGCGAAGATCGCCGAGGACGCCGGCGCGGTGGCGGTCATGGCCCTCGAACGCGTGCCCGCCGACATCCGCGCGCAGGGCGGCGTGTCGCGCATGAGTGATCCCGACATGATCGACGGCATCATCGAGGCCGTCTCGATCCCCGTCATGGCCAAGGCGCGCATCGGCCATTTCGTGGAGGCGCAGATCCTGCAGGCCCTCGGGGTCGACTACATCGACGAGTCGGAGGTGCTCACCCCCGCCGACTACGAGAACCACATCGACAAGTTCGCGTTCACCGTGCCGTTCGTGTGCGGCGCCACGAATCTCGGTGAGGCACTGCGCCGTATCAACGAGGGCGCGGCGATGATCCGCTCCAAGGGCGAGGCCGGCACCGGTGACGTCTCGAACGCCACGACCCACATGCGCCGGATCCGCCAGGAGATCCGCCGCCTGACCTCGCTTCCCGAGGACGAGCTCTACGTCGCCGCCAAGGAACTGCAGGCCCCCTACGACCTCGTCGTCGAGGTCGCCCGCGCCGGCAAGCTGCCCGTCACCCTCTTCACCGCCGGTGGCATCGCCACCCCCGCCGACGCGGCGATGATGATGCAGCTCGGCGCCGAGGGCGTGTTCGTCGGCTCCGGAATCTTCAAGTCGGGCAACCCCGCCCAGCGTGCGGCCGCAATCGTCAAGGCCACTACCTTCCACGACGATCCCGACGTGCTCGCGAAGGTCTCGCGGGGCCTCGGCGAAGCGATGGTCGGTATCAACGTCGACGAGATCCCGCAGCCGCACCGGCTCGCCGAACGCGGCTGGTGATCGCTCTACCGGGGTGCGTGCAGGGCGAGCAGGGCGACGTCGTCCTGCACGCCCGCCCCGAGCGCCGCGAGCGCCTCGCGGACGGCCCCGACCGCTTCCGCCGCGCTCGTCGGCTTCGATGCGCGGACGTGGTCGAGGAGCCGGTCCTCCCCGAAGCGTTCGCGGGTCTCACCGGAGACGAGGGCCTCGGTCACCCCGTCGGTGTACAGCAGCAGCGTGTCGCCCGGGCGCAGCGCGAAGGTGTGCTCGACGAGCCGCGGCGTGGGCAGCATTCCGATCAGCTGTCCGCCGATCGTGGGGAGATAGTCGACGTTGCCGTTCGCGCGAACGAGGAGCGGCGGCGGATGCCCACCCGAGGCGAGACGGATGTCGACCCGTCCCGTGTCCGGATCGGGCGCGACCGTGCCGAAGGTGAGCGTGCAGAAGGGAGCTCGCGTCTCGCTGTCGCGCTCGTCGAGCAGGGTGGTGTTGAGCGTCCTGAGCGCCGCGGACGGGAACGTCTCGTAGACCGCCGCTGCACGCAGCGTGTAGCGGACGATCGACGTCACCGCCGCTGCGCGAGCACCCTTTCCACACACATCGCCGAGGAACAGCCCCCACGTGCCGGCGCGCGCGGGGAACAGGTCGTAGAAGTCACCGCCGACCTCGTCGGGGGACGCGATGTGGTAGTACGCGTCGACCTCGAGGCCCGGTACCGCGGGCAGGCTCGGCGGAAGCAGGGTCGCCTGGAGCGTGGCGTTGATCGTGCGGAGCCGCTCACGCTCGAGTTCCGCCTCGCGACGGGCACGGAGCAGTTCCGTCTCGTAGGCGCGGCGCTCGCGGGCATCGAACAGCATCGTGCGGATCAGCGCGGGCCTGCCCTCGGCGTCCGGCTCGACCACCGAGGCGGCCAGGACCGGCAGCCGGGTCCGGTCGGCACGGACGAGTTCGAGGGCGATCCCGTTGATCTGCCCGTGCATGAGGAGGAGCGGCGCGTAGTGGGTCTCGTGGTAGATGCGGCCGCCCACGCTGAGCAGGTCCGAGAAGTACCGCTTGCCGACCAGTTCGTCGCTCGGGAACCCGAGCCAGTCCGTCAACGTCCGGTTCACCTCCGTGATCCGGCCGTCCGGGAGCGTCGTCAGGAATCCGCACGGCGCGTTGTCGTACAACGCATCGCCGTGTCGGATACGGGGATCGAGGGTCCGATCGGTCGTCGCCGTCACCCCGATCGGCGCGCGAACGCCGCGATCGCGGTTGCTGTCTCTTCGGGTGCGCTGAGCTGCGGGCAGTGGCCGGTCGCGTTCAGGGTCACGAGTTCGCTCCCGGGGATCTGCTCGTGAACGAAGGCACCGACCTCGCGCGGAGCGATCGCATCGTGGGCGCACTGGGCGACGAGCGTGGGCACCGACACCGCGGACAGATCGGAGCGGTTGTCGGCCAGGAAGGTCACCCGGGCGAAGACGCGCGCCACCTCGGGATCCGTGCGGCAGAAGATCTCGGCGAGTTCGTCGCCGAGCTCCGGCCGATCGGGATTGCCCATGATGACCGGCGCCATCGACTCGGTCCAGCCCAGATAGTTCGCCTCGAGGGATTCGAGCAGCTCGTCGATGTCGTCGGCGCTGAACCCACCTCGGTAACCGGTGGCAGGATCGTCGATGAAGCACGGGGACGGTGCGAGCAGCACGAGACCGGAGAAGACCTCCGGGGCCGCCGCCGCCGCGAGGACACCGATCGACGCGCTCACCGAGTGGCCGACGAAGAGCACCGGACCGAGATCCAGGCTCCGGCACAGGTCCACGACGTCCTCGGCGTAGGTCTCCATACGCGAATAGCGCTGGGGATCCCAGGCGGTCGCATCGGAACGCCCGGAGCCCATGTGATCGAACCGCACCACGGTGAAGTCGGGTTCGAGCAGCGGGATCACCAGGCGCCACAGGTGCTGGTCGCAGCCGAAACCGTGCGCGAGGACGACCACCGGGCCCTCTCGGTTGCCCGTGATCGTCACGCTGTTCCTGCGCACCACATCGGTGACTTGTCGCATTGCACCCCCTCCGTTCTCCCGAGGGTGTCATATTCGCTACTCGATAGCGATCCCGGTTCTCTCGCCACTTCCTGGGGACGCGGCGTTCGGCACACGTCCGTGCAGCTAGCCTTCTTGCGTACGGTGCACAGAAGGAGTTCCCATGGCGAAGATCGAGCAGATCCTGGCGCTCGAACAGATCGAGAACGACATCTTCCGGGGCATAGCGACGGAGACGTTGCTGCCGCGGACGTTCGGTGGTCAGGTCGCCGGTCAGGCGCTCGTGTCGGCGGTCCGCACCGTCGATCCCGCATTCGGGGTCCACTCGCTGCACGGTTACTTCCTCCGCCCGGGGAACCCGACGATGCAGATCGTCTACCTCGTCGACCGGATCCGCGACGGCCGCTCCTTCTGCACCCGGCGCGTGACGGCCGTCCAGGACGGCAAGGCGATCTTCACCATGTCGGCGTCGTTCCACGTGCGCGACGAGGGGATCGAGCACCAGGACACGATGCCGCGGGTGCCGGCTCCGGAGGAACTGCCCGACCCGGAGACCGTGGTCGACGACGCGACCCTGCTGTGGGCGAAGAAGGAATGGGCCGAATGGGATTTCCGGTTCGTTCCCCGCGACCGGATGGACTCGTCGAGCAGGATGGCTGCGCAGCAGCAGCTGTGGTTCAAGTCCCGCGAGATCCTCCCCGACGATCCGGTCTTCCACGTGTGCACGCTCGCGTACATGAGCGACATGACGTTGCTCGGCTCGGCGAGCGTCGGCCACGACGACGAGCGGACGCAGGGCGCATCCCTGGACCACGCGATGTGGTTCCTGCGCCCGTTCCGCGCCGACGACTGGCTGCTCTACGACCAGACGTCACCCTCCGCCGGGCTGGGGCGCGCACTCACCCAGGGGCGGATCTTCGATCGCAACGGCAACATGGTCGCGGCAGTGGTGCAGGAAGGACTCACGCGGTACCTGCGCGAGTCCTGAACGAGGACGTCCCCGACGAGGGCGTCCCCACAGAGTGCCTGCGCACCGGCGACCACGAACGGACAGGCAGGCAACGGTGACCATTTCTTCCCCCACGATCGGCGTCCTGGCATTGCAGGGCGACGTTCGCGAACACCGCAGCGCCCTCGAGGCGGCGGGCGCGCGGACGATCGCGGTGCGGCGCGAGCGCGAACTCGACGAGGTCGACGGCATCGTCCTCCCCGGTGGGGAGTCCACGACGGTCAGCCGCCTGTTGCGCGTGTTCGACCTGCTCGAGCCGTTGCGGACCCGATTGAAGGCGGGCCTGCCCGCCTACGGTTCGTGCGCCGGCATGATCCTGCTCGCCTCCCGGGTGCTCGATACCACCGAGGACGCCGAACACCTCGACGCCCTCGACATCGTGGTGCGCCGCAACGCCTTCGGCAGACAGGTCGACTCGTTCGAGACCGACCTGCCGATGACGGGTCTCGACGACGGGCCGGTGCGCGCGGTGTTCATCCGAGCCCCGTGGGTGGAGGAGGTCGGGCCCGACGTGGAGGTCCTGGCCACGGTTCCGGACGGGCCGGCAGCGGGCCGGGTGGTCGCGGTGCGTCAGGGCGGCGTGATCGCGACCTCCTTCCATCCCGAGATCACCGGCGACCACCGCGTGCACCGGCTGTTCGTGGAGACCGTGCGCTCGGCGACCCGACCTCGGGTGCGCCTGACGGCCTCGGCGACATGACGACACGGCCACCGTGCCGGTGGCTCATACCGGGAGCGAGTAGAATCGACGCTCCGACCTGTCGGTTGACGCCGACCACACTTCGCCGGAAGGGGCTCGAAGCGAATGAGCGGCCACTCCAAATGGGCCACCACCAAGCACAAGAAGGCGGTCATCGACGCCAAGCGCGGCAAGATGTTCGCGAAGCTCATCAAGAACATCGAGGTGGCGGCTCGGACCGGCGGTGGCGACCCGGCGGGTAACCCGACCCTGTTCGACGCCATCCAGAAGGCGAAGAAGAGCTCGGTCCCGAACGACAACATCGAGCGTGCCCGCAAGCGCGGCGGCGGTGAGGAAGCCGGCGGTGCCGACTGGCAGACCATCACCTACGAGGGCTACGGCCCCAACGGTGTCGCGCTGCTCATCGAGTGTCTGACCGACAACCGCAACCGCGCCGCCGGCGAGGTCCGCACGGCGATGACCCGCAACGGCGGCAACATGGCCGATCCGGGTTCGGTGGCCTACCTGTTCACCCGCAAGGGTGTCGTCGTGCTCGAGAAGAACGGCCGCTCCGAGGACGAGATCCTCGAGGTCGTCCTCGAAGCGGGTGCCGAGGAGATCAACGATCTCGGCGACTCCTTCGAGATCGTCTCCGAGGCGTCCGACCTGATCGCCGTGCGTACGGCTCTCGTCGACGCCGGCATCGACTACGACTCGGCCGACCCCGATTTCCGGGCGTCCGTCGAGGTGCCCGTCGACGCCGAGGGTGCACGCAAGGTCATGAAGCTGGTCGACGCGCTCGAGGACTGCGACGACGTGCAGAACGTCTACACGAACGTCGACATCCCCGACGACGTACTCGCCGAACTCGACGCCTGAGCGACGCGCTCGTCGTACTCGTCCACGAGCGACGCTCGTCGTACTCGTCACAGCGGCCGGGGTCGCGTGTCGGTCTCCCGGCACCCGATCCCGGCCGCTATGCTCTCGAACAGGCGTTCGCAATCGTGCGAAGCGAGGTCGGGTCCGTCGGATGCATCGGAAACCGGCCGTATTCGGGTGTCGAGAGGTGAGTCGGGTGCGCGTGATGGGTGTCGACCCCGGTCTGACCCGCTGTGGTCTGGGGATGGTCGACACGGGACGCGGACGCGACGTGATCCCCGTCGCCGTCGGCGTCATCCGCACCTCGCCCGAACTCGACCTCGAGCACCGGCTCCTCAAGGTCTCCGACTCGGTCGAGGAGTGGATGGACCGCTACAAGCCCGACGTCGTCGCGATCGAGCGCGTGTTCTCCCAGCACAACGTGCGCACCGCGATGGGCACCGCGCAGGCCGGCGGCGTCGTCGCCCTGGCAGCGGCGCGTCGCTCGATCCCGGTCATGTTCCACACGCCGAGCGAGGTGAAGGCCGCGGTCACCGGCAGTGGCACGGCCGACAAGAAGCAGGTGACCACGATGATCACCCGCATCCTCAAGCTCGACGCCGCGCCGAAGCCCGCCGACGCCGCCGACGCGCTCGCGCTGGCCGTCGCACACTGTTGGCGGGCCCCGCTGCTCGCCAGACTCGCGGCCGCCGAAGCTGCGGCCGCCCAGCAGAAGAAACGCTACGAGGAGCGGCTGCGCGCACAGTCGGCCGCACGGAAGGCAGGTAGCCGGTGATCGCCTCGGTACACGGCGAGGTACTCGACATAGCCCTCGACCACGTGGTGATCGAGGCGGGTGGGATCGGCTATCGGATCAACACCACACCCGCGACCCTCGCCGGTCTCCGGCGCGGTGAGCAGGCCAGGCTCGCCACCGCGATGATCGTCCGCGAGGACTCCATGACGTTGTACGGCTTCGTCGACGCGGAGGCGCGCGAGCTGTTCGGCCTGCTGCAGACGGTCAGCGGCGTCGGTCCTCGGCTCGCCATGGCCACGCTCGCCGTCCTCGAACCCGATGCTCTGCGTGCGGCTCTCGCCGACGGCAACACCGCGGCGCTGACGCGGGTGCCCGGGATCGGCAAGCGCGGTGCCGAACGCATGATCGTCGAACTGCGCGACAAGGTCGCGGCCTTCGGCGCCACGGGGTCGTCGCCCGTCGCGGCCGGTGCCTCGCCGCTGCGCGACCAGATCGTCGAGGCGCTGGTCGGTCTCGGATTCACGCCGCGTCAGGCCGAGCCGGCCGCCGACAAGGTCCTCACCGAGGACCCGGGCGCCGACGTCTCGACGGCTCTGCGCTCGGCGCTCAAGCTGCTGGGCAGGTCGCGGTGACCGACGAGTACCGCGAATTCGATGCTGCATCGGCCGACCGCGAGCAGTCGCCGGTCACGGCGGAGCATCTGCCCTCCGACAGCGACATCGAGACGAGCCTGCGTCCGACCAGCCTCGACGACTTCATCGGCCAACCGCGGGTCCGCGAGCAGTTGCAGCTCGTCCTGCGAGGAGCGAAACTCCGCGGCGGCACTCCCGACCACATCCTCCTGTCCGGCCCGCCCGGTCTCGGCAAGACATCGATGGCGATGATCATCGCCGCCGAACTCGGCACGTCGCTGAGACTGACCTCCGGTCCCGCGCTCGAACGCGCCGGCGATCTCGCCGCGATGCTGTCGAATCTCGCCGAGGGCGACGTGCTGTTCATCGACGAGATCCACCGCATCGCCCGACCGGCCGAGGAGATGCTGTACCTCGCGATGGAGGACTTCCGCGTCGACGTCGTGGTAGGAAAGGGGCCCGGCGCGACATCCATCCCGCTCGAGGTCGCACCGTTCACCCTCGTCGGCGCGACCACCCGTTCCGGTGCCCTCACCGGCCCGCTCCGCGACCGGTTCGGTTTCACCGCGCACATGGACTTCTACGAGCCTCCCGAACTGCAGCGGATCCTGCACCGCTCCGCGTCGATCCTCGGTATCGATCTGCGCGACGACGCCGCAGCGGAGATCGCCGGTCGCTCCCGCGGCACGCCGCGTATCGCCAACCGGTTGCTGCGCCGTGTCCGCGACTACGCCGACGTGCGCGCCGACGGTGTCGTCACCCGGGCCGTCGCCCAGGCCGCGCTCGAGGTGTACGACGTCGACCCGATCGGTCTCGACCGTCTCGACCGCGCCGTCCTCGGCGCACTCGTCCGCAGTTTCGGTGGCGGACCGGTCGGCGTGTCGACACTCGCCGTGGCCGTGGGGGAGGAGCCCGCCACTGTCGAGGAGGTGTGCGAGCCGTTCCTGGTCCGCGCCGGCATGGTCGCCCGCACCCCGCGCGGACGTGTCGCGACGCAGGCCGCGTGGTTGCAGCTCGGCCTCACCCCGCCGCCGGAGGCCGCCACCGGTGGCATCGAGGTGCGTGCGCGCGAACCCCAGCTCGAGCTGTTCGAGGACGACCCCGCCGGCACCCTCGACGACGGCATCGATCCGTCCGACCCGGACGATCCGAACGTACGGCGGTAGGACGCTCGCCCGGGGAATGGCACACTGGTCTACTGCGTCGGTCCGTGGAGGCCGATCCCGATGTCGTGGTGCCGCATGCGCCACCACGACCCGCTGGTGTCGCTCGCGTCACCACCCACCGACAACGACCGAGGACTGACTTCAACGATGGAACTGCTCTTCCCTCTCCTGATCCTGGCACTGCTCGTCCCGACCTTCCTGGGCGTGCGGCGTCAGAAGAAGGAGATGCAGAAGGTGACGGCGTTGCAGGACTCCCTGCGCATCGGCGACCGCGTGATGACCACCGCGGGTCTGCACGCCACGGTGGCCGCGCTCGCCGACGACACCGTCGATCTCGAGATCGCGCCGGGTGTCGTGACGACCTGGTCGCGTCTGGTCATCCGGGAGCGCGTCGAGACTGCGACCCCGCAGGATCCGGATCTGCTCCGCAAGGACGACGATGCGAACCCGCCGGAGGGACGTCCGACCGAGTACTGACAGTCGATCCGCGACGCACGGTTTCGGCACCGGAGTCCTCCGGTGCCGGTGCCGAGCGCCGCGCGACTGCACCCGACCACCACTCACTCGCATCGAGGAGACTGACAGACCGTGGCACCTTCCAACGGATCGGTGCATCCCGTGCGCGCTCTCGCCCTGTTCGGGGTGATTCTCGCCGCGTTGTATGCACTGGTCTTCTTCACCGGGGACAAGTCGCCCACCCCGAAGCTGGGCATCGACCTGCAGGGTGGCACCCGTGTCACCCTCACCGCGCGAACCCCCGACGGGAGCAGCCCGAGTCCGGACAGCCTCCGCCAGGCCCAGCAGATCATCGAGACCCGCGTCAACGGGCTCGGTGTGTCGGGTTCGGAAGTGATCGTCGAGGGCGACAACCTCGTGATCACCGTCCCGGGTGAGGACAGCGCCCAGGCCAGGACGCTGGGCCAGACCGCCCGTCTGTACATCAGGCCGGTGATCGGGGGACCGATCGACGCGAACATGACCGCCGAGGATCTCGCCGAGCAGCCCGGCGCCGGTACGCCCGAGGGCGAGCTGCCCGCAGAACCTGCCCCCGCAGAACCGGCTCCCGGCGAACCCGCCCCGGCCGACGAGGCTCCGCCCGCCGACGCACCCGAACCGCAGGGACGTCCGTTCCCGGCGCAGGATCCCACCGCGCCCACCGATGCCCCGGCACCGGCCGAGACGCCCGAGGCCCCCGCCGAGGCGCCCCAGGCTCCGGCCGAGCCCACCGGAGCCCCCGAGGCTCCCGAGAACGACGGCTCGCTCACGCCGCAGGAACAGGCGGCCGCCGACATCGCGGCGGCCAAGGCCACCCGTCAGAGCGAGGACCCCGCGGTGCAGCAGGCCGCGGCTCTCGCGCTCGACTGCTCCGCCGCCGACCCGCTCGCGGGCAACGACGATCCGGCGCTTCCGCTCGTCGCGTGCTCCACGGACGGTACCGCGATCTACCTGCTCGGCCCGAGCATCATCGACGGCCAGCAGATCGACGACGCGACCTCCGGCTTCAACCAGCAGCAGTCGCGCTACGAGGTCAGCCTGACCTTCGACAGCGAGGGCAGCAACACCTGGGCGCAGTTCACGGCCGCGAACATCGGTCAGCAGGCCGCCTTCGTGCTCGACTCGAAGGTCGTCAGTGCCCCCGTGATCCAGGGGGCGACGCCCGCCGGCAGTGCAACCTCGATCACCGGCCAATTCACGAACACGCAGGCCGCCGAGCTCGCGAACACCCTCAAGTACGGCTCGCTGCCGCTGTCGTTCGTGGCGTCCGAAGCCGAGACCGTCTCCGCGACACTGGGTCTGGCCTCGCTCGAAGCCGGCCTGATCGCCGGTGCGGTGGGCCTGGCCCTCGTGCTGCTCTTCTGCCTCGCCTACTACCGGATGCTCGGACTGCTCACCGCACTGTCGCTCGTCCTGTCGGGCCTGGCGGTCTACGCGGTCATGGTGCTGCTCGGCAGATACATCGGGTTCACGCTCGACCTCGCCGGCGTCGCCGGTCTCATCATCGGTATCGGCATGACCGCCGACTCGTTCGTCGTGTTCTTCGAACGGATCAAGGACGAGATCCGTGAGGGGCGGAGTTTCCGTTCCGCGGTGCCGCGCGGTTGGGCCCGTGCCCGCCGGACGATCCTGTCCGGTAACGCGGTCAGCTTCATCGCCGCCGCCGTGCTCTACGTCCTGGCCGTCGGTCAGGTCCGCGGCTTCGCGTTCACCCTCGGCCTCACCACGATCCTCGACGTCGTCGTCGTGTTCCTGGTGACCTGGCCGCTGGTGTTCCTGGCCTCGAAGTCGAAGTTCTGGTCCAAGCCGAGCGTGAACGGTCTGGGCGCGATCCAGCAGGTGGCCGACGAGCGTCGTCTCGTCGCCGCGACCGCTGCGAAGGAGGCGTGACGATGACCGACACGACCACGACGACGGCCGCGCCGCAGCACAGCCGCCTGTCCCGTCTGTACACCGGCACGGGCGCCTTCGAGATCGTCGGACGCCGCAAGCGGTGGTACATCGTCACCGCGGTGATCGTGCTGATCGCCCTGCTCAGCATGCTGCTGCGCGGATTCAGCTGGGGTATCGACTTCGAGGGCGGCACCCGCATCCAGATGCCGGCCGTGCCGGGCGTCTCCGTCGAGGACGTCGAGACCGTCTTCAGCGACACCATCGGCTTCGAACCCGAAGCGGTGCAGACCGTCGGCGCCGGCGACGGAGCGACCGTCCAGATCCGGTCGGAGACCCTCGACGGCGATCAGGTCGCGGAGCTGCAGACCGCGCTGTTCGAGGAGTTCCGGCCCGCCGGGCCGGACGGAGAGCCGTCCCGCAACTCGATCAGCGTCGCCGACGTCAGCGAGACGTGGGGAAGCCAGATCACCAACAAGGCGCTCATCGCGCTGGTGGTCTTCCTCGTCATCGTCAGCATCTACATCACGATCCGATACCAGCGGAACATGGCGATCGCAGCGATCGCCGCCCTGTTCTTCGACATCATCGTGACAGCAGGTGTCTACGCCCTCGTCGGATTCGAAGTCAGCCCTGCGACCGTCATCGGTCTGCTCACGATCCTCGGTTTCTCGCTCTACGACACGGTCGTCGTCTTCGACAAGGTCGAGGAGAACACCCGCGGCATCCTGCACCTGCATCGTCGCACCTACGCCGAGCAGGCCAACCTCGCCGTCAACCAGACGCTCATGCGCTCGATCAACACCACGATCATCTCGGTGTTGCCGGTGCTGGCGCTGATGGTCATCGCGGTGTGGCTCCTCGGTGTGGGCACGCTCAAGGACCTCGCCCTCGTCCAGTTGGTCGGCATCGTCGTCGGTACCTTCTCGTCGATCTTCTTCGCGACCCCGTTGCTGGTTACGCTCGAGGAATGGCGTGGTCCGGTCGCGAAGCACACCCGCAAGGTGCTCGCCAAGCGGGAGGAGGCCGCCGCCCGCGCGGCGAAGACCGGGACGACGGCCGGATCGCAGTCGGCCGACGCGGTCGACGCGAAGGTGGTGCCGACGGTGCAGGACGCCGGATCCCTGCCCGACCGGGCGACGGTCCGTCGCGGCCCCGCCCCAGGGGCACGACCCACCGGAAAGCGCGGCAAGAGAAGGTCCTGACATGGCGGTGAGCGAGCGGAACGACCCGACGACGACGCGGTCGCCGAGGCGCCGCGGCACGCTCCTCGCGTGCGCGGCGGTGGCCTCGACACTCGCGTTCTCCACCGTCGCGTGCGGCACGGACGAGGAACCGGTGCACTCGATCGGGTACGCGATCGACAACACGGTGACGACCTACAACGCCAACACCGTCGACGGTGCGGCCTCGGGCGCGCGCCAGGCGTTCGCCCGGGTGCTGCCGGGCTTCGGCTACGTCGGTCCGTCGGGCCGGGTGATCGCGGACACCGACATCGGCACCGCCTCGGTCGTGCCCGGTGAGGGGCTCACCGTGCAGTACCGCCTGTCGCCGAATGCGGTCTACTCCGACGGTGTGCCCATGTCCTGCGACGACCTCGTCCTGGCCTGGGCCGCGTCGAGCGGACGCTTCACCGCTCCCGACGAGTCCGGCGAGCAGGTCCCGCTGTTCGACGCCGCCCATCGCGGTGGTTACGCCGACATCGACCGGGTCGACTGTCGGCCCGGCTCGAAGGAGGCCACCGTCGTCTTCCGGCCCGGTCGCGAGGACACGAACTGGAAGGCGCTGTTCGGGGCCACCGAGCTGATGCCGGCCCACGTGGCGGCAGGACGGTCGGGTGTGTCCGACCTGGTCGGAGCGATCACGGCGAACGACACCGACGCCGTCCGGCGCATCGCGGAGTTCTGGAACACCGGCTGGAGCCTCACTCCGGGTGAGATCGATCCGGCGCTGTTCCCGTCCGCGGGCCCGTACCGCATCGAGTCGTACACCGCCGAGGACGGTCTGACGCTCGTCGCGAACGAGCGGTGGTGGGGGAACGCCCCGGGCACCGACCGCATCGTCGTCTGGCCGCGCGGCACCGACACGTCCGCGGCCGCGGAGGACGGCCGCATCCACGTCGTCGACGTGGCCGAGGGATCCGTCGGTCACAGCAACCTCGGGGACGGCGCCGACGTCTCCACCGTCGTCTCACGCAACCTCGAACAACTGGTGTTCGCCACGAGCGGTGTCTTCCAGGACCCGGGGGCGCGCCGCGCCGTCGCCCTGTGCACGCCTCGCACACAGCTGTTCGACGAGCTCGGCGCATCCGACGAGTCGAACGGTGTCACGGGCCCGATCACCTCGCGGCTCCTGGCTCCCGACTCACCGCTGTACCCGCAGACCGTGCCGACCGCCGAACGCTACGCCGAGGTCGACATCGACGCCGCGCGTTCCGAACGTGAGGCCTCCGGTCAGGACCGCATGCAGGTCCGCATCGGCTATCTCGGACCGGACGAGCGCCGCGCGCGCACCGTCGAGCTGATCGGCGAGTCCTGCCGCGAGGCGGGCATCGAGATCGTCGACGCCGGCTCCGACAGCTTCACGCCGTCGCAACTGACGGCGGGGGAGGTCGACGCGATCCTCGTCGGGACGGCCACGGCGGCCGGTGCCGGTGGCGCCGCCGACATGGAGCACGCCCGCGACGCACTGCACTCCGGCGCCGGCAGCAATGTCGGCGGCTATTCGATCGGCCGCGTCGACGAACTGCTCGACGGTCTGCTCGTGGCGAAGGACAACGCGGCCATCGCGGGACTCGCGACCGAGGCCGAACGCA
This sequence comes from Rhodococcus shunpengi, assembly GCF_048381395.1. Taxonomy (NCBI): domain Bacteria; kingdom Bacillati; phylum Actinomycetota; class Actinomycetes; order Mycobacteriales; family Nocardiaceae; genus Rhodococcus; species Rhodococcus shunpengi. The sequence continues at coordinate 448,406 of NZ_JBLWIU010000034.1, forward strand.
TCCTGTGGGGCGACGTCCCCACCCTGCCCCTGTTCGCGCAGCCCCGCACGATCGGGTTCGCGGCGGGAATGCATGCCGGGGTGCCCAACCCGACGACCGCGGGTGCGGGCTGGAACATGGACCGGTGGATACTCAGAGGATGAACGCTCAACGGATCGGCGACCCGCGGCTCGTCGAGGAAGCTGCCGGGGCCGTCGCCGAACACACCCGATGGGTCGACGACTTCCCGACCGCGGGTGTCCGTTTCGCCGACCTGACGCCCGTCTTCGCCGACGGACCGTCCTTCTCGGCCGTGATCGCGGCGTTGGCTTCCGCGGCTCCCGACGCCGAACTCGTCGCCGGTATCGATGCGCGCGGCTTCCTCCTCGGCGGCGGCATCGCCCGCACCCTCGGGGTGGGCGTGCTCGCCGTCCGCAAGGCGGGCAAACTCCCGCCGCCCGTCCAGACCTGTGAATACAGCCTCGAATACGGCACCGCTGCGATCGAGATCCCGGGCGACTGGATGGCCCTCCAGGGCCGCAAGGTGCTCGTCGTCGACGACGTCCTCGCGACCGGCGGAACTCTCGCCGCGACCGTCGAACTGCTCGAACGCGTCGGCGCCGAGGTCGTCGGGATCACCGTCGTCACCGAGATCGAAGCCCTCGGCGGCCGGGTGCGACTGCAGAAGTACCCGCTCACGTCTCTCGTGCGGATCTGAGAGATAGAGTTGCCACAGGTGCCGGTGAACCCGCCGGACCCGTACGGTCCGGACATGCGCATCGGTGACGAACCGGGTTCGCAGCCGCGACGGGAGGTGGAGGCATGACCCAGAATCTCGATCGGTCCCACAATTCCGGTCAGAACCCGACCCCCACACCGGCATCGACCTCCGCGTCGAGGCGGGTACGCGCCCGCCTGGCGCGACGCATCACCGGTCAGCGGGGCACGAGCCTCAAGCCGGTCCTCGAGCCGCTGGTCACCATCCACCGTGAGCTGTATCCCAAGGCCGACCTCTCGCAGCTGCAGCGCGCGTACGACGTCGCCGAGGAACGGCACGCCAGCCAGAAGCGCAAGTCCGGCGATCCGTACATCACCCACCCGCTGGCGGTCGCGACGATCCTCGCCGAACTCGGCATGGATACCACGACCCTCGTCGCGGCACTGCTCCACGACACCGTCGAGGACACCGGGTACACGCTCGAGCAGCTCACCGCCGAGTTCGGTGAAGAGGTCGCGCACCTCGTCGACGGCGTCACCAAACTCGACAAGGTCGTGCTCGGCTCGGCCGCCGAGGGCGAGACCATCCGCAAGATGATCATCGCGATGGCGCGCGACCCCCGGGTGCTCGTCATCAAGGTCGCCGACCGCCTGCACAACATGCGGACCATGCGCTTCCTGCCTCCCGAGAAGCAGGCCCGCAAGGCACGCGAAACCCTCGAGGTCATCGCCCCGCTGGCCCATCGCCTCGGGATGGCGACGGTCAAGTGGGAGCTCGAGGACCTCGCCTTCGCGATCCTCCATCCGAAGAAGTACGAGGAGATCGTCCGGCTCGTCGCGACCCGCGCGCCGTCGCGCGACACCTATCTGGCCACCGTCCGCGACGAGATCGGGCGGACACTCGCGGCGTCGCGGATCGACGCGGTCGTCGAGGGCCGGCCCAAGCACTACTGGTCGATCTACCAGAAGATGATCGTCAAGGGCCGCGACTTCGACGACATCCACGACCTGGTCGGCGTCCGCATCCTGTGCAACGAGATCCGCGACTGCTACGCGGCCGTCGGTGTCGTGCACTCGCTGTGGCAGCCCATGGCGGGACGGTTCAAGGACTACATCGCGCAGCCCCGCTACGGCGTCTACCAGTCGCTGCACACCACCGTCATCGGTCCCGAGGGCAAGCCGCTCGAGGTGCAGATCCGCACGCACGAGATGCACCGCACCGCCGAGTTCGGCATCGCCGCGCACTGGCGGTACAAGGAGACCAAGGGACGCCACTCGGGTGATGTCGCCGAGCTCGACGACATGGCCTGGATGCGGCAGCTCCTCGACTGGCAGCGGGAAGCGGCCGACCCGGGGGAGTTCCTCGAATCGCTCCGCTACGACCTGGCGGTCAAGGAGATCTTCGTCTTCACGCCCAAGGGCGACGTGATCACCCTGCCCTCCGGCTCGACGCCCGTGGACTTCGCGTACGCCGTGCACACCGAGGTCGGGCACCGCTGCATCGGAGCCCGCGTCAACGGCCGACTCGTCGCCCTCGAACGCAAGCTCGAGAACGGCGAGGTCGTGGAGGTCTTCACCTCCAAGGACCCGAACGCCGGCCCGAGCCGCGACTGGCAGTCGTTCGTCGTCTCACCCCGCGCCAAGGCGAAGATCCGGCAGTGGTTCGCCAAGGAACGTCGCGAGGAGGCCCTCGAATCCGGCAAGGACGCCATCGCGAAGGAGGTCCGTCGCGTCGGTCTGCCGCTGCAGCGCCTGATGAACGCCGACCTGATGGTCGCGGTCGCCAAGGAACTGCGCTACGCCGACGTCTCGGCGCTGTACACCGCCGTCGGTGAGCACCACGTCTCGGCGCACCACGTCGTGCAACGGCTGGTCGCGCTGCTCGGCGGGGTCGGTGGTGTCGAGGAGGAGCTGGCCGAGCGGTCGACCCCGTCGACCATCCCCACTCGCTCGCGGCACAGCGGCGACTCCGGTGTCCTCGTGCCGGGCGCACCGGGTACGGTCTCGAAGCTCGCCAAGTGCTGCACGCCCGTCCCCGGCGACGAGATCATGGGCTTCGTGACCCGCACCGGAGCGGTGAGCGTGCACCGCACCGACTGCACCAACGCCGGGTCGCTGCGGGAGCAGTCGGAGCGCATCATCGAGGTGCAGTGGGCGCCCTCGCCGTCGTCGGTCTTCCTCGTCGCGATCCAGATCGAGGCCCTCGATCGGCACCGCCTGCTGTCGGACGTCACGAAGGCGCTCGCCGACGAGAAGGTCAACATCCTGTCGGCCTCGGTGACGACCACGGGCGACCGGGTCGCGGTGAGCCGGTTCACCTTCGAGATGGGCGATCCGAAGCATCTCGGACACGTGCTCAACGTCGTCCGCAACGTCGAGGGCGTCTACGACGTCTACCGGGTGACCTCGGCTGCCTGATCGCCCCCGATCGGCCCCGTTCACGTCGCTGCGTCACCGTACGGCTCCGATCACGACGGGCGTCGTGGGTACGCCACCCCCGAGCGGGCTGGAACCGTCGTGTCCGTTCGCGGCGGCCGCGTCGAGCACCGGCATCCCGGCATCGGCGATGCGGCCGAAGGCCGTGAAGTCCGGTCGCAACAGCGAATCTCCGAGCAGCAGGAAGAACTGGCTGCCGTTGCTGTTCTCCACCCCGGCATTGGCCATCGCGATCGTGCCGCGCGGATACAGCACCGCCGGCGGGAGATAGGACGTCGCCGCCTCCGCATCGAACTGGGGCACCGGATACTCGTCCGCGAAGGTGTAGCCGGGACCGCCGGATCCCGTGCCGGTCGGGTCGCCGCACTGGTAGAGCTCACCGCCCGGATCGGTTGCGAGACGGTGGCAGGACGTGCCGTCGTAGAATCCGCGACGCGCGAGATCGACGAAGCTGTTGACCGTGCACGGCGCCTGGGCCCGGTCGAGCACGAGCGGGATCGCCCCGATCGACGTCTCGAGGGTGAGGTCGACGATGCCCACGGTCGATGCGGTCGACGGGGGACGAGCACCACCCTTGTCGACGTACTCGCACGTCACGGTCGGTGCCGGTGGGGCCGGGACCTCGGGGAGTCCGCGATAGATGGACAGATCGCGCGGGGGAGCCGACCGTGGCTGTGCGGCCTCGGTGACCTTCGTGGTCGCGGAACCGGCGTCCTGCGCACAACCGGCGAGCAACGCTGCGACGGCGACGAGACAGAGTGGAACAACGGTGCGGAGCCGGGACGCGAACCGCCGCTCGGTGGTGTGGATCACAGAATCGGGACGCTATCGGAACCCTGCACGAACCGATAGGTGCCGAGTGCGGATCGGTGAACAATCACCCCCGAGATCACCCCGTGAGGTGATGGGGCCGGCGGATTTCGCACCGGACGGCAGCATCCACGCCTTCGGAGCTCTGAAAATGCGACGTCCCGCCCCGAAATCCGGGGCGGGACGTCCGTGCGTTGTGCGCGCAGGCGTGTGTCAGGACCCGACGGTCACCGACTCGATCTGCACCGCGCGGTTGGGGGCACCGCCGCCGGCCGCCATCGATCCGTCGTCGCCCTCTGCTGCGACCTCCTCGATCACGGCGAGTCCGGCTTCGTCGACCGTCCCGAAGGCCGTGTAGGTGGGGGGAAGCTGCGAATCCTCGTAGACCAGGAAGAACTGGCTGCCGTTGCTGCCGGGCCGGCCGGTGTTGGCCATCGCGACCGTGCCGCGCGGGTAGATCACCGGCTGGCGCAGCTGGGCGTCGCCGGGGGCGTACACGTTCTCCGGGTACTCGGTGTCGAAGCCGTAGCCCGGCCCGCCCGTGCCGGTGCCCGTCGGGTCGCCGCACTGCAGCACCTGCAGACCCGGCGAGGTCACCAGCCGGTGGCAGGGCGTGTCGTCGAAGTAGCCCTGCTCGGCGAGGGACACGAAGCTGTTGACCGTGCACGGGGCCGCGGCCCGGTCGAGCTCCACGCCGATCACGCCGACGCTGGTGGTGATCTGCGCGGCGGTGGTGCCGGTGGCGGAGACGTCGTCCGCGGACGGGGCGGTCACGTCGCGCGCGGCGTCACCCGAGGCGTTGTAGGTGCACGAGACGGGATCGCCACCGGCGGGGCGCTCCGGCAGTTCGCCCGTGTAGGCGGGGGACTCCCGGTCGGCGACGGACGCGGGTGCCGAGGAGGTCGCGGCGCTGTCGGTGGACGTGTCGTCGGAGCATCCCGTGAGCAGGAGTGCCAGCCCGGCGCCGGCGGCGAGGGTGGTGCGCAATCGGATCATCAGTCCATCCTGACCGACGTGAGGGTGGTCTCCAGCGCGGGGGCACCGTCGGCGGCTCCGCCTGAGACCCCGGCCGCGGCGATCTTGTCGAGGGTCGCGAGACCGGTCTCGTCGATCGTGCCGAAGACGGTGTACTGCGGCGGCAGCACCGAATCGCCGTACACCAGGAAGAACTGGCTGCCGTTGGTGTCCGGGCCGGCGTTGGCCATCGCGAGCGTGCCGCGCGGATAGGTCATCGGTTCCTGTGCCGCGGGATCGTCGGCGGCGAACTGGTCGGTCGGGAACTCGTTCGCGAACTGGTATCCCGGACCGCCCGACCCGCTACCCGACGGGTCGCCGCACTGCAGGACCTGCAGGGACGGCGAGGTGGTCAGCCGATGGCAGACCGTCTCGTCGAAGAAGTTCTGCGAGGCCAGCGACAGGAAGCTGTTGACGGTGCACGGCGAATCGTCGTTGTGCAGGATCAGGCCGATGTTCCCCTGGCTCGTCTCCACGCTGACGCTGATGTCCGTGTTGCCCTCGCCGGTGGTGCGGATGCCTTCGGTGCGCGGCGGCTCTGCCGGCTTCGACGGTTCGCGGCCGTCCGCGGGGTAGGAGCAGCTCACCGTCTCGGGCAACGGCTCGGACCGGCCCTCGGGGAGCGCGGCATACTCCATTTCCGAACCGGAGGTGTCGTTCGACGCCGCCTCGGTGGCCGTGTCGTCGCCCCGGTTGACCGCCCACAGAGCAACACCGGCGCCGACGACCACGATCACTCCGAGCGCGGACAGCGCGATCGTCATGCGGCGCCGCTTGCGCTCGCGTTCGGCTCGACGCTCGAGCTGCCGTTCGAGTTTGCGTTTCGCGGCCTGGCGCCGTTGTGCGTTGCTCGGCACTGCAGTAGTCCTCCCGTGAACGATCGATGTGGTCCAACCGACTTCGAAGCAGACCCGAGTCTGCCACCCGGGACCGGCAACCCGCGGGCAGGGCGCAACGCATAGTCTGTAGGAGACCTCGAAGGCTTCCACCCGTAGGAGCGATGCTCGTGCTCGTGACCGGATTCCCTGCCGGGATGTTCCAGACCAACTGCTACATCCTCGCGCAGGACAACGCGAAGGAGTGCGTCGTCGTCGATCCCGGCCAGGACGCCGCCGAGCCGCTCGTGGAGTTCCTCACCGGATCCGATCTCACGCCCCGCGCGGTGCTGCTCACGCACGGTCACCTCGACCACATGTGGTCGGCGCAGCCGGTGGCCGACCGGTACGGGATCCCCGTCTACATCCATCCGGACGACCGGATGATGCTCACCGATCCGCTGCAGGGCATGGGGTCGAGCCTTGCGCCCTTCCTCGACGGCGTCGAGTTCGTCGAACCGCAGCAGGTCGTGGAGTTCGCCGACGGGGACGAGATCGAACACGCCGGAATCGAGTTCGTCGTCGACCACACGCCCGGGCACACCCGCGGCTCGGTCGTCCTGCGCACCCGCACCACCACGCCCGACGGGGCCGTCCTGAACGTCGCGCTGACCGGCGACACCCTGTTCCAGGGATCGATCGGCCGCACCGACCTGCCCGGCGGCGACCACGCGCAACTGCTCGACTCGATCGCGCGCAAGCTGCTCGTGCTCGACGACGGCACCAACATCCTCCCCGGACACGGCGGGGCGAGCACAATCGGGCAGGAACGGGTGTCGAATCCCTTCCTCTCCGGCCTGGCAGAATCCCGCTGACGGCACGAACACCGACGCACGAACGCCGGCGCATCGATACCGACGCACGAACACCGCGATCCGTCCGGTGACCAACCGAGAGAATCCCGAGAGAAGGCAGTACCAGTGAGCAAGGCCTCCACGTTTTCGGCGCCGAAGGGTGTGCCCGATTACGTTCCCCCGCAGTCGGCGGAGTTCGTGGCGGTACGGGACGGTCTGACCCGTGCCGCACGCCTGGCGGGGTACGGGCACGTCGAGCTGCCCATCTTCGAGGACACCGGCCTGTTCGCTCGCGGCGTCGGCGAGTCCACCGACGTCGTCACGAAGGAGATGTACACCTTCGCCGATCGCGGTGAGCGCTCGGTCACGCTGCGTCCCGAGGGCACCGCGGGCGTGATGCGCGCAGTGATCGAGCACGGCCTCGACCGCGGTCAGCTCCCCGTGAAGCTGTCCTATTCCGGGCCGTTCTTCCGCTACGAGCGCCCCCAGGCGGGTCGCTACCGTCAGCTCCAGCAGGTCGGCGTGGAGGCGATCGGCATCGACGATCCCGCGCTCGACGCCGAGGTCATCGCGGTCGCCGACGCAGGATTCCGGTCGCTCGGACTCGACGGATTCCGCCTCGAGATCACGTCCCTCGGCGACGAGACCTGCCGTCCGCAGTACCGGGAGAAGCTGCAGCAGTTCCTGTTCGCGCTCCCGCTCGACGAGGAGACGCGCCGCCGCGCCGAGATCAACCCGCTGCGCGTGCTCGACGACAAGCGCCCCGAGGTCCGCGAGATGACCGCCGACGCACCGCTGATGCTCGACCATCTCTCGGACACCGCTCGCGCGCACTTCGACGAGGTGCTCGCGCACCTCGATGCGATCGGCGTCCCGTACGTCGTCAATCCGCGCATGGTGCGCGGCCTCGACTACTACACGAAGACCACCTTCGAGTTCGTCCACGACGGGCTCGGCGCCCAGTCCGGCATCGGTGGCGGTGGCCGCTACGACGGGCTCATGGAACAGCTCGGCGGCCAGCCGCTCTCGGGCATCGGATTCGGGATCGGCGTCGACCGCACGGTTCTCGCGCTCGCCGCCGAGGGCAAGACCGCCGGCAGTCCCGCGCGGTGCGAGGTCTACGGGGTACCGATGGGCGACGCGGCCAAGGCCGCGCTCGTGCCCATCGCGCACAAACTGCGCGCCGCGGGTGTCCGCGTCGACCTCGCCTACGGTGGCCGCGGCCTCAAAGGCGCCATGAAGGCGGCCGACAAGTCCGGTGCCGTCGTCGCCCTCGTGCTCGGCGACCGCGAACTCGAGGCGGGCGAGATCGTCGTCAAGGATCTACGCAACGGCGAGCAGCACAGCGTTGCACTCACGGACGTCGTCGCCCGTGTGGGTGAGGTCGTTGCCGGCGCATGACGACCGGGACGGTGCCGCCGTCCCGCTCGATCTGATCCCGTCCCGGCTGCTCCGGCCACGCGCCCGCAGGATCGCGCTGCTCGCACTCGCCGTCGGCGTCGTCCTCGGCGTTCTCGTCTGGATCGTCGCGCCCGGCTGGGTCGCGCTGCTCGTCGGGGCCGTCTTCGCGGTGCCGCCGGCCGTCGGTGCGTTCCTGGCGACGCGTCGGCACCTACTGCTGCGCGGCACCGTCGTCACGCTGTCGGGGGCGTTCCGGTCGCGCAGTGTCGATCTCGCGCGACTCGCAGGGGTCGAACTGATCGTCCGGGTGGGTGGCGTGTCGCAGGCCGTCGTGCGCGTCAACGACGGCGAGCACAATCTCGTCTCGGTCCCGCTCGCCCTGTACACCGACGGCGGCGGTCGCGAACTCGACGTCCTGGCCCTGCGAAAGCTCGCCGATGCGCTCGCCACCAGCGAGATCGCACCGGCGGCGGCCATCTCGTCGGTGCTCGTCGAACAGTTGCGGGCCGAGGCCCGCGACGCCGCGCTCGGTGAACGCCCGCTCTACCGGGCGATCGAACTCGCGCGCGGCGCCGGCCGGGTGCCGCAGACGACGCTGACCGACCACGAGGTCGCCTCGCTCGTGGACTGACGGCCCGTCGATCGTCGGCCGGCGCTCACCGTTCGTCGTGCGAACCGATCACCGCGGGAACGACCAACGGCAGTTCGCCGACGACCTCGGTGCCCTCCGCGGCGGCACTCAGCAGACGGGTGGGGGAGCGGTGCTCCTCGTCGTCGGATCCGCGGGCCGAGCCGGCGGGGACCATCCCACCGGTCGAGGGTGCCCTTCCCATCGCGCTCGCGCCGGTCGTGACCGGCGCACCGCCGCCCGTGCCGGGCGCGGTCGGGATCGGTGCGGCGGCAGGCACACCCGCAGTTCCGAGCGCGGCCCCCGCGGTGCCGTGACCGGTGACCACTCCGGCCGACACCGTTCCGGCCGATCCCGCGACCGCCGCGCCGACGGTCGGAACCGCCGCGTGTGCGGTGGGCACGGTCGCCGCGTAGGCGGTGGGAGTGGTCGCGGCGTGCGCGGCGGCCGTGAACGGCGCTGCGACACTCGACGCGACATCGGTCGCGGCCGTGGCGACCGTGCGCAGCTCCTGCACCCCGGCCACGGCGACCGGCGCGGGCACGGGAATCGGCGTGGTCAGCGCTGTCATCGCGGCGGTGTGGACCGTCAGCTCGCCCCGGGTGCGCGCGACGACGGCCAGTGCCGCCTGGAGATGCTGCGCGGCGGACGCCAACAGAGCGGCCTGGCCCGGCGGCGTCGCGAGAGCGGGCGCGGCCGCCATCGCCGTGGCCACGAACGACTGTGCGATGCCGGTCAATTCGATGTTGCCGCGTTCGACGGTCGCCGTGGCGGCGCGGGTGACGTCGCCGATCCGGTCGCCGCGGTCGGCCAGTTCGAGAGCGGACTGCTGCGCGCGCACACCGTGACCTGCGGCCTCGTCGGCCGTCACCCCCTCCCACGACTCCGGAAGTGCGTGCAGCGCACTGCGTCCGAGCATCGTAGCGGTCTCCAGCAGACGCGACCCCTGCTGCAGGATCGCCGACGGATCGAGCGAGTCGAGGATGCCGGTGCCGAACATCGAGCAGAGTTCGGTGAGCGGCCGCACGATCGTCTCGAGATCGGGCAGCACCGGTACCGGGATCGACTCGAGCAGCTCGACGATCGAATTCGCCTCGAGGACGGGCAGACCCGGCTCGGGAAGAACGGATTCCGGCAGTACCGGAAGCGGTGCGTCGAGGACCGGTCCGATCGGAGACGCGCGGAGAGCGTCGAGAACGGTCGGTGACGCGGCGGGTGTTGCGATGTCGATGACCGATCCCTGCATCACAGTCCTCCCGCAGCGTCGGCCAGCGCCGACGCCGTTCCGGTGTCGGTCGTTTCGTAACCGGTGGCCGCCTCGTGTGCTGCGATGCCGTTGGACGCGTAGGCCCACGACAGTTGCGTGACGGCACGGGTGTGCTCGGACTGGGCCGCGGCGAACACCGCGAGGAACTCTCCGCCGATGAGTCCCAGAGCCGGGCTCAACGCGGAGATGTTGGCCTGCAGATCGAACGTCCCCGCCTGCGCCACTTGCTCGGCCGCACGAAGATTTGTGGCCCCGAACGCTCGAATACCGTCGGGCACCACCCGGATTCCGGCACCGGGAAACAGACCGCTCATCGAACCCCCCATCGAAGATCAGTGTGGCGAGCACTGTAACTCGAGCGCACCGGGCGAGCCACCGGGCCCTCGGCCACCTGTGGATGAACCGGTGGGAACGCCGATGTATTCGTTGCACAGCGAGTGCGCTCCATCCGATCGGCCACGTTGTCGAGTGATCTGTTGACAGCGAATCGCACACATGTTCGACTGGAGGGCATGCGGTGGGCGGGTCAGACTGTGGATGCGGACGACGGAGCTCTGCCGGGTCTCGAACGGGCCGGCCTCGTCCGTAGTGTCCGCACACCGGAGTTCGAGGGCGTCACCTTCCACGAGGTGCTGTGCAAGAGCGCGCTGAACAGGACGCCGGAGGCCTCCCGGTTGCCGTTCCGGTACACCGTCAACACCTTCCGGGGCTGCACCCATGCCTGCCGGTACTGCTTCGCCCGACCCACGCACGAGTACCTCGATCTCGATGCCGGGCACGACTTCGACTCGCAACTGGTCGTCAAGACCAACGTCGCCGCCGTCCTGCGCCGCGAACTCGCGCGACGATCCTGGACCCGGGAACACGTGGCGCTCGGTACCAACACCGATCCCTACCAACGGGCAGAGGGGCGCTACCGGCTGATGCCCGGAGTCATCCGGGCGTTCGCCGAATCCGGCACCCCCTTCTCCATTCTCACGAAGGGCACGCTGCTGCGCCGCGATCTCCCGCTGCTGTCGCTGGCGGCCGGTCAGGTCGACGTCTCGGTCGCGGTGTCGCTCCCGATCGGCGATCCCGAACTGGCCGCGCACATCGAACCGGGCACGCCGTCGCCGAAGGCCCGTCTCGATCTCGTGAAGGCGATCGTCGACGCCGGATTGTCGTGCCACGTCATGGTCGCTCCGGTGCTGCCCTTCCTCACCGACTCGCGACAGCACCTCGACACGCTGTTCGGCTCCCTCGCCGCCGCCGGCGCGTCGGGGGTCACCGCGATACCGCTGCACCTGCGCGGCTCGACCCGCGGGTGGTTCCTGTCGTGGCTCGCGCAGGAGCATCCTGCCCTCATGCGACGCTATCGCCGCCTCTACGGACGGGGCGCCTACGTTGCTCCGGAGTACTCGCAGTGGTTGGACGAGCGGGTCGCGCCCCTGCTCGAACGTCACCGCCTCGGGGTCCGGGCGTCCGCTCGGCGCGAGGAGAAGGGTGCGCTGCGCACCGACGAACACACCCCCGAACCCGAGGCGGCGCTCACCTTGTTCTGAGGCGGTTCGTGGGCGGCGTGTCAGTCGCCGTAGGCGAGCCGGAACTTCTCGAACGCCACGCGCGATGCTTCGGGAACCGGTCGTGATCCGCCTTCGGCGGCGGTGCCGACATCCACCGAGTCGGCGAGTGCGACGCACCGGCCGTGCTGGAACAGGGCCGAGCCGATCACCACCGACGACGTCCCGATGCGGTGGACACCGGTGGCGATGACGATGTCGTGCGGATAGAACACCTCGGCCAGGAAGTTGATCTCGATCTTCGCGAGTACCGCACGCTCGAAGGGGTGGTTACCGCCCAGGGTCGACGACACGGCCTCCATGACGAGGACGCGGGCCTGCTCGAAGTAGCGGGCGATCGAGACGTTGTTGATGTGCCCGAGCGCGTCGGTGTCGCCGAACAGGGGCGTGATCGTGCGCTGCAGCGGATACAGGTCGAGCGAGGTGCGTCGCGGGTCGTACCGCATGGGAGGTACCGCCTTCGGAGGTCGTGACTGTGACCCGGTCAACATATCCGTGATCCACCGGCGTCCCCGCTCCGGAGGTGCGGACGGAGTTCGCCTCGGGGCGAAGGCCTACCGTCTGCCGTCGATCATGCGATCGCGCATGCGAGCGAAGGCCTCGGTCATGGGGGCGATGTCGGCGGGAGAGAGCAGGTCGAACATGTTCGCGCGGACCGCCCCGACGTGGCCGGGGCCCGCCTCGGCGAGTCTCGCGTAGCCGACGTCCGTGAGTTCGGCCCACGCGCCGCGTCGGTCGGATTCGCACTCCACGCGCCGCACCCATCCCGCGTTCTCCATGCGGGAGACGGCGCGGGTGATGCCACTGCGGGTCGTGGTGCTCGCGTCCGCGAGGTCGCGCATGCGCATCCGGCGGTCGGGTGCCTCGGACAGCAGGACCAGGATTTCGAAGTCGGTGAAGGAGATGTCGGAGTCCCGCAGCAGCTGCTTGTCGAGATTCTGGAACAGCAGGCGCGTCGCATCCAGATACGCGCGCCACAGGCGCTGTTCGTCGTCGCTGAGCCACTTCGCTTCTCCCATGATCTCCAGTGTACCCGCGTTAGTTGACTACGCAATCAAATGTGACACACTGGACGGGTCGACCGACGGACCACCGAGAGGAGTCGAGCGACATGAGCAACACCGACACCCGTCCCGAGGAAATCCACTGCCGGACGGAGGACCTCCCGATCCGCGACCCGCTCCGCCCCCGCGTGGAGATCATCACCTCGCGTGAGGTCCCGCTCGGCGGCCCCCGGGCGATGCCCGTGCGCCGCACGCTTCCGCAACGGCAGCGTTCGCTGATCGGCGCGTGGTGCTTCGTCGACCACTACGGCCCCGACGACGTCTCCCGTACCGGTGGCATGGACGTCGCACCGCACCCCCACACCGGACTGCAGACGGTGTCGTGGCTGTTCACCGGCGAGATCGAACACCGCGACAGTCACGGCGTGCACGCGATGGTCCGGCCGGGGGAGTTGAACCTCATGACCGGAGGCCACGGAATCTGTCACTCCGAGGTCTCCACCTCTGCGACCACGACACTGCACGGCGTGCAGTTGTGGGTGGCCCTGCCCGACGCACATCGCGATGCGCCCCGCGACTTCCAGCACCACGTACCGCCGATCGTCCGGGTGCCCGGTGCCGACGTCAAGGTCTTCCTCGGTTCGCTCGCCGGCCAGGAGTCGCCCGTGACGACGTACACCCCGCTGCTCGGCGCGGAGATCGTCCTGGACCCCGCGGCGAGCATCACCCTCGACGTCGACCCGTCGTTCGAGCACGGGGTGCTCGTCGACACCGGTACGGTCGCGCTGTTCGGCACCGTGCTCACACGTGCCGCGCTCGGCTACACCGGAACCGGCGTGCCGGCCCTCGAACTGACCAACACCACCGACGAACCCGCACGTATCGTCCTCCTCGGCGGAACACCCCTCGGTGAGGAGATCGTGATGTGGTGGAACTTCGTCGGCCGCGACCACGACGAGATCGTCGCCTACCGGGACGCCTGGGAACGCGGGTCCGATCGGTTCGGCAGCGTCTCCGGCTACACCGGCAAAATCGAGCGTCTCCCGGCACCGCCCCTGCCCCAGGCGCGTATCCGCCCCCGCCGCAATCCACCCACCGCAGATCCGAACTGCCCGACACAGGACCCCGCATGAGCACCGCACCGATTCTCGACGTCCGCCGCGCGAACGACCGCCTCCACACGAAGATCGACTGGCTCGACTCGAGGCACTCCTTCTCGTTCGGCCACCACTACGATCCCGACAACACGCATTTCGGGATGCTGATGGTCAACAACGACGACATCGTCCGTCCGGGAAGCGGTTTCGACACCCACCCGCACCGCGACATGGAGATCGTCACCTGGGTGCTCCGCGGATCGCTCGTGCACCAGGACTCGACGGGGCATTCCGGGGTGATCTACCCGGGTCTCGCGCAGCGCATGAGCGCGGGCTCCGGGATCCTCCACTCCGAGAAGAACGACTCGTGGCGTTATCCCGGTGCCACCGCGTCGTATTCCGCCGAGCACGACGAACCGGTGCGGTTCGTGCAGATGTGGGTGCTGCCGGACGAAGCCGGGATCGAGCCGGGATACGAACAACTCGAGATCGACGACGAACTGCTCTCCGGCGGACTCGTGCCGGTCGCATCCGGAATGGATGCCTACGCCGACCATTCCGCCATCCGCATCCGCAACAGATATGCCGCCATGCACGTCGCGCGGATGCGTCCGGATCGCCCCGTGACGCTGCCGGACGCACCCTTCGTGCACCTCTTCGTCGCCCGGGGCGAAGCCGCACTCGAGGGAGCCGGACCTCTCGCCGAAGGAGACGCGGTGCGGATCGCCGGAGGTGGTGGCCGACAGCTCACCACAACCACCGGTGCCGAGGTCATCGTCTGGGAGATGCACGCCACACTCGGACATTCCTGAACACCGACACTCCCGACCGGTCCGGCGGACCGGAAGCGG